>NZ_CP006911.1:600000-1200000 GCF_001281385.1 Candidatus Pseudothioglobus singularis PS1
TTCCCGGGGACAGGCATGGAATCTGAAAAAGGGGTTGGGAATATCTTTAATGCACCCATTGATTCTGGAACTACAAGTGAAGATTTTCTTAAAATTTTTAATGAAAAAATTTTAAAAAATGTAGATAAATTCAAGCCTGAGGTGATTTTAATCTCAGCAGGTTTTGATGCGCACAAGAGAGACCCTTTGGCAGCGATTAATTTAGATTCTGAAGATTATTTTCTGTTGACTCAGGCAATTGTTGAGATAGCCGATCGACATTGCAGTGGAAGAGTCATTTCTTTTTTAGAGGGCGGCTATGATCTTTTAGCCCTCTCAGAATCAATTGAAGCCCATTTTAAGGGGTTAAGTCTTTAAAAGATGATGAACGAGTTCGAGTTAATTAATCATTACTTTAATTGGCCATTAAGTGATCCTAGTATTGAGTTAGGGGTTGGAGATGACGCAGCACTTTTTGAAATTGATGCTGATTGCCAGCTTGTAACCTCTACCGACACTCTCTCAGAAGGTGTTCACTTCTTTAAGGACGCACTTCCTGGCGATATTGCCTATAAATCATTAGCAGTTAATCTCAGTGATATTGCAGCAATGGGAGCCAAGGCTAAATGCTTTACACTCTCCCTTACGCTTCCTAAACTGGATGAAATCTGGTTAAAAGAGTTTTCAGAATCCCTCAAGGAGGCATCCGAATTTTTTAAGGTTAGTTTGATCGGTGGAGATACGACGAAAGGCCCCTTAAATATTACGATTACGATTATGGGAGTCGTTAAAAAATCTAAGGCGATTAAAAGATCTGGCGCTAAAAATGGGGATGATATTTATGTCTCTGGTAATCTTGGTGATGCTGCCCTTTGTCTAAAAAAAATGAACGAGGGCATTAACCCAAACTCATCCGAACTCAATAAACTTAATCAACCAGCTCCAAGAGTTAAACTCGGTCCTGCCTTAATAAATATAGCAAGCTCATGTATTGATGTTTCAGATGGACTTGAGCAAGACTTAACTCACATCCTAAGGGCTTCAAAGGTCGGAGCAATCATAGACTCTCAGAACTTACCATTAAGCGATTCAGTTAAGGATTATCTAAAGACTAGCCAAGACTTAGGTTTGCCATTATGTGGGGGCGATGATTATGAATTATGCTTTACATCTGATCAATCAAATCAAATGGAAATAAAAAAAATATCAGAGAGTCTTAAAATTAGAATCACAAAGATAGGAGTCATTAATAACTCACAGACTCTAGAAATTAGAGGTTATGAAGGCTCAAGCGAGTCTTATCAACACTTCTAAGGAGTAAAAACTAGAATTTAGATTTCTTTTCTTTCTTCTACAGTCTTACAGTCTATACACTTATCGGCAGTAGGGCGAGCCTCTAGACGATTGAGAGCGATTTCAATGCCACAAGTCTTGCAGTAACCATAATCACCCATATCGATTAAATGAAGTGTCTTATCAATCTTATTGATTAATTTTCTTTCACGATCTCTTGTTCTAAGCTCTAAAGCAAATTCCTCTTCAATTGTAGCCCTGTCATTAATATCTGCAACAGGCGCCGAATCTTCTTGAATGTGATTAATCGTTGATTCTGCCTCAAAAACCAACTGCTCTCTCCAGACTTTAAGCTTAAGGATGAAATGCTTAAGTTGCCCAGCAGACATGAACTCTTCACCCTTTTTTGGAATGTAGGCAGGAATTTCGTCAAAGTTAGGTTCTGCAGTCATTAGTGTTAGTTTTGTAAAAAAAAGTAGTTTTTACCAAAAATTGCCTAAAATAGCAATGATTTTTTTATTTTTGACCTAATTAAATTTACGACTATGGCCTTGAAAGCAATTATATTTGATGTAGATGGAACTCTTGCTAATACAGAGCATGATGTTCATCTTAAAGCATTCAATGAGGCGTTCGATTTTTTTGAGTTAGACTGGTATTGGGATAGTGAGCTTTATGGTGAGCTTTTGAGTGTTAGTGGGGGGAAAGAAAGGCTTAGTCATTTCATACAAAAATATAATCCAAAACTAACAAGCCCATTAACTAAAGATGATATAGCCAAGATACATAAAAAAAAGACCGACATTTTTATCAATAAAATAACTGATGGATATATTTCTTTAAGGGTTGGGGTTGAAAGACTCATTAATGATGCACTTGATAATCATTTAAGACTAGCAATTGCCACTACAACGTCTTATGAAAATGTTAAAGCAATTTTGGTTTCTGCTTTAGGCGAGGAAGCGCTCAATAACTTTGAAATTATTGCTGCTGGGGATATAGTGGATAAAAAAAAACCATCCCCAGAGATTTATAATTATGTTCTAGAAAAGATGAATTTAAATGCGAATGAATGTATAGCCATTGAAGACTCTGAAATTGGTTTTAATTCATCATCTGCAGCAGGACTTAGGACTCTAATAACTGTGAGCGAGTATACTATGACAAAAAACTTTGAAGGCGCACTAGTTGTTCTCGATCACTTAGGTGAAGAGAGCCAGCCTTTTTGGATAATTAATGGCCCACTTTCCAGTCATACGATGGTAAGTGTAGATTATATTAAGGAGCTCTATGAGTGCACTCGTTAACCTGGCAGACAATAGTAACGTTTATGAGGTAGCAAAAGAATCGGCTTTATCGATTGCCCCTCAGCTAAGCAAAAGGTTTAATAATAATATCTATTTAAAGCGCGAAGATGATCAAGTGATCCACTCTTTTAAGTTGCGCGGTGCCTATCAAAAAATGAGCTCAATGAGTGAAGAGCAAAAAAGCAAAGGCGTTATTGCTTCTTCAGCTGGCAACCATGCTCAAGGTGTTGCCCTTGGCGCCAGTAAATTAAATATAAAGGCTATTATCGTTATGCCTACTAGCACTCCTAAAATTAAGGTTCAGGCGGTCGAGCAATTGGGAGCTGAAGTCATACTCCATGGCGATGTTTATGATGACGCATTTCACCATGCACAGAAGCTAGTAGATGAGCATGATCTTTGCTTTATCAGTCCTTATGATGACTTTGAGGTAATAGCCGGTCAAGCCACTGTAGCCAAAGAAATACTATCTCAACTTGATAAAATAGACTACGTGTTTTCCCCAGTTGGAGGCGGAGGACTTATATCTGGAATGGCAAGCTACATAAAGCATTACGCTCCGCACATTAAAGTTATTGGAGTGGAGCCAACAGACTCTCCTACCCTTTTTAAAGCATTAGAGGCGAATGAAAGAGTCATACTTGATGATGTAGGGCGGTTTGCTGACGGCGTGGCAGTGAAACAAATTGGTGAACTTCCTTTCGAAATTGCTAAAGAGTCAGTTGATGACGTCATTCTGGTGAGTAATGATGAAATGTGCGCAGCTATAAAAGATATTTATGAAGATTTGCGTTCTGTTTCTGAGCCTGCTGGAGCCCTTTCAACAGCTGGAGTTAAAAAATATATCTTAGAAAATAATTTAAAAAATAAAAATATTGTGTCTGTCGTGTCAGGCTCTAATGTCAACTTTGACAGATTAAGGTATATTGCAGAGCGAGCTGATCTGGGCGAGCTTAATGAGGCTATTGTTGCTGTTACAATTCCTGAAGAGCCAGGCAGCTTCCTTAAATTTTGTGAAATGCTTGATAACTCCTCTATCACAGAGTTTAATTACCGGTACTCAGCTAAAAAAGATGCACACATTTTTGTTGGCATTAAGCTGAGTAAAGGGGAGGGTGAAAAACAGGCTTTAATTTCAAGATTGTCTAAATCCTTTGAGGTTATTGATATGAGTGATAATTCAATGGCAAAAACGCATATCAGATACATGGTTGGCGGCCATGCAAATGCTGAGAATGAAGTCATCTACAGATTTGAGTTCCCTGAGAGACCAGGAGCGCTTTTGAATTTTCTTAAAAAAGTGAAAACAAAATGGAACATATCGCTCTTTCATTACCGTAACCATGGCGCAGATTTTGGTCGAGTACTAATTGGCCTTCAGGTTGATGATGTTGCTGACCTTGAGGCTAGGTTTGATGAAATTGGATACTATTACCAAAACGAAACTGACAACAAAGCTTATCAGTACTTCCTTTAATCAGCTACTTGAGACAGATATTGAATCTGTCCTCTTGATTGAGAGGCAGAGTTCAAACAATCCGTGGACTCAAACACAGTTACTTGAAAGTATTAAAAATCCAGTCAATCTAAATTATTCATTAATTTATAAGTCAGAAATTATTGGATATTTGATAGCAATGCCAGTCATTGAAAGTGCCGACATTCTAAATATAGCAATTAATTCAAGTTATCAAAGAAAGGGTTTTGGAAAAGCATTAATAGAGCACTTGGTTCAAGCTCTTAACAAGAGGGGAGTGAATGAAGCTTTGTTGGAGGTAAGGCAGAGTAATTTTTCTGCAATTAAATTTTATCTAGCTTTGGGTTTTAAAGAGATATCAGTTCGAAAAAATTACTATACGAAAAACTCAAATGACCCTTCAGTGAAAGAAGACGGTATAATAATGCGTCTAGAAATCTCAACAACTAACAAGACATAATGACCTATAAAAATATTACAGTGCCAACTACTGGTGAGTCAATCTCAATTAAAAATAATGCGCTAAATGTACCTCATAAACCAATCATTACTTATATAGAGGGGGATGGTATTGGTGCTGATATTACACCAGTGATGCTAGATGTGGTCAATACCGCAGTTCAAAAAGCATATGGTGGTGAGAGAGAGATACAATGGATGGAAATTTTTGCAGGCGAAAAGGCAGATAGTATTTATGGTGAGTACTTGCCGGAGGAAACTGTAGACGCAATCAAGAAATTTTCGGTCTCAATTAAAGGCCCACTAACTACTCCTGTAGGTGGAGGAATGAGGTCACTTAATGTTGCCATTAGGCAAATTTTAGATCTTTACATATGCCAAAGACCTGTTCAGTACTTTGAAGGCACTCCTTCGCCAGTTAGGCATCCTGAAAAAGTGGATATGGTCATTTTTAGAGAAAACTCTGAGGATATTTATGCAGGTATTGAGTTTCCTAAAGGTTCAGCCGAAGTGAAAAAGGTCATTGAGTTTCTTCAACAAGAAATGGGCGCAACTAAGATTAGGTTTCCAGAAACATCAGGTATTGGTATTAAGCCGGTTTCAACTGAAGGCACCTCAAGACTTGTCAGGGCAGCTATTCAATATGCAATAGATAATGATAAGCCATCAGTAACAATTGTTCACAAGGGCAATATTATGAAGTTTACTGAGGGGTTATTTAGAGATACCGCATATCAACTTGCTAAAGATGAATTTGGCGCAAAAGAGATTGATGGAGGTCCATGGTGCAGCTTTAAAAATCCAAATAATGGAAATGAAATCATTATAAATGACACAATTGCAGATGCCTTTCTTCAGCAGATACTCCTGCGTCCATCAGAGTACTCAGTCATTGCGACTTTAAATCTTAATGGTGACTATATTTCTGATGCCTTGGCAGCACAAGTAGGCGGCATTGGTATTGCGCCAGGAGCCAATCTTTCAGATACTATTGGAGTATTTGAAGCGACTCATGGAACAGCGCCAGGCTATGCAGGAAAAGATATGGTCAACCCATCATCTTTAATTCTTTCTGCTGAGATGATGCTTAGACATATGGGATGGACTGAGGCAGCTGATTTAATTGTTAACTCAATGTCAAATACAATACAAAAAGGTACCGTTACTTATGACCTTGAAAGATTAATTGAGGGCGCTACTTTACTCTCATGTTCTGAGTTTGGAAAGGCACTTGAGGACTCAATAAAGCAAGCAAGCTAAATAATCACCAATAAACGATTATAAAAGCTAAGATTTGATTGACTCAAAATTCATAGCTCGTTATAATCTCTCGCTATTCCCTGATAGCTCAGTTGGTAGAGCAACGGACTGTTAATCCGTTTGTCCCTGGTTCGAGCCCAGGTCAGGGAGCCAAATTTAATATCAAAGACATCTTCGGATGTCTTTTTTGTTTCTATAATCAATTTCAAAATGATTACTTATCAAAAACTTGCCAAGATAGCCTCTAAATTCATATCCAAATCAAAGGTTATGAAATATGGCTTTAACTTATCTCCAATGTATAGAAGGACCTCTGCAAAAGTTCTCTACATTTCTGAGGATTTTTCTGAGATAAAAATAAAACTACCCTATAGTTACAAAAATGCAAACTACGTCAATACCATATTTGGCGGTAGTATGTTTTCTGCGGTAGATCCATTTCCAATGACTCAGTTGATGAACTTAATTGGCGATGATTATGTAGTTTGGGATAAAGCTGCTGAAATTCTATTTAGAAGGCCGGCAAGGGAGGATCTTTATGCAGAATTTACATATACTTTAGAAGAGCTGAATGAGATTAAGAAGAAGGCAACAGAGAATAATGAATTTGAAATCGTTAAGAAGACCAAGTTAACAAATAAAGATAAAAGTATTGTTTTTTGTGAGGTTCGAAAAACAGTTTATATTGCCAACAAAACATTCTTCAAAAATAAGCGTAAAAAAACTAATTAATCAGTAATCGTTAGGACTATAGGCTGGTGATCTGAAGCATCAGTTTCTTCATTGACTATGAAGTTTCCAATATTATTTTTAAGGTTGTCACTTACAAATGCAAAGTCTCTGCAATGAGGGCCTTCTGACCATTGTTTTTTGTCAAAAATTCCACAGGTAGGCGCATGCTTTAAATTTGAATTTAGATGCGTCCAAGAGTCAATTAGAGGCTTATCACTGTAACTTGAGATAAGACCATACTCCTTAGAGCTTGATTCAAAGTTAAAGTCTCCACAAATGACAACTTTATTTGAACGTTCAAGTTTAGCATATGGACTATCTTCTTGGATGGTTGCAGGGTTAATTGACAAATTATCAATATCATCTTTAATGGATAAAATTCGCTTAAATTGTTCATAACGTTGATTTTGAGAACCGTACTCTAAGTGAGTTGTAATAACGCACAAAGGAAAGGAGGGTGTTTGGACAGTAACTTCTGAAGCTTGTCTAGGCATATGTCTGAAACTACTATTTGTCGGTTGTGGAAGTATGTGATTAAAAGAAGATAAGACAGGTAGTTTTGAAAGTATGATATTGCCAAACTGCTCTCTTTGGCCCTCTCCATCCCTTAAAACATCGTACGCTGAACCATAAAAAGCTTTATAGTCTAAAAATAAATTTGATAATTGTTTTAATTGATCAGGCTTTGTATTGTCTTTAAGGATTGAATTACGAGAGACTTCCTGAAGACAAATAACATCGGGAGTAGCCATACTAAAAATAGTATCAGCAATTCTATTTAAAGAAATTTTCCCATCAACACCTTCTCCATTCTGGATATTCCAGCTTAGGATTTGAATCATTTAATTCCAGCCTGCATGAATGATTGGACAAACTGTTTTTGAAATATGAGGAAAGCAATCAAAAGGGGCGCTACTGAAATTAATGTTGCAGCAGACATAACTGACCAATCAACACCCGTCTCAGGCGCAGCAAAAATACCTAAACCAACTGTCAGTGGCCTAGTTTCAACTGAGTTAGAAATAATGAGTGGCCATAAAAAGTTATTCCAATGGTGGCTGACAGAAACTAAAGAAAATGCAATAAAAGTAGGCGTCGCCAAAGGAACATAGACCTTCCATAAAATTCCCATTGTACTACAACCCTCTAATTGAGCTGCATCTTCTAATTCTTTTGGAATTGATTTAAATGTTTGGCGTAATAAAAAGATACAAAATGCGCTAGCAACATAAGGCAATCCCATACCAGTTATTGTATCAATTAAGCCTAGTTTAGAAAGTGTTACATAGTTTTGTACAATCAATATTTCTGGAGTAATCATTAACTGAACCAACACTAAGGCAAATGCAACATTTGCACCAGTAAATTTAAAACGAACAAATGCATAGGCCGCCAGAGTAGAAATTAATAGCTGCAATGGCAGTATAAAGGAAACAAGTAGGAATGTATTCAAGCCATATCGCATAAAAGGAGCCTGACTCCATGCCTCACGAAAGTTATCTAGTGTAAGCGGCGCTAGAATATCAAAATGAATAGCATCACTACTGTAATGAAACGCAGCCCAAAAAGCATACAGCAGTGGGAGTACCCAAAATGCTGCAAGTATATATGCACCCATTAGTTCTATATTAGATGAAATTCTTTTGCTATATGTCATCTGTAGTGTACTCTTTTTTCAATAAATAAAAATTGCGCCAAAGCAGTAAGGGCAAGTAGTGCAAGCAAGAATATCGTCAATGCTGAGGCATAAGAAATATCTAAAAATGCAAAAGCAGTCTCATAAATGTAATATAGGATTAAATTACTTGCATTATCTGGACCTCCTTTTGTTAAAACAAAAAGATGATCTACAAGTTTAAAAGAATTCAAAAAAGCATTAATCAGTACAAATAAGGTAGTTGGCAACAGCAAAGGAAATTGAATTCGCCAGAAATAATTCCAACGAGATGAACCCTCAAGCTTTGAGGCCTCTTCAAGTTCTGGTGAAATGGTCTGTAAGCCTGCAAGATAAAAAACCATAAAAAAACCAGCTTCTTTCCAAACTGTCATAACCATAATTGAAGGAAGCACAGTTGATGGGCTTCCAAGCCAGTTTGTACTTTCAAAGCCAAAAATAGCCATTGTTTTGTCGATCAATCCTATTTCTGGTGCGTAGAAAAACAACCATATGTTAGCAACTGCAATCATCGGAAGCATGGTTGGAGTAAAGTAAGCCATTCGAAGTAGTCCTCTTCCAGGAATAGCTTTATTAACAATTAAGGCCATAATAATTGCTAGCCCAATTGATGTAGGAATAGTTCCAAGAGCAAGCCACATATTATTTATGAAAACTTTAACAAATATTGGATCACTAAACATACTTTCATAACTTTCAATGCCAGAGAATCTTCTGGGCCTTATAAAAGATTTATTTGTATAAAGACTATGAATAAAGGTCGTTATGGTTGGATAGTGAGTAAATGCCAAAAGCAATATTGCTGCAGGTGCAAACAATAACCAACCTTGAAAATTACGAGTACTATCTTTCATTATTATTTTATTTAGTCTTAGAATTAATTGGTGGACGTCACTTGACGTCCACCAAAATTACCAAATTAACGGTAAGGTTTTAAAATACGCTCTGCAGCGGCTTGCGCCTCTGAAAGAGCTTCTTTTGGAGATTTACTTCCAACGAGTGCTGCTTGGATTGCATCATTCAATCCTTTTTTAACTCGACTCGTTTGGTATGTTGAAAATTCAGCTGTTGCATATGCTAGCTGATCACGAGCAACTGCCGCTGGTGGAAAATCTGAAACATATGATTTCAAAGTATCTGTCTCATATGCATCAGGACTAACACCCATGTAGCCAGTTGCTACAGACCACTTGGCAGAATTTTCAGGAGCAGTCATGAACTTAATTAGTTTCATTGACGCTGCACGTTCTTCTGCAGTAGTGTCCTTAAACATGTAGAAGTTTCCTCCACCTGTAGGTGTTCCGCGACGCTTTCCTGCTGGAAGCATTGCAACACCAAAGTCGAAGTTAGCATTCTTTTTAACTGTAGTTAAGTTACCAGTTGAATGCCACATCATAGCTGTCTTGCCTTCTAAGAAGTTTTGACGAAGCGTACCCCATTCAATCGTTCCCTCTGGCATGATTTTATGTTCACTTCCGAATGCCTTCCAAAGTTCAAGTGCTGCAACAACATCTGGATGATCAAAGTTAGTTTTATCACCACTTGTCATAAGTGTTTGACCATTCTGCATTGCAAGAGCACCAAACATCCAGTAAGGATAGCCAGTTGATGGAATCATAAGACCCCACTGAGAGCCGTCATCTTTAGTTAGTGCTTTTGATGCCGCAAGAAGACCACCCCAAGTTGCTGGTGGTGTTTCAGGATCTAGACCAGCTTCACGAAATGCATCTTTGTTATAGTACATAACAATAGTTGAGCGTTGGAAAGGAATACCCCAAGTCTTTCCTGCTGCAATTCCATTTTCCATTAGTGATGGATAAAAAGAGTTTAACCATGCTTTTTCTTCACTTGTTGAAACAACATCATCAAACGGTATGATTGCATCTAATTCACGTAATTCATGAACATCAATTGAAAACATAACAGACAACTGTGCTGGCTTTCCACTTTCAAGTGCAGCAAGTGCCTTTATTCTCGTATCATCATAGTTGCCTGAATAAATTGCATTTACTTCAATGTCAGGATTTTCTGACATAAAATCTGCAACAATTGCATCAACTGTTTGCGTTAATGCGCCACCCACAGCAACGGGGTAGTACATTGTTAATTCCGTTTTTGCTATTGCAGCACTTGATATCATTGAAATACCAAGAGCAACAGACAAGCTATACGAAACTTTTTTTAAGAGCTTATTCATTTACTTTCTCCTCGTTTATATAATCGTAGTTCTTTTCATTTGCTATTTATCAACGCACCTACGAAGTTATACGTTGATTATTTTTTTTAAACAAATGCATATCATCTGGACTCCAGCTAATATTTAGCTTGTCATTCAGATTAATTTTTGGCTGTCTTGGTTCACGTAGAAAGAACTCTTGATCTAAGTGACTTACTTTAAAAACAGTCTCACCCCCAAAGTAGTCAATTCCATTGACAACAACAGGAAGTCCTTTTTTGGAAAAAACCAGGTGTTCGGGTCTTATTCCAAGATTAATAGAATTATTACTGGCTTTAATTTTTTCTTGATTCTCTTTGCTAAGAGATGCAATATGAAGATCTTTGAGTTTTAAAATATTCATAGGTGGAAGCCCAATGAATTGAGCACTAAAAATGCTATTGGGATAGTTATATATTTCCTCAGGGGCGCCATTTTGAATAATTTCACCAGAATTGAGAAGTATTATTTGGTCAGCCATAGACATTGCTTCTACTTGGTCATGTGTCACATAAACAACAGTCAATCCTAACCTTTTCTGAAGGTCACGAATTTCATCGCGCATTTCTGCTCGTAACTTTGAATCTAGGTTTGACAATGGTTCGTCCATCAGGCAAACAGATTGATCTGATACAATTGATCTAGCTAAAGCAACGCGCTGACGCTGACCTCCTGATAAATTTGCTGGTTTTCGATCGAGTAAATCAGATAGTCCAACAACCTTTGCTGCTTCATTGACTCGTTTTTCACGTTCAGCAGGAGGCACTTTTCTTACTTTTAAACCAAACTGTATGTTTTCTTTGACATTCAGGTGAGGGAATAGGGCGTAGGACTGAAAGACCATAGAGACTCCTCTTTTTGAGGCTTCAACTTCAGTAACATCTTTGTTTTCAATTTTAATTGTTCCAGAGGTCACATTTTCCAGGCCCGATAGCATTTTAAGAATTGTTGACTTACCGCAACCTGAAGGACCCAGTAGAACTGTAAATGATTCTTCTTTGACAGAAAAAGAAACATTTTTTACGGCATCAATATCACCCCAGCTTTTGGATAGATTTTTTACTTCAATTGCACTCATACATCTTCCTTATCACAAATTATTAATTGAGATTCTGAATCATCTATTATTTGAATAATTTCATTGGGGGGGTTCTGGTCACAAAAAACTTTAGTAACCTCTTCAATCTGTCCTCCTCGCACATGGGCAATTCGGCCAAATTTTTCATGATCCAAAACTAAAAGGCTTTCGCGACAATTATCAAGGATAACTCTTCTTATCTGAACCTCTTCATCAGAGAAGTCTAGTAATACACCATCATTATCAACACCTGCAACGCCAAATATTCCAAAGTCAGTCTTATATGAATTAAAGAAGTTTTCAACAGGACTTCCAACCATATCAAAATCACCACTTCGTATTCTGCCACCCGAGCTGTATACCTCAAAACTGGAATTCGTACTTGCAGTTTGAGCAATGATTAGGTTGTTGGTATAAATCTTAAGATTTTTATGTTTTAAAAGTGCTCTCACAACCATCTCAGGGGTAGTGCCTATCCCAAGAGATATAGAGCTACCATTTGGAATTTGATTGGCAACCTCTTTTGCTATAGATCTTTTGGCTACTCTATTAAGCACCTGTCTTGTACCATAAGCAAGATTACCATCAGTGGATAAAGGCTCTACACCTCCATGCTTTCGTTTTGCTTGCCCATAATCACAAAGGACGTTAATGTCCCTTCTTACTGTTTGAGTTGTGACACTAAAACGGTCAGCAAGACTTTCAACAGTAATAAATTCTTCTTGGCGAAGTAGGTCAGAAATTTCTGCTTGTCTAGCAGTTAAATCCATCTATAGCTCCAAATTGTTCATTTGAACGCTAATTCTAACATAAAAGATAAAAAATGAACAATATTTTTTAGTCAAATGAATATTTTTCTATATTTAAATGACAATTATGCTAAAATATTCATATATATGTTCATATGAAAATAATTATTTTCATTTAAATAATTGCTGTAGTGCAAATTATTAAATTTTAATTCTCAGGTAAATAAATGAAAAATCTATCAACTATGTCTTCGACTCAACTTGACAATATAAAGTTCATTCTTACAGACATTGATGACACATTGACCACAGAGGGAAGATTGAAAAGCGATGCCTATAATGCTATGGAGCGATTATCCCTCTCGGGATATAAAGTAATCCCTGTTACTGGAAGATGCGCAGGATGGTGTGATCACATTGCCAGGATGTGGCCAGTCGATGGGGTGGTTGGAGAAAACGGTGCTTTTTTTTACCAATATGACCATATGAATAAAAAAATGCACAATGTCTACAGTCAAACCGAATTAGAAAGACAGTCTAACTTTAAACTTCTTCATCAAATTAAAGACACCGTTCTCAGTAGCGTTTCAGGAACCGCTGTAGCATCTGATCAAGATTATCGCGTTACAGATTTAGCTATTGATTTTGCTGAGGATGTTCCGAAACTCTCTATTGATAAAATCAATGAAATTGTTGACATTGCTGAGAATAATGGCGCTACAGCAAAAGTGAGCTCGATTCATGTAAATTGCTGGATTGGTGAGCACAATAAACTCACTACTAGCTTAAAAATTCTTAAAGAAAGCTTTGGTCTTAATGATGAAGAAATGCAGAGCAAAACCTTGTTTGTTGGAGATTCTCCAAATGATTCTATGATGTTTGGTTTTTTTAATAATTCGATTGGCGTTGCTAACGTTGTAGATATGATGCATAAAATTGATAGTCCGCCAAAATATATAACCTCAAAATACTCAGGCGAAGGCTTTGTTGAACTGGCAGACCTCATATTAAAAGATAACTAGATGCTAAAAGAAGGTGAAAAAATTTATGATGTTTTTGTAGCCGGTGGAGGTATTAATGGTCTTGGCGTTGCAAGAGATGCAGCAGGTCGAGGTTATTCAGTTTGTCTATGTGAAATGAATGACTTTGCATCTGGCACATCATCTAATTCAACAAAACTAATTCATGGTGGCCTCAGATATCTAGAGCACTATAAATTCCGCTTGGTACAAGAGTCTCTAAAAGAGCGTGAAGTGCTTCTTAAAATGGCGCCCCATATCATTTGGCCGATGAGATTTGTCTTGCCTCACTCTAAAGGAATGAGGCCTGCCTGGCTTTTGAGGTTAGGCCTTGCTTTATATGATCACTTAGGGTTTCGAAAAATACTGCCAGGTACGAGCTCAGTCAATTTGAATAATGGCGTCTTAGAAAGCACCCTTAAAAGTAAATATAAGTTTGGATATGAGTATTCTGATTGCTGGGTTGACGATTCAAGACTGGTTATCTTAAATGCTGTTGATGCAGCTAAAAATGGCGCTAAATTACAAAACTACACTAAGGTAACAAAAGTTACTAAGTCTGATGGCATTTGGCTTATTACCACTACTGACTCAATAGATAATACTCAGAATACAATTAAAGCGAAATGTTTTATCAATGCATCTGGACCATGGGTTGATGATGTATTGCAAGAGTCCTTTAGCAATAAAAATACCAAAAATGTTCGTCTCGTTAGGGGGAGTCATATCGTTGTTAATAAGCTCTATGATCATGATAAATCCTTTATCTGTCAAAATGATGATGGTCGAATCTTTTTTTTGATTCCATATGAAGATAAATTCACGTTAATTGGAACTACAGATATTGATCATGGTCGATCAGCTAGTGAAGTTGAGATAAGTGAAGAAGAAAAACAATACATTTGTGATTCAGCTAATGCCTATTTAAATTCAGAAATCAAACTATCAGATATTGTTTGGAGTTATTCAGGGGTCAGGCCTCTTTATGATGATGGAGCAAGCAAAGCACAAGAAGCCACTCGTGATTATGTCATTAAAGCTGAAGAGCATGACTCATCACTGATGATTAATATTTTTGGGGGTAAAATTACGACCTACCGCCGCCTATCTGAGGCCATTCTTAAGCATATCGAAACATTCCTTGGGCAAAGAGGTGGTCCTTGGACTGATAATTCTTCTCTTCCAGGGGGAGATATTGATGTCGATGGGCTATTTGACTTAAATAATAAGATTCAGGAAAAATATCCTTTCTTAAATGAAGAGATTGTCAAGCGCTTAGTCAGGTCATATGGGACAGTCTCATTTGATATTTTTCCTAGTGCTAAAAATATAGAGTCACTTGGCGAGAGTTTTGGCTCAGGTCTTTATGAAAAAGAGGTCGTCTACCTGGTCCAAAATGAGTGGGCTAGAACCTCTGAAGATATTTTATTTAGAAGGTCAAAGCTTGGACTGTCTCTAACAAAAAATGAAAAACAAAAGCTAGATCAATTTTTAGAAAAATACCAAAAGCTGAGTAAAACTTCTGAAAGTTCTGTTAAGCAAGATAACATAGCGGAGACTGTATGAGTATACTCATCGAACTTTTAGGCTCAGTAGCGCTCCTCTTATGGGGCTTAAGAATGGTTCGTACAGGCGTAATGCGGGCTTATGGTACGAATTTAAAGCGCTTTGCTCGTCGATCAGAAGGAAAAATCTTTCCAGCATTTTTATCGGGCTTAGTAGTTGCAGCTCTTCTTCAAAGCAGTACTGCTACGATTTTAATTTCCGCATCTTTTGCTGGCCAAAATCTTATTGGGGTTGGATCAGCATTTATAACAATGTTGGGGGCAGATGTAGGAACTTCAATTGCAGTTCTCATTGCATCTCAGAAATTTACGACTGTTGCTCCATTATTGTTAGCTATTGGTGTTTTTGGTTTTATAGGCTCAAAAGAGAACAAGTGGCAAAATGTTTTTCGCGCAGTGAGCGGCTTAGGTTTAATTTTATTTGCACTATTATTGATATCAAATACTGCAGGAGAACTTTCTAAATTTGAGCAGTTTAAGTCACTATTAGAGATTTTTAGTAATCAGCCAATATTTTTTGTTCTTTTGGCTCTTGTGATGACCTATCTTTCTTATTCAAGTTTAGCAATCGTGTTATTGTCTGTTAGTTTTTTAGCAACAGGCGTTATTGGGTTAAATGAAGGGCTCTATCTTGTTTTGGGGGCGAACCTTGGAAGTGGTATGCTGCCTCTTATTTCAAGCTGGAATTCTTCTGTAGTTGAGAAGACTCCAATAATTGCTAATTTACTTGTAAGAATTTTTTGTATTATAATTTTTTATCCATTTGTTGATTTATTTGCTCAATTCTTCCTAAGCTTTGCTTCAATGGAACTAGTTCCGGCGCTTTATCACCTTACTTTGAATCTTATAGTTGCTGTTATAGGTATTGCATTTTCAACTCAGATTCTTGGCTTTACTTCTAAACTTGAACTAGAGAGCAATACTGATGATACTAAAAGTGATTCAAAGTTTTTAGAATCAGATGATTTTTCTATGCCTGCTGTATCTCTTGCGAATGCTAAGAGGCAGGCGCTTAGGATAGCAGAAGTCTCTCAAAATATGGTTGTGTCATCACTTGCAGTAATGCGAGATGATAATGATCTGTTAAGAAATGAAATTATCAAAAATGAGGATACTGTTGATAATCTCTTTGACTCCATAAAGCTTTATATTGCTCAAATATTGCAAGAAGAACTTACTCCAGCAGAAAGCCAACAAGCACTCAATATACTTAACTTTACTACGAATATGGAGCATATAGGTGATATTGTAAATAATAGTTTAATGGACATTTCTAAAAAGAAAATTTCAAAACATATACAGTTTTCTAAAGAAGGTTTCAGTGAGATTATTTCTATTCATGAAGTAGTTTGTTCTGATTATGATCTCGCTATTAGTACATTTATGTCGAATGATTGTGAGTTAGCTAAAGTCCTTTATGGAAAAAAACAAGAGCTTCATAAGCTGGAAACTAAATCAGTCTCTAAACATCTTCAGCGAATTGGAAAGGGAGTCACTGACAGCCTTGAGACCAGCTCAATGCATATCGACGTGATAAGAGATTATAAAAGAATAAATAGCCTTTTATCATCAATAGCCTATCCAATATTATTTGCGTCTGGTGAGATATTGGAAACAAGGCTGAAGCAAAATAGTTAATTATTAAGGTGCAATAAGTAAGCGCTTTAATTGTGAAGATTCATCTTAAGGGCTCTTTATTTCTCCTTTTGTAGGGCCCTTATAATGATTAGATACACAAGATTAAGTAAGTCTCTTGTTTTTCAACCTCTATAATAATTCCATTAAAAAAAATAATGTAAATTATGAATAATGAAATAGTAATTGTTTCTGCTACCAGAACAGCTTTAGGTTCTTTTGGAGGTTCGCTTTCGTCAATTCCAGCCCATAAGTTAGGTTCTGCTGTTATTGCCTCATTGCTCGAGAAGACAGGAGTAGCTAATGACCAAGTTGATGAGGTAATTTTGGGTCAAGTGCTGACTGCTGGCAGTGGCCAAAATCCAGCTAGGCAGGCAGCTTTAGATGCTGGCCTCCCAAATGTGACACCAGCAATGACCATTAATAAGGTTTGTGGGAGCGGCTTAAAGGCAGTACAGCTAGCATTTCAAGCTATCGCTTGTGGGGATGCTGAAATCGTTATTGCAGGTGGTCAAGAAAATATGAGTCTTTCTGGGCACGTCCTACCGAAGTCAAGAGAAGGCAAAAAAATGGGTCCATGGGAGATGGTTGATACAATGGTAGTTGATGGTTTGTGGTGTGTATTTAATGACTATCACATGGGCGTTACTGCTGAAAATATTGCTTCAAAATTTGACTACTCAAGAGAATCTCAAGACCACTTTGCCTCAGAGTCTCAGCAAAAGGCAGAGTCTGCTCAGATTTCTGATTTATTTCGTAATGAAATTACACCAATTACTATTCCTCAAAGACGGGGAGAAGATATCGTTTTTGATACTGATGAATTTCCAAGGCATGGAACAACTGAGGAATCCTTGTCAAAGCTAAGGCCCGCTTTTAAGAAAGATGGAACAGTTACTGCAGGCAATGCATCGGGTATCAATGATGGAGCAGCCGCTGTAATGGTAATGAGTGCATCTAAGGCAAAGGAGCTTGGCTTGAAACCCATGGCCAAAATCGTTTCTTATGCTAGTGCTGGTGTTGACCCAAAAATTATGGGAACTGGACCAATACCTGCAAGTACTAAGTGTTTAGAAAAGGCTGGCTGGAAAGCTTCTGAACTTGATAGAATTGAGGCTAATGAGGCATTTGCAGCGCAGGCCATGTCCGTGAATGACTCTCTTGGTCTGGATAAGTCTAAAGTAAATGTTACTGGAGGGGCTATCGCGTTAGGTCATCCGATTGGTGCTTCAGGTGCTAGAATTTTAGTAACACTTGTGCATGGCATGGAGCGTGATAAAGCAGATAAAGGTCTCGCTACTCTTTGTATTGGTGGAGGAATGGGTGTTGCTATGGCTGTTGAAAGACTTCAGTAGTTCTCCAATAATCATTCAGAACTATTAATGAAAAAATATTTAATTATCTTCAGCTTAGTATTAGCCAATTTATTTCTTGTAGGAAGTAGTCATGCCTATCTAGCAGTCGGATATATGAAATGTGAGAAAGTGAATGAACTAGTTCAAAACAATAATCCAGACGTTAAAACAATGATTATGTTTTGGTTTAGCGGTTATTACACTGGAAGAAATTATGAAACTTCTAGCTATCCTGCAAAGCCTGATCCTGAGTTGGTTTATATAGCAACCGTAAATTATTGTAATAAAAATCCACAAAATGATACTGTTGATTTGGCAGATTTTCTATACTCTAGTTTGCTTTAAGATCCAAGGTTGGATATTGTTTCTATTAAGGCAGTATTGACTTGTCTTGGTCCAGTATCTTTTCGGTTATTATGTCTTCTAGCTCCTGGAACTCGAACGCCATCAATTGACTTATATTTTTCTAGAAAATCTTCAGTTTGACTGGAGGTATCCTTTCCAGATAATATTTTAGGAGACATTGCAAGAATAAACTGCCCACCTTGAACTGGCCCTCCATCCCCGTTATCACGCTCCTTTGATTCATATGAAAAAGTTTCACCTACTAGTGGGCCAGATAGAAGTTCAATCATAAGAGCAATGACAGACCCCTTATGGCCTCCAAATGGAAGTAAAACCCCTTTATCAATTTCCGCTGCATCTGTCGTCAGTTCTCCTGATGGAGATAGTCCAGTTCCAAGAGGAACAGAGTGCCCATCTCGTGCTGCAATTTGAATCTCTCCTTTAGCCATTGATGCTGTTGCCATATCAAAAACGATTGGGTTTTTTCCAGGTCTTGGCCATGAAAATGCCATTGGATTAGTCCCGTATAATGCAGTTGTTCCTCCTGAAGGAGCAACTGCCGGTGTGTATGAAACTGACGTTAGGCCAACGAGGCCCTCATCACTGATTGCCTCTACTTCAGGCCATAGGGCTGCAAAGTGATGACAACGCTGAATAGCTAGCCCCGCGATTCCAAAAGTGTGAGCTGCTTGGATTAATTTTTCAAGTCCATATTTATGTGCAAGTGGCGCAAAACCATTGTGAGCATCACATCTGAATATTGTTGGCGTAACTTCCTCAATTTCTGGCTTAGCAGAGCCATCTACTTTGTTACTTTTAAGAGCCTTAACATACCCAGGTATTCGAAATAAACCATGAGAGACTGAGCCATCTCTCTCAGCATTTGTAACGGTAGTTGCAACTGCATCAGCATTCTCTTCATTAGCGCCATTATTTATAAGCGCTGCTTTAGCTAGGTTGAAAATCTCATCAAGGCTCAGTTCGGATGTCGTTGAAGTCATTAGGTTAATCCTCTTATTAAATATCCATTCAGGAAGGTAAGTTGCTAAGTATAAGGAATTCAGCAGCCAAGTTACAAAAAAATGATAACATGCAATAAAAAAATCACACGCAATCAAAATGAAAAACAATAAAACTATTCAAATTGTCTCATGCCATGCTGAAGGCGAGGTGGGTAATGTTATTGTTTCAGGAGTTGAAATGCCTCCAGGCAAAACCCTTTGGGAGCAAGCAAGATGGATTCATGAAGATCAATCTCTTCGTCAGTTCGTTTTAAATGAACCAAGAGGGGGCGTTTTTAAACATGTCAATCTTTTAGTTCCTGCTAAAAATCCTGAAGCAGTCCAAGGTTTTATTGTTATGGAGCCTGAGCATACACCTCCCATGTCGGGCTCAAACTCGATCTGCGTTTCAACGGTCCTATTAAATACTGGAATCATTCCAATCAATGAGCCAATCACAGAATTTATCCTTGAGGCGCCAGGGGGCCTTGTTCCGATTAAAGCCTATTGTGAAGATGGCAAGGCAGTAAGTATTGAGATTCATAATGTTGCGTCATTTGCCGATAAGCTTAATGTTTTTTTAGAGGTCGAAGGTGTTGGAACCTTGAAGGTCGACACTGCCTATGGGGGAGATAGTTTTGTTTTGGTTAATGCGCGTGAGATTGGTTTTGAAATAGAGCCTCATGAGGCTAGAGATATATCCGAGTTAGGAGCAAAGATTACCTTAGCAGCAAATCAACAGCTAGGCTTTAAGCATCCAGAAAATTCCGAGTGGAATCACATTTCATTCTGTGAGTTTGCGCTCCCAATCTTTGAGGAAGAGGGCGTTAAGGTGAGTAAGAATACTGTGGTTATTGATCCCGGCAAGCTTGATCGCTCTCCATGTGGAACAGGCTGCTCAGCGCGAATGGCAGTGCTTCATGCAAAAGGAGAGTTAATTAAAGGAGACCGCATGATAGGTCGCTCCATTCTCAATTCAAGGTTTGACTGTCAGATACTAGATGAAGTGCTCATTGGCAATCAAAATGCAATTATCCCATCTATAAGAGGGAGGGCTTGGATTACTGGAACGCATCAACTGACAATTGATCCAGATGACCTTTTTCCAGAGGGTTACCGACTCAGCGATACCTGGCCCAAAAAACAGTCAATATAGATATTTATTTTTGAAGATTTATCTAAAAACTAGTGTAAAAATAAATTTATAGTTAAAAATTATTTAAGGAGTATAAATGCCTACAATTCATTGGTTAGGGACTGGTCTTTCAGCTATCCCAGGACTCAAAAAACTAATTGAGCATGGACATTCTGTCATTGTTTACAATCGAACAGTAGACAAGGCAATAGAAGCCTTGTCAGGAGTGGATGGAGATTACCAGGTTGTTCCATTTTCAATTGAAGCAGTTAAAAAATACGCAAATGCTGGTGATGTAGTTGTTTCAATGCTGCCAGGCAACTTTCATGTGCCAGTTGCTGAACTCTGCATCTCTTTAGATGCACATTTCGTATCTAGCTCTTATATCTCAGATGAGATGAGAGACTTAAACAGCGCTGCCATAAAGAAGGGTTTATGCCTTGTAAACGAAGTTGGACTGGATCCAGGTATCGATCATAGTATGTCACACGCCTTAGTTGAAGAGTATAGAAATTCAAGCGTATTTTCTAAAGAAAATAGCCATTCTTTTTTAAGTTATTGTGGCGGTCTGAGTGATGTTCCAAATGACTTTTGCTACAAGTTTAGTTGGTCACCTCTCGGCGTTCTTAAGGCATTAATGTCAACCTCTGTGAGTATCCGAAATAGTGAAGTTTATACTGTAACCAAGCCATGGGAGTCCGTAGAGATTTATCCACTCCCAATGCCATGGGGCGAGGATGAATTTGAGGTGTATCCTAATCGTGATTCACGTCCTTTTATAGAGCAATACCAAATGGATGATGACCTCAAAATTGAGCAATTCGTCAGAGGAACTCTCAGATATAAGGGTTGGAAGAGTGCATGGAGTAATATTTTTTCAGAGGTAGACTCACTCAATAGTGCAGATTCAGAAGCTAGGCTTAAAGAGATTAGTGATGATTTATGGAGCAATTACTCTTACAAAGAAGATGAAGTTGATCGGGTCATTTTGACTGTTGAGCTCAAGGTTAAAAATGACTCTAAGGTTGTTTGGCACAAGCAATTTTTGCTAGACACACTTGGTAACTCAATGGGTAGTGCAATGGCTCAACTCGTCTCATGCTCAGTAGCACTCGCTGTTGAAGCAGTTATGGGCAATGAAATTTCTGCTGGCGTGAGCGCAGCGCCTCATGATAGTAAACTCGTTGATAGATGGCTTAAACAAGCGGATGACATAAGTGATCACTTTGTTTTAGTTGACCACTTGAATTAATCATTGGGTGAGCCAGTTGAGCCTTAAATTTGATCATGAAAC
Source organism: Candidatus Pseudothioglobus singularis PS1 (assembly GCF_001281385.1). Lineage (NCBI taxonomy): Bacteria > Pseudomonadati > Pseudomonadota > Gammaproteobacteria > Pseudothioglobaceae (SeqCode) > Pseudothioglobus (SeqCode) > Pseudothioglobus singularis (SeqCode). The sequence continues at coordinate 621,574 of NZ_CP006911.1, forward strand.
TAAGGGCTGGGCAGATTTAATACCCCGGAGAAATCCGCAGTCAAATTTAACCTCAAATATAGATACGAGATGGCTTGTGATTGGTGCAGGTTTCACAGGTCTTTCGTGTGCAAGAAGATTGGCTGAACTGAATCCAAGTGATAAGATTATTTTGCTTGAGGCTAGAGAGATTGGCCAAAGCGCATCTGGAAGAAACTCAGGATACGCAGTAGCGCATAGTCATTTTTCTGGGAGATATCAAAAGGATCAACTTGGACAATATAAAAGGATTGACCGTATCAATCAAGCGGGCCTTGAATCTCTTAGCGCCGTCATAAATGAAAACCATATTAATTGTGACTTTAAGGAGTCTGGTATATACCATATGGCTGCTGACGAAAGTTCATTCTTAGAATGCGATTATTTTGTTGATTACCTAGAGAAAAGGGAGATTAAACATGAGCCACTTTCTCAGGAACAAAGTCATCTAAAGCTGGGAACAAATTGGTATCAAAAGGGTGTTAAGGTCATGAATGGCGCTTTGGTTCAGCCAGCGCAACTTGTTTTTGGTCTTGCTGACAAGCTTCCCAAAAATGTTGAGCTTTATGAGAATTCACCAGTCATCGATATCAGGAAAGGCAAAATTAATACTTTGAGGACGCCAGAGTCAACGATTAGAGCTGAAAATGTAATTATGGCGTGTAATTATGAGCCTTTGGCAAGTGGTCAACAAAAACAAAGAGTCGTCGGCGTTACCCTCTCAGGAAGTATCACTAGGGTGCTGACTCAGGATGAAATTGAAACACTAGGTACTGAAACGTCATGGGGTGTCTTGTCTCTTCACAGCGGCGGTGCAACGGTTAGGCTGACTGATGATAAAAGGATTTCAATTAGGAACACTGCTGAATACAATAATCATCGCTTATTAAATAAAGGCCAACTAATGGCAAGACAAAAAATTCACCGTCAGTCATTTGATAATCGATTTCCAGATCTCAGCCACGTGCCATTTGAGCACTTATATTCGGGTGTTGAAGGAGTCACCGCTAATAAAACAAATATCTTTAAAAGGCTGTCTTCTAACCTCTATTTTGCTGGTTGCTATAATGGCTCTGGCATTACTAAGGGAACCGCTTTTGGACTAGCTATTGCTGAACTTGCAAGTGGTAATGATCTCGAATTAGTGAGTGACTGTTTAGGGACTGAAGAAGCTAAATGGCTCCCTCCAAGACCTCTCTTAGATCTGGGAGCGTGGTACATCACAAAACAAAGATTTAGTGGGGTTGGAAAAGATCGTTAAAGACGAGGCACTAAGCAAGATGGTTTAGTTTTGCTCCAAACTCAATAAAATTCCCTTTTAGCTTTCCAAACATCTCATTGTTACTATGAGTTGGTTTAATCGGTAAAGACTCCTCACTACCAGTTAAAAAACTCTCAATGATAGATTTACCAAGGTAGGTTCCAGGGCCGATCCCCCTTCCTGAATATCCAAAAATTGAATATGCACCTTGACCAATTTTATAAATTTTTGGAATATGGTCATCTGTCATCGCAATTTGACCGCCCCAGAAATAATCTAAGGAAATATTCTTTAGAGAAGGGAAAATAGATTGAGTTTTTCTTTTGGCCCATGATGAGTGAATTTTAGAAATATTAGGACCAAGGTTTCCAATACCACCAATGATGAAACGATTTTCATCATCTAGTCGGAAAGATGACATCACAGTGGCCGTATCCCAGCATCCTTCTTTATTCGTCAAAACACCCTCTAAAGAATCTTTGGATAGTGGTTTTGTTGCTGCTTGAAAATAATATACAGGTGTATATTTTGATGGGTCAATGCCTTTTATATTTTGCTGGTAGGCGTTCGTTGCAATCAATAACATCTTGGATTGAATTGACCCACTCTCTGTTTGAATCTCCCAGAAATTGTCCTTGCGTTTAATTTTTGTTGCTAGGGATGCTTCAAAAATATTTGCCCCTTTAGATTGCGCCGCTCTAGCTAAACCCCGACAGTAGCTTAGTGGATTAATTGTGCCAGCTTTTTTATTGAGTAGGGCGCCATGAAATTTAGATGAACCAATTCTTTTTTCTGCCTCTTTTTGATCTAAAAGTTCTAATTCTGCACCACGCTCAGTGAGCTGTTGATAGCGATCTTGAATATCCTTAAAGCCCTTTTGAGAATGTGCACAGTGAAGGGTTCCATTTCTTTTGGCGCTGCAATTTATCTTATATTTGTCTATAAGTTCGAATACTAAATCTGGCGCTTTGGATAAAGCCTTGTTGAGTTTAATGCCTGAATCTTTTCCAAGGATACTCTCAACTTTTTTTGGAGGAAGCCATAACCCCGAGTTCACTAGACCAACATTTCTGCCTGAACCTCCAAACCCAATTTTGTTATCAATAAGCGTTACTGAAAGTCCGTTTTCAGCGGCAGATAAAGCAGCTGAACAGCCCGTGTAGCCGCCACCCACAATCGTTAAGTCAGAGACAACTGAGTCTTTTAGTTGCTCAAAACCTATATTTTCTTTTGAGCTATTTTCCCAAAGGTTATTTTGTAGCATTAATAATTCGTTATCTATTCCTATGAATATAGTAAATAAAAAAGACGCCCTAAAGCGCCTTTTCTTGAATTTATATCTCTTTAAGGAAGGAGTGTTGCACCTGTTTCCATCCTAATAACTTGCCCATCCTTGATTTGATGAAAGGCTAATACTGCCTCACGCGTTCCATCAGGAAAGCTCATGACGCCATGAGTTACCATTGCCTCACTGCTTTCATAAAGGCAGCGTGAATCATGTGTAACAAAATCATCACTGTTCATCATAAATGTAAACATTTCCATGGACTCTTCTTTATTCTTTTTTGAGTTATCTAGGTGCATAACAAATTGATAATCATCATGAAGTGTTGCAGCATATGCTTCCATATCATTGGCTTCTCTTGCTGCTTCTTGTGCTTTGTATACTGACATAATGTCTCCTTATAATTAATTAAGATGTTACAAAATAAATAATAACTGCTATTAGAGGAATTAGAGGTCTAATCGCATTTTTTGGTTCATGATCAGCACCATCAAATGTTGACCAAACTTTTAATACAAGTCCCATATTAAAAATAAACGCAGAAAGAGTAAAAATTCCAACACCAGCAACAAGTTCTTTTGCAGAGCTAAAGCCTCCAATTTGTAACATTGGCAAAGTTGCAATTAGCATTAAAACAAAGCCAAACATGAGGAACCCTGCTGGTTTAAATGCAAAGCCTGCTTGAGGCGAGTCCATTCGATTGGATTCTGCAAATTTCTGAGAATTAAATGAAAGCTGAATGGCAAAGAAACCGCCAAACAGAATTAAAAAAACATGACAAAGAAGTGGAATACTCATAATGACCCCCATTAGTTATTTAAAAACTTGAGTAAAATCAAGCGGGTTAAGTATACTAAATTTTTTTCATATCGAGTTGAAATAAAACAATTTAAAAATTATGGATATATTTGATATACAAAACCAACTGAAAGAGTTTGCTTCTGAAAGAGACTGGGAGCAGTTTCATACCCCTAAGAATATAGCTATGGCGCTGAGCGTTGAATCTTCAGAGCTTGTCGAGATTTTTCAATGGCTTAAACCTGAGGAGTCACAGCTACCTAATAAAAAGCAGCTTGAATTAATTAATAGTGAGGTCGCTGATATCGCGATGTATTTACTTCGTTTTTGTGATTTATTAGATGTTAACTTAGAAAGGGCAATAGAGGAAAAATTAGTTAAAAATGCACAGAAGTATCCTGTGACTCTATCGAAGGGAAATGCAAAAAAATATAATCAGAGGGGTGATTAGTTAAATCTCAACTTTAAAGCACTCATAGGGCTTACCTGATGACGGTTGCAAGTTAATGTAGTCATCCGCCAAAACCATGATCTGTTCTGAGTTTCTTTCGTTAAGGGTGAACTGCTCTTGCATATTAAAGTATTGGTCAAGCCATGGATGATTTCTATTGGTAACTTTAATTGAATCAATCATACTTACTAAATTTTGATCCTCAATCTCCCAGACACCAGTCCCAAGAGCACTGTATACAACCTTTACTTTATTTTCTTCGATAGGAAAATCAACAATGAGTTCACCAAAGCTGTTCCATGTCCCATCTTTTTTATATCTAATCATCTCAAAGGCTGCATAACCTGGATAGAAGTCCTTACAAATCCAGTTACCAAGTATTTCAGTTTCATAGAAACGAGGAGACATAGCGGCGTTTGAGGCCGATGTAAATAAGAATATAAATAATGTTGTAAATAAAGTTTTCATAATCAGAGTTTAGTGTAAGTCAAACCGTAATTTGTGAATTATTAATGTGTTTTGTGCGAATTATTTCCTCTTTTGTAACTCATCTGCCAACTCTAAAATTTTTTCACTCACAGTTTTTTTAAAGACAAATGGAAAGACTGCATGAATAATAGCAATGACAAATAGTCCAAATAAAACGAAGCTGTATTTACAGGCTGCAACAAAGTGTTGAAGGTAGGTCTCGCCAACTTCTTTTGGGTGCTTTGAAAAAATATTTAGCATTTAAAATTCAATCATTAAATTAAGTCTTCAGTATATACACTTACTTCTGCTAAGGATTTTAAATTGTCTTGAGTGATTATACTATTTGTAAGTTTTATGAGCTTAAGAAATCTTTTATGTCATTAGGAAATAACTATGAAAAAAATAAAGTCGAATTATTCGTTAAAAGAGAAAGTTTTAATCAGTTTTTCTTTTTGGCCTACTCTGCTTATAGGAGTGGCATTGGGTATGGCGATTAGCCTTTTGTTGTTCAGCCAGAACTTTTCTATTTTTCAATTGATGCCATTAATGAAGAACTCAATTATAGTTTTGGTAATATTGGGAGTCATAACGAGAGTTATCAGTCTTTATATTTGGAAAAAATATAATTGGAGCTTTAAGTCTGATTTAAAGTAACGAACAAAATACTTTCCTAAAAGGCTTTTAGTTTAATAATTTAGTGGAAGATTATTAAAATTTGATATGTTCACGTGTATATTATGCAACTAGAAACTTCTAACAATTGATTATGAAATTGAACAAAATATCGACTCTTTTTCTTTCTGCATTCCTGCCTTTAATTATGATGGGTTCAGCTCATGCAGACTTTAACGATGGATGGGATGCCTATAGAAATGGTGACTTTAAAACAGCCTCTAAGGAATGGAAGCCACTTGCTGAAAAAGGGGATGCTAAGGCACAATCAAATCTAGGTATTTTGTATTTTAATGGTAAGGGAGTTCTTAAGGACTATTCCCAAGCAGTGAAGTGGCTTAAATTAGCTGCTGAACAAAATGAACCTGAGGCTCAATATATCTTAGGAAAAATTTATGCTGAGGGTGATGGGGTTATTAAATCATTCAAAAATGCAAAGTATTGGACCAAACTTGCCTATGAAAATAATTTCAACGGCGCTAAAGTAATTTGGGATGAGTATGAGCTCTGGAAGTACTAGTCTCATTTTAAATTAAAGTCTTTTCTTACAAACAACAACTATATTTTTTTTTGCCTTTTATGTGAACAGGGTAAATAAATTAATCCCACTAAAAATTGTAACTAAAAGGCCCAAGGATAGAAATGGAATAAAGGCAGTTTCTATTTCTTTTTTTGAATATAGGTTATAAATTGCCGGTAACAAGGCTAGAACTGCAGCCAGAAAGATCGCCGTAATGCCTAGCTGAACCCCCAGAAGGCCACCAATAACCCCAACAATAGGCATGTCACCCTCACCGAGAGCTCTTTGATTTTCTAGTTCCTTGTTTTGAGTAATTTTTGCTTTGATGTTTTGAATGTAGAATGTAATGGCAAGCTCAAGCAGCACAAAACCACCGGTAAATAATAAGATATTGATGATGTCCCCCACTAGGATGGCCAGAATGACGACGATGATTAGGAGATAGTCTGGAACAGCCCTGTACTTTAAGTCTATAAATGACAACACAATCAAGACGTAAAAAAGAGAGATGGTTATGATCATATCCCAGCCTATCCAAAAATTTGAATAGAGCATTAAGGTCACTGCTGCAGTAATAAGTTCAACAATAGGGTAGCTCTTAGATATTGAATCAGAGCAACTAGAGCATCTACCTTTTAAAAATAAATAAGAAAAAACAGGAATATTTTCATACCACTTGATTTTGTAGTTGCAATGAGGGCAGGCAGACCCTATGGGTTTAAGAAGCGATATACCTAGAGGAAGTCGATAGATCAAAACATTTAAAAATGACCCAAATACCAATCCAACAAGGAAAACTATTAAAGATATTATCATCTTTAATATTTTATCTTAGAAAGGTTTTTTTTAGTCCTATATAATGTTTTAATAAATAAAAAAATAATTTGAGGTGGGTTTTGAACGAGATCATAGGCAGATATATCGAAGAATATAAATTTTCTGATATTCATTTGAAGGAGAATCAGCCTGTCATGTTGCGCGTCAATGGTGAGATGATTACCCCCGAAGAGGATGTTATTTCTTCAGCTCAGCTTAGAGAGTTTGCTCATGAATCGCTCACTGAGGATCAGTTAACTCATTTCTCAGAGGTTCGTGATGTGGATCTTGCAATAGAGGTTGGAGATTATCGTTTTCGTGTCAATTTTTTCTATACTTCGGATGGCCTCTCTGCAGTGTTAAGAAAAATTGAAACTAATATTCCTTCAATGGCAGATCTTAATCTTCCTCATGTTATGCAAGAAATTGTTGATAAACCCAATGGCTTGGTTCTTGTTACAGGGCCAACAGGATCCGGCAAGTCAACCTCTTTGGCCTCAATTATTGATGGAATTAATGCCACAAAGCAGGGTCATATTCTTACGATTGAAGATCCCATTGAATATATTCACCATCCGAAGGAGTGCGCTATTTCTCAAAGGGAAGTTGGGAGGGATGCCAAATCTTTTGCGACCGCCCTTAAGGCATCTCTTCGTGAAGACCCTGATGTCATTCTGGTTGGAGAGCTTAGAGATCTTGAAACAGTTCAGCTTGCTATTACTGCTGCTGAAACTGGACACCTTGTCTTTGGCACGCTTCATACATCCGGAGCCCCTAATACCATTAACCGTCTTATTGATGTCTTTCCAGCGGCGCAGCAGGGCCAAGTCAGATCTCAGCTTGCGGAATCCCTAAGACTCGTTGTGACTCAGCAGCTTGTTAAGACTGCAGATGGGCAGGGACGCGTTGCCGCTTTTGAGATTATGGTCTGTAATCATGCGGTCAGGAACTTGATACGAGAGGGTAAGATTTTCCAAATAAGTGGCATTATGCAAACTGCAAGAGGTGAAGGCATGGTCACTATGAATCACTCAGTTGAAGGCCTAGTTGCTTCTGGAAAAATTAACTACGAAGACGTTGAGTTAAGAGATTAATTAGTGAAGCCTGCAATTACACTAATTGAACTATTGGTAGTGATTGCTTTAGTCGGCATTATCGCAGGCACTGGATGGCCCGCATTGACAGGATGGAATTGCAAACAAGAGCATCGTAATGATTTCGAATCATTAAATCAGTTATTTGAAAAAGCGCGAGCTGAAGCCTTAAATAGAAGTCAAACAGTTCTTGTGAGAGCGAATCGAAGCTTGCCAGCAAATGGAGCCACTTATACGGCTTATCTTCTCACCAATAAAACTTGCACTTTATCAGGCTCAGCGCAATCTTTAGATCCAAATATTCCAAAACTTGTTATCAGCGATAAATCAAGACTTTTAGGCGTTGCCAACCAATGCTTTAATTCTGATGGAACGGCAACAGCATCTAATTCAATTCAGCTTCATCAAGTCCAAAGGGATTGCGGCAAAGGCAACCAAACATTGCAAACACTTATTTTTGGAGCGACAGGTCTCTTTGAAAAGAAAGTAAAGCGTCCTGGCGATTCATCTTTTTCAGATTTGTAGGTTAATTGTGATGATGATAAAAAATAAAAAAGCATTTACCCTTATTGAAGCGCTCGTTTCTGTTGCTATTACTGCAATTGGTTTTGCTGGTGTTTATGCCTTAGTTACTGTATCTAATGGAGTTATGAGCGATACTATCGATAAAGAAAAATTAAAGTATCAGAACACTGAAATTATTGAATCATTGAATGCTGACCAAACTAATATTATGGAATACAACGGCAAGGATCTGAGCAACTGCTCCTCTATTACGACTGGAACAGGGAAGGATGACCAGCTTAAGCGATTGCAAAACTGGTGCAACAAAATAAAAGGCGAGGTTGGTGATAAGAGAACTTCAGATAAGCGAATTATTCGAGTTGAAAAAAAACAAGTTGGTCAAAATAATGTCTATATAGTCTCACTTGAGTTAAATGCGAAGAGTAACAAAAAGTCTGTCTTTATGAAGAGGATCTTCTATGCGCCATAATATAAAAGCCTTTACTCTTGTTGAAATGCTGGTCGCGCTAGCAGTCAGTTCGATCATTGTTGCAGCAACTTATGCTTCATTTGAGCTTATTCAGAAGCAATACAAAAAGAATATAGATGTTGCAGAGCTTCATACTTCGGGAAGAGCAGTAATGAGTATCCTTGAGCGTGAAATTAGAATGGCTGGTTTCGAATATCGAGATGGAAATGGATTAATGACATATGGAACCATTGCTGCACCTCTTGTCACAACTGATAGTGGAAATAAATGCTGCGACGAGGTAACAATTATTTATGACGAAGTCTTTGACACGCTTAATGCCTCAGGTGTGGTTACATCGAGCACAGTTGAGCGAGTCAAAACAAGATTCTGGACAGAGCCTTATACTAGTTCAAAGCATGGAACTAGAAATCGATTATTTAAACGAAGAACGATTCTTGGAACAAATAATGCACTCCTTGCAGCACCCAGAGTTGGAGCTAAGGATGTGATGGCTGACTATATTGAAGATTTACAATTTGTTGATATTCTTACGAGTACATTTTTAGCTTCTGGTTCTGACTATAATGATAATATTGAGTTATTTGATATCTCTACCAAATCAAGAGCTCAGCCTGATGGATGGATTATTGGGACATCTAAGAATGGAGCTTTAGCTTCTGGGAATGGTGGAAAATTATATTCTGGCTCTGAAATGAAAGAAGGAATAACGATTTATGAGCCATTTAAAAACAAATCAGGACGAAAGAGTTTTTTTCAAACAGATAAAGCAATTAGTGCTTTGGCCGTAGATTCGAGTGGTTTAATTTATGCTGGGTTTAATAGAGCAACTGGAATAAGAATTTATAATCCAGAAACAGGATCAAAGATTGGTGAGATTCCTACAAGTATTAACATTTCTTCAATTGCTATTGGCCCTGATGGAATTTTATACGCAGGAAATAAAAGCTTTACTACGGTTTATATGTATAGCACATCTAAAGGCACCAAGATTGGAGAGGTTCAATCAGGAAGAGATGTGTATGACAAAATATCTGCAGGGCATATTGCATTTTCAAAAAGTAATGGTTATATTTCTGCTAATAATAAATATGTGGTAAAGATCTTCAGAGTAAGTGATTCTGTGATTACTGGTTTTATTTCTGCGAACCCTGTTCCTGGTCCAATTGCATTTGGTTCAGATGGTTATTTATATGTTGGCACACTAAATAATCCAGGAATTAGGATATTCAATCCAAATACTGGAGCTTTGGTTGGAAGTATTCCAACAAAAAATCGAACTGATGCCTTAACCTTTATTAGTGAAAGTTCTGGCAGCAAGTGGTTAGTTTCAATTTCTTTATCATTAAGATCAAAAGGAAAGTATGGAAAAAATAGGAAATTTTCAAAGAAAGACTACCATCCTGGAAATTATATTATTAATAAAAATGATGATTTTTTTAGAGATGTTTTTACATCAACTGTTTTAGTTAGAAATATGAAACAATGAATAAATATATGAAAAAAAAACGTCATGGCTTCATTATTGTTGTCTCATTAACTTTAATGCTGGTCATGATGACTATGGGGATTGGTCTTTATTACTCAACAAAACAATCCTCTGAGATGGTTGGCAAAAGTATTACCAAATCAGACTCCTTTTACTCTGCAGAGAGCTGCATTGCAGAGGCTAGGATTTGGTTAAAGACGCAATCAGCATCCGGTGCACCCTGTAAAAATACTGCCTCTGGCTCTTTATGTCATTCAGTGTCGAGCGCCAGGATGAGTAAATGGCAACTCAACTCTGAAAACCAGATTCTAAAAAATAGAGCTCAAAATCAGAAATATGAATGTACTATTGCTTTATTAGGTCAGGTTGCCTATGAGGGCGGTGAAGGTGTTGGGTTTGATGTTGGCGAGGGGAGCGGATATGGGGCTGCTGCAACTAATACCAAGTATATGTATAGAATTAGATCTCAAGGTAGTTTAAACTCTGCGTCAGGGGTGGATAGTTTTTTGAGTCAGGTCGAAGTGATTGATTCAATGATTTTTTAAATAGAAATTAAATATGTCAAAAAACAAGATACTCATTTTTACTTTATTATTGCAGCTTCTATTTGTCGGAAGTGTTCAGGCTAAGTGTGATTTCAAATCTTTCAAGTTTGGTGACTCATACAAATCAACAGTAAGCAAATTAAAAATTGATTCTGAATTTGTGGAGCCCGAAATAAAAGGCGCCTCTCAGCAGTTTTTATTTGCTCCTGGAGAAGAGGTTTGTAAGAGTGAAAAAGCATTTCAAGGTGTCCCTATACATTTTGTCTTTTTATATAATAAGCTCGTTCAAATTGAGCTTATGAGGGTATCAGAATCTCCTTCCCTTATAACTTGGGCTGAGTCCATTTATGGCGTTAAAGAAAACAAACCTAACAGCTTTTATGATGAATTTCCAATTGCCAGGTGGTCTTGGGAAAATTCTAAAGCAGTCATAGCCTACTCAGTTGAAAGCGTTGCCAGTGATGTAGTTGAGTCAGTGATTATTCAATCTCTTAATCACCAGCAGAGTTATGAAAAATTTGCAATCGAGCAAGAGGGCGGCAACTAAATGAGAAAACTTCAGGCACTAGTTGGTTCTCTGTTATTGATATGCGCCTTTGGTATAGATGCAAAGTCACCACCTCCTGGAACTGGAAAGGCCGATGTTCCAGCTAATATATACATCATGCTTGATACATCCGGATCTATGGGCGCAACTGTTAATTCTGTTGGTAGAATGTACTACCCAAGAGATGTAGCAGTTGACTCCAATGGAAATATTTATGTAGTTGAATACTATTATCACCGAATTAAAAAATATGACTCTGCTGGAAACTTTGTTAAGTCATTTGGTAGCTACGGAAGTGGCGCTGGACGTTTCTACTATCCAACAAAAATGGATATAGACTCAAATGATAATCTTTATATAGCGGATCGAAACGGCGTCTCAAAATATGATTCTAATGGCAGCTATATAACAAGTTATTCTGGTGCTTCAAATATCATCGATGTAGCTGTAGACGATTCAACTGGTGATGTTTATGGCGTAACTTCAAGGTCGGTTTATAAATGGAGAGGGAGTGGCGGTTCTTATATCACATCTGGCTCTGGATACTTTAACGGCTTAGACTTTTATAATGGCTCTCTATATACGGCCGGAAGGGGCACTCAAAATATTACGAAATATTCAAGTGCACTTGGAGTTCAAAATACCTGGTCTCTTTCAAGTAATACTAGTGCTGGAGACGTTGAGGTTACCTCGAATGGAATCTATGTAGCCTGCACAGGGTACTGCTCTAAAATTCAAAAATACTCACTCAGTGGTGTTTATGAAAGGCAGTTTGGTAGTTTTTCGTCATCTAGCCCAAGTGGATTTTATTATCTTTATGGTATTGCTTCAGATAGTTCCGGGAATATATATGGAGCTAGTTTTTATAGACATGCAATTAAAAAATTTGATTCTGATGGAACATACTTAAGCACTGCAGGCCCATCTAGTGAAACGCGAATGTCAGAGGTTTTAAAGGTTATTGAAAAGCTGACCTCAAGCTCAGATCTAACACGAGGTGCAAATTTTGGATTACAGGATTGGGCTAGCTCTGCCACTCAAAGAATAAAAATAAGTTCTAATGGTGCTGCAGAAATTAATAAGAGTGTTTCCCCACAAATTACGAAAAATGGAGTACTGATCACCAATCCAGATTACAAGGGCTCGTCATGGTATCGCCCAAGTGGTGGAACGAATTTGGACAGTGCTATGTCTGAAGCGCAGTCATACTTTACCGGGAGCAACTCGCCAATAGATTCTAACGCAGGTTGTCAAAAAAACTTTTTAATTGTTATCAGTGATGGCCAATGGTTTGGAAGCCGAGCAGAGAATATTGCTAAAAGCCTTCTAGCGACCAAGGGGATTCAGACCTTGGTTGTTGGCTTTCACTCAGGGGGAAATCAAACTAATTATATAAAGTTAGCTAAAGCTGGCGGCACTCACCCTGACTCCCCTTTATTTTCAAATAACTGGCAGCAGCTATATGAGACGATGTCTGCCTTTATTCGCCAGGCTATTTCCTCTCGTCTTACTTTTTCTGCGCCTGTAGTAATGCCTAATATCAGTAGTGGTGATCATATCTTCCAGTCAACCTTTACTTTTAAAAGTAATCACCAATGGGAGGGTCAGCTTTCAAAATATAAGCTTACATCAAATAATGCAGGTTCATTTAAAGCTGGCGTTGGCGCAATTCAGTGGGATGCTGGTGCAGTACTCGATGCAAGGAGTGAGTCTTCAAGAAATATTTGGACTGTTGCTAACCCTTTTGGAGTTTCCACATCACTCAATAACTTTACAGCCTCCAATGTGGTTAACTTAAAGCGAGCACTCTGGGAGAACAGTGGAACAAATCCAACAGATGCCCAAGCTACAAAATTAATAAATTTTGTTCGTGGTGTCGACTCTTATGATGAGAACAAAGACAATAGCACCACTGACAAGCGTTGGAAGCTTGGAGATATATTTAACTCCAGGTTGGTCGTAGTTGGCCCTCCTAAGGGTAAGACCACCTCTAGTGCATCAAAAGACCATACTGAGGCATACTATCGTCATATAAATGGCTACAAGGCCTTTAAAACTGGAGCAAGCTGTGGGGTAAATTGCGCAGTCCGTGACGAAGTGGTTTATGTTGGCGCTAATGACGGAATGCTCCACGCCTTTGATTCTAGTTCTGGTAAAGAATTGTGGGCCTTTATTCCACCAATGATGCTTCCATCTTTAAAATCAATGATTTCAGTAAAGGCAAATAGCTCTAATGCCATTTATGGTGTTGATGGCTCGCCAATTGTTAAGGATATTTTTTATAATAATAAGTGGCGAACTGTTTTAATTTCTGGAATGGGTAGGGGAGGTTTTGGATATTTTGCTTTAGATGTGACCAATTCAGCTAGCCCATCATTTCTATTCGCTTTTGAAAATAAGCCAAGCTTGAATCTGGTTTCGCATTGGGATGCAAATGGAACCAGGACCGACTTGGGTTACGCCAGTAATATTCCTGCTGAATTTGATTACTCAAAAATAGGCGAGACCTTATCCACTCCAGTGATCGTGGCATTACCAGTTGGAACTGGAAATAATCGTAAGTGGGTCGCTGTTTTTGGCGGCGGCTATAATTCGGGTATCAATACGAACTTCGGTTCTAGTGTTTATGTTGTTGATTTAGAGGACGCTGGTAAAGTAGTAAAGAGATTTGATCTTAATGATCTTGCAGGGGATCCTGCTAACTCTATGCCGTCATCTCTGGTATCAATTACTCCAGATACAACGAGCAAAGCAAAATACAAGGGAGCGCTGGTTTATGGCGCAGATCTTGAGAGTAAGTTATGGCAACTAAATCTGACTGATCAAGGCACTCTTTATGACTTTACTGCTCACTTTGACGCAGAAGCAACAACGGATAATGATCGATTGTCTTTTTTCCAAATTACACCTTCCATAGGAAGTGATGACAACTTATGGACTTTCTATGGAACTGGAAATCAGCAGAGACTGCAAAGAATGTCTAATGATATCGATAACAGGATCTTTGGCATAAAAGATAAAAATTTTCCAACCTATACGAACATTTCAGGCGCTACGCCAAAAGCCTCCTCGATGAAAAATATGTCTACTGCAGGTTCTTCATGTCCTGTTAGTTCAGATCTAGGTTGGTATATTAATATGGGCTCTAATGAGAGAATTACCGGTAAACTTGCCGTTTTTAACGAAGTTGTATACGCCTCTCGTTATCTCCCTAATCAGGGACAAATTTGCTCTCCAGGTAAGGCTTATTTGTCTGAACATAACATGACATGTGGAAGTGAATCCCGCAAAACAGAGTTAGGCGAGGGAATTGCAACGGGCGCAGTTATTCACAAAAATATAGTTTATATTGGTATTAGTGGTGGCGGATCTGGAGAGATTAAGGATAGTAAAGGCAATGTAATAGGTAAGAAAGAGGATAATATAATTCTTCTGTCGCCATCAGGTAGCGGGGTAATAGGGGATGGAAAAATTTCACAAGAGTCATGGCGTGAAATTTATTAATTTTTTAACATTCAAGATGCTCTATAAATTCAGCCTTTATAGATCATCCTGATATATATACTTTAAAAGTAATTTCTATATAATATCACTATGCTAAAGAAAGTTCTTAAAGGGGTTGTTGGTTACCTCAGTAAACTTACCGTTGAACAGGAAGATGTTGTTGGCGTTGATATTACGCCCAACTGTATTAGGGTCTCTCAGCTATCATCAAGCAAAAAAAAGTGGACACTAACCAAACTCGGTTATAAATATATCGATGGAAGTTCGAACTACTCTCTGATCGAAAGTCCTGAGAACTATGTTAACAAACTTGCTCAGCTGATTACTGCCTCAAAAATTAAAACGAAAAGTGCCGCTGTCTCTATACCAGTTAGTAGTGCAATCATTAAAGTAGTGCAGCTCCCTCTGATGACAGATGAGGAGCTTAAAGTTGCTGTAGCTTCTGATTCGCTATGGGAAAACACGGTTCAGTTGGCTGATAATCTTGAAGACTACTCTATTTTTTGGCAGGTCTTAAAAAGGGATACCGCTGAAAACTTAATGCATATCTTGTTTGTTGCATCAAAATTAGATGACATTGATAACTATCTCGATATTGTTAGGCAGGCAGGTTTGAATCCAGTTGTGGTTGATGTTCGATGCTTTGCAACTCGAAATGCACTAGCCCTTCGTGAAGACTTAACTAAATCCGATGCCCCTGTAGCTATTGTTGAGTTTGGCGCTTTTGAAAATTATATTTTGATCCTTTACAAGGACTCACCATTTATATCTGATATTTATTTGTCAGAAAAAGATCGTAATACGCTCATGGATCAGGGCTCGACTGATGAGCAAATTAAGGGAATTAGCAATCGTTTTTCTATGCAGGTTTCACAGATGATTTCATCTTATACTGCCAAATATAAAACGCAGGCGATTAATAACTTGTTGATTTCATCATCTTTGCCGAATCTTGAAAGAACCATTGGTAATTTTAATGAAGCCCTACCTAATATCGAAGTCGAAGTTTTCGATTCACTGATGAATGTTGAAGTGCCTGAAAATTTGAAGGAGAAATCTACTGCTGAGCTCAATAGTTCAATTTTCTCATCGTCATTAGGATTAGCTACGAGAAAGTTAGATGTGTTTGGTTACTACGAGTATGTCACTGGAACTAATAATATTAACTTACTTCCAAACAGGGAGAGTGTTAAGAGTCAAGAGAAGATGAAGTTTGTGTCACGATGGGGAGTTGTGATATTTTCAATTTTAGCGATTGGTTTGGGTGCCTGGAATTTTCTCTCTAGCGGTAAAGAGGTCGATAGGGTCGATGAGCTCATGGTTGAGTACAACATGCTCGAACCAGTTAGAGACGAAAAGCAAACGATACTTTCTGATCTTATTGCAAAAAAAGATTCCTTGGAAACCTCGCTGGAAGCAACAAATGACTTGACCTCGAACCAGGGCTTTATGTACTCAGTCCTTCTGGGCATTAATTCTGCAATTCCAGGGCAATCCTTAAAGCTAGTCAAGGTAGACTACAAAGGAGATAGTGAAATTCAAATTGAAGGCATGTCAACAAATGATGGCAATATTCTTACCTTTATTGAAAATTTGACGGTAATTGATGTTATAGATAAAGCCTCATTGGGAACAATGTCTGTAAAAACAATTTCAAATCAAACAGTAAAAACTTTTGTTGTCAAAGTTATTCTAGCTCCGCAACAATCCATAGATTCCAGGGAGTCAAACGATGGCAGTTGATATGAATGTTGATGTAGGCCAACTCATTAAAGGCCTTTTTTCAAAAAAAGAAAAGGCAGAAGGTGGCGCCAAAAACCCTCCAAACCCTCACGCGAAGACTGCAATAGGGGTTGTTGGGGTTATAGTTATTATTGCTGCTTATATTTATTTTATATATCTACCAACACAAGCAGATTTAAAAGTTAAAAATGAGAAAATTTCTCAAATTGAGATGCTTAAATATGAGATAGAAGACCTTACAACGAACATTGTGGAAGCCGAAAAAGTATTAGCGGTTGCTCAAAAAGAATACGAAAGAAGAACAACTCTCTTTCATACAGATAAAGAGCTAGAAGATTTGTACGGTCAAATTAGTTTACTGGCTATGCAAAATAAGTTAATGATAACAAAAATTCAAAAAGGCATTGAAAGGCCAGTTTTTACTGGTGAGTCTTGTTCAAATGGGATGACTGATGAAAATGAATTTGAAGAAGATGAGCAGTTTTCAGATGATGAAATGTCAGTAGAACTTCAAAAAGTTGGGTATTATGAATTTGTAGTGAACCTTGAGTTAAGCGGAAACTATAACCAGTTTACAAGGTTTAGAAGTGGTTTAGCTGAACTTAAAAAGATTATTAACATTAATAACGAGACAATCACAGTCCCAGAGAGTGGCTCTGGTGGAGATGTCAAGGTAAGAAGTTCAATTGCTACGTATCGATTGCCAAAAAATGAGTCTGAAGAATGTTCAGATCCAGATCAGGAGTTAGGAGAGGAAGAATATGACAGTTAAATTTTCAAGGATCTTTATATTTATAATTATTCCTATTTTATTTTCTAGTAGTTCAATTGCTGCAGATAATGCGTTTGGGTCTCTTATTTCAACTAATACTGGCTCCGCAGCATCTGATTTTGTTCCTTCTTCAATAGAGGCAGTCGATAAAACTCTTCATCCTTTGGTTCGAAGACCTGTTGATTCGAATACAATAATTGGTGTTATGATTTCACCTGCTCAAAAAATTGCTTATATAAGAACTTATGATGGTGAAGAATATTTTATTGGAGTTGGAGATATGCTGGGGAATGCTGATGGATCTGTAACAAATATCAATTCTTTTGGCATTGAAGTTACTCAGGCAGATGACGTTATATCATTACCTGTTAGAAATAGGAGTGTAGCAAATGAAAATGAAGAATAATTTTCTCTTAGCACTTCTTGTTGTTTTTATATCCTCGTGTGAGCCAAATGAGTATCGATCTCCATTTCCAGTCGAGTTGCAAGAGAGTAATACAGAGTTATTGGAAGTTAGTAAAAGCTCTTTAATTATTGAGCCTGAAAGCTTTATTGCAGATAATCAAGACCGCGTTATTGCAACAGCTTTAAGTGGACCCATAATTGATGTAGAGTCCTCTGAAGCTGAGATTGCAAAAAGCACTATTAGAAAACAAATCAACAAAGAGGAAGTTAAAAATAACATAGACGTGAGCTCTGGCTCTAATAAAGAAGAAATCTTTCCAATTTCAGTAAATTTTGAAAATATGCCGATCGAATATATGTCGGTCATGTTTGCTGAGGTCTCAGGAAGAAATATTATGATTGGAGATGAGGTTTCTGGTCTTGTATCCGCTAAGCTGACTGATGTTCCATGGGATAAAGCGCTTGACTCAATTCTTAAGGTTAAGCAGTTAGCAAAGTACGTCGATGAAGAAGCCAATATTATTCGCATACATAGCCAAGAAGTGCTTGCAGCTCAGGAAAAATATGATCTTGAGATTATGCAAGCTATGGAAAAGACACGCAATGCTCAGGACGCTGTGCAGCCTCTTTATACTGAAATTTTTAAGTTGTATTACACTGAAGCTAAAAATGTTAGTACAGAAATTCAAAGCATTATTAATGGGCCAGAATCGGGTGAAGGTGAAGAAGTTTCTTCTGCTATAGAAATTACAATAGATGAAAGGCTGAATTATTTAATTGTAAAAGCGACTGAATCTGATCTTAATTTTATTCAGCGTATTATTTCTGAACTAGACGTTAGGACCAAACAAATATTAATTGAGGCTTTCATTGTTGAAGCTTCTGAAAGTCTTGGTCGCTCTCTTGGAGCAGATTTTGCAATAAATTCCCCGGATACTAATATCTTGGGATTTCGTGATAACTTTAGGGGTGATAATGCTCTAGGCATAACAGGTTCGACCTTAGGTGCACCAGCTGCCGGTACCAGTGCTATTTCATTTATCCTTGGCACTACTACCAAGAACTTATCTGCAGCGCTAGCTGCCTCTGAAGATGAAGGAATTACTAAAGTATTATCAAATCCAAGAGTGTTTACTCTGGATGGTCAGGCAGCTGAAATTAAGCAAGTTGATCAAGTTCCTTATACTAAAGTGGAAGACGGAGTCACTTCAATTGAGCTAAAAGATGCAGGAATTACATTAAAGGTAACCCCTGTTATAGTGGGTGATGGAAATATCATTCTTAGCGTAGATGTTGAAAAGTCAACCGTAGATACCACTATAGCTAACCCACCGATTGCAAAAAGGACGATTTCAACCAAGCTATTAATCAAAGATGAGACCATTGTGGTCATTGGTGGTGTCTTTACTGAGTCTACTAAATCCTCTAAAACTCAAACGCCATTCCTTGCTGACCTTCCATTGGTTGGAGATCTATTTAAAGGTGAAGAGAAGACGAATGTTCGAAAAGAGCTCTTAGTTTTCTTGGCGCCTCGTATCATTTAATTAAAAAAGTTTATGGCAAGTTTAGGAGTTCCACCAGAGTCAGCTGAACAAATTGCAAGTTTGTTACATAGTAACGGTCTAATCAGTGAAGTTGACTTAAAGAGTGCTATGGTTTCAAGTGATGAGGGAGATAAGTGCCTTATCGAAACCCTTATTGACTATAGGTTTACAGATGAGAAATCAATAGCTTCAGCGATTTCAGGCAGCTATGATATAGAATTTTTACCTGAACTCAGTGCAGACAATATTGACTTCACTTCATCTGATATTCTGTCAAAAAAATACATTGCTGAAAACAGAATTATCCCAATCAGTGTTCACGGCCATACTCTCGATGTTGCGATTTCAGAGCCTTCAGCTCTAAATCAAATGCAAAGCATTGCTTTGTTAACTGATAAGAAAGTAAATCCATACCTAGTTACAATCAGTCAAATTAGTGAAATTTTAGATAGCTTTAATTCTATTGATCCGTCTTCAGCTTCAGCGCCAAGAACACCTAAAATTAATACAAAATCTAACTCTTCTGCTAAAGCTAATGGAAGAGCGAATGCTTTAGATGCAAAAATAAAGACTGAAACAAAAATTGATCCTGCAATTGCTAAAAAAGCGAGGCAAGATAAATTAAATCAAGAAAAGGCTAAAGCTGAGGTTACTAAAGATGACGAAGATGGTGAGCAGTATTCTGCAGTTGTCGTTCAGTTTATTGATACAAATCTTAAAAAAGCAATTAGAGAGGGTGTGAGTGATATCCACTTTGAAGTCTTTAAGCACTCTGCTAGGATGAGGTTTAGACTGGATGGTGTTTTGATGGAGGAGCCTGGCACTAACAAAGTGCTATTTGAAAACTATTCAAAGATTATTACGCGTATCAAGATTATGTCAAGGCTTGACATTGCTGAGAGAAGAAAGGCTCAAGATGGCGCAATCACTCTTAAGGTGGATGACAAAGAAGTCGACTTTCGAGTCTCCTGCATGCCAACAAGCTTTGGAGAAAGGGTTGTAATGCGTATTCTTGATACGGATGGTATAGATTTATCAATTGAAAAACTTGGCTTTCATGAGGATGATGAAAAAGCCTTTATTGACTCAATTACCTCGCCTCAAGGTATGGTTCTGGTAACCGGTCCAACTGGATCGGGTAAGTCAACAACGCTTTACGCTGCTCTAAATAAAATTAACAAAGAAGATATTAATATCTTAACTGCTGAAGATCCGGTCGAATTTACCCTTGATGGCGTTGGACAGGTTCATGTTAAGCCAGACCATGGAATGACTTTTGCTTCGGCGCTAAGGTCATTTTTAAGACAGGACCCTGAAGTGGTGATGGTTGGTGAGATTCGTGATCAAGAGACAGTTGAAATTGCTATCAAAGCTGCATTAACAGGCCATTTAGTGCTTTCTACCCTCCACACGAATGATGCTGTGAGCACGATTACTCGTATTCTAAATATGGGCGTCCAGCCCTATTTAATTACATCCGCCTTAACTTTGATTATTGCTCAGCGTCTAGCCAGAAAAAATTGTAATGACTGTCTGGTTGAGGATGAGAGCGTTAACGAGAGTCAACTCAGATCTGTTGGTTTTTCAGCTGAAGAAGCTACAAGGGTTTCAGTATTCAAAGGTACTGGGTGTGATATTTGTAACGGAACTGGCTACAAAGGTCGAAAAGGTGTCTATGAAGTCCTAAGGATTTCAGATAATTTAATTGAAGGTATTCTGCAAGAAAAAACGACTCCTGAGCTTAAAAAAATAGCACTAGAAAAAGATAACTTCCTGAACATGCAAGAGATTGGCAGAACTTTTCTGAAAGATGGATCAATCTCTATTGAAGAATATAAGCGAATTTTAATTTTAGATTAAACATAGGGTTTTAATGGCCGTCACATACGCATATAAAGGCATTCTGGCAAATAAGTATACCGAAGGTAAGGTTATTGCTATTAATAAGGATGAGGCTGCTTTTAAACTCAAAGAAGATAAAATTATTATTACTTCCTTGGAAAAAGTGTCTGGAAAGGAAGAAGTTATTAAGGCAAAAAAGGAAGTCAAAGAATCTAAGAAAAAAACAAAGATCCCCAAAAAAGTCCCAATCGAAGAGGTCATCACCTTTACTAAAAAATTTGAGACAATGGTTAGGGCTGGCTTACCTATTCTTGAGACTATAAAAATGATTGAGAATCAAACTGAGCACAAAGGTTTTAAATTAATTGTTGCTGATATTCACCAGTCTGTTGAGACTGGTAATACACTATCAGACTCATTTGAAAAGTTTCCAGGGGCCTTTGATAATATTTATATTAATCTTCTTAGGGCTGGAGAATCGAGTGGAAAGGTACAATTATTCTTATCCAAATTAGTGATTAATATGGAGAAGCAAGAAAAGATTAAAAAAAGCATTAAAGGAGCCATGACCTATCCAACAATACTCTTGATTGTTGCGGGTGCTGTTGTAACATTGATGCTCGTTTTTGTGGTTCCAGTTTTTGAAGAGATGTTTGCTGGAAAGGCAGGTGGACTTCCAGCAGCGACGCAGTTTGTGGTTAATGCGAGCAATTTTCTTAGAGATCCTCTTAAGGGCGGTGTCGTTGCATTTTTATTAGTTGCTTCGTTTATGGGATTGTCTTTCGCCATCCGAAAAAACTATAAGGTCAAAACTGCCTGGCACAAACTTGTACTTAAGCTCCCTCTCTTTGGTGGTTTAGTTAGTATGTCATCACTGTCAAAGATTGCGATGATTCAAGGAAACCTCAGGGCAGCAGGTGTTCCCGAAATGGAGGCATTAGATATTGCTGCTAGTGCAAGCAATAACGTTATTATAAAAGAGGCAATGGTTGAAGTCAGAAGAGGTGTATTTTCTGGTGAACCATTATCTAAATTATTCGAAAAAACGCCCGCTATATTTCCTCCCTCATTTGTTGCTCTGGTCTCTGTTGGAGAGAGGACCGGTAATATGGAAGAGATGTATGGATCTATTGCAAGCTATTACGAGAGTGAAATGGATGTTGTGATTGAGAAGCTAACGGCGATGCTTGAGCCAATAATGATGGTTTTTATGGGCGTTACTGTTGGCGGTATACTGGTTGCAATGTACACGCCAATGTTTGCTATGGGAGATACTTTCTAGTTGGAAGAATCTAAATAATTCTTTTTATCATTGAACTAAGGGCACTGACCAGCACTTCTTAGATCATTACTCTGAGTAAGACAATACTTAGTTACACCCTTTCCAGACTTAGGTGTTGCAACTGCTTGAAAGCCAGAGGCATGAGAAACTGTCCTGTAGTCGTAGTCACCTGATGTATCTAAAGTGCTTTTACCAAACAGATTCGTATTAATTGAGTTAGTGTTACTGGCTAAATAATAGCTATTATTGTCCGAGAAATAGCTGGACTGCATCATTGCAATAGACCTAAGATTATTCTTTGCTGTCTCCTCTTTCGAGTCTGTGATATAGCCATTATAAGCGGGAATACCAACGCCTGCTAAGATCCCAATGATGGCAACAACTATTAAGAGCTCAATAAGTGTAAAACCCGCGATAAAGCGGGTTTTAATATTTTCTCTAAAAATGATAATCTTACTCTTTTGTAATATAATCATAGCCAGAAGATGGAGAGTAGGCATTTCCACCAGATTCATTGCCAATATTAGTTCTTAAAACAATGCGATTACCAGAATAACTAATCATAGTTCCACCTAATATAGGACTTGAAGTAGTTGTAGTAACGTACGATCCACCATATGGGTTCTTGTTAATAGAGTTAAAGTATGTTCTGAAATAACTAGCCCACGTGTTCGCATTTTGATTGCAATATCGGTTACTACTTCCCAGCGTAACATATTGAGAACCTGTAGAGCATTTAGTAAGCGTTGCTGCTACAAAAGATTTTACGTTTTTGTGGTTTGTTGTGGCACTTTGCACTTTGGCAGTAGCCATATAGCCGTTATACATTGGAACACCAACTCCGGCTAGAATTCCAATAATTGCTACAACAATCAAAAGCTCAATTAAAGTAAAAGCTTTCTTTTTCATTTCGACAACTTTTGTTTTGATCATTTTTATAGGTTTCATATCATCCTTTCTTAATTACAAATTCGATTAATTATCAGTATACCTTAATAATTTTCAAAAGATTTAAATTAATATTGAATACAATTTTTTTGTTATTTTGACTAAATTGCAGGCTCTAGAGTTGAAAATAATCAGTAGTTCCAGAGCTCATATTTATTCCATACTGCCTCTGATGCTTCTATCCCATTTTCATAAGAGAGTTGCAGCCAATGTTTTGCCTTTTCATAGGACTGCGTGGCCCCAGTTCCCATTAAATACATTAAGGCTAAATTATGTTGTGCTTTAGGGTATCCCTGTTCAGCTGATTTTTTATACCAATAAACAGCCCTTTCATCATCCACAACAACCCCATACCCCTTAGCAAACATGCCTGCTAAGTTATACTGCGCCTCAGATAAGCCCTTCTCTGCGAGTGGTTGCCACTCCATTAAGGCAGTTTTATAGTCACCTTTCTTATAGGCATTTAAACCAGTTGCATAATCGGCAGAACTGAGAGTAACTATTCCAAAACTAAGTACAATAAATATTAGTGTAAATTTTGAATTCATAAAGATATAAAGTGGAAAATAAATTAAAGATATTTATAATAGATATCAATATTTTGATTGTTAGTATTTTATATGAAAGGTGATGAATACGCAGGTTTTTGGATAAGAGTAGGCGCTAATCTGATAGATTTAATTATCTTTGTAGTTGTCTATGGAGTTCTATCTATTTTGTCCATGTACTTATTTAGTGACCTTTATTTGCAAAATGTAAATTATCAAAATAGCTATAGCTCATTTGATTTTTTTGAATTATTTTTTCAATACCTCCTCCCATTTATTGTTACTATTTGGTTTTGGATTAAATTCCAAGCAACACCAGGAAAGATGGCAACACAATTAAGGCTTGTTGATGAAAAAACTGGCCTTTCAATATCCACTGGACAGGCAGTTGGTCGATACTTTGCAACAATTCTATCTATGGTTATTTTTGGTCTTGGATATCTATGGATTGTATTCGATCGTCGAAACCAAAGCTGGCATGACAAACTAGCTGGAACCGTTGTCATTAGAAATCGACATACGGAGAGGGTCATCTTTAATGTATCAAAAGACAATGATGAAGAAGAGGAGAAATCCTAGTGCCTAAAGTTTTAACAAGTGAACAAATTGAGCGATACCATGATGAAGGTTTTATATCTCCAGTAAGGGTTATGTCTGTAGATGAAGCGCTATCAATAAAAAAAGAATTAGAGCATGTTGAGGCTGAATTTCCAGAAGAAATGAATTCAGAAAGTAGAAACAACTTACACCTTTCATTCACTTGTCTAGATGCACTTGCACATAATAAAATTATTGTGGATGCTATTGAAGATCTGATTGGTCCTGATATTTCTCTTTGGGCGTCTGTCATGTTTATAAAGGAGCCTTCTTCTAAGCACTATGTGAGTTGGCATCAGGATGCAACCTATATGGGCCTAGATAGCATGGATTTTCCAACGCCATGGATTGCATTAAGCCCGAGCAATAAAGACACTGGATGTGTGACCATGATTTCAGGAAGTCACAAACTCAGACTCCAAAAGCATGAAGATACATACGCTGAGGACAATATTTTAACTCGAGGTCAGGTGGTTCAAAATGTAGATGAAACTAAAGCGGTCGACTTAATTTTAGAGCCCGGTGAAATGTCAATTCATCATGGCACTATTATTCATGGCTCTCAGCCAAATAATAGTAATCAAAGAAGAATTGGCTTTTCATTACAATCCTATATGTCTCCAAAGATCAAACAAGTTGTGGGTCAAAACATATGGACGCATGTGCGTGGTCAAAAGAGGCAAGATGATGATGGGATGTTGCTAGAACGTCCAAAGCATAATATGGATCCAGTTACCGTTGCTCAAAGAAAAATTGCTAATGAAAACTTATCCAATATTCTCTATAAAGGTGCTGCGACAAAACGCAGCTATTAAATATTCTTTCTAATCCATTCGAGAATTTTATTAACCCCTTGCTCAGTTTTAGTTGGACTCAAAATGTCACCAAGAACACCATGCTTAGAGGGGTCATCCTCTAATGAGAGTATAGGGTTAAAAATCTCAACATTATTACCCATTTTAGAAATGATTTTTCGCGTTGCTTTTGGGGATACAACCTTGTCATTATCTGAAAACCAAAAGAGAATCGGCAGTTGTATTTTGCTGTGATTTGCTAAAGAGGCAGCAACCACAGAGTCCTTTACTGGAAAAAGTGCTTTTGTTGGGTAGCGAGTTGTCCAGCAGCGAGCATGCTCAGAATTTTTTGGAGTAAAGGAGTGTTCATTTCCCAAAATCAGAGGAATAAACCACTTTGCACCCGGCAACCTAAGAAAGTGGCCCTTATAGGAGCTTGGCCCAAAATTGGGTGAGACATAGATTACAGATTTAACTTTTTTCTGAACTTCTAGAATACAATGGATAAGTGAGCAACCGGTAGATGAGCCAATAAGAATAACCTCATCACCAATCATTTCACCGATACGAATTGCCTCATTGGTATCTGAAATCCAGTCATCAAAGGTGGCATCACTTAAAGCAATACCATCTTGACCATGGCCAGTAAGCCTCGTGAAGAAAACATTTGCTCCTATACGTTTTGCAACTTCTTCAATCACTGGACTCAGTTCAACTCGGGTCGCAGAAAACCCATGAATAAAAACGATACTTAAAGAGGTTTTTTGAGATGACTTTCCAGCCCACAAAATTTTCTTTCCAATATTTTGACGAAGTTTAGGGGCTTCGTCTTCATCACTTTTGATTTGTTTTTCGACATTACTAAGATCAATCATTCTGAGCTAATTTTTTTGATACATATTTTTGATTTTAATTATAGCTTTAACTTCTTAAAAAAATTATTAATTTTGTATACAAAAAGTAATAAAATAAAATTACAAAAAGTATACAATAAGTGTATACTAACTTTTAACATAGATTTTGATTGATCTTTAGATGGGCAAATACGTTACAAAAAAAAATCAAGAAGAAGATGAGAAAAGAGTGGTCAGCGTAAGAATTCGCAGGCCCGTTTTTGATGCATTTAGGGGCGCTTCAATGGCTGCTAAAGATTTTGGTTATAGCATGTCTCTCTCTGGTGTTTTTGAGACTGCAATGGAAGATGCAATATCTGAGTTTAAGGATATCAGTGGAATTGACTATAAAGATGTTGCAAAAACGGAGCTTGATAAGAAGTGGGAGAGTAAATACAAAGCTTCTAAAAAAGTCTCAAAAGGGAAATCTCAAAAAAGAGATTAAAAGTTTAAAAATTATTAGGAGAGAAGATTAATGTCAGATAGCAGTGTCATAAGTAAGATAAAGGACTTAAGAAAGGATTTAGATAAAGAAACTGATTATTTACAAGAGCAGATGGAACTTCCTTTAGCTGGTAAATTAGCAAAGAATATACAATCAGAAAACAATTCGCTCCAGCTGAGTAAAGGGATTGCAATTTCAAAATGGATAAGAAAGATAACCTCTCAATTTGAGTCAGTTGATCCATTTTATAAGTAACTATTAATTCTAAGGTAAGTTGATTTGTTTTTTGGGCCAGCGCCAATTAATGAGAGTGCTGGCAACACCCGTCATGATCATTAGTCCTCCAATAATCATTGACAGAGTGAGTTTTTCATCAAGAAGTACCATTCCAGCAATAATTGAGGAGATTGGAAGAAGCATTAGAAAAGGAGAAACCTGACTTACATCGACACTACTCAATAAGTGATACCATACGCTATAGCCTACAACTGTCATAATAAAGGCTAAATAAAAAATAATTGACCAGTCAACAAGGCTTGCTGAAGTAATTGCTTGCCACTGGCCATCCTCTATAATTAAAGATGCTATTAACATTTGAGGGGTAGCCATAATCGCAACCCACGCGAGAATTGTAATGCCAGATAGGCCCTTCAATCGACTAATCATTATTTGCGCCACAGCCCATACTGTTGAGCCTGCTACTAATAATATAACACTATCAATATGCCCATCCAGTCTTGGTTCACCAGCAATAATAAAGACGCCTAAAAATGCAAATCCCATTCCTAAAGCACGAGTTAATCCCAGCTTTTCTTTTAATAAGACTGTTCCCATAAGAGCTAGTATGGGTCCTTCGAGTTGAACCAAAATAGCTGCTGTTGATGCATCTATTCCTTTGAGTCCATTGTAGGTTAAAGCGTACTGAATTGTTGAGCCAATTAGGGCAACAACAAATATTTCTCTCATATGGCCCCATGGTGGTTTTGTAAACCAAACCAAGACAAGTCCAGCAATTCCAAAACGAATTGACATAATGAGGAGTGCAGAGAATTGCTCCATGCCAATTTTGGCTAGGGTGAATCCTAGCCCCCAGGTTATCGGGACAATAAGTGCTAAAAGAATTTGTTTAGAATTCAATATTATTTTTTCACAATAAAAAAGGAGGTCAATTATGACCTCCTTCTGAATATTAAAATAGATTAAATTAATATATTATGATTGTTTTTAACGTGATTTCCAATAAAAAAGGATGATGAAGACAAGGCTAAGGACTATTCCACTTATTGGCATACCTCCTGAAGGAATAGCGCCTGAGGTTAAATGATAAACCTGCATCACAACCGCCAGCATTTGAACTAGTATGAGTGTTTTGGTGGCTTTTTTTAGCTGCTCTTCAGATGTCCAATTTGGTAGCATAATAAAAAATACAGCAATAAAAAAGAATGACATGGCTAAAAACTGCGCCATTGTTACCATAGGGGCAGTCACCTCCCAGCCATAAGAGGCAGCCATCATATCAGTTCCAAACAGCATGGATGCAGCCCATATAAGACCGATTAATCCATTAAGTCGATACACTAAAGTTAAAGTCATAATATTTCTCCTATAATATTGAATTAACTAGTTTTTTTTAATATAAATTTTTTATTTTTAGAGTTTTATAGCCTCAAATCTTACCATAAACTCATCATATTTTTTTTTAGACTTTTGATTTTTTCCAAGTACAATTGCGTGATGAAAAATTCTCAAAATCTAAAAAATAACTACGTTCCTCAGCCTGAATCAGAGGGTGGATGACGTTTTTCTGATCAAAATAATTCGAGCTCTATCCCTGATGTAGATTTTGATTTACTCAATGATGCGATCGAGGAGTACAAACATTTTTTTGATAATTTGGCTTCTGGAATAGTCATTATCAAAAATGGATATATCATTAAGGAGCACTACAGCTTTATGACCCTTCCTGGAAGTAGGTTTGATGTTTGGTCTTGTACAAAATCATTTACAGGGATTGCTTGGGGCCTTCTTTTAGAAGAGAGCAAAAATGGATTATTGCCCAATAATGCAGAAGTTAAATTAGATAGTTTGGCATACTCATTTCTTCCTGAATCTTTTAAAGTGACTGACAAGCTTAAAGAAAAGATAACGATTGGTCACTTGCTTAGCATGACTTCTGGAATTCCAGGAGAAGGCCAATTGACCTTTGGCATACCTCCAAAAATCAATAGCGGGCCTTTCGAGCATGCTCTAGGTTATCAAGAAAATCGTTATGGTAAAAAAACTGATAAGCTTATAGGAGATCCAGGTTCAG
Source organism: Candidatus Pseudothioglobus singularis PS1 (assembly GCF_001281385.1). Lineage (NCBI taxonomy): Bacteria > Pseudomonadati > Pseudomonadota > Gammaproteobacteria > Pseudothioglobaceae (SeqCode) > Pseudothioglobus (SeqCode) > Pseudothioglobus singularis (SeqCode). The sequence continues at coordinate 650,163 of NZ_CP006911.1, forward strand.
TTTGGGATTATAGTGATCCCGCAATAGCGCATTTATCGGTTTTATTTAAAGAGATTATGCAACAAGAAATGCATGAATATATGCAGGAGAAAGTGTTTAAGAAGATAGGTGTTGAGAATGCTAGTTGGGATGTTCATGGCGGTGGTGAGTTCATTGGGCCGCACACTAGCGCACATGTCGGCATGCATATTTCAGCAAGAGAGCTTGCAAGAGTTGGATACTTACTGATAAATAATGGTTATTGGAGTGGTCAGCAGATTATTCCAAGTTGGTGGGTTGATATGGCCACCAAGTCCTCTCAGAATTTAAATCTAGAGTATGGTTATACATTTTGGGTTAATACCCAGGGCTCTCGCTGGCCAGGTCTTCCAAAAGATATGTACTCATTGGAGGGTTATAACTCAAATAGATGTTACGTGATTCCATCCAAGGAGGCGGTAGTTGTTAGGGTTGGAGCTGGTCCTAATCAATGGAATGAGCAGGCGTTAATTGGTCGAATTTTAGATGCTATTGGTTAATTAAATGCTCACCATTGCTGACAACTGGAGAATAATCATTAAAGTCTTGGAAAGGATAAATCTTCTGCATCCGGTTATTATTTTCAATTCCCTTGATGTCCTGATTTACAGCACCACTGGTGAGCGCCATAAATGTTTGCGCAGAAAGTGATTGTAGCTCAGGAGAGAGGTAACCCGACTTAACAATAAGAGTTTTAAAATCTTTAAGGTCTAAATTCAGATCAGTAAAGTCTTTTAGATTGTGAAAAGGTCGCCTTAATTTAGTGATTATGACAACTGTGTTTGATACAGAAGTAACGGCGCAATCATTTTTAAAGAAGACATGGTCTGCTTTAAGTTTGAGTGATGGGCCTCCTCCTCCATACGTTCCCCCTAGGGTAAATTCATTGCCATCTTTGAGCGCTTCGTAGGCTGATTTTGAAGCGATTCCAGCAAATAGTGTGTATCTGATCTTTTGCTTTAAAACCTCTTTTAGTATGTCTGCTCTGTCTCCCACACCCCCTGCAGTTGGGTTATCACCGCTATCAGCGATGATTGAAAAGTCCTTACTCATCCAAGCCAAAGCATCTTTTATGCTCCCAGTGGGCATGTCTGATTCTAAAAGATATCGATTACTCCAGTAGGATTTAGCAATTGCTTTACATACCTCACTGCCAGTTATTTGATTAGTGCAGGTGACTATTGATGATGCTGATGCCCTAGGGGTGTCTGCCCAGACATAGCCAACCATGAGGTTGCAATCAATAATATCGTTCTGCTGGTTATAAAGCTCAAGCTCTTTATAAATTGATTTACAGGGCTCAACAAAGGTAGAGGACATTTCACCTGAAACGAGTACTGGAATTTGAGACCAAACAACTTGTGGCCTAATATTTTTATTAATTGCATCTGCAAGCATTGATGCAGATCGCCTGTAAGTTTCTATAACGTCAATATGGGGCGCTGTTTTAAAGGCTGCAAACGCATCAATATTGCTTATAATTTTATCAGTCATTTGACCATGAAGATCATAGCTAACGGAAATAATGCATTCATTTCCAACAGCCCTTCGAACTGAGGCAATCCATTTTCCTTCAGGATCATCAATTCCGTCAACATACATCGCTCCATGCATCAAAAGTAGAATACCATCTAGCCTTCCAAGAGTCTTTATTTCACTAATAAACTCTTCCATAACATCCTTAAAATATTGCTTTTCAATGGGGCCACCAGGGACTGACTTTTTGAAAAATAAAGGATGTGTCTTTATGTTAAATTCGTTGAAAGGGTAGTCAACTAGATCAAGCAGAGCCTGGCCTTGAATCGTTTCAAAATCAGTTTTATTTTGGTAGAGAGGGGAGTAACTACTGCACTCTGTACTGATTCCGCCAATAGCTATTTGTTTAATAGCCATGGCGGATTAGTTTAAATAATTTAATTCCAGCCTGTAACAACCTTGACTTCGATATATTCATTAAAGCCATGTTCGCCACCTTCCCTACCAATACCAGAGTGCTTAAATCCTCCGAATGGAGCGCCACTAGCAGCACCTTTGCCATTCAGTTCAACGGTTCCAGAGAGAAGTTTTTTGGACATTCTTTTGGCTCTTGCAGGGTCTTGAGTCTGAACATAATTAGTTAGACCATAAGGCGTATCGTTTGCAATCTCGATTGCCTCTTCCTCGCTATCAAAAGGAATCATTGCAAGAACAGGTCCAAAAATTTCAGTGCGAGCAACAGTCATTTGATTGTTAACGTCTGCAAAAATAGTTGGTTTAATAAAGTAGCCAGTTTCAAGTCCATCAGGCTTGCCCACACCTCCTGTTACAAGTGTTGCGTTCTCATCTATACCAGCCTGAATTAAGGCTTGAATTTTATCAAACTGTAGCTGTGAAACAACGGGTCCGAGATGTTTACCTTCTTTTGATGCTAAATCAGTCTTCGTTGAAAGAGCTGTCTCTTTAGCTATCTCTACAGCTTTATCATAGAACGATCTTTCAACAAGCATTCTTGTCGGCGCATTGCAGGATTGACCTGTATTATTAAAGCAGTGTCTAACGCCTCTTTTAACGGCCTTTTCATCTGCATCTGCAAAGATTATATTGGCTCCTTTCCCGCCAAGCTCTAATCCAACTCTTTTAAAATCATCAGCAGCATTGTGAGAGATTAACGCGCCAGCTCTAGTTGAGCCAGTAAAAGAAACCATGTCTATGTCTGAGTGAGAGGTAAGCTGACTTCCAACGCCAGCACCATCACCATTCACAAGGTTAAATACCCCTGCTGGGCAGCCAGCCTCCTCTAACATTTCTGCAAAGATCATAGAGTCTAAAGGGGCAATTTCAGAGGGCTTCAAAACCATCGTGCAGCCTGCAGCTATGGCTGGAATAACTTTTAGGGCAACCTGACTTATTGGCCAGTTCCATGGCGTAATAAGGGCGCAAACCCCTTTTGGTTCATATATAAGCTGGTTATCTGAGTCATCAAGCTGCTCTTCAAACTCAAACTTTCTGAGTTGGTTGAGAAAGTCTTCAATGGCACTAGTTCCAGAAGGTGCCTGTGATGCTTTCGCAAAATCAATTGGAGCGCCCATCTCAATGGAAATGACTTCAGCCATTTCATCCATCCTTCTTTCATAAATAGAATAAAGTCTCTCTAATAGGGCAACTCTATCTTCTTTTGATGAGCTTGACCAAGATGGTAGTGCTTCTCTTGCAGCAGTAACAGCGGCATTAGTATCTTCTTGTGAACCAAGCGAGATAACTGCACAAACAGTTTCATCAGAAGGGTTGATGACATCGAAGTCATTCTTTTTAGAAGGCTCAACCCACTGACCATTAATATAGAATTTTCTTTTATCAAGCATGATTTAATCTCCTTACAAAAAAATAGAGGTTATATTAAGAAATTTTAGATGTCAAGCTAAAACATAAACAAATCAATGTTTAGATACTCGCTAATTTATCAACTGAAAGTTTAATATTGTCCATGCTCGTAGCAAAAGATAATCTGACATAGCCTGGAGCACCAAATGCTGATCCAGGAACAACAGCTAAGCTCAGTTTTTCAAGGCAGAAAGTTGAAAATTCAACGTCATCTTTAAGTCCAAGCCTTTCGATAAGGCCTTGAACTTTAGGGAATGAGTAGAATGCTCCGCCGGACCTTGGACATTCGATGCCATCAATTTCATTTAAGCTAGTGACTAAAAACTCATGGCGACGCTCAAAAGCTTCAACCATCATTGATATAAATGACTGATCACCAGTGATTGCCTCAAGAGCAGCAGCCTGAGAAATAGAGCTTGGATTTGAGGTCGACTGACCTTGTATTTTTTTCATAGCTTTGATGACTGCCTCGGGACCAGCAGCGTATCCAATTCTCCATCCAGTCATTGCATAGGCTTTAGAGACGCCATTTAAAATAACAACGCGCTCTTTTAGATTTGGACAGGCCATAGCAATGTTGACAAAATCATCTTCGCCCCATCGTATATGCTCATAAATATCATCACTGATTGTAAGCACATGAGGGTGCCTTTCAAGGACTTCACCAAGGGCTACAATTTCTGATTTAGAGTAGACTGATCCAGTTGGGTTGGAAGGGCTATTAAGGACAAATAGTTTTGATTTAGGAGTAATGCTCGCTTCAAGCTGGTCAGGTGTTATTTTAAAATCTTGATCAAGCCCAGCCTCTATAAAAACAGGGGTTGCATCAGCCAGAATAGCCATGTCAGGATAGGACACCCAGTACGGAGTTGGGATAATAACTTCATCACCTTCATTTAAAATTGCTTGACATAGGTTATAAAAAACCTGTTTACCTCCACAAGAGACCATAACTTCAGTACCAGAATAATCAAGACCATTCTCTCTTTTAAATTTTTCACAGATCGCTTTTTTTAGTTCAGGAGTTCCATCAGCAGGCGTGTATCTGGTCTCACCGGCTCCAATTGCCTTAACGGCTGCCTTCTGAATATTAGCTGGTGTATCAAAGTCAGGCTCTCCTGAGCCCATAGATACAATTTGTATTCCCTGAGATTTTAATTCTTTGGCTTTATCACTGACCGCCATTGTGGCAGAAGGTTTAACTTTTTGGACACGATTCGATAAGATTGATGACATTTACTGTACTCTTTAAATGGTTTAAAATTAAGGGTTTTATTTTAATCATAAACTGCCAATAATGGCTAGAAAATTTCAACTCAAATCAAACTTTTCACCGAAGGGTGATCAGCCAACTGCAATTCAAAAGTTACTTGATGGAATTAAGTCTGGAGAGAAGTATCAAACGCTCGTTGGAGTGACAGGATCTGGAAAAACATTCACTCTGGCAAATGTCATTGAAAAAAGTCAAAAGCCAAGCCTCATTATGGCTCCTAATAAAACACTGGCGGCCCAGCTTTATAGTGAAATGAAGGAGTTTTTCCCCAATAATGCTGTTGAATATTTTGTCTCTTATTATGACTACTATCAGCCAGAAGCGTATGTGCCTGCATCAGATACCTACATTGAAAAAGATGCTTCAATCAATGAGCAAATTGAGCAAATGAGGCTCTCTGCTACAAAATCACTTCTTGAGAGGAAAGATGTCATTATTATTGCGAGCGTTTCAGCCATTTATGGTCTTGGAGACCCTGAAAGTTATATGAAGATGCTGCTCCATCTAACGGTCGGTGAAATTACAAATCAGAGAGAAATTCTTGCCACACTTTCAAAGATGCAGTATACCCGCAACGACGTGACTCTAATTCGTGGACATTTTAGAGTTAAGGGTGAGGTTATTGACATATTCCCAGCCGACTCTGAAGAGAGGGCAATTAGAATTGAAATGTTTGATGATGAAGTGGAGAGTCTTTCTTGGTTTGATCCACTCACCGGTGAAAAGCTTAAATCACTTAAACGAATAACAATTTATCCAAAAACACACTACGTTACTCCTGAATCTACGATTCAAAATATACTGGATGACATTAAAATTGAGCTTGGAGTTAGAAAAAAAGAGCTTCTTTCTCAAAACAAGTTGGTTGAGGATCAAAGACTTTCGCAGAGGGTTGTTCAAGATATGGAGATGATGAGAGAGCTTGGTTATTGTTCAGGCATTGAAAACTACTCTCGATATCTCTCAGGGCGGAAACCGGGTGAGGCTCCACCGACGCTTTTTGATTATTTGCCGGATGATGCTCTTGTTATATTAGATGAATCTCATGTCACAGTGAGTCAAATTGGGGCGATGTATAACGGTGATAGGGCTCGTAAAACGACACTCGTTGACTTTGGGTTTCGTCTTCCTTCAGCGCTTGATAATAGACCATTAAAATTTGAAGAATTTTCAGAAAGATTAAACCAATGCATTTTAGTTTCTGCAACCCCAGCAAATTATGAGCTTGAGGTTTCAACCGTTATTGCTGAACAAGTTGTAAGGCCAACCGGACTCTTAGATCCTGAAATAGAGGTGAGGTCTGTAGAGACCCAAGTGGATGATTTATTATCTGAAATTAATAAAAGGGTTGCTATTAAAGAAAGGGTTCTGGTGACAACCCTCACTAAAAGAATGTCAGAACAGCTTAGTGAATATTTAAATGACCATAATGTCAAGGTTCGATATCTTCACTCAGATATTGATACAGTTGAAAGGGTTGAAATTATTCGTGATTTACGTCTAGGTGTGTTTGATGTTTTGGTTGGAATTAACCTTCTAAGAGAGGGGCTCGATATCCCTGAAGTTTCACTTGTAGCAATTTTGGATGCTGATAAAGAAGGTTTTTTAAGGTCTGAGCGCTCCCTGATTCAAACAATGGGAAGGGCTGCTAGAAATATCAATGGCAGTGTTATTCTTTATGCTGACAGAATAACCAATTCAATGCAAAGGGCTATGGATGTCACATCATCCAGGAGAGATAAGCAGAAAGTCTTTAATGAGGAAAATGGAATAATACCAAAAGGTGTTATAAAGCCAATTATTGACATACTCGATACTGATCTCTCTGCGGCTGATATTGAGGAAGCAGTTTCAGAAAATGTTCAAGTCAGACTCTCACCTGTGCAGCTTTCTAAAGAGTTGAAGCGACTCGAGAAAGAAATGTATCAGTATGCAGAAGAGTTAAAGTTTGAACAAGCGGCAGATATTAGAAATCAAATCAAATTTTTAAGAGATGGACAATTCAAGTAATATTATGATAATATTGTATTAATTTTAAGTAATTGATAAACATGCAAATAAATATAATTTCAAAGCTTATAACTCCTGTTTTATTGATTGTATTTTTAACTTCATGTTCACCTAGTAATGTTGAAGTGTCTATTTATACTACTGATATTGATGTTGCTCAAGAGGGAGAAGTTTTAGAGGTTCCAGTTATGGCTTCTTTTTCACTTTATAGTGATGATGATGGTGAGTTAGAGAGTGCTAGTCAAATTGCTGAAAAGTATCTTGCTCCAGATTCTATTTTTTCTCAATCATCAGGTGACTGGGGAGAGACACTTGTTATTGAAACAACAATCCCGATGGGAACTTTAGATAGTTTACAAAATTATTTAGCTAGCAATAATAGAGTTGCCGTTCTTTTGGTTCAAGGCGTTGATGAGATCGAAATTAGCCTAAGTTCTACTGACTATGCAGACGCGCTAAACAGTGAATTGACTGATATCAATTTTATGTTAGGATTTGAATTGCCAGGAGATTCAACAAACTTTAGAGTTATAAGTGATAGTAGGAATGAAGTTCAAGTTGATGCCACTGCTGTATTTGTTTCTGAAAAACCATACCTTTACTATTCTAAAGTCCTTAAAAGAAGAGATGAGGCAGAAATAGTCTTCAAAGGCACAACTGATAGTGTTTATAGTGAAATAAATCCTTTAATTTATATAAATTATCCATAACAAGTAAAGCATTTACAAAAAGATAACTATAGATTACCTTCCATTCTATCTTTTGCTTTGTCAATTGCAACGTGATACTGAGGATCCTCAAGAACATTAACCTCTACCAATTGCTTAGCTGTTTTTAACAGAAGCCTGCACTCTTCACTAAGATGCATTAAATGAAGTGTCTTACCCACTTTTTGATAACGTTCAGCAAGTTTATCAATTGCTTGAATTGCAGAGTGATCAATTACTCTTGAATCTTTAAAGTCAATATAAACATTTCCTGGATCCTCTTTCGGATTAAAGATTGAGTGAAAGGTATTAATGGAAGCAAAAAATAGAGCACCATGAAGTCTATAGGTTTTCTTTCCATCTGATTCATATTCTTCCATTGAGTGAATCTTCCCTGCAGATTCCCATGCATATGATAAAGCTGACATAATAACGCCAGCTATAACTGCAAGCGCCAGATTATCAGTTAATACAGTAATGACTGCAACTGCAATTCCCACAATAATATCTGGTAAAGGAACTTTGCCAAATAGACGAAATGAGCCCCACTCAAATGTTCCAATGACAACCATCATCATCACACCTATAAGCACTGCAACTGGAATCATTTCAATATACTTGGCGAGATAAAGAATAAAAAATAGAAGAACGAGAGAGGCAACAATGCCTGATAACCTTCCCCTTCCTCCAGATTTAATATTGATTAAACTTTGTCCAACCATCGCACAGCCGCCCATTCCGCCAAAAAAACCAGTAACCGTATTTGCAACTCCTTGCCCAATGCATTCCCGATTTGGTTGACCTGTAGTTTCGGTTAAATCATCAATTAAATTAAGTGTCAATAAGCTCTCAATGAGGCCAACTAGTGCCATCACTATGGCGTATGGAAAAACAATTTTGAGCATGTCAATGCTCAGTGGAACATCAGGGAGATGAAAAGGAGGAAAAACGCCGCCTATAGGGGCAATATCACCAACCGTTCGGGTGTCTAAACCTAAAAATAATACCGCTAGAGTTCCAATTACTATTGCAACTAAAGTTGAGGGTACAGCTCGAGTTAATTTAGGTAAAAAATGAATAATCATCATAGTGATTGCAACGATCACTAACATAAGTGCTAGTGGAGTTCCTGTGATCCATTCACCACCCACTTTAAATTGTTTAACCTGAGAGAGGAAAATGACAATGGCTAAGCCATTTACAAAGCCTAGAAAAACTGGGTGTGGAACGAGTCGTATAAATTTACCCATTCTCAAGAGTCCAAATACAATTTGGATAATTCCAGTTAAGACTACAGCTGCAAATAAATACTCAACACCATGAAGGGCAACCAAAGTACCAATAACAACAGCAATGGCTCCAGTAGCTCCTGAAATCATTCCAGGCCTTCCACCCAAGATTGATGTAACAATTCCTATTGTAAACGCCGCATAAAGCCCAACAAGTGGATTAAGTCCAGCTAAAAGAGCGAATGCAACTGCTTCTGGGACAAGAGCAAGTGCAACGGTGAGACCTGACAAAACATCATTTTTCGCGTTACTAGGAACGCGCTTATGGATAAGCTTAAACATTATTTCCTTTTAAATTGAAGTCTAATTACTGCTTGGATGCAGGAATGGATGGCGTTTCTGATTTAACATCAGCATTTTGAGCGCGATGCCTTAGAGCGTGATCCATAAGTGTAATTGCAAGCATTGCTTCTGCAATAGGAGTCGCTCTAATACCAACACAAGGATCATGCCTACCTGTTGTACTAATTTCCGTTGAGTGGCCTTTTTTATCAATACTATCAGTAGGGAGACGAATACTAGAGGTCGGTTTTAAAGCAATTGAAACCAAAAGGTCTTGTCCTGAACTTATACCACCAAGTATTCCGCCAGAGTTATTAGAGGTAAAGCCTTCAGGAGTAATTGGATCTCTATGGTCTGAACCTTTTTGATTGACAACTTCAAAACCTGATCCTATCTCTATGCCTTTGACTGCATTAATACTCATCATTGCATGAGCTATATCTGCATCTAACCTGTCAAAGATAGGCTCTCCGAGTCCAGTAATCATATTACTGGCAACAATATTTATTCTTGCACCAATGGAATCTCCTGATTTCCTTAGATTGTCCATATACTTTTCGAGTTCAGGTACCTTTGATGAGTCTGGACAAAAGAATGGATTATTGTGCACCTCGGCCCAGTCAAAGTTATCAAAAGTGATTGGACCCAATTGAGACAGATAACCATGAATCTCAATACCATATTTTTCATTTAAATACTTTTTAGCAATTCCACCAGCAGCAACTCTTATGGCTGTCTCTCTGGCAGAAGAGCGGCCACCACCACGATAATCCCTTAACCCATATTTTTGTTGGTATGTGAAGTCAGCATGGCCAGGTCTAAAAGAGTTTGCAATGTTGGTATAATCTCTCGGCCTTTGATCAGTATTTTCTATTAAAAGACCTATAGGAGTTCCAGTGGTCACCCCTTCAAAAGTTCCAGAAACAATCTTGATTGCATCTGACTCTCTCCTTTGGGTTGTGTGTCTTGAGCTTCCAGGCTTTCTTAAATCTAAATCACCCTGAAGGTCTTCTTCAGTGAGCTTCATCCCAGGAGGGCAGCCATCAACAATGCCTAATAACGCCTCACCATGACTTTCACCAGCGGACGTTAAAGTAAATAATTTTCCAAATGAGTTGCCTGACATTGTCTAATGATATGCTTTGCTATGATGGCAGACATTATACCAGTGACAAAATTTAGGTCTAATAATATTCACTCAAACTGAATGAACTCAAGATTAATAGAGTACAGGAAGTTTAGGGCTTTATGAAGTCTTCGTAATAATAATAATGAACTCCTGGCTTACTTTTCAATGTGGAAACCATTTTTTTTGCTAAAACTTTAGCATTGATGCTTCTGTACTTACTTGTAGAGCCAATAAGAACAAGGTCAAGAAATTTTGCAAGCTTCATGAATATTTTTTCAGATGTAGCCCTTTTTCTTCCACCAGATCCTGTTAAAAAACCAGGTCTGAAAATGTTTACACTCTCAAATCCAATATCAATAATAGAGTCCTCGAGTTCACCTTTAACTCTAAGATAAAAGTTTTTTGAAGAACTATCCGCTCCACCAGAAGAAATCAGTGTTAATTTTTTTGCGCCTGACTCAAACGCTTTTTTAGCAATATCAATAGAATAGTCAAAATCAACTCTTCGAAAATTATTTTTATTTCCTGCAATCTTCATAGTGGTTCCAAGACAAAGAAACACATGGTCACAAGCTGGTAAAGATCCTTCGATTAGAAAGGACTCAAAGTCAATGATGAGCTCTGAAGCATTAGGGGGAAGACTTGAAATAGGTTTTCTAGTGATTGCAATAACCTTATGATTCTTCTCGCAAAGCTGATTTAAGATATTGTTACCAACCAGTCCAGAAGATCCCGCAATGATTGAGGTAGTCATTTAATGATTTACTGAGTTATGAGGTATTTTAAGGTAGAACAATTTCAATATTATCTATGTCAGAATTGACATCAACCTTCATCTTATCAAACTTGGGCGCACCCATCCCGCTAAACTGATAAAAGCCTGCTGGCTCTTTTGGGATAAAGAAAAAGAAGTCCAATTCTCCGTTACCATTCTTATCTTCAAAAGAAGCTAGGGCGTAAGGTCCCGATGGTACCTGCATACTGAAAGAAATATTACAGTCTGAGCCTTTCTCAGGATTATAAATACTCTCTTGGCTATGGTTCATGCCTTTGAATCCAGACTCTTCATAAACTAAAACATGAACAGCGTGTTTTGACGAGCAGCCAGTCACTGAACCACTAACAGTATGAAGGTGATCATCGGCCTTAGCAATACTGAAGAAACTTAAAAGAAATAAAGATAGGAATATAGTTAGTAATATTGATTTTAATTTCATAATAAACCGAGATGAATTTTAAGGATTATATTCTATTTTATAGATAAGAAAACTTAATGAATTATTTATGGTTTTTAAATGAACTACTTTCAATGTTAATCAAGATTTGTATTATTAAGATTAGGATTCTTCAAAAAAATCAATTAAACTTCTAAGGCTTCCAAAGTTTATATGAATACTGCAATACTGCTTGAGTATAGGTTTAGCATGATATGCAACAGATAGCCCTGCAATTTTCATCATTTCTATGTCGTTGGCACCATCTCCTATTGCAATAACTTGGTTTTCCTTTAATTTGTATTGATCACATAACTCGCCAATATATTTGGCTTTCTCTTTAGCATCAATCACATTTCCTATTATGTTGCCAGTGATTGTTTGATTGATTGTCTCAACATCATTAGCGCGGAAGTTTTCAACACCAAGCTGACTTTTAATTTTTTCAGCAAAAAATTTAAGACCTCCTGAAACGACTGCTGTCTTTATTTGATTTGATTTGAAGTAGTTGATTAATTCCTCTGCACCCGGGCTGAATTTAACTTTATCTCTATAAACTGACTCAAAGATTGAGTTATTTGTGCCTTTAAGAATTGATAATCGTTTTTTGAAGGACTCTGTGAAGTCTAAATGTCCCTGCATTGCCGCTTCAGTGATTAAAGATATCTCGTCCTTTAATCCAACCACTTTGGCAACTTCATCGATCGTCTCGACAGTAATTAAAGTGGAGTCCATATCGCTAACCATGAGTCTGATATCTTGATAATCAAAATTGTTGTCAAAAATGTTAAGGTCTATGTCACTAGAGAGCCTGTAACTTTCTATATCAAAATCCTTTTTAGTATGAATTCTATAGTGATTTTTTCTAAGTTCAACCTCACCACCAAGGTCTAATGCAAGTTTTTTTGCTGATAAAGTTTCAAGGCTATGAAATATAAGCGTCTTCATTGAAAGATTAGAAAAGTGTAATTAAGTATTAAGAAAAACTATTTTACAATAGTGGAGTATTTGTATGATTCTCAAAACATTATGATTTTACAATAAAGACAAAAAAATAACGTTGTGACATTTTGTCACAAAGCCAATGATAAGTTTTCTTTGGAGGTTGGTATAATAATGTTTCTTTATAACCAAAGGTGGTTATTTAAAAAAACAATGACGTTTAGATGGGCTTAGTTAACTGGGCGCACCTGAGCGTTTTTTTTTTAAATAATTTATATATTCTAATATGACTCAAGCATACAATTTTAGTGCTGGACCAGCAATGCTGCCTCAAGAAGTTCTTCTGAGAATTCAAGAAGAGCTTATTGAATATGAGAATTCTAAAGCATCTGTAATGGAGATATCCCATCGAGGGGTTGATTTTATGGAGGCTGCTCAGAAGGCTGAAAAAGATTTGAGAGAGCTATTAAAAATTCCTGATCATTACAAGGTGCTTTTTCTTCAGGGCGGGGCATCAGCTCAGTTTTCGATGGTACCAATCAATTTATTAAGGGGTGGATCTAAAGCAAATTATGCAAACACTGGCCACTGGTCCGTTAAGGCAATTGCAGAGGCAAAGAGATACTGTGACGTTAATATTTGTACTGATAGTTCAGGTAACAACTTCACAGATATCGAAGATTTTCATGATTGGAAAGTTGATGAAGATGCTGCTTATTTTCATTACACGCCAAACGAAACGATTGCAGGCCTAGAGTTTGATTACATTCCCGATGTCTCCATGCCGATCGCTGCAGATATGTCTTCAACAATCTTATCTCGAGAGATTGATGTTTCAAAATACGGCGTCATATATGCAGGTGCACAAAAAAATATTGGGCCATCTGGACTTACCATTGTGATTGTCAGAGATGACTTGATAGGTCATCCCGTTAATGGACAACCAAAGCTGTTTGATTATGCCACTCAAGCCAATAATGATTCTATGTTTAATACACCTGCAACGTTTCCATGGTATGTAGCTGGAAGGGTTTTTGAATGGTTAAAAGAACAAGGTGGGCTAAGCGCAATGCAAAAAATTAATAAGGCTAAAGCGGAGACACTTTATAGTGCAATTGATAATTCAGATTTTTATTCTAACCCAGTCTCAATCAAATATCGCTCATGGATGAATATTCCTTTTTTACTGGCAGATGAGAAGTTGAAAAGTAAGTTCTTAGAGCGTTCTAAAGATTCAGGCTTGCTTGCACTTAAAGGGCATCGCAGTGTTGGCGGTATGAGGGCTAGTATTTATAATGCGATGCCTCAAGAAGGAGTGGATGCACTTGTGAGTTTTATGAATGATTTTGAAAAGGATTTTGGGTAATGCAAAACATACAGGTACTTAATAATATTTCACCCCTTGGTTTAGAAAAGTTTCCTAAAGATACTTATAAGATCTCAACCTCTAATGATAATCCAGATGCTATTTTAGTTCGAAGTGCAAAAATGCATGATATGGAAATTCAAAATAGCCTTAAGGCTGTTGGGAGGGCTGGTGCAGGTGTCAACAATATTCCTCTTCAAAAGATGAGTGATAATGGCGTGGTTGTATTTAATACGCCAGGTGCGAATGCCAATGCAGTTAAGGAGCTAGTTATTTCTTCAATGCTTTTGGCAAGTCGAAATATATGTCAAGGATGGAGATATGTTAATGATCTGCCACTTGATAATCTTAAGGCTACTGTTGAGGATGGAAAAAAGCAATATTCTGGATCTGAACTTCCAGGCAAAACACTTGGTATTGTTGGTCTTGGTGCTATTGGTGTTGAAATTGCGAATGCTGCAAGCACACTTGGAATGGATGTTATTGGCTACGATCCATCTATCTCAAAGAAGAACGCTTGGAAGATCTCTTCAGATGTTGAGGAGGCTCTTTCCTTAGAGGAGCTGTTTTCCAAAAGTGATTTCGTTTCGTTTCATGTACCTTTAGTTGATGCTACAAAAAACTTATTAAATGCCAAAAGAATTGCACTTCTCCCAGATGGATGCGTTGTAATCAACATGTCAAGAGATGGTATAGTTGATGAGGATGAATTAATAAAAGCTCTTGATAGTGGAAGCGTAAAGTATTATGTTACAGACTTTCCAATTGATGAGAAAAAAAATCATGACAGAGTCATTGCACTTCCTCATCTTGGAGCATCTACTTCAGAGGCAGAAGAGAATTGTGCAATGATGATAGCAAAGCAAATTAAAGACTATCTAGAAAATGGAAATATACTTAATTCAGTAAATTTTCCAGATGCAAAGATGCCTAGAGCAGGTAGTGAACGCCTTGCAATTACTCATCGAAATATTCCTAATATGGTCCGACAAATCACAAAGGCAATTGCAGAAGAAGAAGCTAATATTGTCGATATGTTAAATAAATCTAGAGGAGATTTTGCATATACCTTGATTGATGTTGAGGAAGAGATTTCTAGCTCAATAATTGACAATATAAAGCTAGTAGAAGGAATTTTAAAAGTAAGGGCGCTCTAAATATAGTTTGGCGCCCTGGGCAGGCTTTGAACTAAAGTATATATCCCCCTATAATAAAGCATTTACAATTTATTATATAAAATTATATACACAAATATATACACAAATGAAATTGGTAGATAATTAATTAGATAATAACTAATTAATATCTAACTTGTTGATTTAACTATATATATTACCACTATCCCTCGCATATATATACAGACTTCAACCCTATGGGGTAGGAGCCTATTCTTATAATCTATACAAATATAAACTCTCCCTCTCAGATGAAACGAAATTTGGACTTTAGTCCAAGTTGACTTATAATCCTAGTATGAAAAAAATACTACTACTGCTCTTCTCTCTCCTGCTCTCATTTAATTCTTATGCTGAGGTGCCTAAAATTATTAGTGGAAAGACTGTAGAAGATATTTGTAAAATTGCAGATTGTGATGAATCATTGGATATTTACTACAGGCAGTTTTATCTTTCTAAGCCAGTTAATAAAGTCTTTGTAATCGATGTTTTAAATAATGGAAAAGCTATTGGCGGAAGCTATATGGGTTGGAGTTATCCAAGTTGGCTTCTAGCAAAACAAGATATTCTGGCTAAATGTAAAAAAGAATTTGGCTCTTCAAATTGCCAAGTCCTATTTGTAAACAATAAAATTGCTGATATTGAATTGTATAAAAAACTAACTACTATATCGATACCTATAAATGCCTATAAATCTGGAAATAGCTGGAAGTGTAAATCTGGTTATAAAAAAAGTAGAGATAGATGTATAAAAGAAACTGTAATTCCCACAAATGCTCATTCTTCTGGCTCTAGTTGGGCATGTAACACTGGCTATAAAAAAGTTGGCAGTAAATGTAATAAGATATATATACCAAAAAATGCATCCTTATCTGGTTCAAGTTGGAAGTGTAACTACGGCTATACAAAAATTGGCACTAGTTGTCAAGTCGTCCCTGCGAATGCTACTGCAACTAGCTCAGGATGGAAATGCAACACTGGCTTCACAAAAGATGGCAATAGTTGTAATATAGTTGAAGAGTCGATGGATTATATTGAAGAACTTAAAAAGATAAAAGAACTTCTAGATTCAGGGATTATTAATGAGGAAGAGTTCAAAAAAATGAAGCAAAAGGTAATCGACAATATGTAATATTAAAAAACTATTCCTAATCAACTGAACATGACTCTATTATGAAAAGACTCTTTCTACTCTTATTACTCTCTATTGGCTTTATAAGTTCTGTTTATGCAGACTTTAATGATGGAAATACAGCCTTTAATAATGGAGATTATATTACCGCCTATAAAGAATGGTTACCACTTGCTGAGCAAGGACATGATGGTGCTCAAACTAGTTTAGGTTGGATGTATGAACACGGCAAAGGTGTAGTTAAGAATGATAAGAAAGCGGTAGATTGGTACACTAAAGCAGCTGAACAAGGACATATTGGTGCTCAAAATAATTTAGGTGTAATATATTTCAATGGAGATACCGCTCCCCTAGATTATAAAAAAGCTTTTAGTTGGTTTAATAAAGCTGCGGAACAAGGATATGCCGAGGCTCAGTACTTTTTAGGACTTATGTATGCCGAAGGTTTAGGTACACTAAAATCTTTAAAAAAAGCCGCATATTGGACTAAATTAGCTTATGACAACAACGACCCATATGCTGAAGATGTTTGGAATCATTTTGAACTTTGGAAGTATTAATCACTAAAATCTTACGATGAAAAAACTACTAGTACTGCTCTTCTCTTTATTGCTCTCATTTAATTCTCACGCTGAGTGGTTTAGGGTTGGAGAAAGCACTGCAGGGTATGTCGCTTATTATGAAATAGATACAGTTAAGGAACATGGTGGTTATGTTTATTACTGGGTAATGCTTGACTATCTTATACCTACAGAAGATGGTGACATGAGTGCATCAAGATATTTGCAAGGGGAATGTGAAGTAGGTAGAGTAAAAACTTTATCTATGATTTTTTATAAACAACCTATGGGTAAGGGAGAGAGCGAAACATATAATCCGCCGCCTGAGTGGGATTATCCTGCTCCTGGGTCTCTTCTTGGAGTCACCACAAATTATGTATGTAATTATCTGAATCAAGATGGGTGAGTAAGAACATTTAAGAACTCAATAGAAAGAGCAGTTTATAAAGCCTCGCCACTCCCATCTGCACCTGATGAATCAGTTTTTGATAAAGAGTTAATTTTTATATTTAGTGTGAATTTATTAGTCCTTACTAGACACATCTACTTATTTATATTCTATATTAGATGTTAAAATATTAGCATAGAAAGGGATACCTCTAGTCAGCCCCAATCTTGTGAGTAAAGTTCTTTTACTTGCCCCAAAATGTCCTAGCCTACTTAAATTGGCAACATGGATAACATTTATCGCAAACGCAAACCATAGCGTAAATCCTTTTCGTCTGTAATTCAGACATTCAATCCTATTCTAGGAGATGATAAATGAAAATATTAAAGTTAAATGAAGTCGCTGAACTTCTCAATGTATGTAAGTCGCAAGTCTACAATTTAGTCAAGCAAGGTTACCTACCTAAACCTATCAAAATAGGCAAGCGTGGTTCTGGTTGGTTACAGTCAGATATCGATTCTTGGTTCAAATCCAAGATTGAAGAAAGAGAGATGGAGGTTAATCATGGCTAGTTATATTGATGATAAATTCTCTATCGATTCTGATAAACATAACTGGATATTAAGAGAAAAGAATGTAGGCAAAAAAGAGATACTTCATTACTTTCCAAACCTAAAACTATTGGCTAACTTCATAGTGGGTTACAAGCTAAGAATGTTTCTAGTTAAAGGTGATGTTGACTTGTTGAAGAACTCGTCTGCTACCCCCTCGTATTCCTCTCTAATCGAGGATTCTGCGAGGAAACTAGCACACTATATAGAGAAGGTTGTTAGCAAAGATGACTCTACAAGATAAACGGTTTCCACACACTTAATCTTGACTAAATACAAACCCCTAAGTCTATTGAATTAGTTAAAAAAAGTAGTGCTTGGGGGTGAGTGTTAGTTAACGGTATTTCATATTATCTTATAGAGGAATTACTATGCTAACTAAAAGCAGAATGAAGGAGCATAATTACTGCTTCTACAACTACAAGGAGGAGGAGCTATTTATTAACTCATCGGAAACCAAAGGCGTTTACCCAAACATTATTGAAAAGATAGTTGAACAGTTAGATACTTGTCTAGCGATTCACAAAAGAGTCTTGGTGGTAAGGTTTGATTTAAGTCTGAATGAATACTCTGGCGATAATCATGCTATCTCAACCTTTATCAATCGTCAAAAGCAAAGGATGTTTAAAACATATGGCGTTAAAAACATTGGTCATGCTTGGAAGAGAGAACGAGAAACATCTAAAGCACAACATTACCATGTAGCTTTATTTATTGATGGGAATAAGATTCAATACCCTTCAAAATTACTAAGACAAATCAAAGCTAAATGGTTTAAGCATGGGCGTTGTTGGATTCCAGATGATTGTTTCTACTATCTTGATAAAAGTAAAAGTAACTTTAAACAAACGAGAGGTGAAGCAATTTATAGATTGTCTTATCTTGGCAAAACTAGAGGCACAGGTTACAAGGATATTCAAGCTAAGAACTATTCTGTCAGTAGATTATCTAGGTAATTGCTCCAATCTTCCATCATTGGTTTTCTTTCTTCTAAATACTTTGCATGGTTGTAAACACCTCTGACACCTCTAATTTGATGAGCTACCTGTAACTCAATAGCATCTGCGTTATAACCTTTTTCATTAAGGCTGGTAACCGCCATATGCCTGAATCCATGCACAGTAGTTAAATCTTTATCAACTCCAACTTGTCTCATAGCTTTGAGGATGGAGTTGGTGCTTATTGGTCGACCATTTTTTAATGGTGATGGAAAGCATAGTGTGGAATCGATATTTGAATCTTTTAGCTTAGTTAATACTTTTATAACATGTTTGCTCATTGGCACAATATGAGGCTTGTTATCAATCTTCATTCTTTCAGCAGGTATTCTTATCAATTCATCATCCCAATCGATTTCTGACCATCTTAGCCCAACTAATTCTCCAGGTCTAAGAAAAACATGAGGTGCTAAATTTAGTGCAGTTATTACTTGAGTTGAGCCAACCACTTGTTTGAGCATAGTCAATACAAGTTTTATGTCTTTCGGACTAGAAACATGACTGAAGTTCTGTTGGTCTTTTCTCTTTGTAAAGATATCTGATGATATTTCTCTAGCAGGGTTTGTTCTAGTAAGTTGAAGACCAACTGCATGGCTTATTATTCTTGTGACTATGCTTTGAACCTTCTCCCTTGTTTCAAATTTACCTTCCTCATCTATTATTAACAACAAATCTATAAGCATTTTGGTTTCAATAGAGTCAATAGGTAGATTAGAAAGAGGAGGCAATAGATATTTTTCAGCTTTTTGCTGAACACCTATGGCATGAGATTCTTTCCAGCCATTCCTCTGCTTATTAAGCCACATCTCATATACCTCTTTGAAGGTAATGACATCATCATTAACTTGGTTAATAGCATCGTATTTCTTTGGAGGAAGGGTACCTTTAGCCTTGAAATCATTATTTCTATCCCTCCAATCTCTGGCTTCTTTTAGAGAGTGACCAGGAAATGAGCCAAGAGTTCTAACTACTTCTTTCCATTTGCCATTTAATTTCCATCTAATCCTGTGTTGGAATACCTTGGAGCCAGTTGGGTTAATGGCTAGGCGCAAACCTTCACCATCTATAAGGAAGTATTGCTTATCCCGTTTCTTGGCATTCTCGATTGCTTTAGTGGTTAGTAACATTGTGTATATAAAAAGTAATAATATTACAAATTTAAGTATATATACACAATTATATACACAAATAATCTAGATGTTAGTAGATGTTATTAGATTTAAGTAGATAGTATTGAAATAGCATAAACCCTTACAATAAAGCACTTAAATTAATTAAAGGTTATTGTATAAGGATTACTATTAAAAATGTATGGCGCCCTGGGCAGGATTTGAACCTACGACCCCTCGCTTAGGAGGCGAGTGCTCTATCCAGCTGAGCTACCAAGGCAGGATGTATATTATTGCTAGTTATCTTTATTAATTCAAGCAATAATTTGATTAATATTAAAATTAGCATTTATGTAGTTAATTCTAATTTGAGTGAGAGTGTCATTTTTTGATAGTACCAATGATGGGAATCCATTTATTGGCATCGTCATTGAAAACTCAATTTCTTTTTTTAAGTAATTATTTACTCTTGGAGAATTAAGGTCTTTTTTGAATGCTTGAACATTGAGACCAACATTATCTGCAAGGTCAAATAAAACCATCTCTTCTGATGGATTCTGAGCCTTTAAATAATAGGCATATTGAATTTCTTCAATCATAGCTCTTTCAAATTTAGGATTTTGTATTCGTGCACTTATAACTGCTCTGCATGAAATGTAGGTAGATCTTTTTGGTGTATTCAAGCGCCAAAAATCATAATTAAATTCTGTTGTAGGCACTGTATCTTGAACTCTTCTCCAATTATCCATTACAAGTTTTCGTGTCTCTAAAGACATTGGGATATCATTATCTGGAGCTAAACCACCTAGTAAATACTCAACAATTAAATTTTGTGGCAGGTTAGTTAAAATTTTTTGCCATGTCGGTTTAAAAGCCCAACACCATGAACACATTGGGTCATGAATATAATAAAGAGTGTTTTTAGCGAATTTCAAAGTAGGAAATTAAAAAAGTATATAATTATAGTGTTGGGTTTGAAGGTTTTATTTTACTATTTCAATCTTCACTTATTAAACACAATTGAATATCAAGAAATCTGTAGAATTATTAAATAAATACTCATAGGAGCATTATTATGAAAATTTTAAAAAGTTTATTAGTTGTTTTCTTTGCATCATTAACACAAATGTCATTTGCTGGATCCTTTATTGATTCTGCCTCTGTTGTATCAGTTGACAAGGTTTATAAACAGGTTAGAGTTGAGGAGCCTTACCAAGAATGCTACATAAAAGAGACGGTTCAGAATAATGGTGATGGAAGTGCTACTAACGAGATTATTGGTGGTGTAATTGGTGGGGCAATTGGAAATAAACTTGGTAAAGGTGATGGCAACGACATCATGACACTTGCAGGAATATTAATGGGTGCCTCTATCGCAAATGATGCTGAAAAAGCTGCAGGAAACGGTAAACAAACTATCGTCAGCCAAGAAGTCTGTGAGAAAAAAGTCAGACAGAAAATTGAAAAAAGATTAAGTCACTATAAAGTTACTGTTGATTACAATGGCTCTGAAGTTTCATTCTCTAGTAAAAGAAGACCTTATGATGACGTAATCAAGGTCGAAGTTACAGTCGATGGATTAGATTAAAATATAGAAACATATTTTAATGGCTATTCCTATCCTAATAGTCATCATAGCTGCTGCAACTCTTGTTGTGGCAGTTTTTTTTTATGTCTCTAGAATTATTTCCTTGCCTCCCCAAGGAAGAGCTATTGACTATTTAAAAAATAAATCAGAAAAAAATCAAAGAATTGTTGCATGCATTGGTGATTCATTAACTCACGGAAATATAGGGGTTAGCTGGGTTGATAAATTAAGAAAAGAATTTCCCTTAGACATATTTTTAAATGAAGGAATTAATGGTGATGTTGTTTGGCAGGTGCACCAAAGACTTGAGCCAATATTAAAGAGCAATCCAGATGTTATCATTTTGATGATTGGAAGTAACGATGCTATGGCCTCTTTTAATTCTAATTCTGGAAAGCGTTATAAAAGAAATAATAACCTTCTAGATATTCCTTCATTTCAGAGTTATCAAAAACTATTCCTGGAACTTCTGGATAAACTCATTAGTGTCGATAAAGTTTTTTTGTGCACTCTTCCTCCTATAGGAGAAATAAAAGACTCGCAAGTTAACCAGCATGTTAATAAGTTTAATGACTTTATTAGAAAAACTGCTCAAGAGAGATATTTATCTATATTGCCAGTCTCTGAAAGTCTTTGGAGTGATTTAGCCCTTAGAGAGTTTTCATGCATCAATGACTATAATCCAAATTCAATTCCATTGATGAGAAGAATCTATGGGGGTGTAATGCATCATTATATTTTTAAACAGCCTTGGGATAAGATTGCAAGATCAAAGAGACAGTGGTTACTTTTTGACCAAATTCATTTGGGCGAGCGTGCTGCAAATATTGTATTTAAGGTTATTAAAAATGCAATCTCAAAGAAATAATTTTTTTAACGTATAATTAATTACCTTTTTATACCCTTTATTGACGTGAAAGATATTAAGCTTGAAGATCGTTTAATTTTTGCTCTTGATGTTCCAGAAGTGTCTGAAGCTAAGGATATTGTCTCTGAGCTTGATGATAGTGTCAATTTTTATAAAATTGGTATGGAAATGTTGATGACTGGAAAGTATTTTGAGTTGCTAGACTGGTTAATAAAGAAAGATAAAAAAGTTTTTGTAGATTTAAAGTTTTTTGATGTTCCTGAGACAGTTGGAAGGACAATTGCAAGATTAAGTGACTATGGGGCAACCTTTGCAACAATTCATGGTAATCAAACTTTAATGGAAAAAGCATCTGAGAACAAAAATAACTTGAAAATTCTTGCTGTTACTGCTTTAACGAGTTTAGATCGTGGAGATTTAGATGATTTAGGGTTCTCTTGTGATGTTCAAGATTTAGTGATCTCTAGAGCCAAAAGAGCATTTGAAGCAGGCTGTGATGGGATAGTTTCTTCTGGCTTAGAAGTTCCATTTATTAGAGAATTTGTTGATAACAAATTGATTTGTGTCACACCTGGCATTAGACCAGTAGCAAATAATGATGATCAAAAACGAGTTGTGGATGTTGCTACAGCATTTGATAGTGGTTCAGACTATATTGTAGTTGGAAGGCCAATCAAGAACGCTAAAAATCGGTATGAAGCAGCAAGTAATATTCAAAAGATTATCAAAAGAACATTTGAATCAGTATAATTTCGATTTCTTAGTCGCGTAACTCAGTTGGTTAGAGTGTCACCTTGACATGGTGGAAGTCGGCAGTTCGAATCTGCCCGCGACTACCATCTACTTATTAATATAATCACTTGTTAATGTTTTAATTTATTACTGACAGATTTAATTGAAGTTTTATCAGATATAATCCATTTATTAAATAATATAGTTGTAATTATGAAAAAACGTCTCCTAATATTACTTTTCTCCTTGGCAGTTTTTGGTTGCTCATCCCTAGAGTTAGAAGCTGTTTCAACTTCTACAGAAGAAACTCAACGAATTCTATCTATGGGTTTGTCTCACGAAGAAAATCTAAAAGAGGCAAATAAACTTCCTAGTAAGCATATGATTTCAGTGGTTACCCTTCAATTAACTAACGCTCGAGATGAAAAAATTCAGGAACAGGTTGATATAGTTCAATCAGCCAAATATGCAGAAATGGTCTCAATTTCTGGAAATAATTCAAGTTTTGTAGGGCCTAAAGAAATAAATTTAGTCAAGAAAGGGGTTCTTGAGAGTGATGTGGAAATTCAAACTCACTTCTTAACTAGCTCTAGAAATGAAAATGGATTATTGCAACACAAACTTAATATAAGCATAGAGCATAATTCGTTAAATAAAAGAGCTTATCTTTCAGCAAATTTATGTGATGAATGGATGCGATGTGAGGGTGCAACGTCTCTTGCTCAAGAACTTATAGTAACTTCATCAAAAGGAACAAATTGTATAGCCTCGGGTTGTGAATTCACAGAAGAAATGACTTTAAAATTAACAGATAACTTCTTAAAAGAAAGTATCAATAAAGGTTTTACAATACGTCTTAATGCAAAACGGAAATCTAATAAAATTAAAGTTTCAAAAGCCTACCTTATGGGCTATCTTCAAGTAGCTAAATAGGTTTTTTTGAAATACCTTTTTCATTTTTTTTGATAGCTAAAGTCTTGTTTGACTTGGCTATTTTTAACAATCTTTTTTTTAAAGCCTAGTTCAAAATAGCAATAAGGTTTGAGAAGCTTAAACTAATAATGCATTCACTCAAGCAATTGGTAATTTGGTAATATAAGATCTTTTTAGGGTGTTTATTCTTCATCTATTCAACACAAAAAATTCATAAGTAGGGTGTACAATAATTTTTTTGATTTGATTTTGGATTTGATGTGATTTTAGAAATTTTCTTTGCAGCTGGTTGTTTTTGGGGGGTTGAAAAAAACTTTGAAAGTATTGAGGGGGTAATTGATGTTGTTTCGGGTTATTCTGGGGGTAGTTATGAAGATCCCACTTATGAAGATGTCCTCAAAAATAGAAGGATTCAAAGTGAAGGTTTTTTGTCTGTATTAAAAAACATTGGCCTATCTGATGAAGAAAAAGTTAAAGAAAAAGATACTTTAATTAATCATACTGAAACTGTTAAAGTTGTCTATGACTCTAGTCAAGTTTCCACAGAAGATTTGGTAAAGAATTTTTGGGAAATTCATGATCCTACTCAATTTAATAGGCAAGGCAATGATGTGGGCAATAATTATCGATCTGCAATCTATTGGACCAATGAAGATCAAAAAAACATTGCTTTAGATACAGGCAAAGCATACCAAAAATTATTGAATGCCAAAGGTTATGGTGATATTGTTACTGAAATGGCTTTATTAGAGAAGTTTTGGCCTGCAGAAAATTATCATCAGGATTACCTCTTACGAAACCCAAATGGTTATTGCCCTGATCATTCTACTGGTGTTAAGTTTATCGAACTTGCTTCAAATGAAGATTTTGGACAAGAAATAATGCCACTTGGAGGTAATGAAATAATTGTTATTGGCCCAGAGGTAGAGGGTACGTGTCTTTTTTGCTTAGAGTTTGAAAGAAAAGTGACCTCCAGCTATCAAGGAACTATTCCGCTTAGGTCAACTCCTGCATCAGCTCTCAAGGGATTTGATATTGATATCCCGACTTGGGCTACACCAACAATTATTTTTGTTGAAGATGGAAAAGAAGTAT
The DNA here is from genome assembly GCF_001281385.1 of Candidatus Pseudothioglobus singularis PS1. Lineage (NCBI taxonomy): Bacteria > Pseudomonadati > Pseudomonadota > Gammaproteobacteria > Pseudothioglobaceae (SeqCode) > Pseudothioglobus (SeqCode) > Pseudothioglobus singularis (SeqCode). The sequence continues at coordinate 674,942 of NZ_CP006911.1, forward strand.
GGTCCCATCAAGGAATAATGTCGTCTGAGGAATTTTACAAAGCCTTAGGTGATTTTAAGTTAGGTGTAGGTTCTCCTGCTCACAAGGTAGCTTTTAATGAAGGAACCGATAAGAGGTTCTGTGTGCAATATGAAATATTTAAAGATACTCCCGAAGGTATTTTTGTAGATAAGCTCTCAGGCAGACCTTTATTTGATACCGCGTTCCGTTTTGATTCGAAATCAGGCTGGCTTTCTTTTACCCAGCCAGTTAATAACGAAGTATATGAAGTAGTTGATAATAGTTATGGAATGACGCGAACTGAGATTCGCTCAGTCAGTTCAGATATTCACCTTGGACATGTCTTTAATGATGGTCCCAATGGCTTGCCAAGGTATTGTATTAATGCAACTGTGCTAGAGTTTATTCCACGTGATGACGCATAAGATCTAAAAAAATGTAAAATATTCATTTAAAGTTTTTCCTTGTCAATTATTATTTGCTATCCAATGGATAATACAGCTACTTCATTTAAATTTATTCTTCTAAAGTTATTATTTTTATTAACTTTTTCTTTATTTTTTCATACATCTGTCTATGCTGAAGACAGTCTATATGAAAGAGGCAAACAGTTGGTTGAGCTGAAAGAATATGAAAAGGCTTTAAAAGCTTTTGAATTAGCCTCCAAAGCAGGAAATCTAGATGCATTGACAGCCCTTGGGGTGATGTATATTGGTGGCATCGGTGTTGAACAAGATAATACTAAAGGGTATAAGTATATAAAAACTGCTGCAGATCAATCAGACTCCAAGGCACAATATACTTTAGGCGCACTGTATTATTTAGGTGCTGGTGTCACAAAAGATTTAAACAAAGCTTTCTATTGGTTAAATTTAGCTTCTGAGCAAGGTTATTTAGATGCTAAATATAACTTAGGCGTCATGTATGAGTTTGGAGAGGGTGTTGAGCAAAGCTATAAAATGGCATATGAAAACTATATATATGCTGCAAGGCAAGACAACTTAGAATCTCAAATCAAAGTTGCTGAAATGTATAAAACAGGAAGTGGAACAGATCAAGATCTTGAAAAAAGTTCGTATTGGTTAAAGAAAATTGAAGCCTCAAAAGCAAAACAATAATCCTTTTATTAATATATATTTGATTTAGATGAGTCAATTAAGTACAAAAAAAAATTATGATTTAATAATTGTTGGAGCTGGTCCAGCCGGACTTAGCTTTGCTTGTTCACTTATTGATCTAAATTTGAAAGTATTAGTTGTCGATAAGTCAGATAAGGAGTCTATTTCAAATCCTAAGCCTGATGGAAGAGAGACTGCTCTGACTCATAACTCATTAAAAATTTTACAAAAGTTAGGTGTATGGGATCTAATTGACCAAACTAGTGTCAGCCCTTTGAAGCAGGCAAAGGTTTTTGATGGTGATTCTGATTCATTATTAAATTTTGCTGCAAAAAAATCTTCAATTGATGCCCTCGGTTATCTTGTTCCCAATCATTTAATTAGACTGGCTTTGTTCAAAAAAGCATCATCTTCAGATAATTTAACTATCATTAATGAAATTTCTGTTGAATCAGTTAAAACTAATGTTTCAGATACTAAAGTTACTCTGTCAAATGGAGAAGTTATTCACTCTAAACTGGTTGTAGCTGCTGATAGTCGATTCTCAGAACTTAGGCGTAAGATGGGCATTTCTTCTACGATGAAAGATTTCTCCAAAGTCATGATAATTACAAGAGTTTCTCATGAAAAAGACCATGATCAAACTGCACTTGAGTGTTTTAACTATGGGCATACACTAGCTCTGTTGCCACTGAATGGTAATATTTCGTCTGTAGTTTTAACTGTCCCTACTGATGAAGCAGATGAAATGCTTAATATGGATAAAGAAAAATTTTGTAAGCTTGCAAGTAATGGTTTTAATGGTAGCTTAGGAGTAATGAAACAAATTGGTGAGAGGTACTCATACCCATTAGTGGGTGTTTATGCTCAGAAGTTCAGATCTACTCGCTTTGCTCTTATTGGAGATGCTGCGGTTGGAATGCACCCTGTTACAGCGCATGGTTTTAATTTAGGACTTAGGGGTCAAGATATTCTAGCTAGTGCAATAGCTAAAGCTTTAAAATCTGGAGTAGATATTGGATCTGATGCGGTTTTAAGGGAATTTGAGAATAAACAAATCCACCTATCAAGGCTAATGTATTTTGGGACTAATGGAGTAGTTTCATTGTTTACAAATGACGACGTAAAAGCGAAGCAAATTCGTAAATTAGTTCTAAAGTTTGCAGATCGATTCCCACCGGTGAAATCATTAATTACAAAACATTTAACTGAGTCAAAAAAAAGCAATTTAATTCCTTTTTAAAAATCTTATTATGGCAAAAACAGGTGATTTAAGTAGTCTTAGAAAAGAGTACCTTCAAAGTGGTATTGTAAGAGAAGATCTCAAAAGTAGTCCAGTTGAGCAGTTTTCATTGTGGTTCTCACAAGCAATGGATGCTGAAATCATTGAGCCAACTGCAATGAGTCTTGCAACGTCGGATGATTCTATTGGAATCAGAACTGTACTTCTTAAGTACTTTGATGAAAATGGTTTTGTTTTTTTTACAAATTACGAATCTAAAAAATCAAAACAAATTCAAAAAAATCCACAGGCTGCTGTTCTTTTTCCATGGCTTGCTTTAGAGAGACAAGTCAAAATTATTGGTAAAGTTGAAAAAATCTCAAATCTAGAATCCTTTAAGTACTTCTCTTCAAGGCCTAAAGACTCTCAGATAGGCGCATGGGCTTCTGAGCAATCTTCAAGAATTTCGTCAAGGTCAGTGCTCATTGAACAGTTTGCTTCAATGAAAAAGAAATTTTCAAAGGGTGAGATTCCTTTGCCTGAGTTTTGGGGAGGGTATAGGATTGTGCCTCAAAGTATTGAATTTTGGCAGGGTAGGGCAAATCGACTTCATGATCGATTTATTTATGAACGTCAAGAGAATGAATGGACTATAAGTCGACTCTCTCCCTAATTAGATTGATTACAGGCCTAGTTGAAGGTTTCTTACCAAGCCAAAATTCAAATGAAAGTGCAGCCTGCTCAACCAACATTCCTAATCCATCACTAATGATGAGAGCTGAATCTTTTAAAGCCCATTTCATGAAAGGCGTCTCAGATCCATACATTAAGTCATAGCACAAAGCACCCTCACAAAGACCTTTTGGTAAATTAAGCATAGTTCCATCTATGGAAGAACTTGTTGCATTAATAACTATATTAACAGGCTTGGATTTAATTTGATCAATACCAAATCCACAAACCTTTCCATACTCAGAAAATTCATTTGCCAATCTCAATGATTTTTCTTTAGTTCGATTAGCTAATAAAATTTTCTCAGGATTTTTATCTAGTATTGGTTTGAGAATGCCCCGAGTTGCACCACCAGCTCCAATAATTAAAATTTCTTTATCTCGAAGGGTTTGTTCTAAATTTCTTTCAAGATCATTAACAAGACCCTTGCCATCAGTATTTTCCCCAAAAATGATGTTGTTATCGATCTTAATGGTATTTACCGCCCCTGCAGCTTTTGCTTCATCAGTTAAGTCATCTGCAAAGTTATAGGCATTAATTTTAAAAGGAAGCGTAATATTGAATCCAGAGCTGCCAGAACTCATAAATTTTTCTGCTGTCAAATTGAACGCATCAACTGGCGATAGAATTTTTTCATAAGACAGTTCAATATCAAATTCTTTTGCAAATTCATGATGAATCATAGGTGATAAGCTATGATCTACAGGGTTTCCAATGACACCAAATTTACGCATAAAATCTTATGAAGGTTCTTCGTCTGGTTTTATTGTTGAATTCTTATTATTCTCTAATGACTTTACAGCAATATCTGCATTTTTAGGTTTGGCTTTAGAAGCTACCTTTTTTGCTGGTTTACGAGTTGTTTTCTTTGGAGTCTTAGGATCTTTACTCTTGTCTGTTTTAGTGGTGACCTCAACAGGCTTCGTAGCAACCTCAACAGGCTTCGTAGCAACCTCAACAGGCTTCGTAGCAACCTCAACAGGCTTCGTAGCGACCTCAACAGGTCTGTTTACTGTATCACTTGGCTTTTGGTTAGAATTTGTAGTATTTTTCTGATTTCTATTTCTATTTCTGTTTCTATTTTGATTATTTTTATTATTTTTATTTTTTTGACCCTCATCCTTTGATTCATTAGCAGTAGGTTTTGGATTTTGGGTGTTGTTCTGATTTTCCTGTGAACTCTTATTCTGGCTCCTATTCTGGTTCCTATTCTGGTTCCTATTCTGATTTCTACTTCTATTTCGACTTGGAGCTCTTGTATTTTTAGATTTAGGAGCAGGTTTTTTATCTGAAGAGAATATTTCAGTGAGCTTGCTCATAAATGAGACTTTCTTTTCAGGCATTTTCGTTGATGGCTGATTAGTTGATATTGCTGGAATATCAGGTTTATCGACATAATTAATCACATTGGGATTTTCCTGAGGCTTGGATACGCCTTGGAAGCTCTTATGGTGCGATCTTTTATCTCCCTTCTGCTTGTTCACTGTATAGTGAGGAAAGTGCATATATTGATTTGGAAGTAGCGTAATTTTAATGCCATGCTTCTCTTCCATTTCAATGATGTTATGCCGCTTTTCATTTAATAAGTAGGTAATGACTTCGACGCTTGACTGGATTGTTATATCGCCACCATTTTTGTTCGAGTTAAGATTGTCTTCAAGTTGGCGAATAATTCTTAATGACAATGATGGTATGGTTGGGTTGGTTCCACTTCCGTTACATACTGAACAGGTTTTCCCAGTTGATTCTGCAACCGAGTTCATGAGTCTTTGACGCGATAATTCAAGTAAACCAAATCTTGAAATGTTTCCAATCTGAACGCGAGCCCTATCATTCGCTGTTGCTTTTTCCATTAACTTTTCGATAGCTGTTCTATGAGACTCAGATGCCATATCAATAAAGTCAATAACTACAAGGCCACCAATATCCCTTAATTGAAGCTGTAATGCGATTTCCTCGGCAGCATCTAGGTTAGCCTTGTAAGCAGTGTCTTCAATGCTAGTGCCTTTAGTTGCCCTTGCAGAGTTAATATCAATTGCTGTAAGTGCCTCTGTTGCATCAAAAACAATAGTTGCACCTGACCTTAAAGCGACTTCCCTGTTAAAGACATTTTTAACTTGTGACTCCACGCTCATGTGAGCAAAAAGTGAGTGGTCAGTTACATCGAAGAACTTTATTTTATCAAGATAGTGAGGCATTACAAAATTTGTAAAGTCACGCGCTTTTTGGTAGGTTTCTAAGTCATCAATAATGACACTATCAGTATCTTCTCTCAAATAGTCACGAAGAGCTCTAATTGTAATATCACTCTCTTGATAGATTAAAAAAGGACCATCCTGATTTTTAGTTTCTGTTTTAATAGATTTCCAGAGCTGAGTTAAATGGTCAACTTCCCACTGAAGTTCACTCACCCCTCTTCCGGCGCCTTCAGTTCTGATAATCAATCCAGAATGTTTTGGGACATTAAGGCTCGGTAGTAAATTTTTTAAGTCTTGGCGATCTGAGGCATTAATTTGCCTTGAGATGCCTGAGCTTTTTGGGTTATTTGGCGTCAAAATCATATAAGCACCCGCCAAGTTGATGAAGGTACTAAGGGCAGCACCTTTATTACCTCGCTCTTCTTTTTCAACCTGGACGATAATTTCCTGTCCTTCTTTAAGGACATCACTTATGGTGAGTTTGTCACCCTTTGGTTTAATGCCTTCAGCAAAAAAAGGAGACACCTCTTTGAAGGGGAGAAAGCCATGCTTGTCTTTACCATAGTCAACGAAAGCAGCCTCTAAGGATTGCTCTACGCGTGAAATTTTGGCTTTGTAGATATTGCCTTTAGTTTTCCTGTTAAGGCTTGTTTCTATATTAAGGTCAGTAAGCTTTTGGTTCCTGACGATTGCAACCCGGATCTCTTCCTTGTGGGTAGCATTTATGAGAATGTGATTCATTATGAAGTCCTGTTATATCTGGACTATTGAGTGCGTACATATCCCCAATACTTATGTATTGAATAGGAATTAAGGTTTGATTAAAAAGATTCATCAATTGCTAAATAAGTTATGTATGTGGCATCAATAAGCCCATAAAAAAATAGTTCGTTACAATATCTCGATTTTATTAATTTTTTGAAATATTATAAAAAAATTCTTGTTGGTCAAAAAAATGTTTGACAATATAATTATACCACATATTGACCTACACATCCTATTTACTGGTTTAGGGTGCGACCCCCATCAATATTGATTATTTGCCCCGTAATATAGTTTGAGTTTGCTAAAAATAATACTGTGTCTGCAATATCCTGAGGAGAGCCTTGCCTATGAAGTGCTATTCTTTCAAGCATAAGGTTTTTATCATCTTCAGAGATCTCAGCACTGTCCTGAGGCCAAAGAATTGAACCCGGGGAAACACCATTCACTCTAATTCTGGGAGCAAGCTCTTTGGCCAAGGTTTGAGTCAGCATTTTTAAGCCTGCCTTGGAGATGTTGTAAATAGCATGTTTTTTTAATGGCCTTTCAGAATGAATATCAATAATATTAATAATTGAGCCATCATTTTTGGATAGTGTTTTACTTAGTCCCTTGGATAAGAAAAAAGGTGCTTTTAGATTGATATTTATCACATCATCCCAATCTTTCATTTCACTATCCTCGACTGATTTTGGATAAAAAACAGAAGCATTATTGACTAATAAATCGATTGACTTAATTGAGCTAACTAAAGAGTCGAGTTCATCTATATTGTTTAAATTCCCTAAGACAATCTCTACAGAATTAGCCCGAATTGAGTTAAGTTCATCACATAGCAACTGAGCTTTATCTTTTGATTGATTGCAGTGAATAATAATGTTAAATTGATTGTGATGAAGGGTTTTGACAATCTGAGCGCCAATTCTTGCTGCACCGCCGGTAATTAATGCTGTTTTCATTGAATTCTCTTAAAAAATGTATTTGTTGTTTTATAAAATTTATCTAGCGATCACAGTATAAAATATTTCCACATATGAGCCTCGAAGATATTATATCTAAAACCATTAAGGACAATAACAATCCAATTGGTTTTGATGTTTTTATGAATCTTGCTTTGTATCATCATCAGTTTGGCTATTATCGATCAAATAAAACGATATTTGGCCATAAAGGTGACTTCATTACAGCGCCAGAAACGTCCGATCTTTTTGGCTTTTGTCTCGCCAGGCAATGTAAACAGGTCTTAAATAATGGTAATATTCTAGAGTTTGGTGCTGGAAGTGGAATACTTGCCGCCCAAATTCTATTTGAATTGGGAAGGCAAAACTCACTTCCTGAAAAATACTTTATTATTGAATTAAGTGCCCAACTTAAAAAAACACAGCAAAAGACTCTTAAAAAGGCTTTACCTGAAATTTATAATCGTGTTGAATGGTTAACTGAGCTTCCCAGTAACTTTAAGGGAGTGGTGGTTGCTAATGAGGTTCTAGATGCGTTTCCTGTCAAAAGAATCACACTTTCAAACAATCAGTTTTATGAATTGGGAGTTGACTATATTGATAATTGCTTTCAATGGAAAAGGTTTGAGCAGCCTTACTTAAAATCTGAAACTACCTATGGAGGTAATTTGCCTGAGGGTTACACCACTGAAGTAAGTCTTCAATCCGATGGCTGGATTAAATCTCTATATGATCTTATGAGCGAAGGCGTTGTTCTATTAATTGATTATGGGATGAGTCAATCTGAATATTTACATCCCCAGCGAACTGATGGCACCCTGAAGTGTTTTTATAGACACAAATCAAACAATAATCCCTTTATTCAAATAGGGGATCAAGACATAACAGCTTCAGTTAACTTTACAGATATTTATAAAAGCTCGATTGATTCTGGCTTTAAGGTCGGTGGATATTCGACTCAGTCCATGTTTTTAATTTCAATGGGTATTGAGAGCTTCCTTGCTAATGAAGAGAATGAGGAAAACAAAATCAAGCTTGCTCAAGAAATAAAACAACTAGTGATGCCTGGGGCGATGGGTGAGGTTTTTAAAGTTATGGCTCTTACAAAGAAACAATCAGTAAAATTAGATGGCTTCAAAGAGCAGAACTTAACTGAAAGGCTATAAAAATTAATATGGATATTGTTCAAGCAATTACTTTAGCTTTCATTCAAGGTTTTACCGAATTTTTACCTATTTCATCTTCTGCGCATCTAATTGTCCTGCCAAAATTTTTAGATTGGCCTGATCAAGGCCTTGCTTTCGATGTCATTCTTCATTTTGCTACACTATGCGCTGTAGTTTTATACTATAGGTCGACTCTAGTTATGCTTGGAGCTGATTTTTTCTCTTCAGTTGCAAATAGAAGGATGCAAGGAGATTCATTGCTTGCTTGGGGCATTCTTCTAGGGACAATTCCAGTTGGAATAACTGGCCTTCTTTTTAATGACGCTATTGAGACACACCTTCGCAGTTTTGAGGTTGTTGCCTATGCAACCATTTTTTTTGGAATTATGCTTGGACTCTCTGATTGGGTTAACAGGTCTCTAGGCAAAAGTCGCGAAATGATTCAAGGTATGGATATTTTAGTTATAGGGTGCTTTCAGGCATTGGCATTAATACCAGGCACCTCACGCTCAGGCATTACAATTACTGCAGCTCTTTTCATAGGTCTTTCCAGAGGCTTGTCAATCAAATTTGCATTCCTTTTATCAATTCCAGTGATTATTCTTGCAACAATATTAAAAACAATTGATTTGTTCCAAGAGCCAAATCAAATTGACTGGCTCATTCTTTTAATTAGTTTTGTTGTTGCATTTCTAACTTCATATCTTACAATTGTTTTTTTTATTAGACTGGTAGAGAGAATTGGCTTTCTTCCATTTGTTGTTTATCGAATTCTTTTAGGAGCACTATTATTTCTAATCTAATGCCAGAGCCTATTTTTAGGAAAGATTATCGTCCCAGCAGTCACCTCATACTAACAACCGAGCTTGACTTTAATCTTGGAGACAAGGAGACGATCGTCTCATCTCGTATTGTCTTTTACAAGAACCCAGTTGTAAGTAATTCAGTTAATGAGCTATTCTTAAATGGAGAGTCACTAGAGCTGATATCAATTAAAGTGGACGGCTTGGATGTAAGTTATGAGCTAAAAGAGGATGGATTATTTTTGTTAAATCCGCCAGATGATTTTGTTTTAGAAGTTAAGGTTAGAATTCATCCAGAAAGCAAAACAGATTTAAATGGATTATATCAATCCAGTGGTAATTTCTGCACACAATGTGAAGCAATGGGCTTTAGACAAATTACCTATTACCTGGATAGACCTGATGTGCTTAGTGTCTTTACGACCAAGATCAATGCAAATCGAGAACACTATCCCGTTCTCCTAAGTAACGGAAACTTAATTGAAGAAACAAATAATCAAGCTATCTGGCATGATCCAGCCCCTAAACCTTGCTATTTGTTTGCTTTAGTTGCAGGCAAGTTAGATTTTCTTCAAGATGAATATATCACTTCAACAGGAAGAAAAGTTGACTTAAGAGTTTATGTTGAACCGCACAATATGCACAAAACTGCCTTCGCTATGGAGTCTTTAATTAAGGCATTTGAGTGGGATGAAAAAAGGTTTAATCTGAGTTATGATTTAGATATTTACATGATTGTTGCTGTGGATGATTTTAATATGGGAGCCATGGAAAATAAAGGTTTAAATATTTTTAATTCTGACTGTGTTCTGGCAAGCCAAGAGTCATCTACAGATTTAAGTTTTATTAGGATTGAATCCATTATTGGACATGAATATTTTCATAACTGGACTGGCAATAGAGTGACCTGCCGTGACTGGTTTCAATTGAGTTTAAAAGAGGGATTAACCGTCTTTAGAGATCAAGAGTTTTCTTCTGATTTAAGATCTCGCGCAATCCAAAGGATTACAGATGTTATTCAACTTAAGACTAGACAGTTTGCTGAAGATTCAGGGCCAATGGCTCACCCTGTTAGGCCAGAGTCATACATCGCAATGGATAATTTTTATACTTCAACAGTTTATGAAAAAGGCGCTGAAGTTATTCGCATGATCCATTCGATATTGGGAGAAGAGGGATTTCAAAGAGGGATGAAATTATATTTTGAAAGGCATGATGGGGACGCAGTAACTATAGATGATTTTGTAGAAAGCATGGCGAATGCAAATGATAAAAATTTTGAAAGTTTCATGCTTTGGTATTCACAAGCTGGGACCCCTGAAGTAAGTGTAGAGGATGACTATGATGAAAATAATCAAACTTATAGCGCCACCTTCACACAAAAAAATCAAAAAACACCCTACATGATTCCAAATCAGTTTGGGTTAATTGATAAAGATGGAGAAGAGATTGAATCTGGTCTTATCATTATTGATGAACTTGTTAAAACAATTTCATTTAATAATATAAAGAGTAAGCCAATTCCTTCATGGTTTCGAGGTTTTTCATCGCCAATTAAATTTAGCTCAGATCTTTCAATACAAAACAAAATATATCTTGCTTCATCTGATACTGACCCATTTAATCGTTGGGATAGTGCTCAAAGTTTATGGCTGGAGTACGTCCTTAATCCAGATCAAGTTATTGAGAAAGACTTATTTCAAATGATTAAAAATCTTTTTAATAATGAATCTGACTATTCACTCCTATCCGAAATGATTAGTCTGCCATCAGAGCAAATTATCCATCAAAATGTTGGAAAAATTAATGTCCAGGAAGTCCATAATCAGCGTAATCAGTCGATTCTTTCTATTGCGAGCACTTTTAAAGACGAGCTGTTGGAGTTGTATGATCAATTAAACACTCCTAAAGCTTTTGATTTATCGACACAATCGATAGGTGAAAGGGCACTCAAAAATAAATGCTTGAGTTATTTATCAAAACTGGGTGAATATGATATTGCTTATAAGCAATTCATTAAAGCAGAATGTATGACCGATCAGTTTGGCGCATTTCAGTGCCTTCTGGACTCTGAAAACCCTTATAGAGTTGATGTCATTACTCAGTTTTATAAGCAGCATCAGTCAGATGTTCAGGTGATGGATAAATGGTTTAGTACACAGTGTATTTCATCGGTTTCATCAGTAGAGAATGTTAGAAGCTTAATGCAGCATGAATTGTTCTCTATGACAAATCCAAATAGAATACGCTCAGTGATTGGCTCTTTCAGTCAAAATAGTATCCAATTTCATTGCCAAGAGGGTTATCAGCTTTTAACTGAGGTTATAATTGAGCTCGATCAACTAAACCCTCAGATTGCTGCAAGGTTTGCTGGAATTTATAACCATTGGAGAAGGTTTACAGCGCAATACTCTAAGCTTCAAGAGAGCCAACTCAATTCAATTATCCAGAGTGATAATCTTTCCAAGGATGTTTATGAGATTATTCATTCTGCGTTAAAAGGAAAAGCTTAATGTCCTATTTAAAAGCTAAACATTTGAGCGAATTAATGCTTTCAAAGCAATTTACTATTGCTTTAGCAGAGTCATGCACAGGCGGCTCATTATCGAGCTCTTTAACCTCAATTGCTGGTGCATCATCTTATTTTAATTGCGGCTTTATAACTTATAGTAATGAGTCAAAGGTCAAGATGCTTGGGGTTGATCCAAAGACAATTGAGATATTTGGCGCTGTAAGTGAAAAAGTTGCCCTTGAAATGGCTTTTGGAGCAGGTGAAAAATCTAATAGTAATCTATCCATTGCCATTACAGGAATTGCTGGTCCATCTGGAGGGACTGCTGAAAAACCAGTAGGTATGGTCTGCTTTGGTTTTTTTATTAATGGAAGCGTTGAAACGACCACTCAATTCTTCTCTGGCGCCCGTTCAGAGATTGTCTCGCAAAGTATTGCCTTTGCATTAGAAGAGTTGTCATCAAAAATCGAATGAATGCTTCAAAAGTCTCCATCGCTCCTATGATGGATTGGACCGATAAGCATTGTCGGTACTTTTATCGTTTAATCAGTAAAAATGTTCAGCTCTATACTGAAATGATAACAACAAAAGCAATCCTCAATGGAGATAAGAGTCGACTTTTAGACTTTGATGCTAGTGAAAATCCACTTGTTCTTCAGCTCGGTGGAAGCGACCCAAAAGAAATGGCCACGTCCTCCATGATTGCTCAAGAATGGGGTTATAACGAAGTCAATATAAATGTTGGGTGTCCATCAGACAGAGTTCAATCTGGAAGCTTTGGAGCTTGTCTCATGAAAGAGCCTAGTCTTGTCGCCCAATGCGTTGAAAGTATGACTGATAAGTGTGAAATTCCTGTGACAGTAAAACATAGAATAGGGATTGATGATATGGAGAGTTATGATGAACTTTCTGACTTTGTATTTCAAATAAGTAGCAAGGGCTGCCAGCACTTTATAGTGCATGCACGAAAAGCCTGGTTAAAGGGTTTGAGTCCAAAAGAAAATCGAACGATACCTCCCCTTAATTACGCATGGGTTTACCAACTAAAGAAAGATTTTCCCTCTTTACAAATTACCATTAATGGTGGTGTTGAGAGTTGTGAGGCTATAACAAAGCACCTTCGGCTTGTTGATGGCGTCATGATGGGGCGTTCAATCTATCATAATCCATTTTTGCTTAAAGAGATAGATCAGACAATATTTGATGAAAAAAATAATTTGATAAATCGAGAACAGGTTTTGAAAAAATATATGACTTACATTAAAAAACAAAATAAAAATGGTACTCCCATTCGCTCAATGACTCGCCATATACTGGGTTTATATCATGGTGAAGCTAATGCTAAGTTATTCAGAAGATTATTAAGTGGACAAATTGTTGATCTATATCAGTTGAATGATTGGCTTGATTTTAAAAAAAATAGCTCAACTGAGATTAAAAGCTTTTGGGGGTTTGGTAAAATTTTGCAAACTCTTTGACTAATTTAATATGGCAGGCAATCACTTTGTAGCAAGTATCGATATTGGCACAGAAAAGATTGCTTTGCTGGTTGCTGAAAAAGATGACGATAACCTAAGAATAATTGGTCATAATGTTTGTCCATCTAAAGGTGTCAGAAGGGGCTCAATTTTCTCAATTGACTCTTTATCAAGACAAATTACTAAATTAATTGAACAAACACAAGAAAGTTTTGGAGTTGACTTGGCTTTGTTCCGTGTCAATATATCGGATACTCATTTAACTTGCATTGATGGAAAGGGAAAGGTTCCTGTCAATGAATTTGTCAGCTCAGAAGATTTAGAATCAGTTCTTGAGTCTGCGATGGCCATTTCAACGCCAACTAATAAGGAAAAGCTTCATATCATAAAAAAGAAGTTTACGATTAACGAGTCAGTTGTTGTAGATAATCCAATAGACATGGAGGCGCAAGTTTTAGAGTCAAAAGTTCATATTATTACTGTGTCAAGTTCAAGTGTTAGGAACGTTGAAAACTGCTTCAAACAGAGTAATCTTGAGGTTGATAAGATTGTACTCAATTCAATTGCTAAATCTCATGCAGTTCTGACTCAAGAGGAGAAAAATGGAGGCATATGCCTCCTTGATATTGGTGCGGGAGTAACAAGCTACTCTGTATTTCAAGAAGAGGGCATAGTGCATAGTGGAATTATTAAAATAGGAGGTGATGAAGTAACTCAAGAAATTGCCTATGCGTTTGATACCTCCTTAGAGGAGGCAAAAAGACTCAAAGAAAATTATGGTTCTGCTAAATCAATAGCTAAAAGTGAGGATCAATTTATTGATTTCACCCAGGGTTTGAAGAAGCAGCATCAGCTCTCGAGTCTTGATTTGTCTGAAGTTATTGAAGAGGCTTATTTAGAGATTTTTCAAGCACTGAAGAATGAACTTAAGCATCATAATTTAGACTCCATCATCAAATCAGGTTTTGTTCTTTCTGGTGGTGGTTGTGAAATTAAATCAATAGAAGAACTTGTGAGAGGTTATTTCTCTAAAAGAGTTAAAATAGGAACAATACAAAGATCCAGAATTTCAGGATTGGAATCTTTACTTACGGACTATAAATACACTGGAAGTATTGGCCTCCTTTTGCATGAAGGAGATTTAAGTAAAGCTAAATTTATCGTTTCGAATGGTGATAATGGAGTGATAGGTAAATTAAAGAAAGCGATTGTAGGTAATTTTTAATTAATGATTAAACAAAGAACAATTAAAAAAATAGTTAAAGCTCGAGGCGTTGGTATCCATAGTGGAAAGGTAGTCAATTTAACATTGATTCCAGCAGCAGAAGATCATGGCGTTGTCTTTAAAAGATTAGATGCTGGAGGCAAGCAGGTTCATGCGCATAGTGCATTTGTTAATGAAGTTGTTTTATCAACTGGCCTTGAAAATCAAGGCGTCAAAGTATCTACCATTGAACACTTAATGTCAGCTCTTTCAGCTCTTGGTATTGATAACTTATTGGTTGAGCTTGATTCATTCGAAGTTCCAATTATGGACGGGTCATCTGCGCCATTTATTTTTTTAGTTCAGTCTGCAGGTATTGAAGAACAGAATGCTCCAAAAAGATTTATTGTCATTAAAGATATTATTAGAGTTGAGAATGGTGAGTCATGGGCACAAGTTTCACCTCATAATGGTTTTAAGGTGACATTAGAAATTGATTTTGATCATAAAAAGATAAAAGAGAGTGGGCAAAAGTTAACGATTGATTTTTCAGAGCAGTCCTACTTAAAGGAAATATCCAGAGCAAGAACATTCGGTTATGAGAGAGATGTTGAGATGCTTCAAAAACAAAATCTTGCATTAGGAGCAAGTAAAGATAATGCAATTGCACTTTCAGATGATGACATTCTTAATGAAGATGGTATGCGCTATCATAATGAATTTGTGAAACATAAAATTTTAGATATTGTGGGAGATCTTTTCCTTTTAGGAGGCAATGTAATCGGTCACTATGAAGGCTTTAGAACAGGCCATATGCTTAATGATCAGCTACTATCAGCTATTCTTTCCCAGCCAGATGCCTTTACTATTGAAACTTTTGAAGAAGCAGACTCTCCAATCCAATTTTATTCCGAAGATTGGCAAAACGACCTTTAATAAAACAATTAATTTATACTCTCTTTACCCTTATTCTAAAAGCAAATCTGCCAGCAACATAGTCTTTTATGAGTTAAATTCTTTGGGTATAATCGAAAACTTTTAAATCACTGTTATTAGCGATGGAATTAAATGGCGCTGAAATACTTATAGACTGTCTTCAAAAAGAGGGTGTTGAGCATGTTTTTGGATACCCTGGAGGAGCTGTCCTTCACATCTATGATGCAATAGAAGCACAGGATAAAATTACCCATGTTCTTGTTCGTCATGAGCAGGGCGCTGCCCATGGGGCAGATGGATATGCAAGAACTAATGGTAAGCCAGGTGTGGTTCTAGTGACTTCAGGCCCTGGAATCACTAATGCTGTTACAGGAATAGCAACTGCGCATATGGACTCGATACCTATGG
Organism: Candidatus Pseudothioglobus singularis PS1; assembly: GCF_001281385.1. Lineage (NCBI taxonomy): Bacteria > Pseudomonadati > Pseudomonadota > Gammaproteobacteria > Pseudothioglobaceae (SeqCode) > Pseudothioglobus (SeqCode) > Pseudothioglobus singularis (SeqCode). The sequence continues at coordinate 690,440 of NZ_CP006911.1, forward strand.
TTGTTATTTCTGGTCAAGTTCCCTCTCCACTTATTGGCATGGATGCTTTTCAAGAAGTTGATGCTACAGGCATTACCCGCTCATGCGTAAAACATAATTTTCTAGTTAGAGATATTAGTGAGATTGCTATTACTGTTAAAAAAGCTTTCCATATTGCCACCACTGGTAGGCCTGGACCGGTAGTTATTGATATTCCTAAAGACATTACGATTGCAAAAATGGAACAGGAAGAATACCCAGAATCAATTGAAATCCGTTCCTATAAGCCAACTACAAAACCAAGTAGTCGTCAAATTAGAAAGGCGGCTGAGTTAATTGCAAAATCAAAAAAGCCTATTCTTTATGCGGGAGGAGGTTGTGTCATAGGTAACGCTTCAGAGGAACTTCGTAAATTTACGCGCATGCTTGGATTCCCAATTACTCAGACACTTATGGGTTTAGGGGCGTATCCAATGACTGATAAGCAATCTCTAGGAATGCTAGGAATGCATGGGACCTATGAGGCTAATATGTCGATGCACGGATCTGACTGTGTTGTTGCAATTGGTGCTCGTTTTGACGATAGAATTACGGGAAATTTAGAGAAATTTTGTCCAACTGCAAAATTCATTCATATTGATATTGATCCTTCACAAATTTCAAAAAATGTTGTTGCTGATATTCCAATTGTTGGACAAACAAAAAAAGTTCTTCAAGCCTTAACTAATGAATTAAAAGATATGCAGCTTGATGATATTTCGAAATGGTGGTCCCAAATTGAAGACTGGAGAAAAGTTGACTCTCTGGCTTATGCTAAATCTCCAGGGGTTATTAAACCCCAGTCAGTTATCGAGGCGCTATATGAGGTCACAGAAGGAAAGGCTATTGTAACTTCAGATGTTGGGCAGCACCAAATGTGGGCTGCGCAATATTATCCTTTTGATGAACCAAGACAGTGGATTAACTCTGGTGGTCTAGGAACTATGGGATTTGGCTTGCCAGCAGCAATGGGAGCTAAGCTTGCTCGGCCAGAAAAAGATGTTGCCTGCGTGACTGGTGAGGGAAGTATACAAATGATGCTTCAAGAACTCTCAACGATGCTTCAATACGCAACCCCAGTAAAGATTGTTAATCTTAATAATGGATATTTAGGAATGGTTAGACAATGGCAAGAATTCTTTTATGAAAAGCGTTATGCTATGTCTTATATGGATGCATTGCCAGACTTTGTTAAGCTTGCTGAAAGTTATGGACATATTGGAGTTAAAGTTGAAAAAGAAGAGGATTTAAAGCCTGCCTTAATCGAGGCCTTTAATCAAAAAGATCGAACTGTTTTTCTTGATATTATTACTGATCCTTCAGAAAATGTATTCCCAATGATTCCAGCTGGCGGTGCACACTGTGATATGTTGCTAGCAGGTAGAGATGAAATGGTATCTAAAGATGAAACAGATTTTAATGCGGTGTAGTTTATGAGACATATTATTTCAGTTATATTAGAAGATGAAGCTGGTGCTCTGTCAAGAGTTGCAGGTCTTTTTACCCAACGCGGTTTTAATATTGAGTCACTTACCGTAGCTCAAACGAATGATCCAACGCTCTCAAGAATGACAATTGTATCTTCTGGAAGTGAGCGCGTTCTTGAGCAGATTGTAAAGCAACTTAATAAACTCATTGAAGTAGTTAAAGTGAGTGATTTGACGAGTCAAGATCATGTTGAGAGAGAGTTAATGCTTGCAAAAATATCATCAACTTCTAAAGAGGGTGTTGACTTAAAGGAACTGGTGGAAATCTTTGGTTGTAAAGTGGTTGATGTAAAAGATAAGATATACACCATAGAAGTATCAGGAAAAACAAAGAAAATTAATGCATTTTTGGATGCAATAGAGCCATCAAATATTATTGAAATCTCAAGAACAGGAGTTACTGGGATCTCAAGAGGAAAAAAACTAATCTAAATTATAGGAAATAAAATGAATAGATATTACGATAAAGATGCAGACCTTTCAATTATTCAAGGAAAAAAAGTAGCTATTATTGGCTATGGATCTCAAGGGCATGCTCACGCAAACAATTTAAAGGATTCGGGAGTAGAAGTAGTTGTTGGTCTTAGAGAGGGATCATCTTCAGCGATTAAAGCTAAAGAAGCTGGTTTAGGTGTTATGTCTGTCGAAGAGGCTAGCGGATGGGCAGATGTCGTTATGGTCTTGGCACCAGACGAGTTCCAAGCAAGTATTTATTCCAAAGATATAGAGCCCAATTTAAAGCAAGGCGTAGCTTTGGCTTTTGCTCATGGTTTAAATATTCATTTTGACATGATTATTCCTAGAGAAGATCTAGATGTCATTATGATTGCTCCAAAAGCGCCTGGTCATACTGTTCGCTCAGAGTTTGTGAAGGGTGGCGGTATTCCAGATTTGATTGCAGTTAAGCAAGATGCTTCTGGTAATGCAAAAGAAATAGCGCTCTCTTACGCTTCAGCAATTGGTGGCGGAAGAACAGGCATCCTCGAAACAAGCTTTAGAGAAGAAACTGAAACTGATTTATTTGGAGAGCAAGTTGTTTTGTGTGGCGGAACTACTTCATTAGTTCAAGCTGGATTTGAAACACTAGTTGAGGCTGGATACGAGCCTGAAATGGCATATTTTGAGTGTTTACATGAGTTAAAGTTAATCGTAGACTTGCTTTATGAGGGCGGTATTGCAAATATGCGTTATTCAATATCTAATACTGCAGAATATGGCGATGTTACAAGAGGCCCTAGAATAGTTACTGAAGAAACAAAAGCCGAAATGAAGAAAATTTTAAGTGAAATTCAAAGTGGTGCTTTTGCTAAAGAATTTGTTAGTAATGTTGGTGACTTACCAGGTCGTCGTGATGTTCAGCGTAAACATCAAATTGAAACTGTTGGTGAAAGCTTACGTTCAATGATGCCTTGGATCGCCAAAAATAAATTAGTTGATCAGTCTAAAAACTAATACTCATTAATTATGTCAGCTTTTTAAAAAGTCATGACTGAAAAAATATCAAGCAAAAGAGGAATTTACCTATTACCAAGCGTTTTAACAACGTTTGGTATGTTTGCTGGATTCTATTCAATTATCTCTTCAATCAACGGTGAATTCACGATAGCCGCTATTTCAATCATGATTGCAATGATGTGGGATACACTTGATGGCCGTGTAGCTCGACTGACCAATACTCAGAGTGCATTTGGTGCTGAATATGACTCACTTGCAGATTTGGTGTCATTTGGTTTAGCCCCGGCTCTTTTGGTTTATGAGTGGTCGCTATATGAACTAGGAAGATTTGGTTGGCTCGCTGCCTTTGTGTATTTAGCGTGTGCAGCTTTAAGACTTGCTAGATTTAATACTCAAGTTGGTATAGCTGATAAAAGATTTTTTCAAGGACTGCCTTCACCTGCTGCTGCTGGCGTAATTGCTAGCATGATATGGCTTAAGATTTGGACATTTGCATCTTTTGATTCTGAGGTCATTTCTTTAGGGTATTACCTTGGTGCAGGTATTACAATCTTGTGCGGTATTTTGATGGTTAGTAACGTTCGATACTATAGTTTTAAAGAACTTGATTCTAAAAAAGCCTCATTCAGATTCCTTTTATTGATTGTTTTGAGTCTAATCATTTTGATGTATAAACCAAACATTATATTATTTACTGGGTTTTTTCTCTATTTGCTTTCTGGTCCTTTTATCACTATTACTGGACTCAATAAAAGGCGAATCGAGAAAAAACAAAGTAAACCATCTTAAGTTCCTCTATAATCTAGGCGTATGAATAAAGTATTTAATTTATTAACTTCTCTTTCACTGAGCAAGCTCTTTGCTTTGTTACGATTATTGCCGTAAGGCAATAACGCGCATAATAGACGAAGGTCTATCACTACAACTTAAGATAAAATTCGGAAAAATAAAAGGAGCAAGCAATGTCCGAAAAACTAATTATATTTGATACAACTTTAAGGGATGGAGAGCAATCACCTGGTGCATCAATGACCAAGGATGAAAAAGTTCGTATTGCCAAAAGTTTAGAAAAGATGAAGGTAGATGTTATTGAAGCTGGTTTTGCGATCGCTTCAAAAGGTGATTTTGAGGCTGTTCAGGCGGTTGCTAAAGCGGTAAAAGATTCAACTATATGTTCTCTAGCAAGAGCTCTTGATAAAGATATTGATCGAGCAGGCGAATCTATTAAAAATGCAAACTCGTCCCGAATTCATACCTTTATTGCGACATCAGATATTCATATGAAAATGAAGCTCGGGATGACGCCTGATGAGGTTGTAAGCCAAGCAGTTCGTTCAGTAAAAAGAGCTACTAAGTTTACTGATAATATTGAGTTTAGTCCTGAAGATGCTGGACGTTCAGATACGGATTTTCTTTGTAGAATTATAGAGGCTGCAATCAATGCAGGCGCTACTACTATTAATATTCCTGATACTGTTGGGTACAGTATTCCTTTCCAGTTTGGTAATACTATGAAAGAGCTGATAGAGCGAATTCCAAACTCTGATAAAGCCATCTTTTCGGCACACTGTCATAATGATTTAGGACTCGCAGTTTCAAACTCTCTGTCGGCTGTATTAAATGGTGCGAGACAAATAGAGTGCACGATTAATGGGCTAGGTGAAAGAGCAGGAAATACCTCCTTAGAAGAGGTTGTAATGGCTGTTCGAACAAGGCAGGATGTTTTTGGTTGCGATACTAATATCGATGCTACTGGGATTCTTGCTGCTTCTAGACTAGTATCATCAATTACAGGTTTTGTGGTTCAGCCCAATAAAGCGATTGTCGGAGCGAATGCGTTTGCTCATGAAGCAGGCATTCATCAAGATGGCGTTCTAAAGCACAGAGAGACTTATGAAATCATGAAGGCTGAAGATGTTGGATGGAATAATAACTCTCTAGTTTTGGGGAAGCATTCAGGACGAAATGCATTTAAATCAAGATTAAGCGAGTTAGGCGTTGAGTTTGAATCTGATGAAGCTCTCAATGATGCGTTTTCTAGATTTAAAACTTTGGCTGACAAGAAGCATGATATTTTCGATGAGGATCTTCAGGCACTTGTTTCAGAGGCTCAAACAGAGTTAACAGAAATTATTCGTTTAGTTTCACTAAAAGTTTCCGCTGAATCTGGAAAAGTAAATACTGCAAATGTAACACTTTCAATAAACGGTGATGAGCATAGTGCTTCAGCTTCAACCTCGGGAGCTGTTGACGCAACTTTTAATGCTGTCCTGTCTTTGGTTGATATAGATCCAAAACTTCAGCTGTATTCTGTTTCAAATGTGACTCAAGGAACAGATTCACTTGGAGAGGTTAATGTTCGTTTAGAGCATGAAGGAAAAGTCTTTAATGGTCAAGGCGTTGATACCGATATTATTACCTCTTCAGCAAAGGCTTATGTTCATGCACTGAATAAAGTGATGGCTAATGTAGAGCGCGCACATCCACAAATATAAAGATGCAGTCAAGAAATGATTATCTCGAGGCGCTTGGAATTCCAGACTTTTTGTACTCTAAAGTCAATCCTACTTCCAGTATTTCATCTCCACTATGCATCATGGTATTAGAGTTAAGTTCAAAGGACTCTTTTTGCGAAGCCGGTAATACTCGAGATTTGCTGGTTAAAATGTTGGCTTCGATTGGCCTCGATTTGAATAGTGTTCATCTGGCTTCGATTGAAAAAAGTAATCTTGACAGTTTTATTGCCAATAATCCTGCTCAGGTTGTCTTGGTTATGGATTCAACATTTAAGTCAGATAAGTCATCTCTTTTTTCGACATACCATCCAAGAGATGTTATTAAAGACTCACATCTTAAGCGTGAAACTTGGGAAATTTTAAAAAAGGTAAAACAATGTCTCAAGTAGATTACTCACTTAAATCTTACAAAAGACCAAAGCTTGAAACGCCAAATGGCGAGAAAAAACTTTTGCTGCATTCATGTTGTGCTCCTTGTGCTGGTGAAATCATGGAAGCGCTTGCGGCTTCTGATATTGATACGACGATTTATTTTTATAATCCGAATATCCATCCTAAGGATGAGTATGAGCTCAGAAAAGATGAAAATATTCGCTTTGCAGAAAAACTAGGCATGCCAATTATTGATGCAGATTATGATAGGGATGAGTGGTTTGAAAGAACCAAAGGTCAAGAAAATGAACCTGAGAGAGGAGAGAGGTGTTCTACTTGTTTTGATATGAGATTTCAAAAAACAGCTAAATTTGCATCTGAAAATGATTTTGATATTATTTCATCCACACTCGGTATTTCTCGATGGAAGGATATGAATCAAATCAATGAGTCCGGTGCAAAATCTTCAGCGCCTCATAAAATTCCATACTGGGATTTCAATTGGCGTAAACAAGGCGGCTCTTCCAGAATGCTTGAATTATCAAAAAAAGAAAACTTTTATCAGCAAGAGTACTGTGGGTGCGTCTATTCTTTAAGGGATACAAATAACTGGCGCATTGCCAAAGGGCGCAATAAGATTGAGCGAGGAGTTAAGTTCTATCAAGAGGCTAAGCTTAAGCTTTCTCAAATCGATTAGTTCTCGATCAAATATAATAATAATGATTTTTGAACGTGAAGGCGATTTTCAGCTTCACTCCAAACAACACTTTGATTCCCATCTATAACTTCAGAGCTAACCTCTTTTTCGCGATAGGCTGGTAGACAGTGCATAAAGATGGCATCCTTTTTAGCTTGATTCATCATATTTTGGTCTACTTGAAAGCCCGTAAAGGCTAATTCTCGTTGCTTTTTCTCAGATTCTTGGCCCATACTAGTCCAAACATCGGTAACGATTATGTCAGCATTTTCACAAGCCATCAGAGGATCACTGTAAAAGTTAATGTTCTTTTTGTAATTTTCAATGAACAATTCAGATGGCTCATATCCCTTGGGCGTTGCAATTGATAATTCAAAATCAAAGATTCCAGCCGCCTGCATATAGGTTTGACAGACATTGCAACCATCTCCAATCCAAGCAATCTTTTTATTTTTGATTGAACCATACATTTCTTGATAAGTCATTAAGTCAGCAAGTATTTGACAAGGATGCGATTCATCTGACAGAGCATTAATGACGGGTTTTGTAGAATGCTTAGAAAACTCAATAATATCTTCATGTGAAGACAGTCTGAGCATAACTGCATCAACCATCGAACTAATAACGATTGCACTATCTGTAATGGGCTCTCCCCTTCCTAGCTGAATATCTTTTTCAGATAAGAAAAGTGACTGGCCACCAAGCTGAGTCATTCCTGCCTCAAAAGAGACTCTAGTTCTTGTTGAGGATTTATCAAAAATCATAGCTAATGTTTTATTTTTTAGAGTGTCATTGATTTGACGAGCTTTATGCTCTTTTTTAAGCGATATTGCTTGGTCAATAATTCCCTGTAACTCTTTTAAGCTGAGATCGTCAAAGTTAATGAAATGTTTAATCATAATTATTTCCTAGGTGCTAATTAGCTTGATGAGTTTGCTAATTAATATATCAATTTCTTCTTTCGTAATTATCAAAGGTGGCAACATTCTTATAGTAGTTCCAGTCACATTAATAAGAAGGTTGTCTTTCAAAGCTTTTTTGACTAGTTGACTGCAATCAATAATATTGCTATCAAGACCAATTCCAATCATTAGTCCTTTGATACGAAGTTCTTTAACAGCAATATTATTTTTTATTTTGTTGTCAAATTCTGACCTAAAGTACTCGCTCATTTTATTGACGTTTTCAAGTACATTAGTGTTTTGAAATACATCAAGAACGCCAAGTGCTGCTGAGGTCACTAATGGATTTCCACCAAAAGTAGAGCCGTGGGTTCCTGGAGTGAGCATTTTTGAGGCTACTCCTTTTGCTAAACACGCACCAATGGGAACTCCATTGCCAAGACCTTTGGCCAGACATAGAATGTCTGGAGTAATTTGATTGTGCTCATGAGCAAAAAGTTTGCCAGTTCTCCCCATGCAAGATTGAACACCATCAAGAATTAACAACCATCCATTTTTATTGCATAACTCTTGAACTTTATTTAAGTAATCATTTTTTGGAATGATAATTCCAGCCTCTCCCTGAATTGGCTCAACCATTACAGCAACCACATTAGCATTACTTTGATAATCACTAATGGCCTCAATGTCATCATAATTAACATGAATAAATTCACTCATTAATGGTGCAAATCCGGCCTGAACTTTACTTTGTCCGGTTGCGGAAAGAGTCGCCATTGTTCGCCCATGAAAACCTTGATTAGCGGTTAGAATTACTGGTTTTTCAATGTCTTTACTTCTGGCAAAAAGCCTTACAATTTTTATTGCTGCTTCATTGGCTTCAGCGCCAGAGTTTGAAAAGAACACTTTGTCCATCTTGGCAAGAGTGCAGAGCTCCTTAGCAAGCTTTTCCTGATTTCCAATTCTATAAACATTCGAAGTATGGAGAAGTTGCTGCGATTGATCGATAAGATTTTTTGTTATAACTGGGTGACAATGACCCAGGTTCACAACTCCAATACCTGAAAGAGCATCTAGATACTGATCTCCTTTTGTGTCAGTTAACCAGCATCCTTCTCCTTTGACAAAGGTCACCTCGAGAGGAGAATAGTTAGACATTAAGTTGGACATAAATATTATATTATTAGTTAAACAAAAAAAGCCCCATAATGGGGCTTTTGAAACTAGGTCTTTTTTTGATTTAAGACAAATTAGCCGCCATTAATAAACAATACTGTAGACAAGATCTTCGAGAATTGAGTCGTCTGGTTTTGCAAGATATTGTTGGCATTCGGGTTTCATAAATCCAAAAAGAAATATTATAACCTAAATGTAGTAGGGATATTTTCTGTAATTGTTTAAATATAAAAGATAAAAAAGTTAAATAAGAGATGCATTTTATGACACAATATAAATGCAAGAAAAACAATTTTATTTCATTAATCTAAGGAGTAAAAATGCAATTAAACCTTTCTGGTCATCATCTCGATATTACATCTGCCATCCGGCAACACACAAGCGATAAGCTTTCCAAAATTAAACATCACTTTGACAATGTAATGAACGTCAATATGATTTTAGAAGTTCAAAAAGATATTCAGACTGCTGAAGCGACCATTCATGTCAGTGGTGCAGACTTATTTGCAAAAGCACAAAGTAATGACATGTATGTTTCTATAGATCAGCTAATCAATAAATTAGATTCTCAAATAATTAAACATAAAGAAAAACTACATAACCACAGAGCTTAGCTCATATAAATTATAATATGTTGTAATAGCTGCATACCAATTCTTGATTGTTATGCAGCTCAAAACAACTGGTAATAGATATGGCTGAGATTGAACTGACGAGTTTCGAAGTAAGTCTCCAAAATTTGATGATTGCGCTTGAAGCGTCTGACTATGATGAGGCCAAACAACAAATTAAAGATCTCCATCCTGGAGAAATTGCACTCTTACTAGAAGCAATACAGCCCAAAGATCGCTCGGTCCTGTGGCCAAGCATTGAAATTTCAATTCAAGGGGAAATTTTAAAAGAGGTTAGTGAGGATGTTCAGTCTCAACTTATTAGTGAGATGACCGTTGATTCACTTGTCAAAGCTACTGAAAAATTAGATACTGATGACTTGGCTGACATTGTTCCTAATATGCCTGAGTCTGCTGTTCATAGTCTTTTATTGACACTTGATTTTAAGCATCGTGAGCGTCTAAACAAGATTCTGAGTTATCCAGAAGATTCAGCCGGTGGTTTAATGAATACTGACTTTATAACTGTCAGACCAGATGTATCAATCAGGGCAGTAATCAGATACTTAAGATTGCTCAAAGAAATGCCTATTGATACGGATCAAGTTTTTGTAGTTGATCGAAATTTTAATTATCTTGGATCTTTATTAATAACCTCCTTATTAACTGAAGAACCTGAGCGAATGGTTGAGACATTAATCAACAATGATTTTTCCAAGCCAGTTAGTGCTGATACTGATGAAACAGAGGTTGCTCTCTTGTTTGAACAAAGGAATCTGATTTCTGCTCCAGTAATTGATGAAAACAATCAGCTGGTTGGAAGGATAACCATTGATGATGTTGTTGATGTCATCCGTGATCAGGCAGAGCACTCAGTCATGTCAATGGTGGGTTTGGATGAAGATGAGGATGTGTTTGCACCAATCATTCAAAGTTCAAAAAGAAGAAGCGTTTGGCTTGGAGTTAACCTAGTCACTGCTTTTATAGCTGTGTATTTTATTGGTCTTTTTGAAGCCACATTGCAACAGAAAATTGCTCTTGCAATTTTAATGCCGGTTGTTGCTAGCATGGGTGGTATTGCTGGAACTCAAACCTTAATCATAGTGACTCGAGGCATTGCAACCGGAAGGGTGACTGCTGCAAATATTAAGACTTTAATTAATAAAGAGGTTGCTGTAAGTGGATTAAATGGAATTATTTGGTCTATAGTAATTGGCTTAATTACTTATTATTGGTTTGCAGATTTACTTTTAAGTCTAATTATTGCGTTAGCAATCATAACGAATTTAGTTGTTGCGGCTTTTTCAGGGGCTTTTTTACCGCTACTTCTCTCAAAACTAAAAATTGATCCTGCACTAGCTGGTGGCGTTATTTTAACAACCATTACCGATGTTATTGGTTTTGTCGCTTTTTTAGGTCTCGCTGCTCTGTTTATCTAGAAAGTTACCAATACTAAATGAAGCTAATTTATACCCACGAAAATCGAATCATGGCGCTTAATATAAGAAATGTGCTTATCAATCATGGATTTGATGTCGCCCTTAATAATGAATTTGCTTCAAGTGCATCGGGAGGGTTAGCTCCCTTTGATACCTGGCCTGAAGTTTGGTTATTGAAAGATGATGATTTTCATAATGCTAAAAAAATCATTGAATCCATATCTTATAATTCTATACAAGCAGCCTGGGAGTGCAAGAAATGTCAGGAGGAGAATGATGAATCATTTGATTACTGTTGGAAGTGCCATGAAGAAAATGAATAATTTAATTGAAAAGTATAAAAAGTAATGGAATTAACAGTTTGGTTAGGTTTATTGGCTTCGGCACTTTTCATTAGTATTTCTCCAGGTCCTGGGGCTATATTTTCAATTAGCCAAGGTACACAAAACGGCTTTAAGAGAGCATTAATTGCTGTAGTTGGTTTACAGCTTGGTTTGATGAGCCAGATTGTTTTTTTGCTATTTGGCTTAGGAATTCTAATTGATCAGTTCCCTTCAGTTTTCATTGTGATAAAAATCATTGGTATGGCTTATTTGATCATTCTAGGACTTATGCAATGGCTTAAAAAAATAGAACAAATAGCAACTACAGAAAATCAATTAAAGGGCACATTTAGTCCTTTGAAAGCACTTTTACAAGGTTTCTTTGTTAACCTAACGAATATAAAAGGAACAGTTTTTTTTCTTGCTTTAATCCCTTTATTTATTGATCTTACAGCACTTAAGTTATCTACGTGTTTGATATTTATCTCAACGCTAATTATAATAGATTTGCTAGTAATGACTGGCTATGTAACCCTTGCTGAGCTATCTAAAACTTTACTATCAGATCCAAAAAAAATATTATGGCAAAATAGACTCACTGGTGCCACATTAATTCTTGTTGGATTAGTGATGGGTACTTCCTGATTAATATATTGATATGAGCATCTTTCATCTAGCATATACAGTAAGTGATCTTGATTCTGCAAGGCAGTTCTATGGGGAGCTTTTAGGATGTAAAGAGGGAAGAAGTTCAGACACTTGGGTTGACTTTAATTTCTTTGGGCACCAGCTTTCATTGCATGTTGGCGAGTCAATTTATAGAAGTAATACAAACTCAAAGGTGGATGATGTTTCTGTTCCAATGCCTCATTTTGGATGTGTATTGGATTGGAATAGTTTCCATGACTTGTCGACTAGGCTTCAATCCAAAGGGTTGACATTTATTATTAGTCCTTCAGTACGATTTAAAGGCTTAGCTGGAGAACAAGTGACTATGTTTTTCGAAGATTTTTCTGGCAATGCACTTGAATTTAAAGCTTACAAAAATCCTTCTGAGGTATTTTCTTAAATAATGATGAAAATGAATAATGTTTGATATTTTGAGTCAAGAGGTAATTATTGCTTTTATCGCTGCTTCAATAGTACTAAGCTTTGTGCCCGGTCCAGATAATATCTTTGTAATGACTCAGTCAGCATTAAGGGGACGGAGGGTAGGTTTTTTTACAACTCTTGGGCTATGTACTGGGCTAATGGGGCATACTCTCTTGGTAGCTGTTGGAGTAAGCGTTATTTTCCAAACCAGTGCTATTGCGTTTAATGGGTTAAAAATATTGGGTGCATGCTACCTTTTTTATTTAGGTTGGCTGTCTCTTAAAAATGACGAGCTAGTCCTTGGTGAAAGCAAAGAAAAAAGTACCAATCAATCCTATTATATTACAGGCATAATCATGAATCTGACCAATCCAAAGGTTGCTCTTTTCTTTCTGGTTTTTTTGCCGCAATTTGTTAATGTTAGTGGGGGCAGTGTTACTATTCAAATCCTAACACTTGGTCTTTTATTTATTTTAAGTGCGCTATGTGTTTTCTCATCAATTGCATTTCTTGGAAGTTTTCTTGAGAGTTTTCTTAAAAAATCAAAATCAGTTGGAAACAATATAAATAAGCTAGCCGCATTCGTTTATTTTGCTTTAGCAATTAACTTATTTTTTGTATCTTAATAATTATGAAATTAATATGAATATTGAATCCAAAATTTGCGACTATAAGGGCAATGAAAAAGATATCTGCAAAATAAGGTTTGAGGTCTTTGTTGATGAGCAGAATGTGCCAGAAGAGCTTGAAATTGATGGATTAGATGATGAAGCAAAGCATGTACTGGCTTATTCTGATGATGAGCCAATTGGAACTGGAAGGATATTAATTGATGGACACATTGGAAGGGTTGCTGTTCTAAAAAAGTATCGCGGACTTGGAATTGGTAAGTCCGTCATGCAAGAGCTTATTAAATGGGCTCAAAAAAACAATCTTGAAAAGCTTTGGTTATCATCTCAATGGCATGCGCATAGTTTTTATCTAGATCTTGGCTTTGTATGTGAGGGAGAGATATACGAAGAAGCAGGTATTGACCATATCAAAATGTTTAGAGTTCTCTAGAGGGGTTGAGATCAGACTTGTTTGGTCAAAAATTGACTTACGCCGTCTTTGCTTGCTTAAACTTCTTTTCTAGTTTCATTGCTAACATTGCTGATGGTATTGAAACAATCAAAAAGAACACTCCAACTAAGGTCATTGGTTCTAGATAGGTGTAATGACTATTACTATACTGATCGGCAGCTCTAAATAATTCAACTACTGTAATTGCTGCTAATAATGGTGTTTCCTTAAACATGGTAATGAGATAGTTTGCAAGAGGTGGAATCATTGGTGGTATGGCCTGAGGCAGGATAACATTTTTCCAGGTTTGAAGTGGGTTATAGTTAAGTGACTTTGCTGCCTCCCACTGGCCTTTAGGAACATTGTCAATACCAGCTCTAAAGACTTCTGAAGTATATGTACTAAAATGAATGCCTAATACAATGACACCACATGTGAAGGCTTCTAAGAATATTCCAAAGTCTGGTAGAACATAAAATACGACATAAAGCTGAACTAAGATTGGCGTTCTTCTAACAAACTCAGTAATCCAGTAGATTGAAATACGTGTAAGCTTACTTTTTGACATTTTGACAATAGCTATCCCTAGTCCCAATACATAAGCAAGAAGTGAAGCAACAATAGTAGCTTGAATAGTTACTAATAAACCATCTGTTAGTTGCGGCAGAACAGCGAATGCATGATCCCAATTCCACTCCATAATTATTTGTCTCCTGCGGTCATAATATTTCTACCTTTAGAAAACTTTTTAGCAATCAGATCTACTATCTGAACCAAAACCGTAGCAATAATAAAATAAATAACAAGTATGAGTAAAAATGGCTCTAATGTTAATGCAGTCTGAACCCTGATTATTTGAGCCATAAATGTAAGATCTGAAATAGTAATCAGTGAGGCAACCGCTGTTAATTTTAAAAGCTCAATAAGTAAATTTCCAAATGTAGGAATCATGATTGGGATTGCTTGAGGAATAATAACGTATCGATATTTTTTTAAGCTTGAATAGTTTAAGGCTTTGCATGCTTCATGTTGCTCCTTACTAACTGCAAGAATTGCTCCTCGAACAACCTCTGAACCATATGCGCCGACGTTAAGGCCGCAGGCTACTACACCAGCAGTCAAGGCATCAAAATATATGCCCCACATTGGTAATACGAAATATATAAAAAACATTTGAACGAGAGCAGAACTGCCTCGGAAAAATTCTAAATAAATGATTGCAATTACTCTAACTGCAGCAAATGAAGAAATCCTTGCAAGTCCAACAATAAAAGAAACAATTAGAGCTAATATAGCTCCTAATACAGTTAACTGGACTGTTGTAATCGTTCCTTTAATAAGAATTGGGTAGAACTCTAAGACTTCATTCATAAAAAAAATTTTTAAAAAAAACCTGCCCTGTAAAAATTACAGGGCAGATTAGGTTGTAAAGTAAATTCTAATTAGACCTACCCCGAGTATCTTACAGGGAAGATTAAATTATAAAAACAATTTACATTCCATCAGGACATTGTGTCAAGTAGGATTTACTAGCAGTTGCTTCTGCAGAGAAACCATAAGGCTCAATTATAGCTGCAAATTCACCAGTAGCTTTCAACATAGCCAAAGCCATATTGTATTCAGATCTAAACTCTAAATCATCCTTGTTAAATGCTGCACCAGCACAACCCATTGGAACACCAGTAACTGGCATTATTAATTCAAGGTTTGGATCATTAGTCTTGTTAAGAAGATCTGCTGTACCTAAACCAGATAGAGCAAATACATCAACTCTACCTTGTTGAAGCATTTTTATACCACTTGGAGGTGCATCAAAATAAATAATTTGATCAGCACTTACACCTCGCTCTAAAGCATATTTCTCTTCAGCACAACCAGCACAAGTAGTCATTTTTAATGCAGGATTAGCTGCAATGTCTTCATAAGTTAGTAGGTTGTTTGGATTACCAACTGGAACCGCAAACGCCTCTGCACCACAAAGATCAGGCTCAGAATAAATAATAGACTCACATCTACCAGGCTTAATATAAAGACCAGAAGTTGCCATATCAACTCTTCTTGCTTGAAGCGCTGGAATCATAGCACCGTACATAATAACTTCAGCTTTAAGTTCTGGAACACCCAGGACTGCAAGCACAGCGCGTGCAACATCTGGTGCAGCTCCAGTCACATATCCATCAGATTTGATATCACTATAGGGAGGTTCATTGGCAACAGCAACTGTTGCATAACCTTGTTTCTTAAGTTTTTTTAATGTATCTGATTCTGCAGATGAAGTCTGCGTGAAACCTAATACAAGAAAAAAACAGGTAAATAACGTAATAATTTTTTTCACTACTTTCTCCTTTTTTATTAATTGGGAAATGAAGTTTAACATTAACACAAAGATTAGAATTATTTTAATAAGATATTTTTTGCATAATTAACGCATAATTTAAGATTATTTAAATAAATTATGTGATAATTGATATATATGAAAATTTTAGACAGTTTTGATCGAAAAATTCTAAAAATTGTTCAGAGTAACAATAGAGTTACCTCTGAGAAATTAGCAAAAGATGTAGGGCTTTCATCCTCAGCATGCCAAAGAAGATTAAATTCAATGCGTAAGGATGGAGTCATCAAAAAAGATGTTTCAGTTCTTGATAGAAATAAACTAAATAGAAAAATAACTATAGTGGTTCAGATTCTGAGTGATTTTGAAAGCACTGAGCATGATAATAAGTTTAAAAAAGCAATGCAAAAAGCTCCAGAAGTTATGCAGTGTTATTATGTAACGGGTGATTATGACTACGTTTTGACTGCTACCTTTGAGGAAATGGGTGACTATGAGGAGTTTACAAAAAAGTATTTCTTGGAAGACCCCAATATAAAGCGATTTAACTCAATGGTTGTTATGAACCAAGTGAAAGAAAATTCGACTATTCCAATTAATTAACGTTGTTAATAAACTTCTTTAAAAATTCTTTAGTTCGCCTCTCTTTAGGATCTGAAAACATATTTTCAGGAGCACCAGACTCTACAATCTGACCACCATCAAAAAACAATACCCTGTCAGCAAACTCCCTAGCAAAATTCATTTCATGAGTTACAGTCAGCATTGTGGTGTCAGAATCGGATGCTAATTTGCGCAGAACGGTTAATACTTCATCAACAAGTTCCGGATCTAGGGCCGATGTAACTTCATCAAACAACATAATTTTTGGATCCATAGCAAGCGCTCTTGCAATTGCTACTCGCTGTTGTTGTCCACCTGATAATTGGTGAGGATAATGATTAATCTTATCACCCAGGCCAACCAAATTAAAAAGTTCTTCTGCTTTTTCTTTTGCCTCAGCTTCAGATTTCTTTTTTATTAAAGTTTGTGGCTGCTTCACATTTTCTATTGCAGTTAAATGAGGAAACAGATTGAATTGTTGGAAGACCATACCAATATGATCTCGCATCTTATGTAAATGATTTTCAGAAGCAGGAATAATTTTTCCATCACTTTTTTCATGCCACAAATATTCGTCATTAACTGAAACAAAACCATCATCGATAGTTTCTAGCGTCATTAGAATTCTTAAAATTGTTGTTTTTCCTGAACCACTAGGCCCAATTAAGGCTAATTTTTCTCCATCTTTAACTTCCATATTTAAATTGTTTAAAACTTGTAAATCACCAAAAGACTTTGAAACATTTTCAAACTTTATAATATTTTCCATAGAATGTATTTAATTAATATTTGAATTAAGTTATTTAAAATTTTTCTGGACTTTTAAATATGTTGACGTCCATAATTTCTTCTTTGTTTGCTTTTTTTAATTCAACCAAAGTTGTGTGACATGTAGGACCTTGACCTAAAGATGAAGTTCCTATGTCCTTAGTCAGTACATTGGGATTTCCATGTCTCTCAATGTTTAAATCATAATCTGGATCAAACCATGCACCAGTTGATAAAACTACAACTCCAGGCATCACATTGTCAGAAATCTTTGCTCCAGCCAAAACTTTGCCACGAGCATTATATAACAGAACAATATCACCATTTTCAATATCTCTGTTTAATGCATCATTAGAGTTAATCAAAACAGGCTCCCTTCCATTTATTTTGCTATTTTGGCTATCCAAGCCATTATCAAGCTGACTATGAAGCCTATGCTTTGGTTGACTTGAAATGAGGTGTAATGAGTAGTTTTTAATGTTACCTAGCCATTCATAGGGTTCAAACCAGTGGGGATGAGATAAACAATCTTTTAACTGAAAACTTTCAATAGTCTTAGATGATATTTCGATCTTTCCTGATGGCGTCTTTAATGGAAATTTATTTGGATCTTTTCTAAAATCAGACAGCATAATATTTTCAATTTTTGGAGCAGGTAGCTCATAGAAACCTTTTTCCCAAAATTCTTCAAAACTCGGTAAAGTTAAATTTTTTTCTTTAATAGCCTCTGAACTTTTTTCCCATATATATTGTATCCAGTCCATTTCACTTTTATTTTCAGTAAATGAATCTAAAAAGCCAAGTTTTTTCGCTAGTCCAGAGAATATTTCAAAATCAGTTTTTGAATCTTTAAAGCTTTGCATGGCGCACTTATTGGCAACAATTGTTGGATCCCTTGGATTGAGCATTAAATCATTGCGCTCTAGGGCGGTATTAGCTGGAAAAATAATATCAGCATGGCGAGCTTGCGGGTTCCACCAAATTTCATTAACAATAATTGTATTAGGCTTTTGCCAAGCCTTGACAAGTCTATTAAGATCCTGATGATGATGAAAAGGATTTCCACCTGCCCAATAAATTAATTTTATGTCAGGATATTTTAATTTCTGACCATCATAATCAAACTCTTCTCCTGGGCTTTCTAGCATGTCAGTTATTCTTGCAACTGGAATAAAATCTTTTACCTTGTTTGTTCCTTGAGGTAAGCTTTTCCATGGCATCCTTTGAAATGAATCGCCTGTACTATTTACGCTTGAATATCCAAACCCAAAGCCACCACTTGCAGTTCCTATTTGCCCTAACATAGCTGCAAGAGTAATTCCCATCCACAATGGCTGTTCTCCTCTTGAAGCTCTTTGAAGGCTCCAAGATATAGAAATCATTGTTTTTTTTGTAATTATTAGGTCGGCTAATTCATAGATTGTTTTAACTGGAATACTAGTAATACTTGAAGCCCACTCAGGACTGCATTCTTGGCTATCTTTTTTACCTAATACGTAATCTGCAAAACTATCAAACCCTACAGTGTAATCCCTAATAAAGTCCTTATTGTAAGAGTCATTTTTGATCAAAATGAAAGCAAGAGATAACATTAAAGCGGTATCTGTATTGGGTCTAATTTGAACTTGCTTAGCATTTAAAAAATCAGGAGAGTCAGCTATCAGAGGGCTAATATTTACAAATTCAACCCCATTATCAAAGCACTTTTTTATACCTAACTCAGTGGTGTGTTTTCCAACTCCACCAGCTGAAACTTTAGAATTTTTTAAGGGCATTCCACCAAACATTAATACTAACTCACAGTCTGAAGATAAAGCATTCCAAGTAGTGTGATCCTCTAATGTTGAATAAAGATCCGCACCAATTATATGGGGTAGAAGAGTTTGGGCTGCGGCATAAGAGTAGCTTTGAAAAGAAGAACTAAAGCCTCCAAATAAATTAAAGAAGCGATTAACTTGACTTTTAGCGTGATGAAATCTGCCAGCACTTGCCCATCCATAAGAGCCAGCAAAAATAGCTGAATTGCTATACGTATTTTTTGTTTTTAAAAGTTCCTCAGATGCAAGTTCAAATGCTTTATCCCAGCTTATAGGGATAAAGTCATCTTTACCTCTTTTACCATCACTTTTGCCTTTATTTTCCAACCATCCTTTTCTTACAAACGGTTGAGTAATTCTTAGACTGTCATTAGCAGCATCAGCTAAGCCCAAGCCGAATTTAGTGGGGGAGGAGTCTAGATTCCAATTCGCTAACTTTATTTTTTTATTAGCATCTTCTGAAAATCTATAAGTTCCCCAGTGAGTACTGACAAAGCTAGACATTAATTTAACCTATTGCATATCCGAATATTTAATACTTAAGCTCCAATGTTAACCATTACATGCCTAATACTTGTATAGTCTTCAAGTGAGTAGATGGATAAATCATTACCATAGCCTGAAGATTTAACACCACCATGAGGCATTTCTGAGGCTAACATGAAATGGGTATTGACCCATGTACAACCATATTGCAGTCTAGAAGCAGCAGCCATACCTTTAGTAATATTTTTAGTCCAAACTGATGAGGCTAGGCCATATTGGGAGTCATTTGCCCAGCCAATAGCTTCTTCAACATTAGAAAATGGGGTGACTGAAACTACAGGGCCAAAAACTTCTTTTTGTACAATCTCATCATTATAGTTTGCTCCTGCTACGACAGTTGGTGAGTAAAAATTTCCTGGTCCTTCTTTAGAGTGACCACCAGTGGTAATTTCAATATTGTTAGAGGATTTTGCTTTCTCAATAAAATTAGAAACTCTTTCACGATGTTCTGCAGTAATTAAAGGTGGGATATCATTCTTGCTGTCATCATCGTTACCAAAACCAATCGTTTTGACGGCTGAGGTTAATTCAGAAACAACTTTTTCGTATATTTTTTTATCAACAAACATCCTGCAAGCAGCCGTACAGTCCTGACCAGCATTGTAATATCCAAAGTCTCTTACTCCTTCTATTAATAAATCAATATCAGCATCATCAAATACTATTACTGGAGCCTTTCCTCCTAATTCGAGATGAGTTTTTTTAATGCTGTGGCTTGCTGCCTCTAAAACTTTTTTACCAGTACTAACATCACCAGTTAGTGAAATCATCTGAACATCAGGATTATTTATTAGAGCTGAGCCAACTGTTTCCCCAATACCATAAATAACATTTACAACACCTTTTGGAAAAATTTCAGCTAGTATATCTACTATAAATAAAGTAGTTAGAGGTGTTTGCTCTGAGGGCTTTAGGACAATTGTATTTCCTGTTGCTAATGCTGGAGCTAATTTCCAAGCAGCCATCATTAAAGGATAGTTCCATGGAGCAATTGAACCAATAACACCAATAGGATCTCTACGAATCATACTTGTAAATCCTTCAAGATATTCTCCAGCAGCTGAACCCTGCATTGTTCTGCAAGCTGCTGCATTAAATCTAAAAACATCTGCAACACCTGGGATTTCATCATTGAGAACAAGGTGATATGGTTTTCCACAGTTCAAGGATTCTATTCTTGCTATTTCTTCAGCTTTCTGTTCAATCAAATCCGCAACTTTAAGCAGCATAGCTGACCTGTCCCCAGGAGTTGTTCGAGACCATGAGGTAAAAGCTGTCTTTGCTGATTGAACGGCAAGTTCAACTTGTTCATTAGATGATTGGGGTACTTCGACTATAATCTCAGAATTAAATGGATTAATTATTTTTTCACTTGGGCCATCGCCTAAAACGATTTCATTGTTAATTAATTGATGTATTTTCATAATTTCTCCTAATAAATTATTTATTTTGTTGATCCTTCAGATTCGGATGTTTTGCTCGCAACGTAGCTTGCAAAAACTATAGGTATAAAAGTTATAAACATCATAAAAACTGCTACTACATTAGTTATTGGCCTTTGTCTTGGCCTTATCAATTCTGAAAACATCCATATCGGTAATGTTGTTTGTTGTCCAGCAGTAAAAGTTGTTACTATAACCTCATCAAAAGAGAGTGCAAAAGCCAACATTCCACCAGCAAGTATCGCTGTACCCATATTTGGTAGAATAACATAAAAAAAAGTTTGAAGGTTGTTTGCTCCAAGATCCATTGATGCTTGAATCAGATTTGGCGAGGTTCTTCTTAGTCTTGCAACTACATTGTTATATACAACAACCATACAAAAAGTAGCATGACCAATGATAATAGTCCAGGTGCTGAATGGGATTCCCATTACCCCAAATGTACTTCGAAGCGAGATTCCTGTTATTATTCCAGGGAGCGCTATAGGCAAAATAATTAAAATAGTTATTGAATTTTTACCAAAGAAAGATTTCTTGTAAAGTGCTCCAGCTGCTAAGGTACCGAGAATTATTGCAAAAAAGGTGGATATAATTGCTATTCGCATTGATAAAGCTACTGCACTCCAAATGTCCTGCCTATTTAAAACTATTTCAAACCACTTGAGAGTATATCCAGGAGGGGGAAATTGATAGGATTTATCCTCTGTAGTAAACGCGTATAGAATTATTAGTAATAACGGTATATGTAGAAACAGCAGCCCTGCAATTGCACCAAATCTTAATCCTAAGCCTGCTTGATTAAGTTTATTAATAGAATCTTTTCTAAAGAGCATTGAATGCTCCCAATTTTTTTGCAAAATATATGTAAATCACCATAACTATTATTGGAACTAATGAAAAAGCTGCTGCTAAAGGTATATTTCCAGCAGTTCCTTGATGGGTGTATACGGCTTGACCAATAAAAAATTTTGAAGTTCCAATGATATATGGAATGATGTAATCTCCCAGAGTCAGGGAAAAGGTAAAAATTGAACCGGCTATAATTCCAGGAAGGGCTAAAGGCAAAATTACTGTATAGAAAGTTTGTTTTTTGTTGGCTCCTAAATCATGAGAGGCATCAATCAAAGAATTTGGAACTCTTTCTAGAGATGCTTGAATTGGTAGAATCATAAATGGTAGCCATATGTATGTAAAGACCAAAAACATTCCAATATATGAAATTGACAATGATGGGCCTCCAATTAAAGGTGCAGAGAGAATAGAGTCAAGAAGCCATTCAAGATTAAGTTTTTCAAAAAACCAATTTATTATTCCTTCTTTAGCTAGAATAAGCTTCCAAGAATAAACTCTAACAAGATAGCTTGACCAAAGTGGAAGCATAATTGCTATAAAAAGGAATATTTTTACTTTTGGCGATGTAAATTTTGCCATATAGTAAGCAATAGGAAACCCAATTATTGCTGAGCCAATGGTTACACAGGTTGCTAATCCAACTGTTCTTATAAGAATATCTATATTGGCAGGTGAGCTAAAAAGTTCGATAAGAGTTTTAAAGCTAAACTCATAAACTATTTGACCAGTGAATCCATCTAGATGAAAAAAAGAATGACCTAGAAAGATTAATAATGAACCAAGATAGACAATTCCTAACCAAAGTAAGGGAACTATAAGAAAGGATAAAAAAATAAAATTTTTGTTCCTAAATGCAAAATTAGAGAAAGAGTCAAGAAGCTTATTCATTTAAAGAAGTAATATCAGATTTTTTCCAGGCAATTATGTGTTTTGAATTAACATCATATTTCTGATTAATGTTTCCTTCTAGTGACTTAAAAGCGCTTACTTTAGATTTTGCATCAATAGAATAAGTTATCCTAAGATGAGACCCTTGAAACTGACAGTCAGCAACAATTCCACTCGTCACAAAATATTCATCTTTATTTAGTCGAGCAAGCTCCTTTTCTGTTTCAAAAATAAGTATATTTTCAGGCCTTATGGAAAAAGCTTTCTCGAGACCAAAGAGCTTTAAAGCTGATTCTTTCTTAAATATTGATGTAGTTCCAATAAAGTCTGCTACAAATGAATTTATTGGTTTACTATAAATATTTGCAGGAGTATCAATTTGTTCAATCTTCCCTTCATTAAAAACTGCAATCCTATCACTCATACTAAGAGCTTCTTGTTGATCATGTGTAACATAAATAAAAGTTATCTTAAATTGTCGTTGAAGGTTCTTTAGCTCAATCTGCATTTTTTCTCTAAGTTTGAGATCTAATGCTCCTAATGGTTCGTCTAATAGTAAGATTTTGGGTTTATTAATCAAAGCTCTTGCTAAGGCTACTCTTTGTCTTTGTCCACCTGAAAGTTCACTTGGTTTTCTTAAACCGTAACCATTAAGGTTAACAACCTCAAGAATCTCATCGATAGCCTTTTCAACAGCTTCTCCTTTTAACTTTTTAACTTTGAGACTATAACCAACATTTTGACGCACATTCATATGAGGGAATAGAGCATAATCTTGAAATACCGTATTCACCTGTCTTTTGAATGGGGGTATGTTTGTGACAATTTGATCAAATATTGAAACTTCACCCTGATCTGGAGATTCAAATCCTGCGATTACTTTTAGACATGTGGTTTTTCCAGACCCTGATGGTCCCAATAAAGAGAAGAATTCTCCATCTTCTATTGTTAGATTAATATTAATGAGGGCCTTAATGAGGCCATATGACTTGTTTATATCACTTAATTTTAGAGCGTTTAACATAGATTATTAAATAAAGGGGAGCATTACCCCCCCTTTATTTATTATTGAATTGTTAGATTTTTATCTTCCGCCGAGTACAGCTATGTAATCAGTAACCCATCTGTAGTATGGTACACAACTCTCCTGAGTTTTGCACGAAGCAACAGGAGTTTTCCAAAACATAATTTTATCAAAATTGTCTATACCATTTATCTTGCATCCTTCAGGTCCAAGTAGGTCAGAACCAACACATTTTGCAGGCACCACTGGAACTGCTCCAAACCATGCCGCTAGATCACTCTGAAGATTAGAACTCAACTGATGCTCCATCCATAGGTAGGCACAATTAAGGTTTTTAGCTTCAGCATGAACCATTGTTGTATCTGCCCAACCTGTCGCACCCTCTTTAGGAATTACGCTGGCAATTGGAAGATTTGGCTTTAAAAGGTTAACCTGGAATGGCCAAGAACCTGATGCAACAAAGCCTTCATTAGTAAAGTCATCCATTTGCATGAAAGCATCATGCCAATACCTACCAACTAACTCTCTTTGTTGTCGTAACAAGTTAAGTGAGGCTTGATATTGATCTTCAGTTAACTCATAAGGATCTTTAATGCCAAGTTCTGGATTATGGTACATAAGGTACATTGCAGCATCTGCAATATGAATTGGTCCATCAAATGCCTGAACTCTATTTTTATTACTCTTACCATCTGCAAGCATTTGCTCTTCCCAGACAACATTCCAGCTATCTGGAACTTTATCTCCAAAAGCATCGGTGTTGTACATTAATACATTTGAACCCCAAGCATACGGCGTTCCATAATGTTTACCATCAACGGTATGCCAAACTGCATCTTGAAGCCTCTTGTCTATTGTATTCCAGCTTGGAATAAGGTCTGTATTAATCTCTTGCACTGTTTCACCTGCAATCATTCTAAGACTAGCATCTCCAGAAGCTGTAACAATATCAAATCCACCTTGATTCATTAGAGCAACCATTTCATCTGAAGTTCCTGCAGTCTTAACTTTAACATTACAACCTGTAGATTTTTCATAAGAGGTAACCCAGTCAAAAGCTTCCATTGTCTCGCCTCTTTCAATATAACCAGCCCATGCAACAATATTAAGTTCCCCTTCAGGTGAGCCTAGTTCAGTTATAGGTGCTGCAATAATTGAGCTTGATCCAAGTGCTACTAAGGCACCCATCATTAAGTTAGATATTTTCATAATTTCTCCCTTTATTTTGTAATTACTATTGTAAAAACTTAGCTACCCCTAAATCCAATATACACGAATAAAAAGAATAAGACAATGAACTTTTTTATAACAAAGTTCATTTAGGATTCAATTTGAAACCTAAGATTTTTTTTTAGAAATAAATTTAAAATGCTACTTCTTACTAGCCCAATTGCAAAGTTCAGTGAGGACTGGAATTCCCAATTTTCCAAACGCAGTCAAGGAGTATTCAACTTTAGGCGGAATAACTTCATAAACTTTTCGTTTTATAAGATTATCTTTTGCCATTTCTTTGAGTTGTTTAGAGAGCATTTGTTGAGTAATATCTCCAACAGCTCTCTGAAGTTCTCCAAAACGCATTTTTTTTTGAGACAATTGCCAAAGAATACAAAGTTTCCACTTCCCTCCAATAAGCTTTATAGCCGCAGTTGTAGGGGATTCATTTCCTTTAATTTTTTGCATAACAGTATGAAAGTAGTTAGTAGTATTAATTAAGTTTGTACTTGATAAATTATAATATACCACTAAAATACATCCTTTTCAAATTAATAATCTATTTAGAGGTGTAAATATATGAAGTCATTAATGATTACAAAGTATGGAGATATTAGTTCTAGTTTAGAGCAGCAAGAAGTGACAAGGCCAATAATTGAAGCAAATCAAATCTTAATCAAAACATATTCATCAAGTTTCAATCCATATGATTACAAAGTTGTCAAAGGTGATTTTAAAGCCATGGGTAAAATCTCCTTCCCTATAGGAATTGGAAGAGATGTAAGTGGTATTGTTGAAGAAGTTGGCAAGAGCGTAAAAAAGTTTAAGGTTGGAGACAAGGTCTACTCAAGACCAAATGAGAGCTTTGTCGGAACTATGGCTGAATATGTGGTAACTAATGATGAAGATACAGCGCTGATGCCCTCAAATCTAAACTTTGATGAGTCTGCAAGCATCCCTCTTGTTGGGCTTACTTCCTACCAGGCGCTTGTAGATATAGCAAAACTCTCAAAGGGAGAAAGTATATTGATTCACGCTGGGTCTGGAGGTATTGGTACGTTTGCTATTCAGCTTGCAAAACATCTTGGAGCGAAAGTAACTACAACCACAAGTACTAAAAATATTTCATTTGTTAAAAGCTTAGGGGCTGATAAAGTTATTGATTACACTTCGCAAAACTATCTTGATGAAGGCGCTGTATTTGATGTGGTCTATGACACGCTGGGCAGTAATTACACTCTTGACTCATTTAAAGTCCTTAAGAGTGGCGGCAGAGTAGTATCTATTGCAGGAACTATTGATAGTATTACTGCTGAACAATTTGGCTTAAACAAGTTTATTAGAATGATCTTATCTTTTCAAGCAAGAAAAGTTACTAAAGCTGCAGCAAAGATGAATGCTATGTATAGATTTCTATTTATGTCTCCTAATGGCGATCAGCTTGAGAAGCTGGCAAAGCTATATGAATCAGGCACAATCAAGCCTTTGATAGATAAAGTTTTTAATTTTGATGAAAGCATACAGGCCCTTGAGTATTTAGCCAAAGGGCGCGCAAAAGGCAAAGTTATTGTGAAAATAAGAGAAGATATTTAAATCTAATTGAAGGGAATCGAGGTCACTTTTGCTGACCTTGTTCCCCAAGGTGTTTCAACCATCACCTCTGAGTCGATCTCATTATGACTATTGTTAATTGTTGCCATCGCCATATTAATTTTTAATCGCGGTGAATAGGCCGCACTTGAAACTTTACCACAAACTTGATTATCACTCATGACCTTCCATGGGCTGGCACAACCGCCAACAAATGGATCGCCATCAACAATGAGCCCAACAAGTTTTTTGGTTGGCCCTTCAGAGCGTATCTTATGAAGAGCCTCTCTGCTCAAGTATTCAGCCTCTTTGTCCAGTTGACAGAAATTCCCCAATGGAAGCTCTAACGGGTTACTGTTGATATCCATGTCATTTCCCCATGAAAACAGTCCTGACTCAACTCTTTCAATATTATTAGGCGTTCCAGGCTTAATGTCATATTTCTTTCCAGCGTTAGCAATAATGTCCCATAGCTCTTCACCTTTTGAGCCATCACGAAGATAGAGCTCAAAGCCTCCTTGTTTGCTCCAACCCGACTTTTGAACAATAAGAGGGATTCCCTCTAGCTCACACTCTTTAAAAAAGAAGTACTTAACATCCATAACCCAGTCACCAAATAAGTCAATCATTAAAGGTAAATGGTTAGGGCCCTGAATTGCAAGCGGAGAGACATCTGGCTCACAAATATTAACGTCCCATCCAAGTCCACAGGCAAGCCCTCGAGTCCAAAGGAGTACGTCGCTATCTGCAATCGATAGCCAAAAATGACTCTCGCCTAATCTCAAAATGATAGGATCATTAATGATTCCTCCATCTTCATCAGTAATTAGCGCGTATTTCCCTTGCCCAATCTGTAACTTTGAAAGGTCTCTTGAGGTAATATATTCGACAAATTTGAAGGCATCACTTCCAGTAATTTCTACTTGACGTTCTGCTGCCACATCCCACATAGTGACATTATTCATCAAATTCCAGTAATCTGCCTCAGCGCCTTCATATGAGGTAGGCATAATCATGTGATTGTATATGGTAAAAGTTTTAGCACCTGCTCTTAAAGTAGCCTCATAATAAGGCGATTTTCTCAAGCGATCTGATAGTGTAAAGTTGACATGTCCTTCCATTGGTGCTCCAAGTCTACGAGATAAAGTTTACTATTGTATTACAAGGGTAAAAAAAGTGTATTTTATACCTATTGTTTTAGAATTTCCAACTATAAATTCTCTGCTGAAATATCACAAGATTCAAGCCATTTTTTAAATTTCTCTTGTATATCAATGAGCGCAGTATGATCTTTTGCTTCAAAGCGTAAAACTAAACAAGGTGTTGTATTTGAAGGTCTAACGAGCCCCCAGCAATCCTCATAATCCACTCTAACACCATCGATGGTATTAATATTTGCACCTGGAAAATCTATATGACTTGATAAAGAATCCATTGCTTCAAACTGTTGACCATGTTTGTCAAAGTTAATATTAATTTCTGGAGTACTTAAGTTAACTGGGAACTCATCAAATAATTCAGAGCATGACTTATTACTTTTAGAGACAATTTCCAAGAGTCTTGCTGCAGTATACAATGCATCATCAAATCCATACCAACGTTCCTTAAAGAAAATATGGCCTGACATTTCTCCTGCAAGTGCAGCATTCGTCTCTTTTAATTTTTTCTTAATAAAGCTATGGCCAGTTCTAGACATGATAGGCTCTCCACCATTGTCTGAAATTACTTTAGGCAAAAGTGAAGTACATTTAACATCAAAGATAATTTTTGCACCTTTGTTACGCGAAAGAACGTCTTTAGCATAGAGCATCATTTGCTGATCAGCCCAGATAATTTTACCTTTATTGTCGATCAGTCCTAGCCTATCACCATCTCCATCAAAGGCAAGGCCAAGATCAGATTTAGTCTCAATAACCTCTTGAATTAAATCTTCTAAATTTTTTGGCTTTGAGGGATCAGGGTGATGATTTGGAAATCTTCCATCAACCAAACAAAAAAGTTTTGAAAGTTTTACTCCGAGGGCTTCAAATAATTGAGGTGCTATATTGCCAGCAACACCATTCCCACAATCAATGACAATATTAAGTTCTTTTTCAAGATTAATGTCTGACTTGATTGTGTTTATATAGTCTTGATCGATATTGATAGAGGTTGAAGTGCCTGATCCAGTTTTAAAATCATTTTCTAAAATTCTTGTATAAAGTGACTGTATCTTTTCAGCTGATAGAGTCTCTCCAGCAATCATAATTTTTAATCCGTTGTATTCTGCTGGATTGTGCGATCCAGTAATCATTACACCCGATGTAGCAGCTTTCGTGTGAGTCGCAAAATAGACGACTGGAGAGGGGACCATTCCAATATTAACAACGTGACATCCACTTTCAATGAGTCCAGAAATAAGAGCTTCAGAAAGTTCGGGGCCCGTTAATCTCCCATCTCTTCCAACGACAACTCCTCTTTCACCTTTCTCAATTGACTCACTTCCAACAGCTCTTCCAATTAATTTAACAATTTCAGGTGTTAATTCTGTTTCTACAATTCCTCTAATATCATAGGCTTTAAAGATTGAACTTGGGATTTTCATGTAATAATTTATTTATTAAGAAGAGAAATATTTTACAGAATAAAAAGTTCAAAAATACAACACGACCTGATTGGTTTTTTTAACTTTTTTAAGGGATAATAGCAATCCTAATTTTTATCAAAAATGAGAATTTATGTCTGAAAAAGATATTGACCCCCAAGAAACTATTGAATGGTTAGAGGCCTTTAGATCCGTTGCTCGTTTTGGGGGTGAAGATAGAGCTAAATATATTCTACAAAAGCTTACAGATATGGCACATGAGGATGGAATGAGCTTACCTCAGGGTGTTAATACAGCCTATCTAAATTCCATCCCAGTTGAAAAAGAGAGTGAGTTGATTGTAAAGCATGATGTTGAGCATCGAATTAAATCTATCATTCGATGGAATGCCATGATAATGGTTGTTAAAGCCAACCAGGTCTCATCAGAGCTTGGAGGACATATTGCCTCTTTTGCCTCAAGCGCAACTCTTTATGAGGTTGGCTTTAATCACTTTTATCGTGGAAATGATTTAGATCAGGGTGCGGACCTAATTTTTTTCCAAGGTCATATTGCTCCAGGTATATATTCAAGAGCTTTTCTTGAGGGAAGAATTTCTGAGAAACAGATGTTAAATTTTAGGCAAGAGGCTAATAAAGAGGGTTTATCTTCTTACCCGCATCCATGGCTCATGCCAGATTTTTGGGAATTTCCAACTGTCTCAATGGGGTTGGGACCTATTATGGCGATATATCAAGCTCGCTTTATGAAGTATCTTCAGCACAGAGATATTATACAAACAGACAAAAGAACGGTTTGGGCATATATTGGTGATGGAGAAACAGATGAGCCAGAATCACTTGGCGCAATTTCATTGGCTGGAAGAGAGAAGCTCGATAACCTTATATTTGTTATCAACTGCAACCTACAAAGACTTGATGGTCCAGTGAGAGGAAACGGTAAGATTATTCAAGAACTTGAGGGAATGTTCCGAGGCGCTGGCTGGAATGTTATTAAAGTGATCTGGGGCAGGGGATGGGATAAGCTACTTGCAAATGATACTTCTGGTCTTCTAAAACAAAGAATGGAAGAAGTTGTTGATGGAGAATATCAAGCCTATAAGGCAAAAGATGGAGCTTATGTTCGTAAACATTTTTTTGGGAAGTATCCAGAGACACTTAAACTTGTAGAGCACATGTCAGATGATGAGATTTTTGGACTTACTCGAGGAGGCCATGATCCAAACAAGGTTTATCAGGCTTATAAAGCTGCTAAAGAACACATTGGCCAGCCTACTGTAATTTTGGCAAAGACTGTTAAAGGCTATGGTATGGGCGAAGCTGGTGAAGGAAAAAATACCACTCATAGTCAAAAGAAATTAGGTGTAGATGCACTGGTCCGTGTTGCTGAGCGTTTTGATATACCTGTCACTCAGAAAGATGCTGAAGAGCTCAACTTTTATAAACCTGCTGAAGATAGTGAGGAGTTAACGTACTTAAGATCAAGAAGAGAAGCATTGGGCGGTTATTTACCAACAAGAAGCTTTGAACTTGAGTCTTTCAATATCCCTGATTTAATTACATTTGAGCCCCTTCTAAAATCTACTGAAGGGAAAGAGATGTCAAGCACTATGGCATTTGTTCGTTTTTTATCTCTTCTCATTAGGGATAAGGAGATTGGTCCAAGGGTTGTTCCTATTGTTCCTGATGAGGCAAGAACATTTGGAATGGAGGGATTATTTAGACAAATGGGCATCTACTCATCATCAGGCCAACTTTATGAGCCTGAAGATTCCGATAAAGTGATGTGGTACAAGGAAGATATCAAAGGTCAAGTATTGCAAGAAGGAATTAATGAAGCTGGAGCAATTTCTGATTGGATTGCGGCTGCTACAGCATATGCATCTCACAATGTAACAATGATTCCGTTCTATATTTATTACTCTAAGTTTGGCTTTCAAAGAGTGGGTGATCTCGCTTGGGCTGCTGGAGATATGCAATCAAAGGGCTTCTTGATGGGTGGAACAGCGGGCAGAACAACATTGGCTGGTGAGGGTCTTCAACATCAAGATGGAGATTCTTTGATCGTTGCTAATACAATACCTAACTGTGTTTCATATGATCCAACCTATGCATACGAACTTGCTGTCATTCTTAGGGATGGAATGCATCGCATGTATGAAAAGATGGAAAACATTTTCTATTATGTTACTTTGATGAATGAGAACTACCCGCATCCAGAGATGCCTAAAGGGGTCGAAGAGGGAATTATTAAAGGAATTTACCCATTAAAAACTGTTGGCAATTCTAAAATTGAGGTTCAGCTATTAGGTAGTGGTGCGATTCTTAGAGAAGTTGAAAAAGCTGCTGATATTCTTGAAAAAGATTGGGGGGTTATGTCTCATGTTTGGAGTGTAACAAGTTTTAATGAGGTCACAAGAGAGGCTCAACGCGTAGACAGAGATAACCTTTATAACACCAGTAAAACTAATCAAGCTCCTTACATCACGAAGTGCTTCAGTAAGTCAAAAGGTCCAATAATTGCTGCTACTGATTACATGCGAAACTATGCAGAACAAATCAGAAAATATATCCCCTCGCGTTATGAGGTCTTGGGTACAGATGGATTTGGAAGATCTGATTCAAGAAAAGAGCTTAGATATTTCTTCGAGGTCAACGCTAATTATATTGTTTTTGTAACGCTTAAGGCACTTGTAGATGATGGCTTACTAGAGCCCAAGACAATAAAAACAGCAATCAAGAAGCTCAATATTGATAAAGATAAGTCAAATCCAATGCATTCTTAAGAGTTAATGAATACAGCACAGTGCCTTAAAATAATTCGATCAGAATCAGAAATAAGCTTTTCTGATTTTATTGAATTAATAGATAATGAATATTGGTTCTCAAATATTGCATTTGAGAATGGCAATATCTTAAATTCAATCAACGAAAACCAAGGCTCTGCTAAAGTATTTTGTTTTGGTCGTATGCATTCACTCTCTAAACAGGAAACACTTAAATGCTTCGGAGAGCACTATAAATCAGTATTAGAGTCTCCTGAGGATACAAAATCCCATTTAAATATTAGAAGTTTTATTGAAAACAGTTGGAAGGGATTGTTAATTGATTACGACGCATTAACGATCAAAAATTAATCAACATGGATCAGGCAATCTCATCAGAACAAAGCAAAGCCTATGATAACGGCGTTTATGCAACTTTTCTTGGTGCTTTTCTTGTGCTTTTTCAAATTGGAATATATTTTGTATACATTCCTTGGAATGCCGAAAGACTTCAAATTACAGAAGCTGAAATTGGAATGGGATTGTTTGCTTTTGGGATTTTAAATTTAATCGGTAACCAAATCTCAGGGCGCCTTATTGTTCCAAAAATAGGCACTAAAAACACAATTGTTATTGGTCTTTTGGGGATTGCCTATTGCCCTCTACTTCTGATACTTTCTCCAAACTATTATTGGTTTTTAATTTCGTTTATGCCTTTTGGTTTTTTTGTAGGGCTTTTTAGTCCCTCATCTCAATCTCAGATCTCAATGATTGAAAGCAAGACATCCAGGATTCTAACGCCACTTTATCACGCAGCTTTTAGTTTTGGTTCCCTAATGGGCGCTTTTAGTGCATTTTTTACTATTAGGTATATAGATAATCCAATATTGATATTTTCAGTAACAGGCACCTTATTAGTAATTGGGGCAATTTTGATATACAAATTTGGACTTAATAAATCATTTGAAAATCTAGAGAAAACACCAAGATTTAAATTACCTAAAAAATCAATTTTGATATTTGGCATTTTAATGATGCTTAATTACGCAACAATGGGAATTATTTTGGATTGGTCTGCTCTCTGGCTGACAAAGGATTTATTGGTTCCTTTGTACCTGGGAGGTGCAGTAATTTTTGCATTTAATATTGGCGAGATAAGTGCCAGGTTAATTGCTTCAAAAATGATTAATAAGGCTAGTGAAAGAATTGTTGGTGGGTATCTTAGCATTGCTGCAGGAGTGATGTTATTTATTTCAATATTGACTTCTAATTTCTATATTATCGTTTTTGGAATGCTGCTATTTGGTTTTGGAACAGCTAATTTTATAGCCATTATATTTCGATTGGCAATTCGTATCACAGATGAACCGATTAGTCTAACTGTTGCTAATTTGATAACCCTTGGCTTTGCTGGCTTTATTTTTGGGCCTGCTTTGGTTGGTTATTTGGCAGAATTCTTAAGCCTTACGTTCAATATGTATCTATTAAGTGTTGTTTGGGGCCTTAATGGAGTGGCCCTTTTAGTAATGATGAAGCGAGTGAATTCTGGTAATTAGTAGTGGGGCGGCTTATCATCATTGATTTGACTGTCATTAGAGGATGAGTCAGAGTTATTCAACAACTTTTCATTGGTTTCTTTAAGTTTGGAGTTGAGTTGCTCAATCTTCTCACCTTGACGAAATACTACCATATTTAGATCATCAATCATATTCTGCAGATAGGCAATCTTTTCTTCAAGTGATACTAGTTTTTCATCTGACATAATTCTATCCTCCATAAAAAAGCCACCTTGCGGTGGCTTTTATTTTTACTTCTCTATTAGAACTTTTCTCGAAAGTTTGATTCGTCCTCGGTCTATCCCAAGAACCTTAACTTCAATTTCTTCACCTTCTTTAAGATAGTCTTCAACTTTCTCAACTCTCTCATGAGCAATTTCAGAAACATGTAAGAGGCCATCTTGATTAGGCATGATTGTAATAAAAGCTCCAAATTCAACTATTTTGGCAACCTTGCCCATGTAAACTTTATTGACTTCAGGAACAGCAGTTACGTCCTTGACCATTTGAACTGCTTTTTCAAAGCTTTCAGAGTCATTAGCAAAAACATTAACATTTCCATCATCGTCAACATCTACACTAGCTCCAGATTGAGCAACAATTCCTCTAATAGTCTCACCACCTTTTCCAATAACATCTCTGATCTTATCAGTCGGTATTTTGATAACTTTAGTTTTAGGGGCATTCTTGGAAGCCGAATTAGGCTCTGAAATAACTTCATTCATTTGACCAAGAATATTAAGTCTTGCATCTTTGGCTTGCTTAAGGGCAATAGACATAATGTCTTCAGTGATACCATCTATCTTAATATCCATTTGAAGGGCATTAATACCTTTTGTGGTTCCTGCAACCTTAAAGTCCATGTCACCCAGGTGATCCTCGTCACCTAAGATGTCTGTAAGAACTGTAAAGCGTTCATCATCTTTTACTAAGCCCATTGCAATACCTGCAACTGGTGCCTTTAGTGGGACTCCTGCATCCATCAGAGATAGTGACGAACCACAGACACTTGCCATAGAGCTAGATCCATTTGACTCTGTAATTTCAGAAACAACTCTGATAGTGTATGGAAATTCCTCTAAATTTGGAAGACACGCTGAGATGCCTCTGCGCGCAAGTCTTCCGTGACCAACTTCACGTCTCTTAACGCCCATAACTCTGCCCGTCTCACCAACACAGTAAGGAGGGAAGTTGTAATGAAGCATGAAATGATCTTCAATTCGGTCATTCGATTCCAGTTTTTCAATTAACTGCGCGTCTCTCTTAGACCCCAGAGTAGTAACAACTAAAGCCTGAGTTTCACCTCTTGTGAAAAGAGCAGAGCCGTGCGTATTTTCAAGAACCCCAGTTTCGATTGCAAGCTCTCTAACAGTTGAGTTATCTCTGCCATCAATTCTTGGTTCGCCAGCTAAAATTCTCTCTCTAACAGTTGATTTTTCAATTTTTTTAATATAATTTTTAACTTCATCTTGGCTTATTGAGTCATCTTCACTCACAAACTCTTCTAATGCAGCATCTTTAACTTCACCCATTTTTTCATAACGCTCCATCTTATCAACAGTTTGATAAGCTTCAGCAATTTGACTTTCAAATTTAGATTTGATTGATGTCAATAGGGTCTCATTGTCTGCTGGAGCAACCCATTCGCGAGGAGCAATACCAACTTCTTTGGCAAATTCAGCAACGTTATCAATTACTACTTGAAATTGCTCATGAGCATACATGACACCTCCAAGCATAACTTCTTCTGAGAGTTCACTTGCTTCTGACTCAACCATTAATACTGCATCCTTAGTTCCTGCCACAACCATATCTAACTCAGACGTCTCTAATTCTGAATAGGTTGGATTAACCATATAGCTTCCATCTTTAAAGCCAACACGCGCAGCACCAATTGGGCCTTTAAAAGGAACACCAGAAATTGCCAGTGCAGCTGAAGTTCCAAGCATAGCTAGAACATCTGGATCAACATTTTTGTTAGCAGAGATTACTTGGATCATTACCTGTACTTCATTCATGTAGCCATTTGGAAATAGTGGACGAATAGGGCGATCAATTAGTCTAGAAGTTAGTGTTTCTTTTTCACTAGGTCTACCTTCTCTTTTAAGGAAACCTCCTGGAATTTTTCCAGCAGCATATGTTTTTTCAATGTAGTCTACCGATAAAGGGAAGAATGATTGACCTGGCTTTGCTTCTTTTGCACCAACAACACTGACTAGTACTTGTGTGTCATCCATGCTTGCTAAGACAGCGCCATGCGCCTGTCTTGCAACCCTGCCAGTTTCGAAAGTAATTTGACTATTGCCAAACGTAAAACTTTTTTGAACTATATTCATGTCCATTGTGTTACTCCAATAAAATAAAAAATGTTTTATGGTTTAACGCAATAAGCTTTATATAAAACATACCTTGCAGGTATGCTTGAGATAAAACTTACCTAAATCCATAAAACAGTTGAATTATCCCCTAATTTTTTTCCTCAGATAAACTAATTTATTAGTTGTTAGAATGCTTAATATGGCTATTAATTAGCATATTTTGCTTAAATTTTAGGGTGTGTTTCTTCTAAAAGTGATAACGAAGAAAATTGAATGGCAAGAGGCTTATTTTTATCGTTAACTTTAATCTTTCTAGTGTTACAAAAATCAATGATCGAATCATCAAGAATATCGTTTATTCTTAATGTATTTCCATTGATAAATACAACTAACTCCTTATCAATAAATTGATATGCAATTCGACTTAAAGGATGGAGGTTGTAAGTTACAGACTCTTTAATCACTACTGGGTCTTCAAATGCAACTATCTCGTTTAATTTTTCTTCATCTAAGGGGTCTAGTTTTGTCACAAAACACCCAAAAAACGTATCAGGTAAATCACTATTTTGTAATAATTTGTGTGATTTTTCAATAGCTGAATAGGGTATTTCAGCCGAGCTGTTAGAATTTAACCATAATGGATCTTCATAATAGGAATTGTTGTATTTGTCTATCGTTAGCTCAAGGGATTCTAACATTTCGTTAGCTGAGTAAGATCTATAACCAATTGAGAGAGTTATGCATTCACTGTCGATACTTTCTCCGTGGTGAGCTATTCCAGGCGGTATATAAACTATATCTCCAGGCTCTGCCACCCAAGTCTTTTCTATTTCAAAGTTTTCCATGATTCGAAGCGGACTATTTGGAACATAATTGTTGGGATTACAGTCTATCGAACTTATTTGCCATTTTCTTTTTCCATGTCCTTGAAGTAAAAAAACGTCATAATGATCATAATGAGGGCCGACACTTCCTCCTAAAGAGGCAAACGAAATCATTACGTCATCAAATCGCCATCTCGGAATAAAGTTGAATTCATCTATCAGCTCATAGATTTCTTGCACATGCTTGTCTACGCCTTGAACCAATAATGTCCATTCATTATTGGGAGTATTTTTAAAAGAGTTATCATTGAATGGGCCATTCTCTAGAGTCCATATATTTTTTAAAATGGAGCCCTTAATAATCCTAGACTCAAATTCCTCTTCACACGACAATCCAGCAAGCTCATTAGGAGATAAAGGTGAAATGAAGTTAGGAATTGCATTCTTGATAAGTATTGGTTTTTTTTGCCAGTACTCATTCAAGAATTCTTCTTTTGAAATGCCGCCAAAATGAATCATTTTATTTCTAATATTTTTTTTATTTAATTATCTATTAACATATAGTCTTATTTAGAATATTATTCTAATCTTTTAAAGATAATTTTTATTTCAATTTTTTACTGGCATGGCGGTTCAAGAAGAAATTAATTTGGCCACAATTATTGACTTGCAAAAGCACCCCATTAATGATGATCATTACAGGGAAAAATGTAAAGTTGAGTTAGATAAAAGCGGCGTGCTTGTTCTAGATAATTTTCTGTATGAGGGTTCTATTAAAAGTATCCTTTCTGAAGCGAAAAAACAAGAGAACTTAGCTTATTATTGTGTTAATGAGCACAATGTCTACCTTAATCCATTTGACAAAAATCTAAGTAAAAACCATCCTCGAAATAAAACAGTAACCAGCTCAAAGGGCTGTATAACAGATGATCAAGTTCCTAAAAAATCATCTCTAAGAGCTCTATATAACTCGCTAAAGTTCAAGGATTTTCTATGTGATGTACTTGATGAAACAGTCTTATATAAGTACGATGATAATTTATCTTCAATCAATATTCACTTCGCCAAAGAAGGGCAAGAGCTTGGTTGGCATTTTGACAATTCTTCATTTGCGATTACTCTTTTAATACAAAAGCCAAAAGCTGGAGGTCAATTTGAATATATCAGGCAATTTAGAAATTCAAATATTAAAGACAACAATTATGATGGTGTCTTAAATTTACTAAACGGTAATTGTATTCCTGAAAAATTAACAATGGAAAACGGTACTCTTGTTTTATTTAGAGGAAAGGATGCGATTCACCGAGTTACCCCTACAATTGGAGATAGAACGCGAATATTGTCAGTTTTAGCTTACAACTCAAGACCTGATGTCAGTCTTTCAGAGTCAGCAAGAATGACTTTTTTTGGAAAGCTTTATTGATTTATGAAAAAAAATACTCAAGGATTAAAACTCTACGACTCTCTTGATCTCTCAGAAAGTAAAAATAAAAAAAAGTTATTAGATATTTATCAAAAATGGGCTGCGTTATATGACAAAGACAATGATGACGAATTAGGAACAGTCTCTCAGCCGAACTCTGTTCAAATCTTTCAAAGATATGTTAAAGATAAATCCAAATACATAATTGATGTTGGTTGTGGTACGGGTTTGGTTGGCCTTCAACTTAAAAAACTTGGATATAAAAACTTTGATGGTGTAGATCTTTCACAGGAAATGATTGATATTGCAATTGATAGAGGCTATGAATCTTTATTTCTTGGAAACCTTAATGAGACTCTTCCTATCGAGAGTGATCAATATGAAGCGGCAATATGTGTTGGAGTTTTTACTCATGGCCATGTTGGTCCAAGTCGGCTCGAGGAGCTTATAAGAATTGTCAAACCTGGTGGAATAATATGTTTTACAGTGAATGAGGATGTTTATGAATCCTATGGTTTTGATGAAGCAATTAAGTCGCAAGAATTAGCTGGGGTATGGAAGGTATTAGAGCTGAGTAAGAAGGACTATATGATGAAAAAAAATGTTAAAGGTCTCTACTGTATTGCTGAAGTAATCTAAATGATGCTAATTAATTCATTAAAATGAATTTTTTTTAAACTTAATCAACATGAAGAAGACATTTCAATTAGTTCACCCTAAAATAAAACCTGCTAGGCTTATTGAGGCGGTCAGGCGTGACGTGAAAAAATATATTAAAAGAGAGAAGAGAAAGTCATTACCTGAAGGGGTTGATTATTGGGATTTTGATTGCAAGTATGGTCCCACAGAAGCTAAAGCTGAAATTATTTTAACTTCAGAGATTAGTAAATGTATTACTGAGGCAGAGGCTGAACATTTAGAATCATTTTATTTAGAGATTCTTGCCAAACCTGGACACAAAAAAACCTACAAAACTTCTGAGGCGCCAGTGAAAGACTAAAAGAATTTTCTACTGGTGGTAGTTTGGCGCTTCTTTTGTAATTGAAACATCATGTACATGAGACTCAGTCATTCCAGCAGAAGTCACCTGTACAAATTTGACTTTAGTTCTCATGGCGACAAGATCCTTGCAACCTGTATAGCCCATGGATGATCTAATACCGCCAACCATCTGGTGAATAATTGGCCTAATAGAGCCTTTATAAGGAACTCTTCCTTCAATCCCTTCGGGTACCAGTTTTTCAGCAGCAAGCTCTGCTTGAAAGTAGCGATCTGAGGAGCCATGAGCTTGACCCATTGCTCCAATAGAGCCCATTCCACGATAGGCTTTATAGGATCTTCCTTGAAATAATTCAACTTCACCAGGAGACTCTTCAGTTCCAGCAAGCATTGATCCTAGCATAACGCAATGTGCTCCTGCTGCAAAAGCTTTAGCAGCATCTCCAGAATAACGAATACCACCATCAGCTATCACAGTAACTTTTGTGTCTTTTAAGGCTTCAGCAATATCAGAGATAGCACTAATTTGAGGGACGCCAACACCTGCTACAATACGAGTTGTGCATATACTTCCGGGCCCAATTCCAACTTTAACGCAGTCAGCACCTGCTTTAGCTAAATCGATCGCTGCTTCTGCAGTTGCAATATTGCCAGCAATAATTTCTAAGTTTGGAAAGTCTTTTTTGGTCTTCTTTACACGATCAATGACACCTTGAGAGTGGCCATGAGCGGTATCAATTACGACAACGTCAACACCTGCATCGACTAGAGCACTAATTCTCTCACTAGACTCTTTCCCGACTCCAACAGCAGCAGCAACAATAAGCCTTTCTTGATCATCCTTTGCAGCTTTAGGAAAATCACTTGTCTTTTTAATATCGCTTACTGTGATCATTCCACCTAACTTAAATTTTTTATCAGTCACTAAAACCCTTTCAATGCGGTGTTTTTGAAGCAATTTTCGAACAGTTTCCATTGATGTGCCTTCGGAGACTGTAATTAGAGACTCCTGGGGTGTCATGACATTTTGTACAGTCTCATCAAGACGAGTTTCGAATAAAACATCACGACTGGTTATAAGTCCAACTAATATGTTATTTGATACAACGGGCATAGCTGAAATGCCATGTTGCGCTTGAAGGTCAAAAACATCCTTGATGGTAGCAGAGGGATCAACACTGATAGGGTCCCTTATAATTCCTGATTCAAATCTTTTAACCTTTCTCACTTCTTTGGCTTGAGATTTAATAGACATGTTTTTATGAATGACACCCATTCCTCCCTCTTGCGCAATTGCAATTGCAAGCTTACCCTCTGTCACTGTATCCATTGCAGCAGAAATAATTGGGGTTTGTAGGGTAATTTTATTTGTAAGTTTAGATGTTAAGCTGACTTGTTTCGGGAGCACTTCAGAATGGGCAGGAACCAACAAAATATCATCAAAGGTAAGTGCTTTTTTTAATTCTTTCATTTTATTCTCCTAAATTTTAATACCGTCTTCTATTAAGAAGTCCTGGAACTATAAAACCAATTATCATTCCAAAGAAAAGTACAATTGCGCCAACAATAAACCAGTTTCTTGAGCTTGTATCTTTTTGAATTTGAGTGTTATTAACAGCTAACTGGAGTTCAGCTTTAAGCTGTAATTTTTCTTGAATAAGCTTCTCATTCTCATGCTCAAGTTTCAACGCATCTTGGTAGATTTGTTCAATATGTTCTTTTTCGGCTTGAGATTTTGAGCTTTGAACAATTAGGTCGGTATTTTCTTGCTTAACAGTTAAAAGCTGACTCTCTAATTCTTCTTTTTCACCGCTTAGTTTTGAGATAAGCAGCTTATTAGCATTATAAGTCCTTGTTAATTTTTTAAGTTTCTCTCTTGCAGAGGGATCTGGGGATAAATAAAACGATTTAATCCAACCAATAGTATCATCAAACTGGATTTGAGCCCATCCATCTTCAGTACTCTGAAGAAGAGAGAGCTCAGTCCCTGAGGGTAGGAGACGAATTATGTTGTTATT
The DNA here is from genome assembly GCF_001281385.1 of Candidatus Pseudothioglobus singularis PS1. Classification (NCBI taxonomy): domain Bacteria; kingdom Pseudomonadati; phylum Pseudomonadota; class Gammaproteobacteria; family Pseudothioglobaceae (SeqCode); genus Pseudothioglobus (SeqCode); species Pseudothioglobus singularis (SeqCode). The sequence continues at coordinate 731,153 of NZ_CP006911.1, forward strand.
AAATGATTTGTCAGATCGAATGGGTAAATCAAGTTGGTCAGTAATATAGACATATGATTCAGCACTAACCCTAAGAGTTAGGAGTATCAAAGCCAGAGGGAGTGCTATAAATTTAATCATAATAAACTTGTGAGTATTCTATCTTGTTGACAGGATTTAAAATATTTTTATTGTGTTTTTTCAATGAATTACAATTTTCCCTTTATAGTTTAGAAATTTTTACTAATTGCTGATTTAAGTCTTTTAAAGCATTTTCAGTAGATGCCAACTTGTCTTTTTCATTATTAACCACTGCTTCAGGTGCACCATTAATAAATTTTTCATTGTTAAGCTTTGCTGCAAACTGAGATTTAAGTTTGGATAATTTTTCAATCTCCTTATTAAGCCTATCTCGCTCAGCCCCTTTATCGATAAGTCCAGCAAGTGGAATTAGAATTTTCATTTCACCAACTAATGCTATCGCAGATTCTGGCTCCTCCTCATCCTGTGAGAGTAAATCTACAGTATCAAGCTTAGCTAATGCAAATAGCATCGCTTTGTTATTGTCAATGTAGGATTGATCTTTTGAACTATAGCTCTTAACAAAACAAGGCAGTGGCTTTCCAGGAGAAATATTCATTTCTCCTCTGATTTTCCTAATTCCTAATATAAATTCCTTTAACCAGTCTATTTCAGCCTCTGCCTCAGTATTTAATAAGTCCTTATTTGGCTCTGGAAAAGGTTGAGAGATGAGTTTGCCAGTTGAATTAGATTGTAATTTTTGTGATTGCTCAAATATTTCTTCAGTAATAAATGGGATGATTGGATGAAGTAAAACTAAAGTCTCAGATAAAACCTTTAATAGCGTAGCTTCGCAACCTTGTTTAGTTTTTTCATTCTCTAGAAGGGGCTTAGATATTTCAAGATACCAATCACAATAATCATGCCAAACGAATTCATATAACGTTTGACTCATGAGGTCTAGTCGATAATCTGCAAGATGTTTTTCAACTTCAGTCTTAACTTTTTGAAGTCTGGATAGTATCCATTTATCTTGACTTGATAATTCTGCATCAAAATTTATTGATTTTGAATCAAGGTTCATTAATACAAAGCGAGAAGCATTCCATAGTTTGTTGCAGAAATTACGGTAACCTTCAACCCGTTTTAGATCAAACTTTATATCACGTCCAAAAGATGCTAAAGCGGTGAATGTAAATCTTATAGCATCAGTACCAAATGAAGGGATGCCGTCAGGAAACTCTTTTTTTGTTTGTTTCTGAATTTTTTCTGCAAGTTTCGGTTGCATCATGCCTTGAGTTCTTTTTTCGAGAAGGGCTTCAAGGCTTATTCCATCAATTAAATCAATGGGGTCGAGCACATTTCCTTTAGATTTGCTCATTTTTTGTCCATTGCCATCCTTAATGAGACCAGTAATATAAATATCCTTAAATGGCACATCATTGGCAAATTTTAGTCCAAACATAATCATTCGAGCAACCCAGAAAAATATAATATCAAATCCAGTTACAAGAACACTGGTTGGGTAAAAACGCGACATTTCGGGCGTTGCTTCAGGCCATCCAAGGGTTGAAAAAGGCCATAGTGCAGATGAAAACCATGTATCCAGTACATCTTCATCTTGTGTTAATTCAACATTTTCACCTGCTTGTTCTTGAGCCTCTTCGATGCTGTCTGCGACATAATAATTACCTTGTTTGTCGTACCATGCAGGAATACGATGACCCCACCAAATTTGACGAGAGATGCACCAATCTTCGATATTTTCCATCCAGTTAAAGTATGTCTTCTCCCAGTTTTCAGGCACAAAACGAATACTTCCATTTTTAACAGCATCAATTGCTGGCTCAGCTAGCGGTTTTACTTTAACAAACCATTGATCTGTCATGTAAGGTTCGATAATGCTATTGGTTCTGTCACCCCTTGGAACCATTAGTGTGTGTGGATCTATTTTTTCAATTAATTTCTGCTTTTCTAGGTCATTGACAATTGCTTTTCTTGCCTCAAATCTATCTAAGCCTTGATATTTAGTTGGCGCGTTTAAGTTTATTGAAGCATTATCAGTCAACACATTAATGATTTCTAATTTGTGTCTTTGCCCAATTTCATAGTCATTAAAGTCATGAGCTGGCGTAATTTTGACGCAGCCAGTGCCAAATTCCATATCAACGTAGTCGTCAGCTATAATTGGAATCTTTCTCTCTGAAAGAGGCAGGTTTATAAACTTTCCTACCAAGTGCTGATAACGCTCATCTTCTGGATGAACTGCAACAGCAGAATCTCCAAGCATTGTTTCAGGCCTTGTTGTAGCTACAATTAGTATTTCTTCAGAGTCAGCGACTTGGTACTTAATATGCCATAAAAACCCATTCTCTTCTTTACTAATGACCTCTAGATCTGAAACTGCAGTGAGTAAGACAGGGTCCCAATTAACTAATCTTTTGCCGCGGTATATTAAACCTTCGTTATAGAGATCAATAAATACTTTCTTTACGGCCTTTGAAAGAGATTCGTCCATAGTGAAGCGCTCTCTTTCCCAGTCAACAGATGCCCCAAGACGCCTCATTTGCGAGGTAATCGTTCCTCCAGATTGTGACTTCCATTCCCAAACTTTTTCAGTAAATTTATCTCTACCGAGATCGTGTCTAGATATATTTTCAAGTCCAAGTTGTCTCTCAACAACCATTTGAGTTGCTATTCCCGCATGATCCGTTCCAGGTTGCCAGAGTGTTTGGTTGCCTTTGCTTCTATTGTAGCGAGTGAAGACATCCATTATGGTGTGCTGGAATGCATGACCCATGTGAAGGCTACCCGTTACATTGGGCGGCGGAAGGACAATGCTAAATGCATTTTCACTCGAAGAATTCGTTTTTGAAGAGAAGAGGTCGCCTGTCTCCCATAAATCACGATACTTTTGTTCGATAAGTTCAGGGTTATATGTTTTTTCCATGAAGGCGATGTGTCGGATAAAACTGACATATTATACAATAACTACTTGGATTGAAATAACCCTTTAAAGACTCGCTAGTTATAATCTTTTCGTCCTGAAAGGGCGTGAGCAATTGTATTGATATCTGTATATTCTAATTCTCCGCCAAGGGGGATTCCGTGCGCTATTCTTGTGGTCTTTATTTGATATTTTTTTGCAAGATTGTGAATATAATGTGCAGTCACCTCGCCTTCAATTGTCGCATTTGTTGCCAAGATAAGCTCGCTGACACTTTGATTACTTAATAGTACTTCTAATTCATCCAGTCCTAATTCTGATGCACCAATCCCATCGATAGGAGAGAGATAGCCGCTAAGGACAAAGTATTTGCCAGTGTAAACCCCACTTTGCTCTATAACGTGGATGTCTGAGGGAGTTTCGACTATACAGAGCTGTGAGTCATCACGAACATCATTTGAGCATATTTCACAAATATTTTTTTCAGTTAATGTTCTGCATTTCTCACAGTTTTTAACTTTTTCCATCGCATCAGTGAGTGCCTTGGCAAGCTCCAACCCTCCTAGGCGATCTCTTTCCAGGAGATGATAAATAAATCTCTGTGCGGTTTTTGAACCTACTCCAGGTAATTTACTGAATGCTTTGTTTAGTTTTTCAATCATAATATTGGCAAATTAAATAACTAAAAAGGCAAGTTAAGACCACCGGTCACATTTTTCATTTTATCTTTTGAAATTTCGCTTATCTTTGAAGAGGCGTCATTTACAGCCATCATAATTAAATCTTCCAGCATGTCTTTGTCAGACATGAGTGCTTCATCTACAAAAATATTTGAAACTTGATGGTCACCATTCATTTCTACTTTTAAAGCCCCTGAGGCTGAAATACCCTCACAAGTGAGTGATTTAATTTCTTTTTGAACTAATTCCATGTCCTCCTGCATTTGTTTGGCTTTTTGCATCATTCCTGCCATTCCACCTTTAAACATTGTCAGACTCCTTTATTGATTTAATAGATTTTAGATCAACCTGAGATTTAAAGACCTCCTGAAGCTCTTGAAGGCCATCGTCACTTAAAAATTGATTTTCTGTTTGCTTTTGTATTTGTTTATTCTTCACTGACTCTTTTTGTGATAAAGAGCTTCCATTAGTCTCGCCTGGCTCTATCATTACTACTAGGGCTGGATAGATTTTATGCAGCGCATTTCTAATTGACCCTTCAGTTTTAGTTGTATGCAAGTTAACAAATTCCTCGCTCAGCGTCAGCGTCAGGTTTTGATCAATTAATGATTTAAATACTGTATTTTTCACTAGCATTTTCGCTGCACCATTAAAGTCAAGCTGAGTTATGATTTTTTCCCATCCATCTTGGGATTTGATATCTAAGTGATTGACCTCCTTAATAGAAATATCACTCTGTTTATTTGAGGATGTTGAGGAGGCCTTAGAGTTGTCTTTGCTTGGACTTTTCTTCAGAGATACAGAATGATTAAGATCTAGAGTTTTTTTTTCACCCACTTCAAAATTTGGATGAAAAGTAATCATTCTTAGAAGCGTCATTTCAAGGCCAATTTGCTCACTAGGGGAAAGACTCATATCTTTTTGTCCATTAATTGCTATTTGATAGTAAAGCTGCAAATCTTGAGCAGTAAATTGATTGGCAAGATCCATTAGTTCTGGAGAGAATTGCTTTTCATCATTTATAATTTGAGCTATGGAAATTTTATGAAATAGTGAGGTTAAATCTTTTAGTGCATTCGAGAGGTTTTCACCTTTATGCGCCATTTCTTTCACAAATAATAAAATTTTCTCAGCATCTCGATCACACACTAAAGAAGCAAGATTACTGATCTCATCATGATTGACAAGTCCAAGCATTTCTTTTAAATCCTTTTCTACAACACTACCATTTCCAAAAGATATCGACTGATCTAGAAGACTTAGGGCGTCTCTCATTGAGCCATTTCCAAATTCAGCAATTTTTGATAGTGCATTGTCATCAAACTTAAGATTCTCTTCATTCATAACAAACTTGAGATGATTCAAAATCTCATCATGAGAAAGCTTATTTAAGTTGAATTGCAGGCAGCGCGAAAGGATTGTGATAGGAAGCTTCTTAGGATCAGTTGTCGCTAGTAAAAATTTAATATGAGAGGGTGGCTCTTCTAAAGTTTTGAGGAGCGCATTAAAGCTGCTCTTTGAAAGCATGTGGACTTCATCAATAAGGTAAATCTTATAAAGATTTTTGGTGGGCGTGTACTGAGCGTTATCAAGAATCTCTCTCATGTGGTCAACGCCGGTATGAGAAGCAGCATCAAGTTCAATTAAATCAACTGATTGACCTTTATCAATCTCAATACAGGTCGCACATTTTCCACATGGATTAGAGCTTACACCTTCCTCACAGTTAACAGATTTTGCAAAAATTCTTGCAATTGTTGTCTTTCCGACGCCACGCGTTCCAGTAAACAAAAATCCATGATGTAGATTATCACTGTCTAACGCATTTACAAGTGTTCTTATGGTGTGAGTTTGACCAACTAGTTCTTTAAAATTATGAGGTCTATATTTTCTAGCTAAAACTTCGTAGTGTTCACTCATTGCTAATTAGGTCATTGAATTAAGGTAGTGCCGAGAATAGAATCCAACACATAAAAAAATTATTACCGTTGCTCCCTTCCAGGCCTGGCGGGGTTCATAACTATTTATTGTCGGTTTACCCTCGACACTAATTTAGATTTTACTTGAATTGATTATTCTAATTATTTTATATTGGATGATTAGATATGTTTTTTTTAAGATTTAAGATTTAAGTTTTTGGTATTGATCGTATACTAATGACCATACTGGACCTGCATAACCATCTGAAATCGACATACCATCAATACTGGTGATTGGAAGAATTTCTCTTGTTGAACTGCTAATCCATACCTCATCTGCTTGCATTAGTTCCTCTTTAGTAAATTTCTCTTCTTTTACCATAATGCCTAAATTTTCAGCGCACTGAATTGCAATTTTTCGTGTAACTCCTGGAAGAATGTTTGGTCCTTTTGGGTGCGTATATAAGCAGTTGTCTTTAACAATAAACACATTGGAGCTTGAGGCTTCAGTAACGATTCCATCTCTGTAAAGAATGGCTTCTTCCGAATCATTGTCTTTAGCTTCTTGCGCATAAAGAGTATTTGCTAGTAAAGAGGTTGCTTTGGTATTGCTTTTAAGCCATCTAATATCTTCTCTGGTGATGGCAGATTTTCCTTTTATTAGGTCTCTTTTGTCTTTAGGTTCAATGCCGCTTGATTGAATATAAATGGTTGGTTTTAATTTCCCATAAGTATGTTTTCTATTTTCATCGCAACCTCTAGAGATTTGTAAATATATTGCTTGACTTGAGTTTTTATTATTGAGCGTAACAACCTTGTTGATGAGGTTAATCCATTCATCTTTAGAGTGAGGGTTTTCTATATTGATTGCATCAAGACCATCTTGTAGTCGATTTAAATGAGGCTCTAATCCAATAACGGTATTATCATAAACTGGAAAAACTTCATAAATGCCATCACCAAAAAGAAAACCACGGTCCATTACTGGTATATACGCTTTATCTTTTGGGATAAAATTTCCGTTCAGATATACCATTATTACTTAGTGGTTTAATATCTTAGAGAGGAATTCTTGAGCTCGATCACTTCGTGGAGATCCAAAAAAATCTTGCGAAGGAGCGTCTTCAATAATTTTACCATAATCCATAAATATGACTCTATCAGCTACTTTTCTAGCAAAGCCCATTTCATGAGTAACAACCATCATTGTCATCCCCTCTTTTGCGAGCTTAACCATCACATCTAAAACTTCATTGATCATTTCTGGATCTAAAGCGGAGGTTGGCTCATCAAAAAGCATCGCCATTGGCTCCATAGCTAGGCCTCGAGCTATTGCAACACGCTGCTGTTGGCCACCTGATAGTTGTGAAGGATACTTTTCAGCATGTTCTGTTAGACCAACACGTTCAAGTAAAGCTTTTGCTTTATGATCTGCCTCTTCATCTGTGCGTCCTAGTACTTTCATTTGTCCAAGTTTTATGTTTTCAGTGACATTCATGTGTGGGAAGAGTTCAAAGTTTTGAAATACCATTCCAATTTTTGAACGCATTTGATCTAGGTCAGTTGATTTATTAGTGACGCTTATTCCAGAAACTGTTATCTCTCCACTTTTAACTGGTTCTAAACCATTAATTGTTTTAATTAAAGTGCTTTTTCCAGAGCCGGAGGGTCCGCATACAACAATTACTTCACCCTTGGAAACTTCTAGTGAACAATCATTCAAAACCTGAATTTTGCCATACCACTTATTTACAGATTTCATTTTAATCATATTATCTTTCTTATTCATAATTCATTGTTTATCCTTTTTTGGAGATATTTAACGCCTAGGGAGGCAGCAAAACAAAATACAAAATATACAAGTGCAACAAAAAGGAACATCTCAACAAGTCGTTGATCACGATTTGCAACTATTTCAGCACTAACAAGAAAATCCCTTAATCCAACCACATAAACTAATGATGTGTCTTGGAATAAAATAATTGCCTGAGTTAAAAGTATAGGAGTCATTGCCCGAAAAGCTTGAGGAAGAATAACATAGCGCATACTTTGGATATAAGTAAGGCCCATTGCTCTAGCCGCTGCAAGTTGCCCAAGTCGAACTGAGTTTATTCCAGCTCTTATTATCTCTGAGTAGTATGCAGCTTCAAATAGAATAAAAGCTACTAATACAGATGAGAAAGCACCTACAGGTCGACCAACAATAAGTGGCACGAGAAAAAACAACCAAAAAATTACTAATATAAGAGGTAATGATCGGAAGAAATTGACGTATGCTGCAGAAAATTGAGATAAAACTGGTATTTTAGCGATACGTAAAAGCGCTAAAAATGTTCCTAAGATAATACCCCCTACAATAGCAAGTCCTGTCAAAAGAAATGTCATTTTAATGCCTTCCCATAAGAGCGAACTATTAGCAGGAATAACAGAGAAGTCTAGCTCAAACACTATGAAGCTCCTTTTGAAAATGAACCTGGAAGAGCCGTTCTTCTGTCTATTTGTTGCATCAAAGCCATAACAGTAAATGTAACAAGAGAATAAATAATGGTTGCAGCAGTAAAAGCTTCAAAACCTTGGAAAGTGTATTCTTCAATTTGACGAGTCATCGCCGTTAGTTCAATCACCCCAATTGTAAGAGCTAAAGATGAGTTTTTAAATATTGTGAGAAATTCACTTGTTAATGGCGGAAGAATTATTCTATATGCGTTTGGGAGCAATACATATTTGTAGACTTGTACTTCAGTCATACCAATTGCACGGCCAGCTTGCCGTTGATCCTCCCCAACAGCATTTATTCCAGAACGAACTTGTTCGCAAACCCTTGATGCAGTATAAAGTCCAATTGAAATAATAGCAGTCGTTAATGCTGGATAAGGCATATCTCTTTTTACCCATCTCGACCAATCATCTGTGAGAAGTTCAGGGAAAACAAAATACCAAAGAAAAATTTGTACTAAAAGAGGTATATTGCGAAAAAGTTCAACATAACAGGTGGCGATTAATCTTAATGATTTTTTACTAGAAGTGCGAAATATTCCTAAAATTGAGCCAAGGGAAAAAGCAATAATCCAAGCCAAGATTGATATTAGGATGGTCCAGCCTAATGCAGAGATCATCCATCCTAGATATGGATCTCGAAACAAAATGCCCCAATCCCAATTGTAGTTCATACCTATCCTCAGTTCTTAATATGACAAGGCGTGTGAAAACACACGCCTTGTTTTTTGTTACTTTTAAAAGTTTAAATTAATTTGGCAATGCTTGAACTTGGAATGCAACACGCAATGTTGAAGACATTGGCATATTGATCGAAGTTGGTCCTGGTTCGAACCATTTTGCATAAATTTCAGCCATTTCACCTGATCTCATTAAACCAGCAATTGTCGCACGACCTAATCGTTCAAAAGTTGAATCATTGCGTTGAACCATTAAAGCATACGGGTCAAACGATAGAAAGCGACCAGTAACTTGATAGTTTGAAGGATTGTCAGATTTAGAAATCAAACCATACAAAAGTACATCGTCTGATCCATAAGCATCAATACGGTCTGTTTTAAGAGCTAACCAGCCTTGACTGTGATCTTTAACTGTTACGACTTTAATGTCTAAACCACCAGCAGCAATTGCTGCCTTTATGGCTTTTTCATTTGTAGTGCCAGCTGACATACCAATAACCATTCCATTCATATCCTCAAGTTCACTGATACCAGATCCAACTTTTGAGGCAATTTTTGTGCCTGTGATAAATGTAGTAGGCAAATACTCAACTTGTTTTTGACGAGTCAAGTTGTTTGTAGTAGAGCCACACTCCATATCAATAGTTCCATTTGCTATTAAAGGTATACGTGTTTGACCAGTAACTGGAACATAGTTAATGTCTAAACTGCTGACTCCAAGTTGTTCTTTAATTGCATCAACAATTTTATGGCAAAGGTCTATCGAATAACCCTCAGGTTCATTATTAGCACCAATGTAAGAAAATGGAATTGAGGTTTCACGATGTCCAATATTGACCACACCACTATCTTGAATACGTTTAAGAGTGGGACTATCTCCAGCATCAGCAATTGCAGGCACTGAAAAAGTAAGTGCAGAAATAAATGCTGCAATGAATATCATTTGTTTTTTCATTTTTAAAACTCCTATTAGTTAATATTGTACTTTTGATTAATCAAAATTGTTAAAAGTACATTCTTAGTATATCAATATATTTACTCAATTGAATTAAAAAATAGATTTAAGTGATTTATTCTAAAAATTAACGGAAGTTAAGTTAAAACTTCCAGTAATTTTCTCGACTGTAGGATTTGGTTAGTATTTTTAAGATATAAATACTACCTAAACATAAGTTTCACAGTATCGATCATTTTTGATACAAAGCCAGCTTCATTAGCATCTTCTAAAGCTATAAGAGGAAGCGTAGCGATATCTTCATCATTAAAGCTAATAGAAAGGGTTCCAACTTGATCACCCTTGTTAATTGGGGCGATTAAGTCGCCTTCAAGGTTGATTGTTTGGGTTGTATATTTAAATTGATTTCGTGGCAATGTTAAGTAGCTAGAGTCAGCCATACCCACTTTAATGTTTCCTATTTTGGATTTATAAACAGGAACCTGATGAGATATGTCATTTACTGATTGCGTTTCAAAGAAGCGAAAACCATAGTCAAGCAGCTTCTCAGTTTCAGCTGTTCTGATGGCAGGGCTTGCAGAGCCTAGTACAACTGAAATAAGCCTCATATCGACGCGATTTGCACTGGTAACAAGACAGTATCCCGCCTTCTCAGTCCAGCCCGTTTTTAAACCATCGACGGTACTGTCCGTGAACAATAACTTGTTGCGGTTAATTTGTTTAATGTTGTTATAGGTGAATTCTTTTTGGCCATACCATTCATAAAAATCAGGGAATTCTTTAATGATTGCTGAAGATAAGAGGGCCATATCCTTAGCTGTTGTATACTGGTCTTTGTGAGGTAAACCTGAGGAATTTTCAAAGCGCGAGTCTGTCATGCCAATTTCTTGAGCATAATCATTCATAAATAAAACAAAGGTGCCCTCAGAGCCAGCTACATGCTCTGCGAGAGCAACTGAGGCGTCGTTGCCTGATTGAATAATCATACCCATAAGCAGGTCTTCAAGCTTGATCATTTTACCGACTTCAATAAAGCTTCTTGAGCCCCCCGTTTTCCATGCTTTTTCACTTATCTTGACCTCATCATCAAGAGAAATAAAGTCTTCTTTTATTCGTTTGAAGATTACATAAGAGGTCATTATTTTAGTCAAACTGGCAGGAGATCTTCTTTCATTTTCATTTTCACCCGCAAGAATTTTGCCAGAGTTATGATCCATCAAAACATAAGACTTAGCTGCGATTGGAGGGGAGTCAGGAATGTAAAAACGGGGCTCCTCGGCAATGACATTTGAAAATATTAATATTAAAAAGAAAGATTTTAAAAATGTGAAGATATTTGATTTCATGAGATTGTATTTGCCCAGTATTTGATTGATTGAAGAGGTTAACTAATTTAAGTAATTGTATTCAACAATTTGATTATAACGAGTTACTGTAAATATCTTGGACTTTTATGTTTATGAATCGACATAATAATTCCAAAACTCGCCATAAGAGTAATCAAAGATGAGCCGCCATAGCTCACTAAAGGTAATGGAACTCCAACAACAGGTAAGAGGCCAGATACCATACCTATATTCACAAAAATATAGGTAAAAAATACGAAGGTCAGGCTCGCCCCGAGAAGTCTGGAGAAGTTGTCTTCGCAGCTAAGAGATAAACTCATGCATCGGTAAATAATAAGCGCATAGATTAGGATCAATAATATGAACCCTAGGAACCCAAGTTCTTCGGCTAAAACAGAGAAAATAAAGTCGGTGGACTGTTCAGGTACAAAATCAAGTTGAGACTGAGAGCCCCTCACAATTCCTTTACCTGTAAAGCCGCCTGAGCCAATAGCAATTTTTGATTGAATGATGTGATAACCCGATCCAAGTGGATCTGATTCAGGATTAAACAGAGTGAGAATTCTTCTTTTTTGATAAGCAATCAACAGGTAATTCCACGCAAAATAGAGTGACCCTGTAAGAGCGCTTGATAAAATAACGAGGTTGAGCCAAATATTTTTAACTAGCATCACTCTAAACCCAGAGAAGAATAATACATACACCCCTGAAGCGCCAATTAATAAAGAGGTTCCAAGGTCAGGCTGTCTTGCAATCAATAGCACAACAGTTACGATTGTTATGAATGAAATAATGACTGGGAATGCCCTTGGAGGCAGCGTTTTTTCACTCAGTATCGCTGCAATAGTCATTGGAACAATAATCTTCATTAGCTCAGAGGGTTGAAACCGAACAAATCCAAGGTCGAGCCAGCGCTGGGCGCCACCTCCTGAGCTTCCAAAAAATAGAACAAGTATTAGTAGAAAAATGCCCAAAAGCATTAATATGGGAGCAAACCTTAGCATGATGATAGGCGGAATTTGAGCAATTACAAGCATTACAGAGGTGGCAAGGCCAAGATGGACCATCTGCCTATAGACAAGGCTTAGAGAGCCTCCCGAGCTACTATATAGTATCAATAACCCAAAAGATGATAGAAGTATAAGAAGAATAAGAAGAGGCGTGTCAATTTTGAAGAATTTATAAAAGATGACTAACTTTTTTAATAAAAAAGCAATCATAAAAGCAATAAACCAACTTTCCTAAGATCTCCTAAGAGCAGGTTGAAGCTTGAACATGCCGATGAATTATTCATGCATTCAACACCAAGGCCAAATTCAGAGAGTTCAATTTGCTGCTTAGGAGAGAGAAATTTTGGCGAATTTCCTGTACCAATAATTAATAGATCAATGGGGTCTTTTACAACTAGTGGAAATAAAAATTCTATTCCTATATCCCCTAAATTTTTGATTGAAACTTCACTAGCTTTATTAGCTGAAACAAAGCACGGCCTATTTAATTTGGAATGTGAGATTGTTATTGAGGATTCGTCAACTGAAATAATGGTATTTGTATTCGCGTTTTGCTGAGTGAATTCCATTAATTTGCAAGTATATTTGGGTGTTGGAGGAATATTATAACAGTGTAAAATTAACTTAACATTTTGATTTGTTTGAAGGGATCAATAACAATCAATTTATTTTTATAATGTTCAAAAGCTACTTCTATTGTTTTTTAAAGAGTAATTAATGAAATCGAGATTTGCACCTTCACCAACAGGTTATTTGCATATTGGCGGCGCCAGAACTGCTCTTTTTGCATGGCTTTGGGCTAAAAAAACAAGCAGTAAGTTCTTACTGAGAATAGAAGATACTGATCAAGAGCGATCAACTCAGACTTCTGTAGACGCCATTTTAGATGGAATGGAGTGGCTGGGTCTTGACTATGACGAAGGCCCAATCTATCAAAGTGATAGAACTGAGCGCTACAATGAGGTCATTAACGAACTCCTTTCAAATGGCAAGGCCTATTATTGTGATTGCTCTAAAGAGCGTTTGGAAAAGATGAGAGAAAATCAGATTGCCAAAAAGGAGAAGCCTAAATACGATGGATGTTGCCGAGATAAAGCCCTAAAGAATGGCGTCATTCGATTTCTTAACCCTGACGATGGATTAGTAGTATTTCATGATTTTGTAAAGGGTGAGGTGAGAATTTCAAATTCTGAGTTAGACGATTTAATAATCTCAAGGACAGATGGCTCTCCAACCTATAATTTAACTGTTGTGGTTGATGATCATGACATGGAAATTGACTGCGTAATAAGGGGCGATGATCATATCAATAATACTCCTAAACAGATTAATCTTTATAAAGCTATGGGATGGCCTTTGCCCGAGTTTGCCCACGTTCCAATGATCCTTGGCTCAGATGGCTCTCGTTTATCAAAAAGACATGGAGCACTTAACCTTCTTGCATATAGGGATGAAGGCTTTTTACCTGAAGCGTTATTAAATTATATTGTGAGGCTTGGCTGGTCAAACGGAGACCAAGAAATTTTTTCAGTAGAAGAGATGATTGATCTTTTTGAACTAAAAAATATAAATAATTCTCCAGCTAGCTTCAATCAAGAAAAATTAGAGTGGATTAATCAGTCCTATATTAAGTCCACTGAAATCAATAATCTGGTTGAAAATCTTAAATGGCATCTCAATAATTTAAATATTAATCTAGATAATGGCCCTAATATTTATGAGTTGGCTGAGTCTCTAAGAGAAAGGTCAGGGTCACTAGTTGATATGGCACAGAGCTGCGTCATGTTTTATTGTGATTTTGATGCGTTTGATTCAGTTCAGGCAAATAAGGTATTCAATACTAATTCTAAGCCAATTTTAGAGGATCTAGTTGCCAATCTCAATTCAATTAATAGCTGGACTGCTGAGAACATTCATTCAGTAATAAAGATTATTTGTGAAGGGCATGATATAGGTTTTGGTAAGGTTGGTCAGCCTTTCAGGTTGGCACTAACTGGTAATGGTAAGTCTGGAAGTATTGATATAAGCGCTCAATTTGTTGGCAAAGAAAGAACCTTGGCCAGATTAGAAAAAGCTATTGATTGGATTAATAGCAATAGTTAGAAAATACTATTTCATATAAAAGAGTAAATGCTTTCAAACTTCTTTCAAATCTTTCTATTGGTCTCGCCAGTCTTCCTTTTAATTATCCTTGGCAATTTTCTGAGAAGGATTAAAGTACCTGATGTATCTTTTTGGGAGATTAACGATAAGTTATGTTATTGGGTTCTCATTCCGGCATTATTATTCCACTATATATCTCAAATTAATTTATCTTCCGAAATGCTTTATAGCTATTCTATAATCATTTATGTAGGATTTTTTATTGCAATATTGACTGTTCTTATTCTAGGCAAATTGCTTGGATACCCTCCAGAAAGATGGACATCAATACTTCAAGGAGCAGTCAGACAAAATGCTTTTATTGCTTTAGCAATTACTGGAAGTCTTTTTGGAGATGAAGGTTTAAAAATAGCCTCAATATTTATGCTTATCTATGTTCCTAGCATTAATATTATTATAGTAACAACTATGGTAATGAATTTTGGCCAATCAAAAAAAAATACATCAAATAATGAATTTAAAACTGTATTTGTCGAGTTAAGCAAAAATCCTTTTATCCTTTCAATGATTGCAGGTCTAATATTTTCAATAATTCAATCAGAAAAATTAAAAGTAATTATCGATACTTCTGGTTTGCTTGGTTCTGCAGCTCTTCCAATAATGTTATTAACTATTGGCGCTAAGATTAAGGTACGTGATTTGGCTTTAACTATTACTCCAATCTTAATATCCAATTTTCTCAAATTATTAGCTTTGCCATTGATTGCTTTTTGTGTAGCTAATTATTTAGGGCTCAGTGAGATTGAAGTGGTAGTTGCAGTTATTTTTGCGGCCGTGCCGACAGCTGTTAGTTCTCATACACTTGCTAGACAGTTTGGAGCAGACGATCAATTAATGACTAGCATAATAACCACGCAAGTTGTTTTGTCTTTCATCACGATACCGATATTACTTGCATTTATTTAATAAAAAATTGCCACAATTAATCTTTTTTTAAATAAACAGAATTACCTGAAAGAAGTGTTATAATGTAACTTATAGGTTATTTCAACTCTATTTATACATTCCATTTTTTAGTACATGAACGACAAAATTATCGTAGTTAGTGACGCCTCTTTTGAAGAAGATGTTGTAAATTCTTCACAACCCGTATTGGTAGACTTTTGGGCAGAGTGGTGTGGTCCGTGTAAGGCTCTTGCCCCAATCCTTGATGAAATCGCAGATGAATATGAAGGGAAAATTACAATCGCTAAAGTAAATGTTGATGAAAATGTTCAATTACCCCCCAAATATGGCATAAGAGGAATTCCTACTATGCTTTTATTTAAAGATGGAGCTGTTCAGGCCACAAAGGTTGGCGCTCTCTCAAAGCCGAATCTAAACGCTTTCTTGGATTCAAATATTTAATAATTAAACCAATTTCCTAAACAAATAATATAAAACTTAAATTAAATACTCTTTAAACAAACATTTATTTCTATTGTTTGTTTCCTATGGCATTATGCCAATTCTTAAAAAAACTTATAAATCTATATGAAACTATCAGAACTTAAAATTAAAACGCCTGCCGAACTTCTTGAACTTGCTCAATCTCTTGGTATTGAGAATATTTCTAGAGCAAAAAAACAAACTCTCATCTTCGCAATTCTTAAACATAAGGCTGATAACGAAGAGGAGGTTCTGGGAGATGGTGTTTTAGATATCTTACAAGAGGGTTATGGCTTCTTAAGATCTTCAAATGATTCATATGTTTCTGGCCCTGATGACATTTATGTCTCACCCAATCAAATTAGACGATTTAATCTCTCGACTGGTGATGTTGTTACTGGAAAAATTAGAGCCCCAAAGAAAGGTGAAAAATATTTTGCGCTTGTAAAGGTTTCAGAAGTAAATGAAGATTCACCTGAAAATATTAGAAATCGGATCCCATTTTCTTCCCTTACACCACTTCATCCAAATCAAAGACTTGGACTTGAGCTAGGAAATGGTGGTACAGAAGATATTACAGCAAGAGTCATTGATCTTGTTGCACCATTTGGAAAAGGACAAAGAGGGCTATTAGTTGCCCCACCTAAGGCAGGTAAGACAATGATTATGCAAAATATCGCTTCTTCAATAGCAGTTAACCATCCTGAATGTGAATTAATTGTATTGTTGATCGATGAAAGACCTGAAGAAGTAACTGAAATGGAGCGAACAGTTCGAGGTGAGGTTATTTCTTCAACTTTTGATGAACCAGCCAAAAGACATGTTCAGGTTGCAGAGATTGTTATTGAAAAGGCAAAAAGAAGAGCTGAGCAAGGTAAAGACGTCATTATTCTGCTTGATTCAATAACTCGTCTTGCGAGGGCATACAATACAGTTGCTCCATCCTCAGGGAAGGTCCTAACTGGCGGAGTTGATGCTAATGCACTCCAAAGGCCAAAGCGTTTTTTTGGAGCAGCTCGTAATATTGAAAATGGTGGTAGTATTACTATAATTGCAACAGCTTTAGTTGATACTGGATCTAAGATGGATGAAGTCATTTATCAGGAGTTTAAAGGTACCGGCAATATGGAGCTTCATCTTGAAAGAAGATTGTCTGAAAAACGCATCTTCCCTGCTATAAACATTAATGCCTCTGGTACAAGGCGTGAGGAGCTTATCACAGATGAACAAGAACTCCAAAAAATGTGGATTTTAAGAAAAATTCTTCATCCAATGGATACTGTCGAAGCTGCTGAGTTTTTAATTGAAAGACTAAGATTCACCAAGACTAATGATGAGTTTTTCGATTCGATGAAACAAAAGAAGTAAAGGCTCGCTTATCAGCAAGGGTAATTTATAATTAACTTTATGCTGTATAAAATCTTTAATATTCCAAATACAATAATTTCAAGATATCTACTGAAAAATTTAATCATTTTTCTTTTATCTATTTTTTTTATTGTTGGGCTTATCGTTTTTGGTAATCAATTTGTCTTAACAGTTCAAGAAAGTGTTGAGCATGGTATTCCTTTTCAGGAACTTATGCCAATTGTTGGTTTTAATATGCTACGCGATATACCCGTCATATTTTCACTTTCTCTTTTCTTAGCAATTATAATTTCTATATCTCAAATGTATAAAAGCTCAGAAGCAGTTGTTATGAATTCTTTTGGTATGGGGGATAAAGCATTTATATATTATATTCAGCCAATAGTTATCTTCTCTTTTATTGTAGTTTTTTTTCTTACTATTTATGCTGTTCCATGGGCAAAACAGCAAAAGAGTTATGCGGAGGATGAAACTGTTAATGCTTCTGAGTTTTCTTTTATTACTGAAGGAAAGTTTGAAAATTTTAAAAATGGTGAGATTATTTTTTATGCTTCAGAATCATCAGGTATTGATAATGCAGGTGAGCAAAATATGGAAGAAGTCTTTATCTATGTGTCAAGTAAAGAGAGTCCAGTTATTGTTTTAGCTTCTGAAGCTACAAAGTATACTGACTCTAAAAATCAAAGTATTTATTTAAGACTTAAAGATGGCGTTAGATATGAAGGACTTCCTGGCAATCTAAATGTAAACATATTAGATTTTGATCAATATGATTTAGAGATAGTTTCTGGTGAAGTTCAAAAGTCGCTCTCTAATTTTTCTGAAGTTGAAGAAAAAACTTCAATCAATTTGTTAACTGATGATAGTTTGCTAGCAAATGCTGAGATGCAGTGGCGCTTTTCACAGCCAATATCAATTTTAATTTTATCTATTATTGGAGTTCTTTTGGGCAAAGCCTCTCCAAGAAATGGCAAGGGCATTAATTTGTTAATTGGTGTTTTAATTTTTATGATTTATAACAATGGATTATTGGTAGCCAAAACTTCAATTGAAAATGGAGAATTAAATCCTATGGTAGGCTTATGGTCAGTTCATTTATTGTTTATTTTATTTTTCCTTTTTTTGTATCACTTAAGAGAAGGAAAATTATTATATTTTATTGATAAAATACTTATTTTATTTAAACCAGAGAAAAAAAATGTCTAGTTCACCAAGTAAAATATTAGAAGTCTTTGACAATCCCAATTCTGAAAGAGATTTCGTAATTCGAATTGATTCATCAGAATTTACATGTTTATGTCCATTAACAGGCCAGCCTGATTTTGCTGATATTCATATTGAGTATATTGCAGATAAATTTTGTGTTGAGCTAAAAGCATTAAAGAATTATTTCTGGTCGTATAGAAATGAAGGGGCTTTTCATGAGGCTGTAACAAATAAGATTTTAGATGATTTAGTTGAGGTTATGGATCCTCGTTTTATAAGACTAAAAGCTGTCTTTAATGTTAGAGGTGGGGTCTATACAAATGTTGAATGCGAACATAGAAAAGAAGGTTGGTCTCCAAGAGAAGTTGTTAGTATATGAGTCCAATTCGTCAAAAGGTTAAATTTGACAAAAAATTATTAGATCAAGATGCTTTAAAGATCTTAAAAAAATTAAATAAATCAGACCATGAGACTTATTTAGTAGGGGGTTGTATAAGAGATATTCTTCTTGGACACAAACCTAAGGACTTTGATATAGCAACTAGTGCAACACCAGAACAAATTCATAAACTTTTTAAACGCTCTAGAATTATTGGAAGGCGTTTTAAGTTAGTTCATATTATGTTTTCAGCAAGAAAATTCATTGAAGTTGCAACTTTTCGTGCTGGTAAAGTCCAAACTTCAAATGATGGTTTGGTGCTTAGAGATAATTATTATGGTGCCCTAGAAGACGATGTTTTTCGAAGAGACTTTACTGTAAATGGTCTTTATTATGATATTAAAAAATCTGAAATTATCGATTATGTGGGTGGGCTTGATGATCTAAAAGCTTTAAAAATTAAAATGATTGGTGACCCCTCAGAGCGTTTTGAGGAAGATCCAGTTAGGATGATTCGAGCAGTTCGTTTTCAGGCAAAATTGAATGCGAATATTGAATCTCAGCTTATTGAAGCAATTCAAGCAAACTCTCAGTTACTTGTAAAAATCCCTCCAGCAAGACTTTATGAGGAGGTTATTAAGCTTTTTCATAATGAAAATTCGATTGAAATATTCCATGAGCTTGATCGACTGGGTCTTTTAAGACATCTTTTTTCACAAACTAAAGAAAACCCATTTGTTGATTCCTCTTTAATCAATACCTCTGAAAGAATCAGGAATGGCAACAGTGTTACACCTGCTTTTTTATTTGCAGTTTTCCTGTGGTCTGCAGTGAATAAAAGGTTTAATCAAATAAGTAAAAAAAACAAATCTCGAATTGAGTTAATGCTTCAGGCTTCTGAAGATGTCATTAAGAAACAAACACAGCAAGTGATGATGCCTAGATGGCTCTCATCTCGAGTCAAGGACATATGGTTAATGCAATATCAGTTAGAGAACTATAATCCAAAAAAATCAAAAGCACTTATTAGAAACCCTCGTTTTAGGATGGCTTATGATTTTCTTGTGTTAAGATCTGAAAGTATTGATAAAGATTTAAGAGCTAAAGCAGAGTATTGGACCAATATTCAAAAATGAAATCTGTATTAATTACAGGCTGTTCAAGTGGCATTGGTCTTTGTATAGCAAAAGGACTTAAAGATAAAGGTTATCGAGTCTTTGCTTCAGCAAGATCTCCTGATGATGTCAAAAACCTTCAAAATCTTGGTTTTGAGTCTCTTCTTTTAGATTTAGCTTCATCAGAGTCAATAAATGATGCAGTAATTAAACTTTTTGAAATGACTGATAATGTTTATGCACTAATCAATAATGGGGCTTATGGTCAAGCTGGCGCCCTTGAGGATATTTCGAGAGATACTCTAGAAAAACAGTTTCAATCTAATGTTTTTGGTTGGCATGAGCTTACAAACTTAGTCCTTCCTGGGATGAGAAATATTAATTCGGGTAGAATTATCTACATAAGCTCTGTACTGGGTTTTGTGGCAATGCCTTCAAGGGGTGCATATGTTGCATCAAAGTTTGCTATTGAAGGGCTTGTTGGCACATTACGATTAGAGCTGAGAGATACAAATATCAAGCTTTCTTCAATACAACCAGGTCCAATAGAATCAAAATTTAGAGAGAACGCTTATTTGGCATTCAAGAAAAATATTGATATTTCTAAAAGTCATTACCAGACTCAATACAAAGTAATGATAAAGAGGCTTAAGTCAGGCCAAAATGTTAAATTCACTCTGCCTCCTGAGGCAGTTTTAAAGTGTGCAATACATGCATTAGAGTCCAGCAATCCAAAAAATTACTATCGAGTCACCTTTCCAACAAAACTTTTTTCTTTGTTAGGTAAAATATTCCCTAGTAAATGGATGGATAATATCTTAAATCAATCATAAGCGAGAGACTCTAATGGCGGCTGAAAAATTCAATTTCAATAAAGGCTTGTTAAAGCTTGAGGAAATCATTAGCAAAATGGAGTCGGGTGATTTAAGCCTAGAGGAGTCGCTTAAATACTTTGAAGAGGGGGTTAAAATCCATAGGCAATGCCATACTGCGCTTACGGATGCTGAGCAGCGTATTAGTGTTTTAAGTGAAAGCGATAACTACAACGAAGAAAAGTCTTTTGAAGATTCATGACCAGTATAGGGAGAGAGTTAACTCCTGTTTGGACAGTTTTTTAGGCTCTATTCCTTCAAGTCCTAACTCTGATATAGAGCTTAGGGATGTTATGAAGTATAGCGTTTTAGCTGGAGGAAAGAGGTTTAGGCCAATCTTAACCTATACAGTAGCTAGTTTATATGACTCAGAAATAGAAAAAGCTGACTCATGCGCTAGTGCAATTGAATTAATTCATATTTACTCTCTAATCCATGATGACTTACCTGCAATGGATAACGATGACATAAGACACAATCAGCTTTCCAATCACAAGGTTTTTGGCGAGGCTCAAGCTATTCTTGCTGGCGATGGTCTCCAGGCTTTGGCATTTAGTTTAATTTCAAATGACCCTCTTATTAATGCTGATACAAAAATAAAGCTTTTAGAGTTAATGGCTAAATCATCCTATGCTATGGCAGAGGGGCAATCAATTGATTTATCTGTTGTCTCCAAAAAAGTTGATCTCAATATTCTTAATAAAATGCATCAAAAGAAAACTGGCGCATTACTAAATTGTTCTATTAAATTTGGTGCATTATTACATAATGCAAGTGAAAATGATTTATCAATACTAGAGTCTTTCGCAAGTCATTTAGGGCTTGCCTATCAGATTCAAGATGATGTTTTAGATGTAACTACTTCTGACGAAGTATTGGGTAAGCGTCAAAACTCAGATGCAGTAAAAAACAAACCTTCCTACCCTTCAATAATTGGCCTGAATGAGTCCATCAAAACTTTTGAAAATCTATACCAAAATGCTCAAGAAGAATTGTCTCATTTGAGCGTTGATTGTGGGCCATTAAGCTTGCTTACAACAAGACTCATGAATAGGTCATATTAATACTCTAAGAGTACACTTCCCCAGCTAAAGCCGCCACCAATTCCTTCAAATAGCAGTGTATCTCCTTTTTTTATTCTTCCATCACGAACCCCAACGTCAAGTGCAAGAGGTATAGACGCTGCTGAGGTATTGCCATGTTTATCAAGGGTTTGAATCACCTTTTCCATTGGTAGTTTGATTCTTTTTGCAACAGCCTTGATGATTCGAATATTTGCCTGATGCGGAACCATCCAAGTCAAGTCTTCTGAGCTCATATTGCATTCATTGAGGGTCTCTTCTGCAAGGTCTGAAAGTCTATTAACAGCAATTTTAAAAACTTCATTACCTTCCATCTGGATTGTTCCAAGCTCATCAATACCATTATTATTTACGTGAAGAGAAGAAAGGTAGCTACCATCACTAAAAAGCTTTGAATGTTTAATACCTGTTGTGTTATCTGCACTTAAAACTACTGCTCCAGCCCCATCAGCAAATAAAATAGCCGTTGATCGATCAGACCAATCAACAATTTTTGACATCGTTTCACTGCCAACTACTAAAATATTTTTAGCACTTCCATTTTCAATATATTGCTGTGCGGTTGTTAAAGCGAAGACAAAGCCTGCACATACTGCTTGAAGATCAAAGGCTGGGCATGAGGCCCCAAGTCGATTTTGAAGCATTGTTGCAGTTGCAGGAAAAATTTTGTCTGGCGTTGTTGTTGAAAGAATAATAAGATCAATTTCTTCTGGCTCAATCTTCGCCATTGAAAGGGCTTTAATGCTTGCTTCAAGGGCAAGATCACAAGTATTTTGGCCAGTTACAATCCTTCTTTCCTTGATACCTGTTCTTGCAGTAATCCACTCGTCAGAGGTGTCAAGGGTTTTTTCAAGATCAAAATTAGTGACAACTTTTGTAGGTAAATAACTTCCAGTTCCAGTAATTCTTGCATATTTTTTCATGATCTAATAATTATTTATGCTCTTCTAATTCTCGCGTTAATTGCGTTGAGATTTTATCTGTTATTTTAGCATGAGCCTCTAGATAGGCTTCTTTTATTGCTTGGAGAAATGAATCAATGTCTGCATTACCATGACTCTTAACAACTACACCTTTTAACCCAAGTAGGCTTGCACCATTATATTTTCCAGGATCAACTTTGGATTTAAAGTCTCTCATAACTGGCTGTGCTATTAGAGCGACAAGTTTGGTAAAAAGGTTTTTATTGAATGACTTCTTGATGAAATAGGAGAACATTTTTGCAACTCCTTCACTTGCCTTGAGTGCAATATTTCCCTCAAAGCCATCACAGACTATGACATCTATATTTCCTTTGTAAATATCATCACCCTCAACAAATCCAATATAGTTAAGGGATGAATTTTTTAAGAGTTCTGAAGTTTCTTGACTTTTTTCATTTCCTTTTAATTCCTCAGAGCCAACATTTAAAAGTCCTACTGAAGGATTTTCTATATTTTCAGTATTTTGAACTGCTATGGAGCCCATGATTGCAAATTGAAGAAGGGTGCTAGGTCTTGAGTCAATATTGGCACCTAAGTCTAGAACATGGGTTGGTCCAGTTAGAGTCGGAACGGCTGACATAATAGCAGGCCTATCAACCCCTTCAATAGTTTTAAGTACAAACCGTGCAATGGACATGAGTGCGCCTGTATTGCCAGCACTTACGCAAGCATCAGCATCACCATTTTTAACTAGGTTAATAGCAATCCTCATTGAGGAGTCTTTTTTGTGTCTTAGAGCCACAGAGGGAGAATCACTCATATTGATAACCTCTGAGGCATGAGTGACATCAATACGATCAGCAAAATTTGAATAAGAAGAATTTTTATTCAGCTCATTCTTAATCCCAGCCTCATCACCTACAAAATTGATTAAAAGATCATCATAGGTCTTTAAGGCACTAATACCAGCATTGATAGTGACTGAAAATCCAAAATCACCACCTGAGGCATCTATTGATACCCTTATAGACATGGATTGTTTAGGCTTCTACTTCTTCGATATCATCAGCAGCAGATTTAATTACCTGCTTCCCACGATAATATCCATCAGCGGTAATATGATGTCTAAGGTGAGTTTCGCCTGTTTCTGGATCTTCAGACAATGCAGGATTTTTTAACGCATTGTGAGAGCGACGCATCCCTCTTTTAGAAGGTGTCTTTCTGCTTTTTTGAACTGCCATTTTTTACTCCTTGCCAAAATCGGCTATTTTAATATTTTTTAGAACATCGAAAGGATTTTCATGAACCTTTTCAACCTTTATTTCTGATTCAACTTTTAAACTGCAATCAAACTTATGAGATGGTGCCATTGGAAGCGACAAAAGAAGCTCATCAGATATTAAATCCAATGTATTTATTTCTTCATCCTCTCCCAAAACATATACCTCGTAAACTTTATCTAGTCCTTCTGCTTGGCTTTCATATCTTACAAAGGCAAGATTAAAAAACACCTTTAAATCTAAATTTAGGGCGTCTAAGCAGCGCTGACAATCTAAAACTATCTTAGAATTAATTATCCCCTTAACGCAAGGGGTTTTTCCATTTTCTAAATGAAAAGATAAATTCACTTTTAAATTGTCTTCATTATTCCTTGCTAGATCTGAAACTCTAGGCACGTTTGCAATTTTATATTCACCGTGCAAATTAACTTCTTTTTTAGCAAAGTTAAATACTTTTATAGTTTTTGGAAGCTGCGTACTCTTTTCCATTATCTAATTTCTAAAGCCGAAAATTATACCCAAAATTTTTATGTATGTTAAGTGGATTCTCTTTGTCTTTTACTCTCGAAAAGAGCAATACCTGTGGCAACAGAGACGTTAAGGCTTTCAATAGTTCCAGACATAGGTATTGTAACAATTTGATCACAGTTTTCTTTAATTAATCTTCTTATACCTTTGCCTTCTGCGCCCATTACTATCGCAGTTGCATCAGTTAAATTTACATCATAGATAGTTGATTTAGATGAACCATCTAAACCAATAACCCATATTCCTCTTTTTTGAAACTCTTTGATTGTTCGTGATAGGTTTGTGACATGAAAAATTTTAAGGCTATTTACAGCTCCAGCGGAGGTTTTATGAACTACCGCATTAATAGGTGCAGACCCATCTTTATTAATGACCACATAATCAACACCAGCAGCGTTAGCACTTCTTAGGCAGGCACCCAAGTTTCTTGGATCTTGAATTGAATCTAAAACTAATATTAAAGGCTTTAATGAATTTTCACTAATAGATTTAAAAAGTAATTCTTCAGTCAGAACTGGAGGAAGTATTACCTCAGAAATAACTCCCTGATGAACTTCGCCTTTTGCAATACGATTCAAATCATTTTTATCAGTCATTGAAAATGCTATTTTCTGAATTGTTAGTATTTTGACTAAATCACTGACTCTTTTATCTTTCCTATTATTTAGAATTGAAACTTTGATAATCAATTCAGGATTAGTTATAAGCAAGCTTTCAATGCTATGAAAGCCAAATAAATTAATAGATTTGGACATTAAAATTATGTTTTAAAGTAATTTGTCATAATAAATTTCTATATTGGCTTCTTCTCTGAGATTTGTTAGCCAATCTGAATAATACATTTCAGCATGCTCATAGATCGCTCTTTCTTTGCATTCTTTAAGTTTACTACTAATAAAACGTTCATCAACCTTTGTTGCAATTGCAAGTCCAAAATCAGTCATATAAATTTCTGAAACTTCTTTAATGCCAAGTGAATCTAGCATCTTTAGAGTTGGACCTTCGACTCTAAGCCAGTCTGTAATGCCACCATTATAATAACTTGGATGCTGTGAGTGGAGTTTTGCAAAGGCTTCAAATGAAGCTCCTTTTTCAATATGACCTGCAAGCTTGCTCAGAAAATCTTTTATCAATAGGTTTTTTTTGGCTAAGTCAATGTTTTGATTATCTATTTCAGAAATAATTATTTGAGCAATCTTAATTTGTTTTTCATCTTTAATAACTTTCTTATCTGGGCATAACGTAAGAATTTGCTCTTCAGAAATCTTTAACTCTTTAGTAATAAATCTTTGTAAATTTAAAATCGATAAATTCTCTAAAACTTTTTTCTCAATTGAAGAAAAATTCTCAAAACCCATTAATTCTTTCAAAGAGAGATTATTACTTTGAGCAATATTATTTAATATGTTTTCAATATCTCTCTTAGTTGGAGTTAATTTCAGTTCAGTAGCTTTTTGTATTTGAAGTTTATTGTCAATGTGATTATTAATAATCTTTATTTTTTCTTGCTTGGAGCTTGCTTTATCCAAATGAATTATTAAAGAATTTAATGTAATAGCATTATTGTTAGCTATGGCGATTATTGTGTTTTCTGAAAAAACACTACTTGAACATATAAAAAGGAGCAGAACTAAGATTTTTTTCATTATCTTAGATTAGCTGTATACCCCTGAATTTTATTTTCTATTTTATCTTTAAGAGGAGATGAAGTTGACCCTAGACCAGTTAGAACTAGCTCCATTCCAGTGCTGTAGTTGTGGCCACCTGAGGAGTTATCTTCTTTGAAATGAGCTAATCTAAATGCCCAGCAACAGGATTCATAAGCTATTCCAGTTGTTTCAGCATTGGTTACGCCAGTAGAAGTGGTTTTATCAATACCTCCAAAGACATGAATTGAGTCAGTTAGAGGATAAGCTCCATAAAATTTTTCTGTTTCTTTTGTGCCGTCATCAATAAAACTTAAAGAAACAAATTGTCTAGAGGAAGGGCTGTAGCTAATTGTATTTTCCTTTTTAACTACTTTAGACTTATCTGGATTGAATTGAGCTGCTGAACTAATATTGAATTTATTTAACGACATGTCAATTGAAGCGGCAATATCTGAGTATGATTTTCTTGTTTCGTAGTTAGTATTTGATATATTAC
Source organism: Candidatus Pseudothioglobus singularis PS1 (assembly GCF_001281385.1). NCBI lineage: Bacteria > Pseudomonadati > Pseudomonadota > Gammaproteobacteria > Pseudothioglobaceae (SeqCode) > Pseudothioglobus (SeqCode) > Pseudothioglobus singularis (SeqCode). The sequence goes on from NZ_CP006911.1 coordinate 757,615, forward strand.
TTACTACTTCATCATCGGTATAGTAGGTTTGTGCAATTTTCAAACTTAATAAATCTTTGTCGTCTTCCAAAGCACCAACTTTACGATAAGTTGATTCAAGACTCAATGTAATGTCATTAGCATTAGTTATTCTATCAAGACCAGTATATCTTTCTCCAGATGTAAGATCAGAAAAACTAATGATGTCATCATATTTATCAGTACTATCAAATAGTGGAATATTACCTTGTACTTTTTTTGCCCTATAGTTATAAGTAATTAATGGGCTAATTCGATGGTTAACTTGATAACTAAAAAGGTTAGTTTCATTAATGACAGTAAAGTCAATATTCAATCCAGAGCCTAAAATAGTTCTATTAATATTTGGGCTATTTTTTAAAGAATAATTAGTAATAGCAATATTAGCACGCGGTGTAATTTTTGGATACTGAATATTGAGTTCTCTAGAAATGCCAAATTTTCCATGAGTTCTTGTTCCTGAGTCTTTAGTGGCAGTTTCATGTGCAAAACGCGTACTAACTAAATCAACCTGTATAGGTATTTTTTGATCTGCATTAAGCGTTTTAGACATTGAACCCTCTAATGCTCTTGTATATTCTGGAGTTCCAGCATTAACAATTTGTTCATTTTCAGTTAATACTGCTAATGAAAAGTTATTCTCTTTATCTTCATAAGTATATTTTAATGATGACTTAAGAGTTTTTAAATCAGTATCTGTTTTAGAGATTTCTCTAAAATACTTTGCATCAGATACGCGATGAAATTGAGCACTTAAATGAATATTGTCAGATAAATCCAATTCTTCAGAAAAATTGACAAGCCATCTTTTTAAACCTGTAATTTTATCTTCGGGTAAATATTTTGCTTCAATTGAATAGATAGAGTCTTGATGATCGGCAGAAATTTTTGGTGCAATGAGTTGACGGTATTTGCCTTCATAGATAAATCGTCGACTAGACATATAAGTCAGTGCAACTAATAAATCTCGATCAGGGGATAAATTGAAGTAGTAGGGAACCCGAAGACTATAAGCATCATCATTTTGACCAGGCTCGTTATAAGTTGAGTATTCTGGAGTTAAAAATCCTGAGCCACGACCAGCAAGAACCCAGCTATACTTGGGTGTATAGAATATCGGCACCCCATAAAACTTGATTGTTGCATTATCAGCAACACCTCTATTTTTTTTAAGATTTAATTCTATTTGATCTGCATCAATTTGCCAATCATTTTGATCTACTGGGCATAGGCTGTAAGTTGTGTTAGTTAATAGAACGCTGGTTGGCGTTTTTTCAATAACTTCTGTATAGCCATTTGCACCCCCAAGACCAACTGAATAATCTTGATAATTTGCGTTAGTAGCAACAGCAATAAGTTCATCATCTTTCCTTGATGAAGAGAGAGTAGCGCTAGTTATAAGATAAGATTCGTCTTGAAACCTTACATTTCCTTCAGCTAAGAGTGAGCGGTCAGCTGAAGATACTTCCACTTCATTAGCTGACAGATATAAGTTTTCTGAATTTACCTCTACATTTCCTGAAAGAAGATACTTTTCTTCAATAATTTCACTTTTGTCTGCCTCAATATCAAGTGCACCAGTATTTTCTGAAAATTGCTCTAGCGGAAAAAGTGTCTGGTATTGAGGACAATTATCACAAACTGATTGAGTTGGAGCACAATTAAGGTTTACTCCTTCTGCATTAATACATAAATGAGCTAACATCAAAAAAACAAAAATTAAGGGCTTCTTCATAAAGTTAGCGTCTATTGAAAATGTTATTTTATCATTATATATAATTCGAAACTACATGAGATTTTCAAACTTTATTGCAGTCTAAATTTATCTTTTTGAAACCTTTATTAGGTAAAATAAATTTTTGGTTTTAATAAGAGATTAATAAATTTTTGTTTAACACATTAAAGTACTTGTTTTTTTCATCTTTGACCATATCTTTACATTAACTTAATTATTTAAGGAAACTGCGTGAATAATAATAAAAAAGGAGCCTCAATGGCTTGGAATGATAACAATAATCAAACTCCTCCTGAGCTTGATGAGGTTATTAAAGACTTTAAAAACAAATTTAATAGTGCTTTTGGCGGAAAATCTTCTGGGAGCTCATCAGGTAATTCTGGTGCTAGCAAAGCTGCAAAGGGAAGCTTTAAGTACATCATAATTCTTGCATTTATACTTTGGATGGCAACTGGAATTTATATTGTTGATCCTGCTGAGAGAGGCGTGGTATTGCGTTTTGGTGCTTTTCAGACTTCAGCTACTCAAGGACCTCACTGGCACATTCCTTATCCAGTGGAATCGGTATACAAGATAAATGTTGAACAGATTCGTTCTGCAGAAATCGGCTTTAGAAATGTTCAAAATTCCTACAGTGGTGGTGTAAGTTCAGAATCACTCATGCTTACCAAAGATGAAAATATGGTTGATGTTAAGTTAGCGGTCCAATATAAGGTTGCAGATGCTCAGGCATTCTTATTTAATGTATTTCAACCTGAATTGACACTTAGTCATGTGGTTCAAAGCGTTATCAGGCAGGTTGTGGGTGACAATACAATGGATTATGTTTTAACAACTGGACGAGAGCAGGTTGCTCAAGAAGTTAAAGTGGCTTCACAAGCCCTGTTAAACGAATACAATACTGGACTTATGATTACTGCTGTTACTATGCAGGATGCTCAGCCCCCAATTCAACTTAAAGCAGCATTTGATGACGTTGTAAAGGCAAGGGAAGATGAGCAGAGATACATAAACGAAGCGAGGGCTTATGCAAATGATATTGTTCCTAAAGCTCGTGGTGCTAGCCAAAGACTTCTCGCAGAAGCAGAGGCTTACAAGTCTGAAGTGGTCTCAAAGTCTGAAGGTGAGGCTTATCGCTTCAACCAAATACTCACTGAATATACGAAAGCTCCTGATGTTACTAGAGAGCGTTTATATAGAGAGACACTTGAAGATGTCTTTAGTTCTACAAATAAAGTGATTGTTGATTCTAGTTCAAATTCAATGATGTATTTGCCAATTGATAAACTTATTAACTCTTCAAGAACACCTAAATCTTCTTCTACAGGCAATTCTTTCCAGCAAACACCATCTGGAAGCTCAAATGATCAAGGTGTTTTACGTTCAAGGGAGAATAGATAATGAAAAAATTAATTATTATAGCAATTGCATTATTGGTAATTCTTCTTTCATCGAGTCTTTATACGGTTAATGAAACTCAAGTGGCAATTAAATTGAGACTGGGTGAAATTGTCTCTGTTGAAAATAAACCTGGACTGAAGTTTAAGACACCATTTGTCAACAATGTTGTCTCGTTTGATAAACGTATTCAAACTCTAGATTCCGCAGCAGAATCATTCTTAACCGTTGAAAAGAAAAACGTTGTTGTGGATTCTTATGTGAAATGGCGTATTGTCGATACGGAGAAGTTTTATATTTCAACGGGTGGTGCAATGGCTTCAGCAAACCTAAGGCTTGCTCAAAACAACCAGGATGCACTAAGAACTGAGTTTTCAAAGCGAACTATTATTGAGGTAGTCTCAGACGAGCGTGAAGCTATTATGGCAACTGTAAAAACAAAGCTTAAAACGATCGCTGAAGATGAATTTGGTATTGAAGTTATAGACGTTCGTATTAAACGAATTGAGCTTGCTCAGGAAGTTAGAAACTCGGTCTATAGTCGAATGGAAACAGAGAGAAAAAGTATTGCTAATAAATTCCGTTCAGAGGGCGCTGAGGAGGCTGAAAAAATTCAAGCCTTTGCAGACAAGGAAAGAACAATCATCTTAGCCAACGCTTATCGTGACTCTGAAAAGATTCGTGGTGAGGGTGATGCTATCTCTGCGAGTAATTATGCAGAGGCATATAGCCAAGATGTGGATTTCTACTCTTTCTATCGCTCACTTGAGTCTTATAAGAAATCGTTTAGTGATCAGGGAGATATCCTTGTTCTTAATCCAGATTCTGAGTTCTTCCGTTACTTCAACCCATCTAAATAATTCGGGCTATGAGTAATTGGCAATTACCTGAGGGCATTGACGAGCTCACCGGTGATGAAGCCATTGCTTTTGAAACTACTAGAAGAAATTTATTAGATTTATATCAAAGTTGGGGGTACAACATTGTTGTTCCTCCAATGATTGAGTATTCAGACACCTTGGTTTTAAATTCAAAGTCTATAGATGATAAGACTTTTAAATTTTTAGATTCAGCTTCAACGCGTATGCTTGGAGTGCACTCTGATATAACCCCGCAAATTGCAAGAATTGACTCTAAACATGCAGCGCCTAATAGCATTAGTCGTTACTGCTATATCAATGCAATTCTGCAAACAAAGGCAGATGACTTCTATGCATCCAGATCTCCCATTCAAGCAGGCGCAGAACTTTATGGACACAAAGGTATTGATGCAGATATAGAGGTCATTGTCTTAATGCTCTCATCTCTAGAGCTTTTAAATATAAAAAATATAACATTAAGCCTTGGCAATACAGCAATTTTTAATGCGCTATGCGCCTCTGTAAATCTTCCAAGTAAAGAGATTGCTGAGCTAAGAGATATTTTTAGAAGAAAGTCACTTCCAGACCTTGAAAGTTTTCTTCACAGCACAAAGATTAAAGAGGCTGATAAATTTAAATCCCTTATCTCTCTTGATGGCAATGAAAAAGTACTTGAAACGGCTAATGATATATTTAAGAGTATTCCAGCAATAGTCGATGCAATTAATGATTTAGTTAAACTCAATGATTTTTTCAAAGATAAAAACCTTGATTTAATGTTTGATTTGGGTGAAGTGAAAGCCTATGAATATCACGATGGAGTTGTATTTGCCGCATACAGTGATAAGTTTTCTAAGGCGATTGCTCAAGGCGGTAGATACGATGCGCTAAGTAAATCATTTGATTCTAAAAGAGAGGCTACAGGCTTTTCTTTTGATCTTAAGTTTTTAATTCATCAGCAAGAACATTCAATTAATCAAAGTAAGGCTCTAAATGCGCCAAACATTGATAATCCAGACTTTATTGAATTTATAAATGACCTTAGATCAAAGGGACACATCATTAAAACAGATTTAAATGGTTCAACTGAAGTTGATTTTATTCAAGAAAATGGAAAATGGAGATTAAAGAAATAGTATGGGAAAAAATGTAGTAATCATTGGTACTCAGTGGGGTGATGAAGGTAAAGGGAAGATTGTTGATTTGATTACTGACAAAGTGAGCTCTGTAGTTCGTTTTCAGGGTGGACATAATGCTGGACATACCTTGGTGATAGATGGCAAGAAAACAGTATTGCACCTTATTCCATCAGGCATTCTAAGGAGTAATGTTAACTGCTATATTGGCCATGGCGTAGTTTTATCAATGACTGCTCTTCTTAAAGAGATGAATGAGCTTGAAGAGTCAGGCGTTGAGGTTAAGTCTAGGTTAAAAATAAGCCCAGGATGCCCATTAATTCTTCCTTATCACATAGAACTTGATAACGCACGTGAAGCCCATAGAGGTAAAGCTGCTATAGGAACTACAGGAAATGGAATTGGTCCTGCTTATGAAGACAAAGTTGCTAGAAGGGGACTTCGAGTAGGCGATTTATTGGACGAAGAGTTGTTTTCAGTAAAACTAAAAGAGGTCGTCGACTATCATAACTTCAGTTTAAAAAATTATTATCAGCAATCAATGGTTGATTTTGAGACAGTGTTGTCAGAAGCACTGGAGCAGGTAAAGTCAATAAAACCAATGATTATTGATGTTGCTGATGAACTTCACCAACAAATGAAAAACTCTGAAAATATCCTATTTGAAGGAGCTCAGGGAGCGCTTTTGGATATTGATCAAGGAACATACCCCTTTGTAACGTCTTCAAATACCACATCAGGAGGCGCTGTAACGGGTTCTGGAGTCGGCGTTAGGGATATTGACTATGTATTGGGGATTGTTAAGGCTTATACAACCCGAGTTGGAGGGGGGCCATTTCCTACAGAGCTTGATTATGATGTAAATACAGACCAGGGTGACACTATCGGAAGGGAGCTTTGTAAAAAAGGGCATGAGTTTGGAGCGACAACAGGTCGTCAAAGGCGATGTGGATGGCTCGATTTAGTCATATTAAATCGCTCATTCAAGCTTAATGCTGTTAGCGGAATCTGCTTGACTAAGCTTGATGTAATGGACGATTTAGACTTAATTAAGATTTGTATTGCTTATGAGATAGATGGTCAGCAGACTACAATCCCTCCATTTTCTGCAGAAGGGTATGATGCCGCAAAACCAATTTATATAGAAATGCCAGGCTGGAAAACTTCAACCATTGGAACACATTCCTTTGATGATTTACCTATGGAGGCACAAAACTATATTAAGAAAATTGAAGAGCTAAGTCAAATTCCAGTTGACATCCTTTCAACAGGTCCTGATAGAGATGAAACATTGATATTAAAAAATCCATTTGAATAATCTTCAAATATCCTAAGCTTGCTTTATACTTAGCACATTATGTCAGACCCTCACTATCATCGTGAAGCGGAAAAATATGAAAGCCCGATTCCATCTCGAGAACATATTTTAAGTTTTATTCAAGAAAAACCCAAAAGTAAACGTCAGCTTTTTGAACTCCTGTCTCTTGAGGATGACCAAAAAAAAGCCTTTGAAAGACGATTAAGGGCAATGGTCAGGGATAAGCAGTTAAGTTGCAACAAAAGTGGCGTTTATCGCCCTTTTTCTAACAGAGGCCTTCTATCTGGAACCGTCATAGCTAACCCTAAGGGATTTGGTTTTGTCGCATTGGACAAAGGGGGCAAAGATTTGAGGCTTTCAAGTCAACAAATGAAGTTGGCATTTCATGGGGACAAGGTCAAGGTGCGTCTTCTCAATCGAAAACTCGATGCAGAAATTGTTGAAGTTACAGAGACGGTTAGTACACTCGTTGGAAGACTTCATATTGATCATCAAAGAAGTTATGTTATTGTCGATGATAAGCGTATCAAACACGAAATACAGATTGTGAAGCTTTTAGAGGGATGTAAAGATAACCAAGTCGTTGTGATAGAAGTATTAACCTCTCCAACCCTCGAAAAAAATGCCACAGGAAAAGTTACTTCAATCCTTGGAAATTATTTAGATGAAGGTGTCGAGGTTGACTCTGCTATTCATCGCCACCAAATTCCATCTACTTTTGGAGAAAAAGCTCTACAAGAGTCAGCAAATCTTCCAACTAAAGTAATGCCAAAGGATAAAAAAAATCGAGTTGATATTACAAATTTAGAGCTGGTCACAATTGATGGCGAAGATTCAAGAGACTTTGATGATGCTGTTTATGCTATTCCATCAGAGAATGGATGGAAATTAATTGTTGCTATCGCAGATGTATCTCATTATGTTAAAGAAGGTACTGAGCTTGATAGCGAGTCTTTAGAGAGAGGAAACTCTGTTTATTTCCCCCACAGGGTTGTCCCTATGCTGCCTGAGGCGATCTCTAATGGACTATGCTCTCTTAACCCAAAAGTCGAAAGGCTATGTATGGCCTGTGAAATGGAGATTGATTCCTTAGGATCACTTTTGAATTATAAGTTTTACCCAGCAGTCATGCTATCCCATGCCCGTTTAACCTATACAGAGGTTAATGAGATGCTAGAGAATAAGGAGAGTCCACTCAGAAAGAAATACAGCAGAATTAAAGAAAATGTGGACTATTTGTATGGACTTTACCAAACCCTCAGGATTTCAAGGCAAAAAAGAGGTGTCATGGATTTTGATAGAATTGAAAGCCAAATTCTATTTGATGACAAAGGAAAAATTGAAAACATTGTTGCCCGCAAAAGGAATGATGCCCACAAGTTAATTGAAGAATGTATGTTGATGGCTAATCAGGCAGCTGCGAAATATCTTCAAACTGAAAATGAAGACTTTTTGTATCGCGTTCATCCAAAGCCAACCCCTGAAAAGGTAGAAATTACTAGGCAATTTTTAACTGCAATTGATCTTAGGCTGGATGGAGGGCTTGAGCCAGACACCAGTGACTTTGCCAAATTACTTAAAAAGGCGGTAGGCAGAGAAGATGAGAATATTATTAAAACTGTCGTCTTAAGAACCATGAAACAGGCAACCTATACCCCCAAGAACGAAGGTCATTTTGGTTTAGCTTTTGAAGATTATGCTCATTTCACATCGCCAATTCGTCGCTACCCAGATCTTCTAGTTCATAGGGCTATTAAAAGGTCTTTATCAAATAAAAAACGTGAGCAATCTCAAAGAATGGCTGAAATGGGTACTCATCTTTCGATGACTGAGAGAAGGGCAGATGATGCTTCACGTGATGTTGAACAGTGGCTTAAGTGTGAATATATGAGAGATAAAGTGGGAGACAGCTTTAGCGGCGTCATTTCTGGTGTTGCTGGATTTGGACTATTTGTAGAGCTTTCAGATATTTTTGTTGAGGGCCTAGTGAGTGTTCGCGATTTAAAGGAAGACTACTTTAATTTTGACGACGTTCATCATCAACTTAAGGGCCAAAGAGGCGGAAAAATTTATCGTTTAGGTGATACGATTAAAGTTAAAGTGGCCTCAGTCAATCTTGATGATAGGAAGATTGAATTCATTCCAGTTCATTAATCATTTTCAAAGTTATTCAGTTATTGCGCCTCGAGAAGCCGATTGAGCAAGCTTTGCATATTTAGCAAGAACACCTTTTGTGTACCTTGGTTTGGGCTGCTTCCAATTTGAAAGTCTTTGACTGATAATGGACTCGTCCACGATGAGTTCAAGACGATTATTTTCAGCATCAATTAGAATTTCATCGCCATCCTCTATAACAGCAAGAGTGCCACCTGTATATGCCTCAGGTGTAATATGCCCAACTACAAATCCGTGAGTTCCCCCTGAAAATCTTCCATCAGTAATGAGCGCAACTTTTCCGCCGAGACCTTTCCCCATAACAGCTGAAGTAGGAGCTAACATTTCTCTCATGCCTGGACCTCCTTTAGGCCCCTCGTATCGAATAACAATCACATCACCTTCAACAATTTGATCTTTCAGGACAGCTTGAAGGGCGTCCTCCTCACATCCAAATGTTTTAGCATTACCTCTAAAAGTTAAACCTTCTTTGCCAGTGATTTTAGCAACAGCACCTTCAGTTGCAAGATTGCCCCTTAGAATTCTTAAGTGAGAATCCTTTTTGATGGGCTTATCTAAAGGCATAATAATTTCTTGGTCAGCATCATACGACTGAACATTCTGTAAGTTTTCAGCTAAAGTTTTACCAGTTACTGTCATGCATTCTCCATGAAGCATACCCGCGTCTAAAAGCATTTTCATTAACGGCAATGTTCCACCAATTTGAACCAGTTCACTCATCATGTATTTGCCCGATGGCTTAAGATCTGCTAGAACAGGGACATTGGCACCAATTCGCGTAAAATCATCGATGGTAAGGTCAACATTAATAGCATCCGCCATGGCGATTAAATGGAGCACAGCATTCGTTGATCCACCAAGTGTAATAATGAGAGTGATGGCGTTTTCAAAGGCTTTCTTGGTCATAATGTCACTCGGCTTTATATCTTTCTCTAATAGATTTAATACAGCCTCACCAGCCCTAGAGCAATCTATATTTTTGTCATCAGATATTGCATCCTGAGAGGACGAATTTGGAAGACTCATTCCAAGTGCCTCTATTGCAGAGGCCATAGTATTAGCTGTGTACATTCCGCCACATGAGCCTGGGCCAGGAATGGCAGTGGACTCAATCTGTTCAAGTTCTATATCATTAATATCATTATTCGCTCTTTTACCAACAGCCTCAAAAACACTCACAATATCAGTATGATTAGCACCAGGCTGAATGGTTCCGCCATAAACAAAAACAGAAGGGCGGTTCAGTCTAGCAAGCCCCATGAGGCATCCAGGCATATTTTTATCACATCCACCAATTGCAACAACCCCATCAAAGCCTTGACAGGCAGTTACTGTTTCAATTGAATCAGCAATCACCTCTCTAGAAACAAGTGAATATTTCATACCTTCCGACCCCATTGAGATGCCATCTGAAATAGTGATTGTATTGAAAACAACAGCTTTTCCTCCAGCACTATTTACGCCTTTTTCGGCTTCGCTAGCTAAATCATTGATATGCATATTGCATGGCGTAACCATTGACCAGGTTGATGCAATTCCAACTTGTGGCTTTTTAAAATCTTCTTTTTTAAAGCCAACAGGGTAAAGCATTGCTCTGGATGCAGCTCTCTCATAACCATCAATTACAACTGAGGAATATTTTCTAGTGTTTGACATTGCTTTTAAATTATCAAAAAAATACAAATTTTAGACTAAAATAACCCGCTTCTAATAGCAATTAAGGCTTCAAGTTGAGTAAAGCAAGGCAAATTATCGAATTAATGCAACCTTTTGTTGAAGAAGGTAGATTATTAGAAAGAAGCTATGAAACCATTGACAGTCGTATTGATGACTTTGTTTGCATAGAGAAAGATAATCACATTATTGCCTGTGCTGGTCTAAAACTATATCAAGATGAGAACGTTGGCGAAATATATGCACTTGTTGTGAATAAGAGTTTTCATAATACAGATACATCAACAAGATTAATGGAGTTACTAATCGATAAAGCTTCTAAGTTAAATCTAAGTTCAATTTTTGCGCTCTCTAAGTATGGCGGCAGATTCTTCTTTAGGTTTGAGTTTGTTGAGAGTGAATTAAGTTTTCTTCCTGATTCAAGACAAAAGAGTTATGATGACTTAAGAAAATCTATTATTTATTCTAGGCGAATCTAGATTTATTCTAATTTAAATATATATTTTAGTCCTGCTAATTAATGAAACTTAAAGATAGAATCCGTGGATACCTTCCTGTTGTCATAGACGTTGAAACGTCAGGATTTAATGAGCAAACGGACGCTCTCTTGGAAATTTGTGCAATTATTCTGGGCATGGATGAAGAGGGTTCTTTTTTTGCAAAAACAACTCTTCATTATCATGTTGAGCCTTTTAAAGGGGCAAATATTGAAGCCTCGGCAATTAAATTTAATGGCATTGATATTGATAATCCCTTTAGGCTTGCTGTTCCTGAAAAGAAGGCATTGTCAGAAATATTTGATCACATTAATAAGGAGCTAGAAACTGAAGAGTGTTCGAGAGCTATCCTTGTTGGTCACAACGCTTTTTTTGATCTTGGGTTTGTAAAGGCGGCTACGCTCAGAGCAAACTTAAAAAGTCCATTTCATCAATTTTCAACGATCGATACGGTCAGTCTTTCTGCCCTTTGTTGCGGCGAAACAGTTCTCGCTAAAGCGATATCTAAAATGGACATTGAGTGGGATAATAATGAGGCACACTCAGCGCTCTACGATACGCAAAAAACATCAGAGCTGTTCTGTCAAATATTTAATTCTCATAAGTTTGAACTGAAGGATTAGTCTTCAATTTTTCTTAAATATTTGTAATCCATAGCCCACTTGATAAACTCTTCTTTATTGATAGAGTTACTTTGGAATCTTTCCCTTAAAAGGTGATTCTCTACCCTTTGAAAAAAAATTAGATTTAATAAGCTTTTTTTCATATTGGTTACATCATTCAGTTTAGTTTTGAATAAATCAGAATCTAGCTTTTTAGCATGAATAGGATTAATGCCCAAAAGGATCAAAAGGCATTCATTAAAACTTAACTTGGTTTTATTAATTAAAAAGTCATGCCAATTTGTTCTAGTAGCTAATTGATCTTTAGACGGGTTTATCGCTTTAAAGTCAAGGATTTGTTCGTTTAGCAAAGTTTCGATGAATTCAAGGTTATCACTTTGATCTGACTGGTTGGTCGTTTTAAGAATGGATTCTCTTAATCTGGTAACTTCAAACTTGATGTTTTCAGCAGTTCTATTATGGAAAATTTTATAGGTTGTTTCAGGCATATTTTTATACTCTTTAATCACGATTATTTAAATTTATTTTCTTGTACTAAGGTCCACTTCCTAATTTGATCTGTAACCTCTGAAGTCTTTAAATTAGAATTGGGTATTGCCTCACCAATAACGACGGTAATTACTCCAGGTTTTTTTAAAAAGCTGCCCTTAGGCCAAAGCCTTCCAGCATTATGATACACGGGCGTAATGCTATGTCCTGTTTTCTTTGCTATCGCACTGCCACCATTTTGGTAGGCTCCTAATTCACCATAAGGCTGCCTGGTTCCTTCAGGATAGATAACTACTGAGATGCCTTTGTTTAGTCGATCAGCCCCTTGATTTATGACTTTTTTAATTGCGTTTAGTTTGTCACCACGATTAATAATGATTGGTTTTAGTAGCGCAAGACTCCATCCGAATACAGGAAGCCATAAAAGTTCACGTTTTAAGACCCAAGTATGGGCTGGGAAGATTGTTTGAAAAGCTAACGTTTCCCAGGTAGATTGGTGGTTAGAGACTATGATGGACGAAGATTTAATTATATTTTCTTGACCAATGACTTTAGTTTTAATATTCACAGTTATTTTTAACCACCATATACAAAATATAGCCCATTGAGATAGAAATTTTTGACGAGTTGGGTAGCTTGAAAAAACGAGTAAAAAACCAATCAAAGTGATCAAAATTAAACTAATAATTGAACCAACAAAGTACAATAGTGATCTTAAAAGTATCATGGCTTATAGATATCTAAGCGTTATAATTCTATATAAAATTTTACTAAGTTTACAACACACCGGTATGCCTATTTTATGATTGCTATAAAACACCCATTAATAATGGATTCAAATCTAACCTTATGAATATTATCATTGGCATAGTTTCTTTACTCGTGGGAGCTGCATTTAGCTACTATGTACTGAATAAGAAATTGTTTTCCATCTCTCAAAAAAATATTCAGCTCGAGACAAAGCTGGATGAAAAAGAAAAGAATTATGCTGAAAAAATTCAGCTAGTCGATCATCTAAAGAGTCAAGTAAATAGTGAGTTTAAGACTATCGCCTCAGAAATTTTGAAGACAGACCGTGACAAGCTTAAGGTCGATAATTCCGACTTATTGACGCCGCTTCAAACTCAGCTTAAAAGTTTTAGAGATAGGATTGAGACAATTACAAAGGAGCAGGTTGAGGAGAGAACGACCTTAAAAGAGCAAATTAAGTCTCTTCATGTTGCAAACCTTGAAACACAGCAGTCGGCAAAGAATTTAACAGATGCGCTCACTTATGACAATAAGATTCAGGGTGACTGGGGAGAAGAGATATTAAGCTCTCTTTTATCAAGTTATGGATTCCAAGAGGGGGTTGAGTTTGATCTTCAAAAGCAATATAAAAATGAAATGGGTGAAAAATTTAAGCCTGATGTTATTCTTCATTTGCCAGAGGGAAAGGATGTTGTTATTGACTCTAAGGTGTCGCTTAAAGATTATGTCGACTATGTCGCAGACCAATCAAATGAGTTAGCTTTAAAGAAACATATTGCCTCGATTGAAAACCAAATAAAAAACATTAGTATCAAAGAGTATGAGAACCTTGAGGGTGTGAGGAGTCTAGACTTTATTTTTGTTTTTATTCCTATTGAGGGGGCTCTTCTTCTTGCGCTTCAACATAAACATAGTTTGTTTGATGATGCCCTCAAGAAGAACATTATGCTCGTTTCACCGTCCATGCTGAGTATGAGTCTAAAAACTGTTAACTTTATGTGGCAAACAGATAAACAAAATAAAAATGCTGATGAGATTGCACGACAGGCTGCTGGAATGTATGACAAGCTCGCCCTTTTTACTGACGATCTAGATAAGATTGAGAATCAACTTGAAAAAACCAAGGAAGGCTTTTCAAGTGCTAGGAATAAGTTGTCAACAGGCAAGGGTAATTTGATTAGCAGGGCAGAAAGACTTAAAGCGCTTGGGGTTAAATCAAATAAGGAAATTAGTGAATGATAGTTGCCAAAGAGCACAATATAAAAAAAGATGAATTTGAGGGGAAAGTCGTTCTAGTAACGGGTGCAAATAGGGGTTTTGGGCTTGCCATAACCATGGACCTTGCTAGAGCTGGCGCCACCGTCATTATGCTAGGAAGGGATTTAGGTTCACTTGAGCATGCTTATGACGCTGTTGTTGATTCTGGCCTGAAAGAGCCAATTCTTTACCCTCTGGATTTAGAAGGTGCAACACCTGAAAATTATCAAGAGCTTCAAGATAACCTTCTTAACGAGTTTGGGAAGTTAGATGGACTGGTCCATAACGCTTCAATATTGGGTACTCAGATGCCGATCGAGCAGTATGATATTAAATTATGGTATTCAACAATCCAGATTAATCTAAATGCTCCATTCATGCTGACCCAGTTCCTGATTCCTGCTCTATCAAAATCGGATGATGCCAGGATTATTTTTTTATCTTCAACAGTCGGCAGGAAGGCAAGGGCTTATTGGGGTGCCTACAGCGTTAGTAAGTTTGGGATTGAAGGTTTTGCAAAAACTCTCTCAGAGGAGCTTGAAAAAACCCAAATTAGTGTAAACACGGTCAACCCTGGAAAATTGAGAACTGAGATGAGAAGGACAGCATACCCTGCTGAAGACTCCTCAACAGTTCCTTTGCCAGAAGAAAAAAGTCAAGCAATTGTCCACTTATTGTCTAGCTCAAGTCCAAAAATAAATGGTGAACAGTTAACAATCTCAGATTAATTTACCTCTGAAGGTCGCTCGTAAGGTGTGGATGAATTTTCTTGAGAATTTCTTTATAGGCATCTGCATTTCCAGCGACAACGTTCCCAGTTTCCATGTATTTATCTCTTCCAGAAAAATCTCCTATAAATCCTCCAGCCTCTTTAACAAGTAGAGCGCCAGCTGCCATGTCCCAAGAGTTAAGCCCAATCTCCCAATGGCCATCAAGTCTGCCAGCAGCTACATAAGCTAAATCTAAAGCAGCAGCTCCCGCTCTTCGAATGTCAGAGACGTGAGGCAAAATTGCCTTAAATGTGTCAAGATAACAATCTAAATGCTGCGGATTTTTGAATGGGAAGCCAGTTCCAATGAGAGTATCCTCTAATCCTTTTGATATGGTCACCCTAATTCTTTCATTATTGAGATAAGCGCCTTCTCCTTTAGAGGCTGTAAAGAGCTCTTCCTTGAATGGGTCATAGATGACAGCGTGTGAAGTCACTCCTTTTTCAAGAAGCGCTATAGAGACAGCATACTGCGGAAAGCCATGCAGGTAATTGGTGGTTCCATCTAAAGGGTCAATAATCCAAAGAAAATCATCGTCACCAAGAGTTTTACCACTCTCTTCAGCCAAAATAGAATGTTTTGGAAAGGCCTTTTTAATCTCGTTTATAATGGCTTTTTCGGCCGTTTTATCAACCTCTGAAACAAAGTCATTAATAGACTTGTTTTCGATGGTAAGTATGTCGACCTGATTGTGATACCTTAAAATAACATCACCAGCTGCTCTGGCAGCTCTAACTGCAATATTGACGGTAGGATGCATGGTAAATGAGTGAAATAAATAAAGAGAGGAATTATACCTTGACGAGTTTTGATAAAGTAAGGATTGTCATGGTGAATACGACTGAACCGGGGAATATTGGCGCTGCTGCTAGAGCCATGAAAAATATGATGCTCTCTGAGTTATATCTTGTTGCGCCATCTAATTTTCCATCAGCAGTTGCAACTGCTAGGGCAAGTGGTGCGGACGACGTATTATCAAGCGCAACAGTTTGCTCTTCACTCGAAGAGGCTTTGGTGGGGGTTAATCTCGTAATTGGTGCAAGTGCACGTCAAAGAAATATTAAATGGAGGCAGCTGGATGTTATTGAGACATGCAGTGAAATACAATCGATCGCTTCCAAAGAAAACCAGAAAGTTGCTGTTGTTTTTGGAACTGAAAATTCTGGTCTTACTAATGAAGAGCTAGATTTATGTTCCACTTTAATGACAATTCCTGGAAATCCTGAGTATTTCTCACTAAATGTAGCATCCGCAATTCAAGTATTTGCCTATCAGAATTATGTAAGCACTCTAGAGGGTGGGTTTGAAAATACTCCTGGAGAATTAGCAAACTTTGATGACTTAAACAGCTTTTATAAGCATCTTGAGCAAGCACTTGAGCATATTGATTACTTTGATGCAAAGAAACCACAGAGTTTGTTAATGAGGCGCTTAAGGAGACTTTTTGGAAGAAGTATGCCTGAAAAAGAGGAAGTTGCAATTTTAAGGGGTATTCTTAATAAAATTAACCCATATAACCCATAAATGAAAAAAGCCCGAAAACGGGCTTTTTCGTTAACATCGCCTTTGCTTAACCAAGCATCAGTTTGTTCATCCTTTTGACAAACTCTGCAGGCTCTTTGATTTGACCACCTTCACTGAGAACAGCTTGGTCAAATAGAACTTTTACAACATCCTCGTCTACTTTTGTTTTTAGCTTCATAACCAAAGGGTGGGTAGGATTGATTTCAAGAATAGGTTTTGTATCTGGGACATCTTGACCAAGGGACTTCATTATTCTTTCCATATTACCACCTAGTTCATTTTCATCGGCAACCAGACAAGAGGGTGATTCACTCAAACGACTTGAAACTTTAACTTCTTTAACTTGATTATCAAGAATTTCTTGTGCTTTAGAGATAACTTTTTCATAGTCTTTAACAGTTTTCTCTTTTTTCTTCTTATCTTCTTTTGAATCAAGGTCTTCAAGGTCTCCCTTTGCAATTGACTTCAGAGAGAGTTCTTCAAATTCACCAAAATTTGCCACCAACCACTCATCAACTCTGTCTGAGAGCAATAAAACTTCAATATCCTTTTGCTTAAAAATTTCAAGGTGAGGTGAGCCTTTAGCTGCATCATAATTATCAGCCGTGACATAGTATATATTTTTTTGATCTTTATTCATTCGACCAATATAGTCTTTAAGGGAGACTGTTTGATCAGAGGAGTCAGTTGATGTTGATGCAAATCTTAAAAGGTTAGAAATTTTATCTTTATTCGCAAAGTCCTCAACCACACCTTCCTTAATAACCATTCCAAATTCTTTCCAGAATGTTGCATAATCTTCCGGTTTGTTTTTAGACATTTTGTCGAGTTCAGAAAGAATACGCTTAACAGAGGCTTTCTTGATTGTATCAACAACCTTACTACCTTGAAGTATCTCTCTTGAAACATTTAATGAAAGATCAGCAGTGTCAATTACGCCTTTGATAAACCTAAGGTACTGAGGAAGCAACTCTTCATTACCCTCCATGATAAAAACTCTCTTAGCATAAAGCTTAACACCACCTTTTCTTTTAGGTTCCCACATATCAAAGGGCGCTTTTTTGGGTATAAAGAGTAGTGATGAGTAGTCTAGTTTTCCCTCCACTCTGTTATGAATTTGCGTCAATGGACCCTCAAAGTCATAGGTTAAAGATTTATAGAATTCATCGTAATCATTTTGAGATAATTCTTTTTTATCTTTCATCCAGAAAGCTGTCGCTTTATTTATTGTTTCATAGACAATTTCACTCTCATCTTCTTCTGAGGCCTTAACCATCATTATTGGAACGGTAATGTGATCTGAGTATTTAGAAACAATGCCACGTAGACGATAATCATCAACGAATTCTTTTTCAGCTTTCTTAACATCAAGAATGATGGTAGTGCCATAATTTTCAATATCAACGGTTTCAATTGAGTATTCACCTTTACCTTTGGAAACCCACTTAGTTCCGTTCGCTTTATCATCACCAGCTTTTCTGCTGAGAAGTGTTACAGTATTTGAAACAATAAAAGCGGAATAGAATCCAACACCGAATTGTCCGATCAGATTAGAATCTTGTGTTTGATTTTTATCAAGACTTTCAAGATATTTTCTAGTTCCAGAATTAGCTATAGTACCAATATTTTCCATGACTTCATCTTGTGTCATTCCGATACCGTTATCTCTAATGCTAATTGTTCCTGCGTCTTTATCGATGTCAATATAGATGCTGGGCTCTTCTTTTCCCTCTAGAAGTGATTCATTAGATAGAGACTCAAACTTGAGCTTATCAATCGCATCCGATGCGTTAGATACTAATTCTCTGAGAAAGATCTCTTTATTAGAATAAAGAGAGTGAATCATCAAATGTAAGAGTTGTGATACTTCCGTTTGAAATTCATGTGTTTGTTTTTGACTCATTCAAAATCCCCTATCGTTTTAACTTAAAATATAAAGATATGGTCAGTCACGAAAAAAACAAGTCAGATCAAGAAATATTAATTGATCAAATTGAAGCATTTGCTGAGTACCTAGAGGTAGAAAAAAATTATGCTTTAAATACCATTTCTTCCTACAAGAGGGATTTGTTGAAGTTTCGTTCTTTCTTGAATGGCCGAAGCATATCAGAATGGAGTGAAATTGATTCAGACGTCTTAAATATTTTTGTCATGGAGCTTAGGCATGGTAATGCTTCTGGCAAGTCATTAAAAAGATACTTATCATCAATAAGAGTTTTTTTTAATTACTTGATTGCCAATAATATTCTCCAAAAAAATCCTGCTCAGTCTATTCAAACTCCAAGGCTTGAACGCTCATTACCGAAAACCATTAACTTCGATGATTTAACAAACATGATGACGTTAAATACTTCTAGCTACAAAGAGTTGCGCTCAGTCTTAATGATAGAGCTTTTATATTCTTGCGGTTTACGCGTATCTGAACTAGTAGGAATTAATCTTACAGACTTCGATCTGAATGAGGGTTTTGTTAAAGTCATGGGTAAGGGCGCAAAAGCAAGATTTTCTCCAGTAGGAGAGACAACTATTGGTGTCCTTAACAGATATCTAGAAAAGAGACCTAGTTGCAATTCAGATGCATTATTTTTAAATCAAAAGAATATAAGGATTTCTTCAAGAACAGTTCAGAATGTTGTTAAGAAAAGAGCTTTAGAGGTGGGAGTATCAATCAATGTTCATCCACATATGCTTCGACATGCAGCAGCTACACATTTTTTGCAGTCAAGCCATGACTTAAGGTCTGTTCAAGAGTTTTTGGGACACAAAAGTATTAAAAGCACCCAAGTCTATACGCACCTTGATTTTTTAGAATTGTCTAAAGTTTATGATGAATTTCATCCAAGGGCAAAAAAATGATAATTAACTCTAAAATAAAGCTTGCCTTGCATCATTTAAAGATTGGAGTTATTGCTCATCCTACAGATACGATTTATGGTCTAGGGTGTCTCGCAAATAATCCTGGCGCTATTCAAACTATCGTAAATCTAAAAAAAAGAGATATTAAAAAAGGATTCATTCTTTTAGCCTCAAACATTAGTTTTTTGATGCCTTATATTGATTCAAATATGAATAGCAAGCTTCTAAAAAAACTAGCTAAACCAACAGAGACTCCGACTACATACTTGGTTCCAAAGTCAGAGGAATTATCACCTCTACTCAATGGGGATAATGAACTCTTAGCTGTTCGCATAACCTCTGACCCACTTATTACTTACTTTTGTGAAAATACTGGCTCAGCATTAATTTCAACAAGCGCCAATCTTCAGGGTAGAAAGGTTGCTTCAAGCACGCTAGAGTTAAAAAGGTACTTTGGTAATGACCTTGCATTCGAGCTTCCTCCTAATATGTATAATTCAGAGCCTTCAAAAATTATTAATTTGATTACTGGTGAGCGATTAAGATGAGTTTATCTGAATTTTTATTGATTAAAATTTAATGTAAATGATTGAACAAGTTAAAAAATACTTACTTAATCTTCAGGTTGACATATGTGAGGAGTTTGGAAAATTAGATTCAATCTCTAATTTTGATACCGATATATGGAAAAGGGACGATGGAAGAGGGAGTGGGATAACACGGGTTATTTCAGATGGGAGCTTATTTGAGAAAGGTGGGGTGAATTACTCTATTATATCCGGCGATAAAATGCCGAAATCAGCAACAGCTCTTAGGCCAGATTTAGAAGGCAGAAATTTCACTGCACTAGGTCTTTCTTTGGTTCTCCACCCAGATAATCCTTACATTCCAACAACGCATGCTAACCTAAGGTTTTTCATTGCTGAGGAGGTGGGTAAGGATCCAATTTGGTGGTTTGGAGGAGGTTTTGATTTAACTCCTTATTATGGATTTGATGAAGACGCAATTCACTGGCATCAAACTGCAAAAAATGCCTGTCTGCCATTTGGTGATAATACATACCGTAATTATAAAAAGTGGTGTGATGATTACTTTTACTTAAGCCATAGAGATGAGCAGCGAGGCATTGGTGGTCTATTCTTTGACGATTTAAATGAAGGCAGTTTTGAAAAATGCTTTGAATTTCTTCAAAGTGTTGGGAATCATTTCATCAAGGCCTACCTTCCAATTGTTGAAAAAAGAATGAATTTTCCTTTTACTCCTAAAGAGAAAGAGTTTCAGCTTTTTAGGCGAGGGCGCTATGTTGAATTTAATCTAATTCAAGATAGAGGAACACTATTTGGGCTTCAAAGTGGAGGAAGAACTGAGTCTATTCTGATGTCATTACCTCCAACAGTAAAGTGGACTTACAAATACAAAATTGAATCAAAAAGCGCAGAAGACAAACTAACTAATTATTTTTTGAAACCAAAAGATTGGATTTGATACAGATCAACTAGACTTGAGTTAATTTCTATTTTAAAGTTTTAAAAACTAGGATATAATCCACGCTTGAATTATCTTATGTTGATTTCAAGTAAGTCAACATTCGTTTGCAACGACGCAGACTTCTGACAATGCCTGTCATTTTTTAAATTTACTATTTTATAGGGAGTATAGCTATGTCTGCAAAAGATGTAATGAAGACAATCGAAGAACAGAATGTTAAGTTTATAGATTTTCGTTTTACAGATACAAAAGGTAAGGAACAACATGTAAGTGTTCCTGCACACACAATTGATGCTGAAAAACTTGGAGAAGGTCAAATGTTTGACGGCTCTTCAATTTCAGGCTGGAAAGATATTAACGAGTCTGACATGATTTTAATGCCAGATTGTGATACAGCGATTATTGATCCTTTCACTGAAGAGGTGACACTTAACATTCGATGCAATATTATTGAACCTTCAGATATGAAGGGTTATGTTAAAGATCCTCGTTCTATAGCTCATAGAGCCGAAGCCTATTTAAAAGATTCAGGCGTTGGTGATACAGCTTATTTTGGTAACGAGCCTGAGTTTTTTGTTTTTGACAGTGTCAAATGGGATACAGGTTTTGGAATGGGTACAGCTTTCTATGAGATCAGTTCGGAAGAAGCGGCTTGGTCTTCAAAGATTGATTTAGAAGGTGGTAACAAAGGTCACCGTCCTAGAGTGAAAGGGGGTTATTTTCCAGTCCCACCAGTTGATTCATTGCATGACCTTCGTTCTCAAATGTGTTTAGCAATTGAAGAAATGGGTGTCACCACAGAAGTTCATCACCATGAAGTTGGTACAGCTGGTCAATGTGAAATAGGTGCATTATTTAATACATTGGTTAAAAAAGCTGATGAAACACAAATTCTTAAATATTGTGTACACAACGTTGCTCACCTTTACGGTAAGACTGCAACGTTTATGCCAAAACCAATTGCAGTTGATAATGGTAATGGTATGCATGTTCACATGTCGATTGCGAAAGATGGTAAGAATTTATTTGATGGAGATGGATACGGAAACTTAAGTGAAACTGCTCTTTATTATATTGGTGGTATTATCAAACATGCAAGAGCATTGAATGCTTTTACAAACCCATCAACTAACTCATATAAACGTTTAGTTCCAGGGTTTGAAGCGCCAGAAATGCTTGCTTATTCTGCTAAGAACCGTTCAGCAGCAATAAGAATTCCATTTGTTACAAATCCTAAAGGAAGACGTATCGAGGTTCGCTTCCCCGACTCAACAGCAAATCCATATCTTGCTTTTGCGGCTTTATTGATGGCAGGCCTTGATGGTATCAAGAATAAGATTCATCCTGGTGAGCCAGCTGACCAAGATTTATATGAAGAGTATGATGCTTCGATACCAAAAGTAAGCTCAATGCTTCATATCGCTTTGGAAGAACTTGATAATGATCGTGAATTCCTTAAGCAGGGTGGTGTATTTACTGATGAAGTTATTGATTCATTTATTAATCTCAAAATGGAAGAGGTGACTGCTATGAGGGCATCTCCTCAGCCACTTGAATTTGATTTATATTACAGTTGTTAATTAGATCAATATCTTGAAAAAAAAGCCGCTCCTTGCGGCTTTTTTATTATCTAAAAAGCTGGTTGGTATCCGGTAAAATTTAATTTATTCAAAATTAATATAAACACAAAATGATTAAAGCAAGAAATGATTGGAAATTGGACGAAATTAAAGCCCTATTTGAGATTCCTTTTAATGATCTTCTTTTTAAAGCACATTCTATACATAGAGAGAACTTTGATCCAAATCAAGTTCAAGTGAGCTCTCTGCTTAATATTAAAACGGGCGCATGCCCCGAAGACTGTTCTTATTGCTCCCAAAGCTCAAAATATGACACAGGCCTTGAGCGAGAAAAATTAATGGAAATTGATGAGGTATTACAGCAAGCTCAAAATGCAAAGAATAAGGGGGCGACAAGATTCTGTATGGGTGCTGCTGCCTGGAGAAACCCAACAGACAAGAGTCTTGATAAAGTCATACCAATGATTCAAGGTGTAAAGGCTATGGGAATGGAGACATGTGTTACCTTAGGTATGCTATCTCCAAAACAAGCCTCCACTCTAAAAGAGGCAGGCCTTGATTACTATAATCATAATATTGACACATCAAAAGAAAACTACCCTAATGTTATTACGAGTAGAACTTTTCAAGACAGACTGGACACTCTAGCTGCGGTTAAAGATGCCAATATTAGCGTTTGTAGCGGTGGAATTCTAGGAATGGGAGAAACTGAAACGGATCGGGCTTCTATGCTTCAATCTTTAGCTAATCTTGAACAACATCCGGATAGTGTTCCAATAAATCTTCTTGTTCCTATTCCAGGAACTCCATTTGAAAATATTAAACCACCAAGTGAAAGTGAGTTTGTTCGAACAATTGCTGTAGCAAGAATTTTAATGCCTAAGTCAGTTGTTAGACTTTCAGCTGGAAGGCTCGATATGGGAGAGGGTATGCAGGCGTTATGTTTTTTTGCTGGCGCAAACTCAATCTTCTATGGTGAGCAGTTATTAACAACAGATAACCCAACGGTCGCAAATGACAAACTCCTTTTTAGCCGTCTTGGAATTAATGGAGAAGATTATCAGCAATCTGTTGCTCAGGAGTTGACACTTTAAGTGATTCTAATTTTTTAGCCATCTCATGAAGCTTGTCTTTACTGAGAGCCTCTAACTCTCTGTCGATTGCTTCGGGATTAAGATTTTCTTCTTCTAAAAGAATACCGGCTTCATTTTTAGAAAGAATCTCAGCATTAATTTTTTGATGATTGTCTATGGCATAAGGAAATGGAATGAGTATAGCTAGTGAATTGGAAGCAATCAATTCAGAAATTGTCATAGCTCCAGCTCTAGAAATTACTAAGTCTGCCCAAGCATAAGCTTCTGCCATATTTTCTATAAATGGCTCAATTTTTGCTCCATAATGCTGTGATTTTTTATACAATACTCTTACCTCTTCCAGATGATTTTCTCCAGTCTGATGCCAAATGTTTACACATGTTTTAATCTTAGGAATGGTTTGATTGATTTTTTTGGCACCCAAAGAGCCGCCCAGAACGAGTAAGTTTTTAACTGATTTAGGCCTATTTTTAGGGATTGGATTAAACAGTATTGGATTTCCAGTCGTAATTGCGCCTGCACTCTCAGGAAAAGTATCTTCAAAAGCTTGAAAGCATTTGCAAGCAAGTCTGCTCAAAAGTCTGTTTGTTGTTCCAGGAACACTGTTTTGTTCATGAATAAATAAAGGTACAAAAAACAATTTAGAAATTAAACCACCAATTCCTGAGGCATATCCTCCCATTCCAATGACAATGTTTGGCCTATACTTAATAAAAATAATAACAGTTTGAAAAAACCCACAGCCTAGAAGAAAAAAAGCTTTCAGAATAACTAGTAAATTTTTACCTCTAAGGCCACTACTGGAGACTCCATGGAATTTATAGCCGTGCCTAGGAACTAATCTACTTTCCATAGCATTCTTGCCACCAAGCCATTCTACAACTGCACCTCTCTCTTTAAGTTCTTTTGCAATAGCTAGTGCAGGAAAAATATGACCACCGGTACCACCAGCCATAATGAGAATTTTTTTAGACATAATTTATTTGTTTTGAATACTTTGTTCTATTTTCCATATCAACTCGAACAATAATCGCCAGTGAAATAATTGCAAAAATCATAGAAGTGCCTCCATAACTTAACAAAGGCAATGTAAAGCCTTTAGGAGGCAAAAGACCTAAATTCATTCCAATGTTTACTGTTATTTGCATTGCAAACCAAGTACAAATTCCAAAGACAACATAAGAGCTATATTGACGCCCTTTTTGAAGAGCAACTTTAGCAATAGAGAATCCTTTTAAGAGAATAAAAAGGAATGATAGTAAAACAAATAACATTCCCACAAAGCCTAACTCCTCCCCAATAACTGCAAAAATCATATCAGTATGCCTTTCTGGAAGAAGAGCATATTTTTGAATACCTGCGCCAATCCCAGTTCCAAACCAGTCTCCTCTTGCAATCCCAATTAAGGCTTGTTGAGTTTGGTGTACCTTAGGATCTGTACTTCCCCAAAAATCATCAACCCAAAAGGATGTCAACCGAGCCATTCGATTTGGATTAAATGCAATAAAAATACCAACAAAAATAAATAAAAGAGATGTGACAATACTTAGTTGCTTTAGATAAACCCCTGCAGCGTAAAGCATTGACATTGCAGTTAAGGATATTATCAGAGTAGCACCAAAGTCTGTTTCAAGCATTAATAGAATATCAGCTAGACCAATAATTACTAGTGTTTTTACAAAGCCCTTCCATGGTTTTCTAATGTCTTTTTCTTGGCGGATTAGAAAACCCGCCATAAAAAGTATCATGGATAGTTTCATCAGTTCTGAGGGCTGAAATTTAAAAAATACTAGGTTAATCCACCTCGTTGAACCGTTTACTGTATGACCTATGGGTGGAGGAAAAAAAACAACTGCAAGAAGAAACAAGGATAGTATAAATAAAGGAATAGAATACTTTTGAAGGACTGAAATGGGTGTATTTAGAACAATGAATCCAGCAAATAAACCAGCACAAATAAAGAAGGTTTGCTTAAAAAAATAAGAATAACTTGAAAAATATGCCAATGAGGCGGAGAAGGACATAATCCAACCAAATATTAACAAAGCCAAGATTGTGAACAATAATGACTTGTCAGGCATTTGTCTTGTTCGCATTTTCGGATTTAATCTCATAAGCAAATATATTTTATACTTTTATTTATTGAAAAGTTCTACTAGATATTGATGTGTTTAATTGTTGAGCTATTTTTGAGTCTATATGGGATAATCTTGTCTTTTTATAATTTTTATTTAAACAATGATTTCTACTGCTAACATCACCATGCAGTTTGGTGAAAAGCCTTTATTTGAGAATATTTCAGTCAAATTTCAAGCTGGTAATAGATACGGCTTAATCGGCGCAAATGGTTGTGGAAAATCAACCTTAATGAAAATATTGACTAGAGAATTAAAGCCCACTCATGGCTCTGTTTTAGTTGGAGAAGGCCAAAGACTTGGTGTTCTATCTCAGGATCAGTTTGCTTTTGAGAAGTATCGTGTTGTAGATACTGTAATCATGGGTCACAAAGAGCTATGGAAGATAAAAGAGGAAAGAGACAGGATATATGGTCTACCTGAAATGAGTGAGGAAGATGGAATAAAGGTAGCTGAATTAGAAATGGAATTTGCTGAAATGGATGGTTATTCAGCAGAATCATCAGCTAGTGAGTTACTTCTAGGTCTTGATATACCTTTAGATCAGCACTATGGGTTAATGAGTGAAATTGCTCCTGGCTGGAAGCTTCGAGTTCTTTTAGCGCAAGCTCTGTTTTCAGATCCAGAAATTCTTTTATTAGACGAGCCTACCAATAACCTTGACATAAACTCTATCAGATGGCTTGAAGGAGTTTTAAGTGCAAGAAAATCAACTATGGTTATTATTTCGCATGATCGTCATTTTTTAAATGGTGTTTGTACTCATATGGCTGACCTAGATTATGGTGCCCTAAATGTATTCCCAGGAAGTTATGATGATTTTATGGTTGCCGCAACTGCAATTCAAGAAAGGATGCGCTCCGATAATGCTAAAAAGGAAGAAAAAATTAAAGATTTAAAACATTTTGTGTCGCGATTTTCTGCGAATGCTTCTAAATCGAAGCAGGCGACATCCCGTCTTAAACAGCTAAATAAGATTGAATTAGATGATATTAAGCCTTCTTCAAGAGTTAGTCCATATATTATTTTTAATCAAAACAAAGAATTATTTAGAAATGTACTAGAAGTTCAAGGTTTGAATAAAAGCTTTGATGATGAGCAAGTTTTAAAAGATATTAATATTATGATTGAAACTGGTGAACGGGTTGCAATTATTGGACAAAATGGTATTGGAAAGAGTACTTTACTTAAAACCATATTTGGTGAAATTGAGCCCGATGGTGGAATTACAAAATGGAGTGAAAATTCAAATATTGGATATTATGCTCAAGACCATAATGAAGAATTTGAGAAGGATATGAATGTTTTAGATTGGATGACACAATTTAAAAACGAAAAAGATGATATTCAAGTTATGCGATCTGTCCTTGGAAAAATGCTTTTTGGAAAGGAAGATGTAAAAAAATCTGTCAAATCTTTGTCAGGCGGTGAAAAAGGAAGAATGATTTTTGGAAGACTTATGTTGCAAAAGCCAAATATATTGTTAATGGATGAGCCAACAAACCACTTGGATATGGAATCTATTGAGGCCCTAAATTTGGCATTGGACAATTACAAAGGGACTCTAGTATTTGTCAGTCATGACAGGGAGTTTGTTTCTTCTTTATCAACTAAAGTAATCGAGCTTAAAGATGATGGAGCTCACTACTATTCAGGAAATTATGAAGATTACTTGTTGACTCAGGTGTGAATTAAATTAATGCGTGCATAGAAATCTATTAATTACTGTATCTATTAATTGATGGTTAAATAGTTGTTAGAAATATATTAAATATAAATATACTTAAACTTATAAAAATATTTGTCAAATGTTTACAGGGATTATTCAAGCTATAGGAAGTATTCAAGAGTTTCATTCTTCTGATAATGGCGCTAATTTGAAAATTAATTCAAATACCCTTGATATAAGTGATTCTAAGATTGGAGATAGTATTGCTGTTAATGGGGTATGTTTAACAGTCACCGAAATTTCAGGTGAATGGTTTTCTGCAGATGTTTCAAACGAAACGATAAATTGCACAACTTTTTCAGATTTATCGCAAGGTGATGATGTTAATCTTGAAAAATCTCTTAGACTGAATCAAGGGATTGATGGACACTTGGTAAGTGGTCATATTGATGGAGTTGGTTTAATTCAATCCATTAATAAAGATGGAGATAGTTTTCGCTTCAAGATTTTGGTTGAGGGTGATATTATTAAATATATTGCTAAAAAAGGCTCAATATGTATCAATGGAGTAAGCCTTACTGTCAATAGCGTAAAGGATAATATTTTTGATGTTAATATAGTTCCCCATACTTTTTCAGTAACTACGCTAAGAGATCTTTCTACTGAGTCAAATGTAAATTTAGAGATTGATCTAATTGCTAGATATGTTGAAAAACTTAAAAATTACAGATAAAGATTAGACAATTATGAATGCTTCAATAAAGGAACTTATAGAAGATTATAAGCAAGGAAGAATGATAATTCTTATGGACGATGAGAATCGTGAAAATGAGGGTGATTTATTAATTGCATCTGAAAAAGTTACAAAAGAAGATATTAACTTCATGGCGACGCATGGACGAGGTTTAATTTGTCTTACTTTGACTCAGCAGCGTTGTCAACAACTAAACTTGCCTTTAATGGTGTCTCAAAATAGTGATCTTCATTCTACAAACTTTACAGTATCTATTGAGGCTGCATCAGGTGTCACTACAGGAATTTCAGCTGCAGATAGAGCTAAAACAATTTTAGATGCTGTTGCTAAAGATGCTAAGCCAATAGATATAGTTCAGCCTGGCCATGTTTTTCCTTTAATGGCCCAACAAGGTGGTGTTTTAATTCGCGCTGGCCACACTGAGGCGGGCTGTGACTTAGCTCGTTTAGCAGGATTTGAAGCTTCATCAGTGATTGTGGAAATATTAAATGATGATGGCTCAATGGCTAGAAGCGATGATTTGTATAAGTTTGGGAAAAAGCATGGTATTAAGGTAGGCCATATTGCTGATTTAATTCATTACAGAGTTGAAAATGAAAAAACAGTTGAAAGAATAAGCCAAAGGCCTTTTAAAACAAAGTATGGTCAATTTGAACTTTTTTCATATTTAGATACAATCCATAACGATATTCATATTGCTCTTGTAAAGGGAAAAATTAATGAAACAACTGAGCCATATGTCAGGGTCCATATGGAAAATATCTTTAAAGATGTTTTACAAGAAAATAATCGAGGTTTTAGTATCAATAGTGCATTAGACATGATTTCAGAGGTTGAAAATGGTGTCTTCTTACTTTTACGTAAACAAGATAATCAGGCTATCCTTGAAAATATAGATAACCAGGACTATAGAAGTAATGATGATGGAAAAACTTTTGGAATCGGTGCGCAAATTCTTTCTGACTTAGGTGTTACGAATATGAAGTCACTAGGAAAGCCAAGAAAATGGCCAGGTCTAGAGGGTTTTGGTATCACAATAACTGAGTACGTAAATATTAAGGAGAAGTAATGAAGACTATTGAGGGTGATTTATCTATTAACAATAAGAAAGTGGCTTTAGTCGCAGGTCGATTTAATTCTTTTATAGTTGAGCATTTAATTAGTGGGGCCAAAGAGGCTTTACTTAAGAGTGGAACTAAAGAGTCAGATATTGATCTTATTTATGTTCCAGGTGCTTTTGAAATCCCACTTGCCCTTAAAAAAGCCTCAAGTACTGGTAAATATGATGCCATCGTAGCTTTAGGTGCAGTAATTAGGGGCGGGACTCCTCACTTTGAATTCGTTGCCGGAGAGTGCGTAAGAGGTATATCCAAAATTTCACTAGAGAATGAAATACCAATTGCCTTTGGTGTGCTCACTGTTGACACAGTTGAGCAGGCTATAGAGCGCTCTGGAACTTCTGAAAATAAAGGCGCTGAGGCTGCAGAAAGTATTATTAGAATGATCAATTTACTAGAAAAACTGTGACTCCTAAGCAGCGTTCAAGAGCGAGAGTAGTCCAAGCTTTATATCAGTGGTTGGTTTCTGGAGATAATATTAATGACATAGAGTTGCAATTCTTAAATCAAAAAGAAGGCAAGATTTCAAAAGCTTTTTTCTCAAATTTATTATTAAATATTCCAAAAAATATAACTATTCTTGATGAAATTATTAAGCCATCACTTGATCGTGATATTGATGAACTTGGCCCAACAGAAAAGGCAATTTTATATTTAGGTGTTTATGAATTGAAGTTCCAGCCAGAGGTGCCTTACAAAGTAGTTATTAATGAAGCTGTCGAATTATCTAAACTTTATGGTGCAGATGGTTCATATAAGCTTGTTAATTCGTCACTTGATAAAATTGCCCCAGAGCTAAGATCACTAGAGATTTCTTAAATTGCTTTATTTGAATAGAGTATTTTTTTTGTAAATTTATACAAAGCGAAAAAATGAATTTTTTCAAATGGACTACTAAAAAATCTTAAGCTGGTTCTATAGTTCTTTTTTTATTCCCTCTTGAAATAAATTAAACTGATCTTGAAAAATTGATTGATTTTATCTTTTTTCATGGTAGTATTTCAGTTCGGCCATAAAAAATTTATCTATTTTTTTAACAGGTTTAACTAATATCCTGGTGAAATTTTTTTTATGAAAGAAAGGGTACAATAATGTTAATATTAATTTAGGAGAAATAATGAAAAGTATTTATAAAAAACTTGGAGCAACAATTGTCAGTGCTATGGCTACAGTCAATGTAATGGCTCTAGATGAGTTAAATGTTGCTTATTTTGAAGAGTGGCCAATGCCTTTTGAGTATGCAAAGCAAATTGGTGCATATGATGAAGCATTAGGAATGAAAGTTAACTGGAAGGCTTTTGGAACAGGTACAGCAATGTCGGCTGCAATGGCTTCTGGTGATATTCATATCTCTGTGAGTCAAGGTGTTCCTCCGTTTATCGTGGCAGCTTCAACTGGCCAAGACATTCAAATCGTTGATGTGGCAGTAAGTTATGCAGACAACGACAACTGTGTTGTAGCTTCAGGTTTAGAAATTGATGCAAGCAATGCTTCAGAATTGGCTGGTAAAAAAGTGTCAGTTCCAATTGGAACAGCTGCTCACTATGGTTTCTTAAAGCAAATGGAGCATTTTGGTGTTTCAGTCGATTCGATGCAAGTAGTTGATATGGCTCCACCAGAGGGTGCGGCTGCTTTAGCTCAAGGAAGTATTGATATGTTTTGCGGATGGGGTGGTTCACTTCGTCGTGCTCTAGATCATGGTAATGTACTTCTAACTGGTGCTGAAAAAACTGCACTAGGTATTTTAGTTTGGGACGTTACATCTGTACCAGCAGGATTTGCTGATGAAAATGCAGAAGTTCTTCAAACATTCTTAGGTGTTACTGCAGCGTCTAACGCGATGTGGAACTCAGGAGGTTTTACTTCATTGATGCTACCTCATATTGCTAAGGATGCTGGTATGGACGAAGATGCTACAGCAGAAACAATGGCTACTTTTGTATTCCCTTCAGTTGCTAACCAACTTGGTGATAACTGGCTTGGTGGTTCAGGTGCGGCTTTCCTTAAAGGTGTAGCAGATGTATTCGTTAGTAGCGGAAACATCCCAAGTGCTCGTGGTTCATATGCTAATGCTATTAATACTGATGGTTTAGAAGGATTGGCAGAACAATAAAGTACTTTGTTATTAGGCTTAATTAAAGTCTATTAATGATGTATTAGTTATACAAAAGGTGGCGCACTTTTAGTGTGCCACCTTTTTAATGATTTAAAGAATTCGGAGCTAACTTTGAAAGGTTTATCAATTGAAAATATATCGATGCGGTTTGATTTGAAGAATGGTTCTTCAGTGCAAGCACTCAAAGACGTATCTTTGGACATTGAAGCAGGACAAATTATTACTGTTCTTGGTCCCTCAGGTTGTGGAAAAACAACATTATTAAATATCGTTGCTGGTTTTCTTGCGCCGACGGAAGGAAAAGTCGTTCTTAATGGGCAAACTGTTCAAGGTCCAGGAGCCGAGCGTGGAATGGTTTTTCAACAGGGCGCTTTGTTTGAGTGGATGGATGTTCGTGCTAATGTTGCTTTTGGTCCTCGTATGAAAGGAACTCCAAAAGCAGAACAAGATGAAAAGGTTAAGCGCCTTTTAGAAATTGTTGGATTAGCTGATTTTGAAGATAAAGCTGTTTATGAGTTATCGGGCGGTATGCAACAAAGAGTCGCTTTGGCGAGATGTCTCGCAAATGATCCTGATGTCATTTTAATGGATGAACCCTTAGGCGCTCTTGACGCACTAACAAGAGAAAAAATGCAGGGTTTGGTTTTAAAACTTTGGAAGGAAACAGGAAAAACAATTTTATTAATTACTCACTCAGTTGAAGAGGCTGTCCTTTTGGGCGAAAGACTTTTGGTTCTTGCTCCAAGACCAGGAAGAATACATAAAGAATACAAGTTGCCGTTTGCTGAAATGGGAGTCAATATGGACTTGAGAGAGGTTAAAAAATCTGAAGGCTATTCTGAAACTCGAGATGAGATCCTCTCTATTATTTGGGAGATGGAAGAAGAAATTATGGGCAGGGCGGACGAAAACTAATGACTATTTTAATTATTTATATTTTAATTTTCATAGCTGCTTTTTACTTAGTAAAGATAGTCAGTTCAATGAGAGCTGTAAAAGATGATTTTACAAGTTTAAAGACTGTTACATTTGGTGACGAAAGTGCAGTATCACCCAATAGAGCTGCATCTATTATTTCAGTTATTGCAATTTTTGCAATTTGGGCTGCGTTTACTGGCTCTAAATATATTCCAGTTCATGTTCCTGGGCCATTTATTGGTGAACTTTCGTTTGAGTACACTGCAATAAATGCATTAGGACAAACTGATGATGCTGAAGTTACAGTTACAGTTTATGATGTTCAGTCTGGAGATATTCCAGATAAGCTAGAAGTTGATCCTGGCTCAGGTTTTGCTCTAAACGATACTGCCCAGATTATTACTTACAGAAGTGGTTTAGTAAAAGTCCAAAAAAATGATGTTGGCGGCAAAGAAAAAGGTTACAAAGTGATTGCTATTAATGGCCAAGAGATATCACCAAGTACTGAGCTTTTTATTGACAATGCCCGAATCTATATGACTGCAAAGGGCACCTTGAGTGTAAAACCTGAACAAGGATGGCAGATGCAGCCTGTTTGGCTTCCTGCTCCAGAAGCTGTCGGCTCAAGATTGTTAAAAGTTTATAATGAAGGTTTTAAAAACTTCACACTTTTTGAGCATCTAGGTTGGTCCTTGCTTAGGGTTGTTGTTGGCTTTGTGGCTGGAGCTATTGTTGGAATTCCTTTAGGTTACGCAATGGGACTTTCTGGATGGTTTCGTGGTTGGTTTGATCCGATAGTTGAATTTATGAGACCAGTGCCTCCATTAGCTTTAATTCCATTGGTCATCATCTGGTTTGGAATTGGTGAACAAGGAAAGATTATTTTGCTATTCCTTGCTTCGCTTTGGATAATGACAATTTCTGCTAGAGCAGGCGTATCTGGTGTAAAAATTTCTAAAATACATGCCGCATACTCCTTAGGCGCCTCTAAGTGGCAGATTATGAGATTAGTTATTGTTCCAAATAGTTTGCCAGAGATATTTACTGGCGCCCGAGTGTCTATGGGTGTCTGCTGGGGAACTGTTGTTGCGGCAGAGCTTGTTGCCGCTCAAAAGGGTGCTGGCATGATGATTATTAATGCCTCTAAGTTTCAGATGACTGATCTAGTTATTATGGGAATTGTACTCATTGGCGTAATTGGATATGCAATTGACATATTAATGCGTATTTCAGAAAATTATCTTGTCCCATGGAAAGGTAAATAGCTTTTTATAATTTCTTACTTTTTTTTACTGGAATAAATAATGTCGCAAATATTACCCAAACAAGCACAAGCTGTCATTATCGGAGGAGGAGTTGTTGGATGTTCAGTGGCCTATCACCTCGCTAAACTTGGCTATACAGATGTTGTGCTTCTAGAACGTAAAAAATTGACCTCTGGTACCACGTGGCATGCGGCGGGACTTGTTGGTCAAATGCGTTCTTCTCTCAATTTAACTCAAATGGTTAAGTATTCAGGCAATCTTTATGAAACTTTAGAGGCTGAAACTGGTATGGCAACTGGCTACAGACGGACTGGCTCTGTGAGCCTCGCTACTAATCAAGAAAGGCTTACTGAATATAAGCGAAATGCCTCGCTTGCAAAAGTGCATGGTGTAGATGTTCAAATTTTAACGACTGATGAGTTAAGAGATAAAGTCAATTTCTTTAATCTTGATGATGTAGTTGGTGGTGCGTGGATTCCAAAAGATGGAAAAGCTGATCCAGCAAATGTTGCAATGGCTTTAGCCAAAGGTGCAAAAAATAAAGGCGTTAAAATTTTTGAGGATGTAAAAGTTACTGGAATTCTTAAAGAGAATGGAAAAGCAACTGGTGTTCAAACCGAGTTTGGGGAAATTCAATCTGAAGTCGTTGTTAATTGCGGCGGAATGTGGGCTAGAGAAGTTGGAAAAATGGCTGGTGTTTCAGTTCCACTTCATGCATGTGAGCACTTTTATTTTCTAACTTCAGCAGTTCCAGGGTTAGGAGATATGCCTGTAGTAAGAGTCCCTGATGAGTCAGCATACTACAAAGAAGATGCTGGAAAAATTCTGGTTGGTTTATTTGAGCCTAATGCAAAACCTTGGGCTCAAAATGGAATCCCTGATGATTTTTGTTTTGATCAAATTCAGGATGATTTAGATCACTGTATGCCTTATCTTGAGTTAGCAATGAATAGGGTTCCAGTAATGGAAAGCCTTGGCATTGAAACTCTTTTTAATGGACCTGAAAGCTTTACTCCAGATGATAATTTCCAAATTGGAGAGTCTCCAGAGTTAGGCAACTTTTATGTAGCAGCAGGATTTAACTCAATAGGTATTCAGGCTGCTGGTGGAGCTGGAAAGTATCTTGCAGAGTGGATTATTGCAAAAGAGCCTCCTTGTGACTTATGGGATGTTGATATCAGAAGAAATCAATCCTTTCAAAGCAATAAAACTTATTTAGCCAACAGAGTAACTGAGACTCTGGGTTACCTTTATGAAAATCATTTTCCATACCACCAGTACGAGACTGCAAGAGGACTAAGAAAAACACCTCTTTATGATTTCTTTAAAGAACGAGGTGCTTGTTTTGGAGAGGTTGCAGGTTGGGA
This sequence comes from Candidatus Pseudothioglobus singularis PS1, assembly GCF_001281385.1. Taxonomy (NCBI): domain Bacteria; kingdom Pseudomonadati; phylum Pseudomonadota; class Gammaproteobacteria; family Pseudothioglobaceae (SeqCode); genus Pseudothioglobus (SeqCode); species Pseudothioglobus singularis (SeqCode). Next base: position 792,199 of record NZ_CP006911.1, read on the forward strand.
GAGGCCTAATTGGTTTGTTCCTAAAGAAATGATTGGAAAAGTTGAGCCAAAGTATGAATATTCTTGGGGCAGGCAAAATTGGTTTGAATTTCACAAGCTTGAGCAACTAGCTATTAGAGAAACGGTTGGTATGTATGAAATGTCTTCATACGCCAAAATTAGGGTTAAGGGTTCAGACGCGATGGATTTCCTTCAGCTTGTCTGTGCGAATGATGTTAATGTTGAGCCAGGTAAAATGGTTTACACACAGTGGCTAAATGACAAAGGCGGTATTGAAGCGGATGTAACTGTAACCCGATTAGAATCTGATGATTACCTTATAGTGAGCGGAACAGTGTGCCTTAATAGAGATATGCATTGGCTTCAAAAAAATATGCCGAAAGACGCTAACTGCTCATTGTTTGATTCAACAAGTTCGGAGGGGTGTATTGCAATTATGGGGCCAAATTCGAGAGATTTACTCCAATCCCTTACAGATGCTGATATGAGTAACGAAAGTTTCCCATTTGCAAATGTTCGAAATATTGAGATAGGTATGGCAAATGTAAGAGCACATAGAATTACTTATGTAGGTGAATTAGGATGGGAGCTATACTTTCCAATTGAATTTTCAAGCTATGTTGCTGAGTTAATAGATGAAAAAGGCATAGAGTTCTCTCTCAGGCAGATTGGAATGCATACGGTTGATAGCTGTAGAATTGAAAAAGCGTATAGACATTTTGGCCATGATATTACTGATGAAGACCATGTCATTAATGCAGGCCTTGGATTTGCAGTAAAGCTTGATAAAAAACCTTCTAAATATGGAAATTTTATTGGCTACGACTCAGTTCAATCAAAAAAAACTGCTGGGTATGATATGCGAGTCATGCAATTTTTATTAAATAATTCAGATCTAATGCTTTACCATAATGAGCCTATCCTAAAAAATGGGGAAATTGTCGGTCATTTAACTAGCGGAACATATAGCCATACTCTGGGAAGTGCTGTCGGTCTTGGTTATATACCCTGTAAACCTAATGAAAGCCAAGAGGATATCTTGAGCGCTGATTACTCCATCGAGGTAGAGGGTGTTATTGAGAAGTGTAAGGTTTCTCTGAAGCCAATGTATGATCCACTAAATGAGAAAATTAGAATCTAATAGTTAGTTTTGTATAAATACGCCTATTAATGTTGCTACTCCAACGATTCCAAGTGCTATCAAAGAGGAGTTTCTATAGTATTTATTCCCAGAAACATTAAAAAACCTTGTGCCTAAATATGTAGAAAAGACATAGATTGGGGCAGTTATTGCGCCTGTCAAGAGAATATTTTTTGTAAATAGGCCAAAAAAGTAAAGACTAATAATAGCGCTTATTACTAGACCAGAGGTTATAACCAAAATATTTGCACGTGTAACCTCATCACTGTCATTCTTAGATAATAGAACAGTTACATATGGTGGACCTCCCATCCCTGTTGATCCTTGCATTAATCCACTGATAAAACCTCCTAAGGTGAGAACATGACTAGTTATTGAAGATTTGATTCGCCAACCACTGCCAATCAGAATAACGAATAATATTAAGAAGGAAGACATCAAGGTTTTTATGATTTGTTCGTCTACTGAAACTAAAAAAATCATTCCAAAAGGGATACTTAACATCATGGTTATCATCATAGGAGTTATCTCCTTTAGATTAGATTTTTTAACACCAATAAAAGTCAAGTATATAGTTGCAGGGATTTCGATGACAATATTGAAAACCATCGCAAAGACTGGTGAGTAGAAATAGGATAGAATTGGGATCATTAGCAACCCTGATCCAAAACCAATGAACCCTCTTAAAAAACCAGAAAGAACAACAACTATAACAATTAAAAAATAATTATCAGGAACAAAGTTAAAGAAATCTTCCATTAAATTTAGTGAGATTTAGGAATCAAAGATTTAATTTCTTTGATGATAATATCCATACCCTTGTTTATCTTGTTTGTATCTATAGCGGAATACCCAAGGTGTAAAAAGTTTGAAGGAGGGTTTTTCTCATTAAATAGTGTATTTCCAGATCTTACTGAAACACCTTTTTTTAATAGTCTCTTGCAAAGTATATCGCTATCAACTGATTCAGGAATTTCAACCCAAAAAGTTGAGCCTCCAAGAGTTGGTGCACAAGACAATAGTGGCTCTTGATGAATTTTTTCATTAATTAGCCCCCATCGTTCTTTATTTGTTTTTTGTATTTTGGTAAACATATTATGGTAATGACCTAATCCAATAAATAGAGCAACAGACCTTTGATTATTTGCAGGTATGTGTCTTATCATGAGACGCCTTAGAGCTTTAGCCTCTTTTATGAAGCTCTCTGGTGCTACCATATATCCAAGCCTTAGGCCTGGCGCAAATGCTTTAGAGAAGCTGCCAACATAGATGACATTATTATCTTTATCAAGACTTTTTAATGAAGGATGAGGTTTTTTTTGAAAGTTAATTTCAGCTTCATAATCATCCTCAATAATAACCATTTGATTTTCTTTGGCAATTGATAGAAGTTCATTTCGTCTGTCCATGCTCATAGTGACACCGGTTGGATATTGATGACTTGGAGTGGTAAAAATAATATCAGTTTTAGGGTCGATATCTTTGATGACAATTCCATCCTTATCAATACTAATTGGGAAAATATTGTCAGTTTTTGAGCTAAATATATTTCTGACATCTGGATATCCTGGGTTTTCCATACCCACAACAGTGCCTTGCTTGGTAAGTAAGCTGGCGATTATATATATCGCATTCTGACTTCCTGATGTAATTAGAATTTGATCTTTATTTGCCCAAATACCTCTCTTTGGAAGTACCTTAGATTGAATCTGTTTAATTAAAGAGGGGTCATCATTATCGACATGATCTATATTCCATTTTTGAATTTCAGGAAGTGTCGATGAATGCCTGACTACTTCTCTCCATTCATAGTAAGGAATTAGGCTTTTATCAATTTGACCAATAGTAAATGAATAGGGCAGATTTTGCCAGTTCTCTGGATTATGAATATTTGTTTGGGTCGATGGTTTTTTTGTGATTAACTTATCATGCCATATAGGTGATTCAACATTACTTGACTGTTCGCTGTCATTTGAATTGTAGCTCTCATAAAACTGCTCATTTACATAATACCCTCTCCTTTCTTGAGGAGTAATATAGCCATCAAACTCTAACTCTTTGTAGGCAGCAATGACTGTATTTCTAGCAACTTTAAGAGCACTTGCTAGATTTCTGGATGATGGGAGGGGTTCATTTGGACCAATTAAACCATTTGTAATTGCATCAATCAACTGCTGGCGAATTTGAAGTTGAAGGGTCCGAGGCTTGTCATGCCTAAGAGAAAAAAACTGGTTCCACATTTCATCCATTATTCTGGCCTATTAATTGTAAGTTTCCTGGTTCTATATATATATTAAATCAGGACCAGTTATATTTTACAATTCGTTTCTTGAAAAATGCACTGAATTTGAACGAGGAGGGAGTATGTCAAATACTACAGTTGTAGATAATGCTAAAGATCACGTCTGGCACCATTTAACCCAACATAAAGCTTTTGAAGAGAACGATCCTTTAGTGATGACTGAAGCAAAAGGTATGATCATAACAGATTCTAAGGGTGATGAATATCTAGACGCCACCTCTGGAGGTGTTTGGACCGTTAACCTCGGCTATGGAAGAGATGACATGGTTAAGACAGTCTCGGATCAACTTTCAAAAATACCATACTTTGCTGGTGCCTTTGGAAATGAGCCAGCGTCTCATTATGCTCAAGAAATAACATCTCTTATGCCTGGAATGAATCGTGTTTATTATTCAAACTCAGGCTCTGAGGCGAATGAAAAGGGTTACAAAATGGTCCGTCAGTTAGCACATTTTGATAATGATGGAAAAAAACATAAAATTATTTTTCGTGATCGTGACTATCATGGCACCACTATTGGGGCTATGAGTTCATCGGCTCAAATTCAAAGAAAGAAACAGTATGGGCCTTTTGCGCCAGGTTTTGTAGAAATGCCTAATTGTTGTTGCTATCGTTGTCCGTTTGGTAAAAAGTATGGGGAATGCAATATTGAATGTGCAACAGTTCTTGAAGATATTATTTTGAAAGAAGACCCTGATACTGTTGGTTCAGTTGTGCTTGAGCCTATTACTGCTGGTGGCGGCGTGATTCCTCCAGTTCCAGAGTATTTCCCAATTATTCAGTCGATCTGTAAAAAATATGACGTTTTGCTTCACATTGATGAGGTAGTTTGCGGACTTGGTAGAACGGGAAAATGGTTTGGTTATCAGCACTTTGATGTGCAGCCTGACATTGTCACAACTGCAAAAGGTTTGGCGGCGGGTTATGCTGCAATATCTGTAACTATTACATCTGAGGAAATTTTTCAAAGATTTAAGCAAGATCATACTAATCCGGATAGTTACTTTAGAGATATTTCTACTTTCGGTGGCTGTACTGCTGGTCCAGCAGCAGCGCTTGAGGTGGTGAATATTATCAAAAAAGAAAATCTCCTTGAAAACGTAACAAACATGGGTAACTATCTTAAGGATAAGTTGAACGCTCTTCAAGATAAGTATGAAATTATTGGAGATGTTAGAGGAAAAGGATTGTTTTGTGGTGTTGAGCTAGTCAAAGATAGGCAAACTAAAGAGCCAGTTCATGAAAGCGTTGCAATGGCTATTGCGGGGCATTGTTTAAAAAATAAAGTAATGATTGGAAGAACCAATCGTAGTTTTGAATTTAATAACAATGTACTGCTTTTTAGCCCTTCTTTCATATGTTCTAAAAATGAAATTGATCTAATTGTAAATGCTGTTGATAATGCAATTTCAGCAAATACATAAATAACTTTATAAATAAATTTATAGGAGAATTACTATGATTATTGGTGTTCCAAAAGAAATTAAAAACCATGAGTACAGAGTAGGATTAACGCCTAGAAGTGTTAAGGAGTTTATTAATCATGGCCACAAAGTTTTAGTTCAAACCAATGCAGGTGTTGGAATTGGTGCAAGCGATGATGAATATTTAGATACTGGGGCTGAAATCATATCTACTGCGAAGGAAGTTTTTGATAAAGCGGAAATGATTGTAAAGGTAAAAGAGCCACAAGCAGAAGAAATTGCAATGCTTAGAGAAGGTCAAATTCTATACACTTATCTTCATCTTGCTCCAGATCCAGAGCAAACTAAGGGTTTGGTAGAAAGTGGTGCAATTTGTATAGCCTATGAAACAGTCACATCTCCAAGAGGGGGCCTTCCATTATTAGCGCCGATGTCAAAGGTTGCTGGAAGAATGGCAGTCCAAGCTGGCGCCCACTTTTTAGAGCATCCAAATGGTGGCATGGGTGCACTACTTGGTGGTGTTCCAGGGGTTGATCCACTTAATGTTGTGATACTAGGTGGTGGTGTTGTTGGTGCACACGCAGCCCATATGGCTGTTGGAATGGGAGCTGATGTTTGGGTACTGGACAACAATCCTGATACTCTGGAGCAGCATTGGCAGCAGTTTGGAAGAAGCACAAATACTGTCTTCTCTACAAAAAGCTCAGTTGAAGAGTATGTGCTTCAGGCAGACCTGGTTATTGGTGGTGTTTTAATCCCAGGTGCTGAGGCACCAAAATTAGTTTCTAAAGAGATGATTAAGGCAATGAAGCCTGGATCTGTGATTGTTGATGTTGCAATTGACCAAGGTGGTTGCTTTGAAACTTCGAAAGCAACAACACATGCTGAGCCAACTTATATTATTGATGATGTGGTTCATTATTGTGTGGCAAATATGCCTGGAGGCGTTCCAAAGACATCTACTTATGCCCTGAACAATGTAACATTGCCGTTTGGGCTGAGTATTGCAAATAAAGGTGTTAAGCAAGCTTTATTAGATGATGAACATTTGAGAGCAGGATTGAATGTCCACAGCGGACAAGTAACCTGTCTTGAGGTGGCTCAAGATTTGGGATATGATTATGTCCCAGCGCTTGATATGCTCAATAAATAAATAATATAAATAGGAGAGAAAGAAATGGCAAAGATGACCTCAAGTGAGGCTTTCGTTGAAACAATGGTCGCTAATGATGTAACTGATATCTTCGGCATCATGGGCTCAGCTTTTATGGATGCAATGGATATTTTTGAACCAGCAGGTATCAGATTTATTCCAGTAGTTCATGAACAAGGCGCTGCGCATATGGCAGATGGGTACTCAAGAGTTAGTGGTAGACATGGTGTAGTGATTGGTCAGAATGGTCCTGGTATCTCCAACTGCGTAACAGCTATTGCTGCTGCTTACTGGGCTCATAGTCCTGTTGTTATTGTGACTCCTGAAGCTGGAACTATGGGTATGGGCCTTGGAGGCTTTCAAGAAGCTAATCAGCTTCCTATGTTCCAAGAGTTTACTAAGTACCAAGGTCATGTTGTTAATCCGATGAGGATGGCTGAATTTACGGGTCGTTGCTTTGATAGAGCTATGAGCGAAATGGCTCCTACTCAGCTAAACATTCCAAGAGATTACTTTTATGCAGATGGTGAGTTTACAATTCCTACTCCAAGAAGAATTGATAGAGGATCTGGAGGCGAGGATACTTTAAACGAAGCTGTTGCTTTAATTGCAAAGGCTAAGTTTCCAGTTATTGTTTCAGGTGGTGGTGTTGTTATGGCGGATGGCGTTCAGGAATGTGCTGCATTAGCAGAACGTCTTGGTGCACCGGTCGTTAATAGTTATCTTCACAATGATTCTTTCCCCGCGAGTCACGATTTATGGTGTGGTCCACTAGGTTATCAAGGCTCAAAAGCAGCTATGAAGTTAATCTCAAAAGCAGACGTGGTTATTGCTCTAGGGACTCGCCTTGGTCCTTTTGGTACGCTACCTCAGCACGGGATGGATTATTGGCCTAAAGATGCTCAAATTATTCAAATTGATGCTGATCACAAAATGTTAGGTTTAGTAAAACCTATCAATGTTGGTATCTGTGGTGATGCAAAAGCTGTAGCTGAAGTTCTATGTCAAAAACTAAAATTAGAAACGTTGAGCTGTGATTCAACTAAGTCTGAAAGAGCCTCAACAATTGCTGAGGAAAAATCAGCTTGGGAGCTCGAGCTTGATGAGTGGATTCATGAAACTGACTCTTATAGTATGGATATGATTGCTAACAAAGAAGAAGGATGGCTTCATCCAAGACAAGTCCTACGCGAACTTGAAAAAGCTATGCCTGAGGATGTCATGGTCTCTACTGATATTGGAAATATCAATTCTGTAGCAAACAGCTACCTTAGATTTGAAAAGCCACGTAGTTTTTTTGCAGCGATGAGTTTTGGAAACTGTGGTTATGCCTTTCCAACAATTATTGGAGCCAAAGCAGCCGCTCAACACAGGCCCGCTGTTTCTTATGCAGGTGATGGTGCTTGGGCAATGAGCATGGTTGAAACTATGACTTGTGTGCGTCATGACATTCCAGTGACTGCAGTTGTTTTTCATAATCGTCATTGGGGCGCTGAAAAGAAAAATCAAGTAGATTTTTATGACAGACGTTTTATTGCTGCTGAGCTTACTGATCAGCACTTTGTTAATATTGCAGAATCAATGGGTGCTGAAGGAATACGAGTTGATAAACTTGAAGATGTAGGTCCAGCTCTTAAAAAAGCGATAGATATGCAAATGAATGAAAGAAAGACAACAATAATTGAAATTATGTGCTCAAGGGAGCTTGGAGATCCGTTCAGAAAAGACGCATTAAGCAAGCCAGTTAGATTCCTTGACAAGTATAAAGATTTTGGTGAAAAATCTCCTCATCGATAAGTCTTAACTATCAATCCCTCAGAGTGGTATATTATTGCGCTCTGAGGGAATAAATTTTTTTACAATGAATGAAAATTCGATAACACCATCTGATGTTTTAGATTATTGGTTTTCAGAAAAAAGCAAACAATTCTGGTTTGCTTCAACCCCCCAAGTAGACAACGAAATCAAAGTACGTTTTGAAAGCGTTTGGGAAAAAGCAGCGGAAGGAGAATATAGTCAGTGGAGAGAAACAGCTGATGGCTCTGTTGCTCTTATAGTAATTTTGGATCAGCTACCTCTAAACATGTTCAGATCAGATCCAAAAGGCTTTCAAACAGAGAGTATGGCAGTTGAAGTAGCTTTAAATGCAATCAATAATGGGTTTGATGAGGAGCTCAATGATGAAAAGCTATTATTTCTGTTTATGCCATTGATGCATAGTGAAAATATTGATCATCAAAATTTACAAGTTTATTTGTTTGATAAGTACAACTTTAACCTTGAGTTTTCAAAGCATCACAGAGATCTCGTTAAAAAATTTGGTCGCTTCCCACATAGAAATGAAATTTTAGGGCGCATGAGTACCATGGAGGAGCTTGACTATCTTCTCTCTGATAACGCATTTAAAGGTTAGGACTTAGTATTTATTTAACAGAAAGTATTGCGTCAATCCCTGCTTGAGAAACCACTATATCTTGGTCAGAGCTGCCAGAACTGCAACCAATCCCACCAACAATCTGACCATCAACAAAAAGAGGCAGGCCACCACCAACTACACAAAAACGACCTTGATGTGAGGTTTGAATGCCAAATGCTGGCCCATGATTAATAACAGATTTACCATAATCTAAGGTCGCCTTTCTAGCTGCCGCTGCAGTAAATGCCTTATCGATAGAAACATTAATGCTTGTAATTTTTGCATTATCCATTCTTGTAAATAACATGAGGTGGCCACCATCGTCCACAATAGCGATATCCATGTCTATACCTAGTTCAATTGCTTTATTAATCGCACCGTCCATCATTTTCTTTGTGTCTTCAAGTGTAAGTTTTAGTACTTGTTTCATAATATAACTCGCAGAGCAGCTACTTTATTTCGCTGCAACCTCTGTTTAACTTGCTCATAGATAATATGACACATAATCACCCCTTTATATTGATCACTTTCTTAATAATATAGCTACATTTTCAATGAGTAGATTTAGTAATTGTCAAAGGTGATTTAGGTCAAATCAACTGACACATCTATTGCGGTTTTATATTTACTTTTAAGGTAGCGTTCCATTGGTGATAAGAGCTACCTGTTTCCAAGAAAATTGACTATCTATCTACTTTGCCTGCTTAGCTTCAAGAAATTTACGTCTGAACCTTATTAATATATCTTCTGTGTATCCATTTGCCTGATCTGCACCTTCAAATGCAAGCGCTATTGAGGCTTTATAAGCAAAACTATCAAAGTTTGGCGCCAATGCAAGATAGTTAGGGTCATGTTTATTTTGATCATCAACAATAACAGCCATATCTTGAAATGCTTTATTTACCTGATCTTTTGTACATATTTTATGATGAAGCCAATTTGCCATATGTTGTGAAGAAATTCTTAGTGTAGCTCGGTCTTCCATTAGACCAATATGATTGATATCTTGAACTTTTGAGCAACCAATCCCCTGGTTAATCCATTTAACGACATACCCTAAGATGCTCTGCGCATTGTTATTGATTTCCTTAATAATTTTCTCTTCAGATAATTGATCAGCTAACTTCAAAAATGGAATTTTATACAGGTCGTCCTGGTTTGGTTTTTGGTGCTTAGATAAGAGCTCTTGTTGCTGTCTAAATACATTAAAACGATGATAATGAGTAGCATGTAAAGTTGCTGCTGTTGGTGAAGGAACCCATGAACAGCTTGCTCCAGCCTCTAAATGGACCATTTTGTTATCTAGCATTTGACGCATTTGGTCGGGCTGAGCCCACATACCTTTTCCAATTTGTGCTCTTTTATAAAGACCAGATTCAAGGCCTGAACTGACATTATTTTCTTCATAGGCAGAAAACCATGCCTCTTCCTTGATGAGGTTTTTACAGCGTATCGCTCCCGCCATCATAGAAGTATGTATTTCATCACCCGTTCTATCAAGAAATCCGGTATTAATAAAAATGATGCGATTTCTAGCTTCGTAAATACAGGCTTTTAGGTTTAGAGTTGTTCTTCTTTCTTCATCCATAACCCCAATCTTAAGAGTGTTTTCCTTAATTGACAGTGCTTTCTCAACTGCTGAAAATAAATCCATAGTGAATTTAACTTCTTTAGGGCCATGAAGCTTGGGTTTGACAATATAGATACTACCTTTTTTGGAATTCATTTTGAGTTTTAAATCATGAAGGGCAATCAGTGAAGTAACCATTGCATCCAAAATACCTTCTGGGATTGGTGATCCATCATTATTCGTAACCATTTCAGTTGTCATGTGGATGCCTACATTTCGAACAAGCGTTAAACTTGTTCCAGGAAGCTTACAGATAGCTCCATGACTATCAGTATAGGTCTTATCGTTATTCAATGATCTCGTAATAGTTTCGCCACCCTTTACAAAAGAGGCGCTTAATTCACGCTTCATGAGTCCAAGATAGTTTCGATATGCATGAATTTTTTCTTCGTCTGAGACAGTGGATGCAGAATCCTCAAAGTCAACGATTGTAGTCACAGCAGACTCCAATATGACATCAAAGATCCCACTCTTATGAAGGCTCCTTTCTTGGTCACATACAATCTCAATATGAAGATTATTGTTCTTTAATAATATATTTCCATTTTCAGTAAGCCCAATATATTGACTAGGGTTTATTAAGGTTGCTACTTCACCGTCATTCAAATTAAAAATTAAAGTTCCCTTATACTTAACTTGAGTTGTAATTTGTCGATATGAAGCGCCCTTAAGGGGTGCAATTTCATCGAGAAAATCACAAGCAAGTTCTGCTGTTCGATTAACCCTTTGAAGATTATGCGCAAATGAGGTACTCATGCTACCCTTATTAGGTATGACATTGGTTCCATAAAGTGAGTCAAAGAGACTACCCCATCTTGCATTTACAGCATTTAGGACAAATCTTTGATTGGTAATAGGGACAACGAGTTGAGGTCCTGCAACTTGAGAAATTTCATCATCAACCTCTTCTACTTCAATAGAGAATTCATCTGGCTTTTCAGCGACATAACCAATACTCTCCAAAAATTCTTTGTATTTCTGAGGGTCGATACGTTTATTTTGAAGATGCCACTCATCTATTTGTGATTGCAATTCATCACGTTTATCTAAGAGTAATTGGTTAGACTCTTGAAGTTCACTCAAAATTTTCGAAAGCGATTCGAAGAAATCAGTTGCAGTGATTTCTAATCCATCACATACTTCGTTATCAATAAAGTCAAAGAAGATTTTATCAACTTTAATATCTTGAATTATTTGTTGGCCAGCGCTCATGAATTTACCTTATTTTCAATTACAATTACACCATCTTCATCAGCATAAAGATAATGATTTGGGATAAATTTTACATTTGAAAAGTCAACAGTTAAATTTCTTTTTCCATTTCCTTTTTTAATACTTTTTCGAGGGCAAACGCCTAGAGCTCTTATGCCAATAGCCATGGAATTAATCATTACAGAATCCCTAATTGATCCATTTACAACAATCCCCTCCCACTCATTTTTAATTGCGTCTGATGCTCTTTTATCCCCGAGCATTGCACACCTCAAAGATTCACCAGCATCGACAACTAAAACGCAGCCTTTGCCATTCATTTTTAAAGCTTCTTCAACGAGAGAATTATCTTCAAAGCATTTGATAGTAACAATGCGACCTGAAAAAGCAGTTTTACCTCCATAGCTCTTAAATATGGGATCTAAGTATTGAACATGGGGATGCAGCTGATCTGAAATATCACAGGTTGACTTCATTTAGTTGTCCTTATAAATTTCACACATACGCTTTTCAGAACCATAGGGGTAATAATCCATCACACCATTTTGTTTGATTTTTTCTTGAATTGAAACCCAATAGTCAGCATCTAGTAATTTTTTATACTTTTTATTGAATACTTCCTTCATGTAAGGATTTGGCAGCATAAAGTATTTAAATTCTTCAGGAAATACATCATTCTGACCAACGTAATACCAGGGCTCAGAGGCCATCTCTTGTTCATATGTTTTAGCTTTAGGTATTTTTTTAAAGATAGGAGTGCTCATTAATGTAATTTCATCATAATCATAAAACACGACTCTATTCTGGCGGGTTACACCAAAATTTTTGGTTAGCATGTCTCCAGGGAAAATATTTGAATTAATTAGCTCGTCAATAGCCTTTCCATAGTCATTAATAATGTGATTTTGTTGTTTTTTATTTGCAGTTTCAAGATACATATTTAGAGGCGTCATTTTATTTTCAATGTACATATGTTTGATTATGAGCAGGTCATTCTCTATCTCAATATTGGAGCTCGCCTTTTTTTCTAATTCTTTAAGTAAAGCATCATCGATATCTTTCAATGGAAAGGCAACATTTGAAAATTCCCAGGTATCAGCTAGCCTTCCAATTCTGACATGATTTTTCACGAAATAGTATCTATCTTTGACCATTTCTTTTGTGCCCATCTTAGGCGGTGCAAATTGATCATTGATTACTTTAAAAACATAAGGATACATAGGAAAAGTGAAAACCGACATGACCATCCCTTTAATGCCCGGAGCAATAATTAATTTTTCACTAGTGATTTTTGAGTATTTAAGGAAATGCCTATATAAAAGCGTTTTACCTTGTTTGTGAAGGCCAATTGCGCTATAGAGGACAGCCCTTGTTTTTCCCGGCAGAAGTTCTTTTAGATACTCTACAATGGCAGAAGGGTAATCAGTAGTTATAAAAAAATAGGATCTAGAAAAGCTAAAAATAATAGATATTGATCCAATATCAGTCAGCAAACTGTCAACATACAGCCCTTTATTTTCATCATTCAATAGTGCGATAAGAACAGGAACATCAGGATGGAGCTGGGTGACAATTTTTCCCACAATATAGGCACATTTTCCTCTGATAAAGGGAGTGCTGATAAATTGAAGCTCAAATACCTCAGAATGAAGTCTTGGCATTTGTTTGATAAGTTGCTCTTGAAGCCTTTCGATGTCTTGATCAAGATTCCCAAATTTACATCTAAATTTATAGTTATTAAGGACTGAAGTCAAAGTCTCTTTAAGTTGACCATCATCAACAAAATAGCTGTCAATAACTGGCTCATCCATGTCGATATAGTTAAGAGAGACGCAGGGCTTAGTAAATATATATTGATTATTGTAAAAGCTTCTTGAAAATATCCTGCAAAAGACTGAGTTGTAAAAGGTTTCTGCAAGCTCAGGCTGCTTATGTGCTGTGATGAGTTCAATATAAACATGCTTAGTGTTTTTCCAAAAATCTGAATTAAACTTATCCATCTTCTGAGTCTCATTGAATTCAGCTTTTGCACCATAAAGGGTTTGTTTTTTTAACTCAGAGGATAGATTTTTACAAAAAACATCAACCTGCTCATCATAGAAATTAAGTCTCAGCTTAGAGTCATTCTCAATTTTTTCCCATTCTTTTTCCTCAAAACATCTTTTTGCTTCAATGGATGCACTTTTAATGTTTTGATAATGATGCTCGAATCCCAACAAAATCTTCTTGGCAATTGAGAGTGAGATTTTTTGAGATGAGCTGCTTAGCATTTTAAGTTCGTTATATGTAGAAGCCCTTCAAATATGAAGGGCATCATAGAATTATTACTGATAAGACTTAACTAAACTGCTCTTCCTCAGTTGAGCCTTTCAGTGCAGTTACTGATGATTCTCCACCCTGAATAACAGTTGTGACGTCATCAAAATAACCTGCTCCAACTTCTTGCTGATGAGATGCAAAGGTGTACCCTTTCTTTGCAGCATTAAACTCTGGCTCTTGAACCTTTTCAACATAGTGTTTCATGCCTTCGCCTTTTGCATATTCATAAGCAAGGTCAAACATGTTATACCACATATTGTGTATGCCAGCCAAAGTGATAAATTGATACTTATAACCCATCTCAGAAATCTTTTCCTGAAAAGAGGCAATTTGACTATCATTTAAATTCTTTTTCCAGTTGAACGATGGAGAGCAATTGTAGGCTAGTAGTTGGCCGGGATTTTCTGCAAGAACTGCTTCTGCAAACTCGCGCGCAAATCCAAGATCAGGTTTGCCCGTTTCACACCATACCAAGTCAGCATAAGGGGCATAAGCAACTCCTCTTGAGATGGATTGTTCAAGGCCATTTTTAACAACATAAAAACCCTCAGCAGTTCTCTTTCCAGTAATAAAGGCAGCATCATGTGGATCAACATCTGAAGTAAGAAGATTTGCTGCTTCTGCATCAGTCCTGGCAAGCAGAAGTGTAGGAACACCCATAACATCTGAGGCCAAGCGAGCAGAAATCAGTTTTTGAACTGCTTCTTGTGTTGGCACTAAAACTTTACCACCCATATGTCCGCACTTCTTAACTGCAGCCAGCTGATCTTCGAAGTGAGCTCCAGCGGCACCATTAGCAATCATATTCTTCATTAACTCAAATGAATTCAATACGCCGCCAAATCCAGCCTCTGCGTCGGCAACGATTGGTAAAAAGAAATCAATATATTTATCATCACTAGGGTCGATACCTTGGGACCACTGAATTTCATCTGCTCTTTTAAATGTATTGTTAATTCTTCTTACCATTGTAGGCACAGAGTCATAAGCGTAGAGTGATTGGTCCGGGTACATTGTTTCAGAGGTATTTCCATCAGCAGCAACTTGCCACCCAGAAAGATAAATTGCCTCAATGCCAGCCTTTGCCTGCTGCATTGCTTGACCTGCAGTGATTGCTCCCATGCAGTTGACATAGCCTTTTTTGGATGAGCCATTAACCAGATCCCAAAGCTTTTCAGCCCCTCTTCTAGCATAAGTACATTCAGGCTGAACTGATCCACGAAGCCTTACAACATCTTCAGCAGAATAAGTTCTTTTGACGTTGGACCATCTGGGGTTATCCTGCCAGTCTTTCTCTAATGCTTTAATTTGCTCTTTTCTGTTCACCTTTCTCTCCTTAGTTATCACTATTTTATGAAATAGATTCTTTTAAAATATTATGTGTTATGTCAGTTTTTAGACAGATATCATGTTTAACATATCAGGCCTAAAGTATTGATAAAACTACTAATTGCATAGCTTTTCATAATACCAATATTACATCTAGAAAGTTTATTTTTTTCACTATATAATATATATTTTTCATAATATGAAATTAAATGAAGCCAAGATCGATTGATAAGAACTACAATGCCATAGAAAAATGCTTACAAATACTATCTATGTATTCTCTAGACAAGACTCAATTTTCTATCAAGGAGATTTGCACTCAATTAAACTTTAACGTTTCAACTGCATATCGAATTCTGTGTACTCTTGAGGAGTATGGCTATGTATCTCGCTTAAAAAATAAAGACTATGTCATTGGGACTCAGGCACTCTATTTGAGTGCAATATACACTCAAAGTAATCATCTTGAGCAAATCAGACCTATTGTTGATCGAATAAGGGATATATCTGGTGAAACATCATCCTTTTTTGTAGAAGAGGATGACAATCGTATTTGTTTGTATAGGGCTCATTCTCGTGATGAAATTAGACATAATATTGAGCAAGGATCTCGATTAGAGCTCAATAGAGGAGCATCAGGACGAATCATTTTGGCTTATGGCAGGAGACAAAAAGATAAAAAAGGGTTTTATAAAGATATTCGTGACCAAGGTTACTACCTATCAATTAATGAACACAATGCATCTCTATTTGCTTTAGCAGTACCGGTGTTATCGAACAGTGATAAATTTGTGGGTGCGATTGTAGTTTCAGGGCCGATAAGTCGCTTTGATGATCAACAAAAAATATCATTATTAAAGCTTTTGAATGATCAACTAGACAATATTGTAATGCCATAGTCTATAGGTGATATGGGACTAAGTTGGTTAGAGGTGATTTCTCTATTTATATCTACGAATTATTAACTAATAGTTTCTTAATTTTAGTCACTTAATTTTTTTTATTTTCTCTTGTTCATATGTATCATTACTTATTGGATTATTTCCGAATAACTTTATTACTTATTGTTAAATTATGAAGCACCACCTATATATCGATGGCAATTATTTAGCGTCTTCCTCTGGGGAAACATTTATGTCGATCAATCCTGCGAATGGAGAGACGATTGCTATTGTTGATCAGGCAAGTGAAAAAGATGTTGAAAAGGCAGTTTTATCGTCTGAGAAAGCTTTTAGTGTTTGGAGTGAAATGAGTGCATTTGAGAGAGGTAGAATTCTTCTCAAAGCCGTCTCTATTCTTCGAGAAAGAAATGATGAGCTTGCTGAACTTGAAGTTCTAGATAGCGGCAAGCCACTCCAAGAGGCAAACTGTGTTGATATTCAAACTGGGGCTGATGTCATTGAATACTATGCTGGATTAGCACCCACTCTTCAAGGGTCTCAGCAGGACCTAGATTCGAATACTTTTTTTATGTCTAAAAGAGAGCCCTTAGGAGTGTGCGCTGGCATTGGAGCATGGAATTACCCTATTCAAATTGCCTGCTGGAAGTCCGCTGCATGTCTTGCTGCTGGAAACACTATGGTTTTTAAGCCTTCTGAAGAAACACCACTCAGTGCTCTAAAATTGGCTGAGATATATACCGAGGCAGGAATGCCTCCAGGTGTCTTTAATGTGGTCCAGGGCGACTATAGAGTTGGTCAATTCCTAACAAGACACCCTAGAATTGCTAAAGTTTCATTTACTGGTGAGAGTGGGACTGGGAAAAAGGTAATGACTGATGCCTCTGGTTCATTAAAGGAGCTAACCTTGGAGCTTGGAGGAAAGTCACCTTTAATTATCTTTAATGACGCGAACCTTGATAATGCCGTTTCTGGAGCTCTTTTGGCAAATTTTTATACGCAGGGTGAAGTCTGTACTAATGGAACAAGAGTTTTTGTTCAGTCTGCTATTTATGACAGTTTTCTTGAATTGGCATGTCAGCGAACTAAAAATATTAAAGTTGGCAATCCCTCGAATATAGAGACCCAAATGGGAGCATTAATTAGCTCTAAACATCTTGAGAAGGTTATGGGTTATATCGATCATGCTAAAAAATCAGGTGCACGACTTATAACTGGTGGTAACCGATTTAAATCGGATGAAACAAAAAATGGATTCTTTGTGGAACCTACCATTTTTGCTGACTGTGAAGATGAAGCAAGTTTTGTAAAAGATGAAATTTTTGGCCCTGTAATGTCTGTACTCCGCTTTGAAGAGGAGTCTGAGGTTATTCAAAGAGCAAACAATACTAGGTTTGGTCTTGCAGCTGGAGTTTTTACTCAAGATATTAGTCGTGCTCATAGAGTCATTAACGAAATTGAGGCCGGAATTTGCTGGATAAACAGCTGGGGAGATTCTCCTGCTGAAATGCCAGTTGGAGGATTCAAAGAGTCAGGGATAGGTCGAGAAAATGGCCCTGAAACTTTAAAGAGCTATACTCAAATCAAAAGTGTCTTTATTCGCCTTGATGATGTTGATAGTCCTTACTAAATAATAAAAAAGTATGAATATAAATTTTGATTACATTGTTGTTGGCGCTGGTTCTGCAGGGTGCGTTTTGGCTAATCGTTTGAGTGAATCAGGTGAGCACAGTGTGATTCTTCTAGAGAACGGTGGTAGCGATAAAAATATCATGATTCAAATGCCAACAGCGCTCTCTTATCCGATGAATACTAATAAGTATGCCTGGCAATTTCATACTGAGCCAGAGCCATTTTTAGATAACAGAAAAATGCACTGTCCAAGAGGCAGAGTCATGGGAGGGTCTTCCTCAATCAATGGAATGGTTTATGTTCGAGGACATGCTGAAGATTTTAACCAGTGGGAGGAACATGGTGCTAAAGGCTGGGCTTATAAGGATTGCTTACCTTACTTTAAGCGCTGCGAAAGTTGGCACGAAGGTGAGAATGATTACCGTGGTGGAAATGGTCCTGTTTCAACTTCGAATGGCAATAATATGAAGCTTAATCCGCTATATAAGGCCTTTATTGAGGCTGGAAAAGAGGCTGGGTATCCAGAAACTAAAGACTATAACGGAGAGCAGCAAGAAGGTTTTGGTCCAATGCATATGACAGTGGGTGATGGAGTTCGCTCTTCTGCATCTAATGCCTACATTAAGCCAGCAAAAAATAGATCTAATCTCAAGATATTAACTAACGTACTTGTTCAAAAAGTCATACTTGAAAATAAAATAGCTACGGGCGTTGTGTATTCAATAAATGGAAATAAAAAAGCTTTAAAGGCAAATAAAGAGGTGATTCTTTGCGCAGGTTCAATTGGATCGCCACAGCTTCTTCAGTTGTCAGGCATTGGAGCAAAAAAAGTTCTAGATGATGCAGGCGTAGATGTTTTGCATGAGTTACCAGGAGTTGGGGAAAATCTTCAAGACCATCTCGAGGTTTACTTCCAATATCATTGTAAAAAACCAATTACTCTTAACAGCAAGCTAAACCTTTTCAGTAAGGGGCTTATAGGCATTGAATGGATATTAGCAAAGACCGGATTAGGCGCAACTAACCATTTTGAATCATGTGGCTTTATTCGCTCTCGTGCTGGCCTTAAATGGCCAAATATACAATATCATTTTCTTCCAGCTGCCATGCGATATGATGGAAATGCGGCTATGGATGGGCATGGCTATCAGGTTCATGCTGGCGTTAATAAAGTAACTAGTCGAGGTCATGTTCGGATAAACAGTTCAGATCCAAAAGCAAAGCCAACAATTATTTTTAACTATATGGAAACTGAGCAAGATAGACAGGACTGGAGGGACTGCATCCGTCTCACCAGAGAAATTTTAAGCCAGCCAGCACTTGATGATTTTAATGCTGGAGAGGCAAGTCCTGGTATAGATGTGAGCAGTGATGAAGAAATTGACGTTTGGGTGAGGGCAAATGTTGAGAGTGCTTACCATCCATCATGTTCTTGCAAAATGGGTTCACTTGATGATCCAATGACGGTCGTCAATAATGAAGGTCAGGTTAATGGAATAGAGAGTCTTAGGGTCATTGATTCCTCAGTTTTTCCAACCATTCCAAATGGTAATCTTAATGGCCCTACCATAATGTTGGCAGAAAAAATGGCAGACTCAGTCCTTGGTAAAAAGCCCCTCATATCTAGCGATGTGAATGTATGGATTGATTCAAGCTGGAAGGAACTTCAACGTCTGAGTAATCCCAAGCGAAAAGTAACACAGGATTAATTATTCCAATTGTTGAAAAAATTACTTGCTTCTTTGTATAAATCCGTATAAAAATTAACTCAACTTACTCATAACCTCTTCATCAATGAAAGTAGCTAAACTAAATACTTATATTGTTGCAACACCTGAACCTCACATTGGAGGGATGTATTGGATTTTCTTGTCTATTGAAACTAAGTGCGGAATTTTAGGAGTTGGTGAAGTTTACTCGGCATCTTTCCATCCTGAGGTTGTTGTTAAAGGAATCAAAGATGTGTTTGAAAGATATCTCAAGGGCCATGATCCTCATCACGTTGAACGTTTTTATAGAGAGTGTTTCTCGAGTGGTTTTACTCAGAGACCTGATTTAACGATGATGGGGGTCTTAAGCGGTCTTGAGATGGCTTGTTGGGATATTATTGGAAAAGCTGCAAATAAGCCAATTTATGAGCTTATAGGAGGAAAAGTACATGATAAGCTTCGTTCATATACCTACCTGTATCCAAAAGACAAAGATGGAGTACTTGATTATGAAGACTCTGAGCTTGGTGCAGAGTCTGCCGTTAGTTTTATGGAGCAGGGCTTCAGTGCAATTAAGTTTGATCCTGCTGGCCCTTATTCTTCATACTCTGGGCATCAAATTTCACTAAAAAGACTTAGTCACTGCGAAAACTATACTCTAAAAATTAGGGAAGCAGTTGGTGATAATTGTGACATCCTTATTGGTACGCATGGGCAACTCTCTCCGTCATCAGCTGTAAGGCTTGCAAAGAGACTTGAGAAATTTGATCCCCTATGGTTTGAGGAGCCAGTTCCACCTGGGCAATCTAGTGCAATGAGTGAAGTTGCTAAAAAAACTAAGATTCCAGTTGCAACGGGTGAGCGATTAACAACAAAGTATGAGTTTTATGATGTTTTAAAAAATAATGCGGCCTCCATTATTCAAATGAACCTAGGTCGGGTAGGTGGAATCTTGGAGGCTAAAAAAATTGCGAGTTTGTCAGAAGTTTTTTATGCTCAGATTGCTCCACATATTTACAATGGCCCAGTTGGTGCTGCAGCCAGTATTCAGCTTTCTGCTGCAACTCCAAATTTTTTAATTATGGAAAGTGTAAGGACTTGGGATGGTTTTCACTCGGAAGTTTTAAAAGATTCAATTCAGTGGAGTAATGGAAATATTATTCCATCAGATAAACCTGGCTTAGGTATCGAGTTGAATTTTGACGTTGTTAGTTCAAACTCACCCTACAAAGGAAAAAAACTTCACCTTTCTATGAATCAAAAGCCATATTACGCTGACGATGATTAATTTAGTATTTAGGAGAATTGAATGAAGGTAGGTTTTATTGGTCTGGGGAATGCAGGTGGAAAGCTTGCAGGAAGCTTATTAAGAAATGGTTTTGATCTTACAGTTCTAGATCTCGATAACTCATTAGTGAATGAATTTATAGATCGTGGCGCATCGAGCAGTAGCTCCCCAAGAGAGATGGCTGAGCTTTGTGATGTTGTAATCACTTGTCTGCCATCACCAAAGGCATGTTCAGAGGTCATGGAGTCGGAAGATGGAGTTATAGCTGGCCTCAAAGAAGGGAAGGTTTGGCTGGAGATGAGTACAACTGATGAGGCTGAAATAAGAAGAATAGGAACAATCGTTGAGTCAACAGGAGCCCTCCCAATTGACTGTCCTGTGTCTGGTGGTTGTCATAGAGCAGACACTGGAAATATTTCAATTTTTGCTGGCTGTAAAAGAGAGGCATTCGATAAAGCCTTGCCGATTCTTAAAACAATGGGAAGACGAGTCCTTCATACAGGTGATTTGGGAACAGCATCAACACTAAAAGTAATGACTAATTACCTCGCTACAGTTAATCTAGTGTCAATTTCTGAAGCTCTTACGACGATGAAAGTGCTTGGTATGGATATGAATGTCACCTATGAAGCAATAAAAGCCTCGTCAGGCAATTCGTTTGTTCATGAAACAGAGTCTCAGGTCATTTTAAATGGAAGTAGAGATATAAGCTTCACGATGGACCTAGTATCTAAAGACGTAGGAATATTTAATGAGCTTGCTGAACGAAAAGGGCTTGAATTGGAAATTGCACCTATGATTGTAAATATTTTTAAGGATGGCGAAAAACGTTACGGATCACGTGAGCTATCTCCAAATATTATTAAAAGGCTTGAAGAGAGAGCAGATGTTAAAGTCTTGGGTAGTGGTTTTCCTTCTGAGATGATCGATGAAGAGCCTGAAGAGAAAGGCTACGAGGTTGAGATTCAAAATAGGAAAGATAACTAATTTCACTCAATCTTTCTCGAATCAACTTCAAAACTTCATTTAATAAACGAACTTGTTATTTATAATTGACTTTTTTAATTAAACAACTAACCTGTGAATTCAGACTTAACACCTAATTTTGAACCTGATAACATCTTTGAAAATATAAGCAAAGTCATCAATATTGGAATGACTTATTCAGCTCTAGCAAGCAATGGGGTCGATTGGGAGAGTGTTGTTGGAGTTTTGGATGAGGCCGAGCATCTTATTGGAAAAGAGATGAGCGTTAACTCTCATGAGAACTCAGTTAGGTTTACAGATGAGTTCAACACGCAGTATGAAAAAACACTCCCTTTAATTTCAAATTTTTATAGTGATCTTGGTGCAAATAAAGATCTTTACCAAGCATTTAAGAGAGTTAGTCAGACTGAGTTAAATGTCCAACAGCAGCATATTGTGAATGATTCTTTGCGAAGCTTTGAACTCTCTGGTGTTGCTCTAGATGGAGCTAAGTCTGAGCGATTTAAAGAAATTAAAGAGCAGTTAAGTATTCTTAGTAATCAGTTTTCTAAAAATGTTTTACAATCAACTAATTCATGGAAAAAAACTGTCTCAGCTAATGATTTAAAAGGGTATGGCGCTGATGAGTTTTCTAAGGTTAAAAAGGGCGATCACTTTGAGATCAGTCTTCAAGTGCCAGTTTATATTGATCTTATGACTTATGCTGATAGTAATGATCTCAGAGAAGAGGTTTATAAGGCCTATATTTCAAGGGCTTCAGATGTTGGGATTACTTCGAAAGAGTTTAATAATCGTCCTATTATGGATGAGATTTTAAAATTACGATCAGAAATGTCAGAATTAGTTGGATTTTCAAATTATGCTGAATACTCGACCCAGTCAAAAATGGTTGAGTCACCAGATGCAGTTATCGAGTTTTTGAATAGTCTTATAGAGCTTTCAACCTCGCAAGCAAAAGCTGAATTAATAGATCTAGAAAGCTTTGCAGGCCATCCTTTAATGCCTTGGGATTTGATGTACTACTCAGAAAAATTAAAACAAAAAACATTTAGATTTAAGAGTTCTGACTTAAAACCTTTTTTTCCTGAAAGCAGTGTTTTTGATGGTTTATTTGAAACCATTCAAAATCTCTACAATGTTAAGCTAACTGAAATTCATGAAAAGACCTATCATGAAGATGTAAGAGTCATTAAGCTTGAGGATAATAATGGAGTAATTGGAAGAGTATATCTTGATGTTTATGCTCGAGAGAATAAGAGGGGCGGCGCATGGATGTCTGATTATCAGGGTCTTTACAAAGAATCATTGCCGGTTGCTTTTGTTGTTTGTAACTTAAACTCCCCCTCAGAGGGGAAGCCAGCTTTATTCGATTTTGATGAAATTGTAACTATCTTTCATGAATTTGGTCATGCGCTTCATCATCTTTTAACAAAAGTTCCTTTTCCTTGTGCTGCAGGTATTAGTGGTGTTCCTTGGGATGGCGTTGAGCTTCCTAGTCAGTACATGGAAAATTTTTGTTATGAAAGGGAGGTGGTTAATTTAATTTCAGGTCACTGGGAGACAGGTGAAAAACTGCCTGAAGAGCTATTTCAGAAGGTAATTGAGTCCAAAAACTTTCAATCTGGTCTTCAAATGCTTAGGCAGTGTGAGTTTGCTTTATGGGATATTAGTACTCACATATCAAAAGATGATACTTATGAGATCCTCAGTAAAGTCAGAGAGAAAACAGCCCTAATGCCTATAGTAGCCGAAAATCGCTTTCTAAATTCATTTTCTCACATCTTTAGTGGAGGCTATGCAGCAGGTTATTTTAGTTATAAGTGGGCAGAAGTTTTGGCAGCAGATGCTTATGAATTTGTTAAAGAGAGTGGGGGAATTGGATCCAAATCATCCAATAATTTCAGGCGGCATATTCTTGAAATTGGGGGAAGTTTAGATTTTATGGACCAGTATATAAAATTTAGAGGAAGCAGGCCCAAAATGGATGGACTTTTAAAAGCTTCTGGAATTTCGATTAAATGATATGAAACTTGGTAAAATATAATTTTTTTGCAAAGTTCAACTGGAAAAAATAATGATTAAATACTTATTAGGTGCAATTCTTACATTGGCCATTATTGGCGGCGCCTTTTCATTTCAGTCTAATGATCAAAGTTGGCAAATAATTGTTCATAAAGAGGAGGCTTTCAAAAGCGTCACTAATGGTGCCCTAAGAATTTATAAGATTGGATTAGGTCTTTTTACAGATACAGACCTAGTTGACAAGGCTTCAATTATATTGGAAGAAAGTTAAGAGCCTCTAGGGTCCTTTAGAAATCAAGATTGATCCGTTTGTACCACCAAACCCAAAAGAATTTGAAATTGCATGATCTATTTTCATTTCTCTTGCTTCATTAGCTGCATAATCTAAGTCACAATTTGGATCTTGATTGAAAATATTAATCGTTGGAGGCGCTATTTGGTCTCTAATGGCTAAAGCCGTAAACACTGCCTCAATTCCACCTGCGGCTCCAAGAAGATGCCCAGTCATCGATTTTGTTGAGCTCATGACAATATTTTTTGAATGTGCGCCCAATGCCAACTTGGCAGCATCTGTTTCAGCTATATCACCAGCAGGTGTTGAGGTGCCATGGGCATTAATATAGTCAAGTTGGTCTTCATTGATATTGGCATTTCTCATTGCGTTCTTCATGCATCTTGCAGCTCCCTCACCACCTTCAGAAGGAAGCGTCATGTGGTATGCATCACTACTCATTCCATATCCAGAAAGCTCACCATAAATTCTTGCACCTCGTTTTTTAGCGTGTTCGTATTCCTCTAAGACAATAACTCCAGCTCCATCACCTAAAACAAACCCATCTCTGTCAACATCCCAGGGCCTTGAAGCTGTTTCAGGGTCATCATTTCTCGTTGATAGTGCGCGCGCAGCTGCAAATCCCCCTAAACCGCAATTAGTAGAAGACATTTCAGTTCCTCCAGCAATCATCACGTCAGCATCACCATATTCAATGATTCTTGAAGCATCTCCAATATTATGAGTTCCAGTAGTGCAAGCGGTAACAATGGCAAAATTAGGCCCTTTAAGGCCATATTTGATAGACATATTACCTGAGACCATATTAATGATAGAGGAGGGCACAAAGAATGGGGAAATCCTTTTTGGGCCTTTTTCTCTAAATAAGTCTGCAGTTTTTTCAATCGTTGTCAAACCACCAATCCCAGCTCCAATAGCAACACCAATTCTTTCAGCATTAAATTCTGTAAC
This sequence comes from Candidatus Pseudothioglobus singularis PS1, assembly GCF_001281385.1. Classification (NCBI taxonomy): domain Bacteria; kingdom Pseudomonadati; phylum Pseudomonadota; class Gammaproteobacteria; family Pseudothioglobaceae (SeqCode); genus Pseudothioglobus (SeqCode); species Pseudothioglobus singularis (SeqCode). The sequence goes on from NZ_CP006911.1 coordinate 816,905, forward strand.
CTCAAGCCCACTATCTTCAAACGCTTGAATGCCAGCAGCCATTCCATAATGAATAAAAACATCCATTTTTTTTGCTTCTTTTGGGCTTAGGTATTTGGAGACATCAAAGTCTTTGACAGCTCCACCAAATTTAACTGCTTGCAGTTCAGTGTCAATATTGTCAATTGGGGCAATACCAGAAATGCCATTAATAATATTTTTCCAGGCATCATTTACATTGTTTCCAACTGGACATACAATGCCCAACCCTGTGATCACAACTCTTCTTTTGTTCATAATGGATTAAGTATTAAATTTAATAAATTAATTTTTAAGGTTTTTTACAAATTAAAAAATTGAGTAAAAAAAAGGCGTTTTACTTTTTAAAGTAAACGCCTTAATAGATTTATTGATGAATATTATGTATTTGCGTTGATGTAATCGATTGCCTGTTGAATGGTTGTAATATTTTCAGCTTCCTCATCTGCAATTTCACAGTCAAACTCTTCTTCAAGTGACATTACAAGTTCTACAGTATCTAATGAATCCGCCCCTAAGTCGTCTATGAATGATGCATTGTTATCAATTTCACCACTAACATCTAACTGTTCACTTACAACTTTTCGCACTCTATCTTCAATACTCATTTTGAGTTAAATCCTTAAATTGTTTAAAAGTGTACATTTTATCTTCAAAAAACACTAAATAGCGTTAAATTTTTAAATATTTATTGATAATTATTAGTACTGTTAAATTGATGAATTTTGGAATTATGTTTTTAAGAAGAAATTAAATTTAATATATCACTAATCACTGTTACTAGATATTATTTAGACATTAGCAAGATTGCCTTTTGTTTCTAGCCAAGATTTTCGGTCAGACGCTCTTTTTTTGGAAAGAAGCATATCCATGGTCTCCTGTATCTGCAGAGGGTGATTTAGAGTTAGCTGAATAAGTCTCCTTGTATCAGGCTGCATAGTAGTTTCTCGGAGCTGCTTAGGATTCATCTCACCAAGTCCCTTAAATCTTTGAACCTGAATTTTTTGACGTTTATTTTCTTTTAAAAGCCTTGCTTCAAACTGCTCTTTTTCTTTATCATCAAGTGCATAAAAGACTTGTTTTCCAGCATCTATTCTATAAAGCGGAGGCATTGCAACATAAACATGCCCTTGGCTAACTAACTTAGGAAAATGTTTGACAAAGAGCGCGCAAATTAATGTCGCAATATGAAGACCATCTGAGTCAGCATCAGCTAAGATGCATACCTTTCCATACCTCAATCCTGATAGATCATTGTTATCTGGCTCGAGACCAATTGCAATACTTATATCGTGAATTTCATTTGATGCAAGAACTTGTGATGAGTCAACCTCCCACGTATTAAGAATTTTACCTCTTAGAGGAAGTATTGCTTGATAATTCTTGTCTCTTGCTTGCTTGGCTGAACCGCCAGCAGAATCACCCTCAACTAAAAAAACTTCTGTTTGCTCAAGGTCTGAACTTGTGCAATCTGAGAGCTTGCCGGGGAGTGCTGGCCCGCTAACAATTTTTTTTCTAACAACTTTTTTGGCAGTTTTTAATCTTGACTGAGCATTAAGGATGGCTAATTCAGCAATTTTTTCTGCAATATCGGTATGCTGATTGAGCCACAAACTAAAGGAGTCTTTCACGATACCAGAGACAAATGAGGCGCACTCTCTTGAGGACAGTCTTTCTTTTGTTTGGCCTGAGAATTGTGGATCTAAAATTTTTATTGAGAGTACATAAGCAATTCTTTGCCAAACATCGTCAGGAGTAAGCTTAATATTTTTTGGAATAAGATTTCTAAATTCACAGAATTCTTTAAGTGCATCAGTCAGTCCTGATCTTAGACCATTAACATGGGTTCCTCCACCAATCGTTGGAATAAGATTCACAAAACTTTCAGCAGTAATATTACTAGTATTTTCAGTCCAAGTTAAAGCACAATCTAGTTGCTCTTCCTTGGTTTCAAAAGAGATCACAAATGGAATAGAAGGGATACATTCAAGAGCATCCAAAGAAGCCTGCAAGTAATCTTTTATGCCATCTTTAAAGACCCAAGTATCTTCAGTTTCATCTATTTCATTTTTAAAATTAACCTCTAGGCCAGGACACAAGACAGCTTTAGAGCGAAGATTATGTCGCAGCTTCTTTATTGAAAATTTTACTGAATCAAAAAATTTCGCATCAGGCATAAATTTAATCAGAGTTCCTGTATTGCGCTTCCCAACAGCGCCTATTTCCTCAAGATCATTGGATTTGACACTGGATTCAAATTTCATATAGTACTGCTTTGCATCTCTTTTAATCCAAACTTCAATTGAGCTTGATAAGGCGTTTACGACAGATATGCCAACACCGTGAAGCCCACCAGAGAACTGGTACGAGTCGTTTGAAAATTTACCACCAGCGTGGAGTTTAGTTAGGATGACCTCAACGGCAGGTGTTCCTTCTTTTGGATGAATATCTATTGGTATTCCTCTACCGTTGTCTTCGACCGACATAGAGTTGTCTGTGTGAAGCGTAACATTAATCTGGGTAGCATAGCCCGAGACTGCCTCATCGACACTATTATCAACCACTTCTTGTGCAAGATGGTTAGGGTTTTCAGTGTCTGTATACATGCCTGGGCGTTTTTTGACTGGCTCCAGGCCAGTAAGAACTTCTATAGAAGATGCGTCGTAATTAGACATATTTTGAATTGGGTTTGAGTGGCAATAATAATACCAAAAAAAAGCCCCAAAAAATGGGGCTTTTCACTATAAAACAAATAGAATTACATCATACCTGGCATGCCACCACCCATGCCGCCCATATCAGGCATTGCAGGACCGCTTTCTTGAGGCATATCAGTTATCATTGCTTCAGTTGTAATCATTAAACCAGAGATACTTGCCGCATGTTGAAGAGCTGCACGCGATACTTTAGTAGGATCTAAGATACCCATTTTAAGCATGTCTCCATACTCTTCTGAAGAAGCATTGTAGCCATAATTACCCTTGCCTTTTAAAACTTCATTTAATACAACAGAGGCCTCACCACCACCATTAGTAACGATTTGTCTTAAAGGTTCTTCTAAGGCGCGTCTACAAATGCTGATGCCTACATCTTGATCACTGTTATCGCCTTTAAGTTTATCCAATGATGAGATAGCGCGAACAAACGCGACACCTCCACCAGGGACAACACCTTCTTCAACAGCCGCACGAGTTGCATGAAGTGCATCATCAACACGATCTTTTTTCTCTTTCATTTCGACTTCAGTTGCCGCACCTACTTTAATCACTGCAACACCGCCAGAAAGTTTAGCTAAACGTTCTTGCAGCTTCTCTTTATCATAATCTGAGCTTGTAGCTTCGATTTGAGTTTTGATTTGACCGATACGAGAAGTGATATTCTTTTTGGCACCTGCACCATCAATCACTGTAGTATTGTCCTTGCCGATTTCAATACGTTTAGCTGTGCCTAAATGCTCTTCAGTAATAGCTTCTAGTGACAAGCCAACTTCTTCAGAAATAACGGTTCCACCAGTAAGGATTGCAATATCTTCAAGAATCGCTTTACGACGATCACCAAACCCTGGAGCTTTAACAGCAGCCACCTTAACAATACCGCGCATATTGTTAACAACAAGAGTTGCTAACGCTTCCCCCTCAATATCTTCAGCAATAATGAGAAGAGGTTTTCCAGCTTTTTGAACTGCTTCAAGTGCCGGCAATAAGTCACGAATATTTGCAATTTTTGAATCATGTAACAAAATATATGGATGCTCAAGGTCTGCAGACATTTTTTCCTGGTTGTTTATAAAATAAGGTGAAAGGTATCCGCGATCAAACTGCATTCCTTCAACGACATCAAGTTCGTTTTCAAGAGTTGAACCTTCTTCTACGGTAATCACACCTTCTTTTCCAACTTTTTCCATAGCCTCGGCAATAATTGAACCAACAGACGTGTCTGAATTGGCTGAAATAGTTGCAACTTGCGCAATTGCTTCACTGTTTTTACATGGTTGGGATGCTTTTTGTAGGTTTGAGACAACTGCTGCAGTAGCTTTATCAATGCCTCTTTTTAGATCCATGGGATTCATTCCAGCTGCTACTGACTTAACACCCTCAGATATTAATGTTTGAGCTAATACTGTAGCAGTAGTTGTTCCATCACCTGCAATATCGTTAGTTTTAGATGCTACTTCTTTAACCATCTGTGCACCCATATTTTCAAATTTGCCTTCAAGTTCAATTTCTTGAGCAACTGAAACTCCGTCTTTAGTGATGGAAGGAGCACCAAATGATTTATCTAAAACGACATTTCTTCCTTTGGGTCCAAGTGTTACTTTCACTGCATTTGCAAGGGTGTTTACCCCTGACATCATTAAATCTCTAGCTTCTGAGCTAAATTTTACGTCTTTCGCTGACATTATAAATCTCCTTTAATCTTCAATTACCGCGACAATTTCATCTTCACTCATCACTAGGAGCTTTTCTTCTCCAACAGTGATTTCAGAACCTGAATATTGACCAAACATTACCGTGTCACCAACTTTAACATCCAAAGGGATTAAGTCTCCTTGTGCACTTATTCTTCCATTTCCAGCTGCAACAACTTCACCTCTTGATGGTTTTTCAGTTGATGAATCAGGGATGATTAAACCACTAGCTGTTGTTTTCTTTTCTTCTACTCTTCGAACGATTACACGATCGTGTAGGGGACGGATTTCCATGTTTTCTCCTGGTATTACACATAAAATTGTCGTAAAAAAGTTATTACTCTTCTAGACGTTCTTTAAGCTTTTTGATAGCTTTATTTTCAAGTTGACGAACCCTTTCAGCGGAAACACCATACTTGTCTGCTAAAGTATGTAAGGTCAATTTTTCTTCTTTCAAGTACCTAGCTTGTAAAATATCGATACTTCTCTCATCTAAAGAAGAAAGAGCTTGATAAAGCCTGTTGTGTTGGTCTTCTTGACTTTTATTGCTGACCACTAATTGCTCTGGATTTTTACCAGGGTCAGATATGTAGTGCTCAGGAGTGTATGTGTCTTCATCATCGTTTACTTCAAACGCAACATCGTTGAGCTGAAGTCTTGATTCCATTTCAATAACATCTTTTTCTCTAACACCTAAATCTTCTGCGATTACTTTTGCCTGCTCACTGGTTAAAGATTGAAATATGTTAGACTTAGCTTGCTTGAGTTTGAAAAAGAGTTTTCTTTGTGCTTTTGTTGTTGCAACCTTCACAATTTTCCAATTTTTGAAAATATATTCATGAATTTCAGCACGTATCCAGTAAACAGCAAATGATGAAAGCCTCACTTTTTTATGAGGATTGAAGCGTTTAACTGCCTTCATTAAACCGATTGTGCCTTCTTGAATTAAATCTGCTTGCTCGAGTCCATAGCCTTTATAGCCGTGAGCAACAAACGCTACAAAGCGCATGTGAGCTAGGACTAACTTTTGTGCTGCAGATAAGCTTCCATCTTCGTAAAGTTCGAGAGCAAGGTTATATTCCTCTTCTGGTGAGAGAATAGGCGGATACTTTTGTACCTCTAGATCTCTAGATACTTTTTTTATCGATAATGCTAAATCACTCATTAAGTTTCCAAGTACGATAAATCAGAGCTAAATTATACCAAAAAAATGTTTTATATCAATTCTTTAAGTAAATATTTATGTCTTAAAACTTGTTTTTCAAGTTTAAATTCAGATTTATTGAAATTTTCATTATTATGAATGATGGTTTTTAAATTTGATAACGCGTCTTCAAAGATATCATTAATCACTAGATAATCAAATTCATCATAGTGTTTCATTTGATTTTCTGCATCAGACATTCTATTTTTAATTGTTTCATCATCATCCTGACCACGACCCTTAAGTCTTTCGAGTAATGATTTTTTTGAAGGAGGCAATATAAAAATACTAATGGCATTAGGCATATTTGCTTTAACTTGACGAGCTCCTTGCCAATCAATCTCGAGAATTACATCAATATTTTTATTCAGATTTTCCTGAATTTTCTCTCGAGAGCTTCCGTATAGGTTTCCAAATACTTCGGCATGTTCAACAAATTCTGTATTAAGAATCATTTTTTTAAAGTCAGTTTTAGAGATAAAGTGATAATTGACGCCATCAACTTCACCAACTCTTGGTTTCCGCGTAGTGTGAGTGACTGACAAGTATAAATGTTCTGAGTTGTTGAGTAACGCATCAACTAAGGTTGTTTTTCCACACCCTGAAGGAGCGGCAATAATGAATAAATTAGACATTATTTGGTAGAGTTTTTTATCATTATTTTGGAATATATCCCTTGATTTGATCAAGATCATTATCCGAAAAAAAATACTTTTCCATTTGTTCTTTTAAGTAGGCTTGAGACGACTCTTCAAATAAATTTAAGTTATTTTCATTAATAAGCATTGTTTGATGATCAAGCCACATTTGCCAAGCATTCTTAGAAACCGAATCTAATATTTTTTTTCCAAGTTCACCAGGGTAGGGCGCCCTATCTAAACCTTCTGATTCTATCTTTAATTTAACGCAATAAACTGTACTCATAAATTTTTTAATCTAACTCCAAGTATAAATAGTGACAAAAAATAGATAGCTATTGATATAACTATCGTCTTAAAAATGAGTGCAGATCTTTCGATCATAGAGGACTCATAATAAATATAAATATCCGAATCAAAATAGATAATGTATAAGGACATTATAAAGACTGAAAATATAACTTTAAACAACATTTTATATAGATTAGTGTGCAACTTATAGATAGACTGCTTGATTAAGAAAAAGTAAAGTATCAAGGCATTTAGCAGCGCTGAAATAGAGGTTGCCAAAGCTAGGCCTACATGTCCATAAAATTGAACTAAGATAAGGTTTAAAATGATATTTGAAACCATTGCAACAACTCCAGCCTTGACAGGTGTTTTAGTATCTCCTCTAGATAAAAAAATAGGTGCAAAGATTTTAATAGCAATAAATGCCATTAATCCTGAACCATATGCTTGAAGACTGTATGAGGTTTTCATGGCTGAATTAATATCAAATGCTTCATATTGAAAAAGAGTAAAAATCAATTCTTTTGAGAGTAGAACCAATCCAATACAAGCTGGAATACCAAATAAAACTGCCAATATAAGTGCTCTATCAATAGTTTCGATAAAGCTCTTAGAATCTTTTTGAGCATGATAATTACTTAGTTTTGCTAAAGCAACAGTTGCAAGTGCTATCCCAATTAACGCCAATGGAAGCTCCAGTAATCTATCTGAATAGTAAAGCCAGGAAACACTACCTGCAATAAGTGTTGAAGCAATCATAGTATCAACCAAAAGGTTTATTTGAGAGACTGAAACTCCAAATAATGCAGGCAACATTCTTTTTTTAAGTGTTATAAGAGCTTGATGATGTCCAAATTTTAATTTTGGTAGTCTTTTAATTTTCCTTAAAAAAGGAATTTGAAATGCAAGCTGCGCGATACCACCTATTAAGACGCCCCATGCAAGCGCTATAATTGGAGTTGATAGATATTTTGATAAGAAAATTGCACTTAAGATTAATGAAATATTTAGCAAAACTGGTGTAAATGCGGGAACAGTAAAATTATCATAAGTATTAAGAATTGATCCTGATAAAGCTGTCAGAGAAATAAGTAATAAATATGGAAAAGTTATTCTTAGCATATCAGAAGCTAGCTGAAACTGCTCAGGATCTGCCTTAAAGTAGAATCCCCATGCAAATAAAAAGATAATAAGAGGTGCAATAATTACAGCTACCAGAGTAATAATCATTAGAACACTTAAGAGCTTAGTCGCAATATGGTTGATTACTAGCTGAACCTCTTCTTCACTATGGTTTGCTTTAGTATCAGCTAAGATTGGTAAAAAGGCTTGAGAAAAAGCACCTTCAGCAAACAAACGCCTAAAAAAGTTTGGAATTCTAAATGCGACTAAAAATGCATCTGTTAACTCATTTGCCCCAAAAAGCCTTGCAATAACAAAGTCTCTGATTAGACCTAATATCCTTGAAATAAAGGTCATTGCAGAAACGATGCTGCTTGACCTTATAAATGATTTGGACATGATTTATGGTAATTAGTTACTCATCTGCTGGACCACGCATAATACCCACTCTTGAATTCCTGATGCATTTGACGAATTGCATGACTTCAGGGTTATCAGACTCTGATGCTTCAAGCTTACTAAGAGCTTGATCCAGAAGTCTTCCCTGAGAATCTCTATAAACTACCTTAAAGGCTCTTTTAATTGAAGAGATAGAACTAGCACTAAAGCCCCTTCGTTTCATTCCTACAGAGTTAATGCTTCTAATTTTTGGATGAATTCCTGAAGCAACCATATAATCAGGGATGTCTTTATTTATTTGGCATCCCATACCGGCATATGTATGTCTTCCAATATTACAAAATTGTTTTACTAATGCAAAGCCACCAAGAATAGCCCAATCAGAAATTCTAACATGTCCAGCTAAAGAGGCATTATTTGACATAATGATATGATTTCCAAGTTGGCAGTCATGAGCAATATGAACATATGACATTAGCATATTGTTTGAGCCAATCCTCGTTAAAGAGTTTTCTTTTTCAGTGCCTCTATTGATTGTACAGAATTCTCTTATCAGGTTGTCATCGCCAATAACTAGGTTACTTTCTTGACCTTCTTGATAGGTTATGTCTTGGGGGTCTCCTCCAATTGATGCAAAAGAGTAGATATGATTATTTCTTCCAATTTTAGTGGGTCCTTCAATAACTGCATGAGATTCAATGACTGTTCCAGGACCAATTTCAACGTTAGCACCAACTAGGGCATATGCAGATATTACGGCATCCTTATGAATTTTTGCACTCTCATGAACAATAGCTGAGGAATTTATAGGCATAATCAGCTATTTGCTTTTTTTTGTGTACATAAGATTTCAGCTGATGTTACAAGCTCCCCTTCAACTTTTGCCGTGCAGTTAAATTTCCACATACCACGCTTAACGGTAACAACTTCTGCATAGATTTCAAGCTGGTCACCAGGCTCAACAATTCTTTTAAAACGAACTTTATCGACTCCAACTAACATATATATTTGACCAATTTCAGGTCTGCCTACTTCTGATTTAAAAGCCAATATTCCAGTTGCTTGAGCCATAGCCTCAATAATTAGAACACCGGGCATTATCGGCTGATCAGGAAAGTGGCCAGTAAATTGTGGTTCATTAAAAGAAATGTTTTTAATGGCTGTCAAATTTTTACCTGATTCAAAACTAATTACCCTATCAATGAGTAAAAAAGGGTATCGATGAGGGAGAAAATTTTTAACCTCGTTTATATTCATATCCATAGTATTACCTAATATCTTTCAATTTTATTTTCATGAAGGTAGCAATTTTATCAAGTTTTGTTAGCCATATACTTACCTTTTTCCATTCTGAATGAAGCATGAGGGGCACGAAACCAGTATATACACCAGGTTTAGTAATATTTCTATTGACAGTGCTTGTAGCATTTATAACAACATCATCTGTAATCTTTAAGTGGTCAACTATGCCTACAGCACCACCTATCATACATCTTTTTCCAATAACTGTTGTCCCAGCAATGCCTGTTTTAGCTGCAATAGCAGTTCCTTCTCCAATAACTACGTTGTGAGCTATGTGAATAAGATTATCAAGTTTTACACCTTCATGAATTATTGTATCTGAAATAGAGCCCCTATCAATTGTTGTGTTAGCTCCAATTGATACATTATCACCAATTTGAACTGAACCAAGATGAGCAATAGGACTCCATTTTTTATTAGCATCTCTGGCATTACCAAATCCTTCAGAGCCAATAACTGCACCAGGAGAAATAACACAATTATTCCCAATCTGACATTCTCTTTGAATAGTAACATTTGGCTCAATTATTGAGTTAGAGCCAATACTCACATTATCTTCAATTACACAATTAACTCCAATGATTGATCCAATGCCAATTTTCACATTTTTACCAATTAAGCTACTTGCAGCAATCTTAGAATCAGGATAACTTAATTGGTGGCCATATTTAAAATGTCCAATATTTTGAGTAACCTTAAATTTATGTGACAGGATTGAGAGAGCAAGATAAACATCTTCAACTATGACAGTGTTTCCTTTACAGAATAGTTTAAGACTTTTATTAATAATAAAAGCTCCAGCATTGGAGTTTTTTAGAGAATCTTTATATTTTGAATTTACTGCATAGGATATTTCCCTTGAATTGGCAGAATCAAGAGTACCAATGCCTTGAATAGATTTAGAGGAATCTCCTTCAATGGACCCTCCAACTAGCTCTGCAACTTCTTTAAGTGTTAATATCATGGTGAAAGTTTTTCAATTTTTTCAATAATTTTTTGAGTTATGTTAACCTCATTACTCACAAAGGCTACGTCTTTATAAAGAATGAGATCATAACCCTCTTCTATGGCAAATTCATTTATAGTTTTGTTAACAAGAGTTTCAATCTTGTTGAGAAGATTAATTTTTTTATTATTAATTTCCTGCTGCCAAAATTTAGTTTCTGTCTCAAAATTTTCTTCTAAGACTCTAAGTTTAGATAATTCTATTTCGTTAGCACCAAGAGTGTTAGTATTATTTTTGGACTCAATATTAATTCTTAGAAGCTCAATATGCCTGAATAAATCTAATAACTCTTGTTTTTTTGGATCAAATTCGCGTGATATTTCTTCAATGCTCTGCTTATATTGACTAAGGTTAAATACAATTTGCTCAGTATCAATAAAACCAATTTTTAAACTTTGTGCATTTGATGAAAAACATAAAGCGCTTAAACAGAATATTACTAAAACCCTCATAGGGTATCTAGAAGCCTGTTCCTAAAGAAAATCCGAAGTCTTCAATAGTGTCACCATCTTTTTTAATAATAGGCGTTGATATAAAAGCTCCAATCGAACCTATAGGACTTAGATAAGCAAAACCGAATCCAGTAGACATTCTTATGTCACCAAATTTGATATTTGAGCTTTTCTCATATATATTTCCAGCATCAATAAAAGCACTCATTCTCATTTTTTCATTATTATCAAAAAAGAATGCTGGTGATATTAAATTTGCACTCCCAAGGATAGCAATTTCGCCACCCTTAGCTTTACCATTTGGATAAAGTGGACCAAGTGTTTTGTTGCCAAAACCTCTAACTGAGCCACTTCCACCTCCAAAATTTCTTTTATAGAATGGCAGAGCTTTTCCACTATAACCTTTAGATAGATTAAGATTGCCTGTAAATTTTAAGGTTGTGGAATTACTTACAGGTCTGTAGCTTGTGTGATCAGCATTTAAATCGAAATATCTATAATCTCCTAATGGAAGAGCTATACCTGCAGAAAGAGAATTATTAACACCATTTGTTGGGTAAAGATAATCATTCAGAGTGTTTTCATTCCAGTTAATATTGAGTTTAAATTCATCATTTCCTGAAGAAGCACATTGACTAGCTTCATATCCCGATCCAGAAAATAAAGCACTACATTTAATCTCATTTGTTGAGAATTCAAACTCAGTATTAAGTCTTGTATTATTGCTCAGAGGAATTCCATAGCCAATACTTGCACCAGTTGTATTAATTTCATATGAATTAGCTGCAATATCATCATCGTTTATTTCACTTCGGAAGGCACCAATACTAACGCTGTGTCCTTCATCATTATAGTTAGGATTCATAAAATAGAAGCTAACTCTATTATATGATTCTGAAACATTTAAATCAGCATTAAGGGTATTTCCAGAGCCAAAAACATTTTTTTCTTTAATTCCTGCTCCAAATGAAATTCCATAATTATTACTATGAGATACAGAAAAACTTATTGAGCCTGTTTGTGTTTCTTCCACTGAAAAATTAATATCAATTTTATCAGGCATATCTTCAACTTCTGAAGTAGAAATTTGAACATCTGAAAAATATCCAAGTCGTCTTAATTTAACTAGAGAGTCTCTTAAAGTACTTCTAGAATAAAGAGATCCTTCAGATACCTCTATTTCTCTTCTAACAACCTCATCTTGAGTTCTAGTGTTGCCAGAAACAGTTATTCTGTTAATGTATACTTTTTTATTTAATGCGATATTAAAGTTAATGTTAACTGAATTTAAAAATTCCGAAGTTATAGGATTTATGTTGACAAATGCGTAACCTTCGTCAGCAAACAAATCAGTGAGTGTTTGAATATCTTGGATTACAAGGTTACGATTAAATACATCACCTTTTTTTAGACTTATTGCCTCATTAAGTTGTTCTAGACCAATAGCACTATACTCCCCATCAAAAGTAATTTCGCCAAGTTGATACTGAATTCCTTCTAAAATTTCGATAGTTATTGAGATTTTTTCTTTATTTTCATCTAGTAATGTTTCAACATTTAAAATTTGAAAATCTAAGTAACCTGAATCAAAATAGGTATTGGTTATCGAATCTATTCCTTGCGAAAACTCAGCTTCAGTAAATAAGTCTTTGTTGGTAAAGTAATTTACTAGCATCATATCAGCTTCACCTATTTTGAATAATTCCAATAAGTTTTCTTCAGAAATTTTGTTAGCACCTTTAATACTAAATGATTCTATTTTAGCTCTATCCCCTTGATTGATATTAAGCTCTATCCCCACTCTATTCTGAGAGTCAACAGAAATATTAGGAGTTATTTCGGCATTGTAATAACCAGAGCTAGAATACTTTGACTCAAGTAAAAGTATAAATTCATCAAGTTTATACTTAGTATAGGCATTACCAGTAGAAAGCTCACTATTTTCAAGCTCTTCATCAAGGAGTTCATTGCTAATTAGCATTTTTTCTCCTTTAATCCAGTTTGAAAACCCTGAGCCAGAATCAAGGTTAATATCAAAAAACTTGATAGTAGGATTTTCTATTAAAGTAATTTTTAAGGAGTTTTCATAATTTATAACACTAATGTCTGAAAAAAGCCCAGTCTTATAAAGTGACTGAATAATAATATTACTTGAAGAATCTGTATATTCATCTCCAATTTGTAAAGGTAATTGATTTAAAAGTGTATTTTCTGAAGAATTATTTAGACCAATAAAATTAATTTCATTTATTGTATTTGAGTATGCTTTAGTTGTAAAAAATAAGAAAAGAAGAGCTAAGAATTGAGTTAATATATTTTTCATTTTTTTTACCTCTAGTAATTAAATTTCACTTTTACAAAAAAATTTATAATTAAAAATTAAAAATTAAACATTAAATATTATAGAAAAGATTTTAACAAATTAACCTAGTTAGTTGTTAATCTAACAAAAAATATTAAAAATAAGTTATTGGCTCAAATAGAAATTTTATGATAATTTTTATTATTGTCACTATTTTCTTTAACCCGATTGCAATAATCCAACCATAACTCTTCTTTATCAGCCCCCAAATGAAGTAAATAGCTCCATGAGTAGATTCCAGTAGTATGTCCATCATTAAAATGAATGGAGATAGCATAGTTACCCATTGGAACAAGTGATGATATAGATACATCTTGTTTGTTTAGTTGTAATGTTTCTTGTCCAGGACCATGACCCCTGACTTCTGCAGATGGTGAATACACTCTTAAAAACTCACTAGTCAAAGCATAATGATTATCTTTATAGCTAACTGTGAGTAACTTTTTATCCTTGCTAAGAGTGATATTATTTGGAGGAGTCATTTATAGTTAATCGAAATTTAAAGTAGCTAAATTTTATCATAGCAGTAATTGAAAAATTTACTATACAAACGGTTAAAATATATTCATGATAAATTTTACAAAAATGCATGGTTTGGGAAATGACTTTGTTGTGATGAATAATCTTGATGGGGATGTTTGCCTTTCTGTTGAAGAAATACGTCAATTGGCTGATCGTCATTTTGGGATAGGCTTTGATCAGCTCTTGATGATTGAACCAGCAACTTCTAAAAGTGCTGATTTTAGATATGTTATATATAATTCTGATGGTACTGAAGTCAGTCAATGTGGAAATGGAGCAAGGTGTTTTGCATTATATATAAAGAAAAAGAATCTTTCTTATAAAAATCCTTTAACTGTTGAAACGAATGCAGGGCTTTTAGTTCTCAATATAAATAGCGATGACACCGTAAAAGTTGAAATGGGTATGCCTAATTTTGAGCCTTCTAAAATACCTTTGAACTTAAATCAATTATCATCAGAATACAATGTTGGAGGCCATATGATTGGATCCTTGTCTATTGGGAACCCTCATGCTATTTTGATTCAAGATGAAATTGATAATATTGATGGCATTGCCTCTAAAATTCAGTCTAGCGAGTTATTTCCTGAAGGCGTCAATGTTGGTTTCATGAAGATTATAAACAAACGAGAAATTCAGTTAAGAGTGGTAGAAAGGGGGGTTGGAGAAACACATGCCTGTGGCTCTGGAGCCTGTGCTGCTGTCATTCATGGAGTAAGACAGGGGCTACTCGATTCTAAAGTCATAGTCCACTTGAATGGTGGGGATGCAACTGTAGAGTTTGATGGAGAGAAGGTCTATTTAACTGGACCTGGCAAGTTTATTTATGAAGGCTCTGTAAATCTTAGAAGTGGATTCTCTTAGATTTCTACTGAATCTTGTGAAATATAAATATTGTTTGTTAAATTATATGCGGTAAGCTGCCCGCCCCAGATGCATCCATGGTCTACAGGGTAAATATTTTTGGTATCTACATTTTTTAGTGAAGACCAATGCCCAAAAAAGATTTTTTGCTCTTTCATTAAGCGATTTTTATGAAGAAACCAGGCTTTAAAGCCTGCTGGACTTTTATCAACATTGAGCTTGTGTTCAAACTCAAGCTCTCCATCTTCCTTGCAAAATCGCATCCTCATCAAGGCGTTTATTGTGTAACGACACTTTTCCTTGATTGTAAGAGTCTCTGACCATGTGTGAGGTAAATTACCATACATCTGAGATAAAAATTCAATTAGATTTTCATTTCGAAGCTGGCTGTGAACTAATGCAGCATTATTGATGACATCTGATTGAGACCAGTTTGGTGGAACACCAGCATGAACCATTAAGGAGTCCTCATACTCGATTACTAAAGGCCTCTCAATAAGATAATCTAGCAAAGTATTTTTATCATTAGCTTCAAGAATGTCATGAAAGGTATCTTTTTTATTTGGATGTCTATCTGTAAGAGCGCAAACCAATAGATGAAAATCATGATTTCCTAGGACCATTTCTGCATTATCTTTATTCGAGTGAAGAAACCTTAGTGTTTCTAATGAATGAGAACCACGGTTGACAACATCACCTAAGAAATATAAACGATCTCTATCAATATTAAAGTTAATTTTTTTTAGCAGTGCATTTAGGCTATTAAAGCAGCCCTGAACATCTCCAATGGCATAATCCATATAACTTTCTAATGCAGCGTATGAGGTTCGCTCAATGTAAATTCAGGGATATCTGCATCAAACCTTTGGCCTATGTCGCTAATCATTCCATAAGAACCTTTCATAGTCCCTGTCTCAGTACTAATAATTGCTCCAGAGCTATATTTAAAGCTTTCACCAGGTGATAAATGTGGCTGTTGACCAATAACACCCTCACCAATTACCTCTTCAGTTTCGCCTGATTCGTCCTGAATGAGCCAACGCCTTGTCCTAAGTTGAGCGCCAGTATCACCTTGATTAGTAATCGTAATGGTATAGGCATAGGCATATTGTTTATTAAGGATATCTGATTGATCCGAAAGGTAGGTTACTTCTACATTAATTTCAATTTTGTTTTTCATAATCATTCATAAGAGTTACAAAGTTTTCAACACTTAACATTTCAGCTCTTTGAGATAGATCAATGTCAGTTTGAGATTGATTTAGAACTAATTTTAAACAATTTTTTAGTGTTTTTCGTCTTTGAGAAAATGCTATTTTAACGATCTCCTCAAGAGGCTTAGAGTTTTGAACGAGCGACTGTTTTTTAGTTTTTAAATAAAGTATAGCAGATTCAATTTTGGGTTGTGGATCGAAAGATTCTTTAGGCACAACAAACATAAGCTCGGTATCAAAAAAAGCTTGCATAATGACGCTTATCCTTCCATAGACTTTACTTCCAGGAGGGGCTACTATTCGATCTACAACTTCTTTTTGAAGCATAAATGTCATATCAATAATATTATCCCTATAGTTAAGTAAATGAAACAACAAAGGAGATGATATATTGTATGGAAGATTGCCTACAATTCTAACCTTCTGCTTAAATTGATCAAAATTAAAAACCAAAGCATCAGACTCATGAATAGTTATTTTTATATTATTCTTTTTTTGAAGAAGGGCTATTAAGTCTCGATCAATTTCAATGACATGAATGTTTTCCAAATAATCTATTAATGGGAATGTTAAGGCGCCTTTTCCAGGCCCTATTTCAATGATATGATCATTTTTTTTAGGAGAGATTGTTGAAACAATTTGGTTAATGATCTGTTGATCAACTAAAAAATTTTGGCCAAATCTTTTTCGAGGTTTATGAGGCATTACTAGTTAGTTTTTGAAAGAATGACAAGGCACAGTTAAAACTGCCAAGACTAATATTGCCACTCCCCGCTAAGTCCAGCGCAGTCCCATGATCAACTGAGGTTCTAATAAAAGGAAGACCAAGCGTAATATTGGCTGCATTCTTAAATCCACTTGCTTTTAAAACGGGTAAGCCTTGGTCATGGTACATTGCCAGGACGACATCAATATCTTTTAGTGAGTCAACAGTAAAAGCAGTATCTGCTGGAACAGGGCCAGAAAGCCTGAAACCATTTTTACTCAGTGTTTGAATCACAGGCGTTATTGTCTTTATTTCTTCATCTCCAAGATATCCATTTTCACCAGCATGCGGATTAAGTCCACACACTAGAATGCTTGGATTATTAACCCCTAAATATTTAAAATCATTATTAATAATTGAAATCACTTCCGTCAGTGATTCTTTAGTAATATTTTTTGGAACATCTTTGAGCGCTAAATGCGTTGTGGCAAGAGCTACTTTAAGTTTTGTGGTTGCGAGCAGCATGACAGTTTTTGGGCAATTAGATAATTCTGCTAAATACTCTGTATGCCCACTAAATTTTATGCCTGCTTGGTTAATCACTGCTTTATTTATTGGGCCTGTTAGAATGCCATTACACGTCTTATTTAAGCAGTCATGAGTGGCCTGTTTAATGATAGATAGTACATACTCAGCGTTATTTGGATTAAGCTGTCCAGGTACGGTTTTTTCTTTAGATTTAATTGGAAAAATACTTAATTCACCAGCCTTATTAGTACTACTCTCTTTAAGAATAAGTGGTAATTTAAGTAATTTAGCCCTTTCAATGAGAGCATCTGGGTCTGCGTAGACCCTTAGATTTTCAGTCCTTTCTTTTTGAGCATAAATGATTGCAATATCGGGCCCAATTCCAGAGGGTTCGCCTGAAGTAAGTGCAATTGTCATAGGAAAATCAGTTTAATTTATTTATTGTAAATACGGTAAGTGTTGCCACTGCGCCTGAAAGGAACATTCCCCAAAGGATATCTGCTACAACTAGCTTTAAACTAAATATATTCATTGAGGCGTAAACGGTTAAATCATAGGTTCCATAGGTTACTAAGCCAAAAAAAGCACCAATTAAAAACACGTTTAAAAGTGTATTATCTAGATTAGGATTGACGACAAAAAATATGAGTCCCAGTAAGAAAATCACATAAAAAAGGAGTGCTGGAGGAATTTTGAGCTCCATAAGCGACGATACCTCTTGTTTGTACATAGGAGTCGCCACAAAATAAATCCAAAAAACATCGATAATGAAGAAAAAGATTAGCGCTATAAAGAATGTTTTAATCATAATATTAGTATACTTTTAAAGGTTTAGAGAAAGGTCAATTTTATTTTGTTTAGTTAACAAGCTCCCCTTTAGCTTGGAGATCTGCATGGTAGGAGGATCGAACCATTGGTCCGCTTGCTACCTGCGAAAAGCCGAGTTCTTCAGCTATAGTTTTGTAGTGTTCAAATTGTTCTGGTGAAATATACTTTTCAACGGCCAAATGATGACGACTAGGCTGCAGATACTGACCAAGAGTAAGCATATCAACTTTATGTTTTCTTAAGTCTTTGAGTACGTCTATGACTTGCTTTTTTGTCTCTCCAACACCGAGCATTAATCCTGACTTAGTTTTGACAGATGGATGTTTTTCTTTAAAGTTTTTAAGTAGCTCCAAAGATTGCTTATAGTCTGAACCAGGTCTCACTTTAGGATATAAGCTTGGAACGGTCTCTAAATTGTGATTAAAAACATCAGGCGGACAATCTTGAAAAATATCTAAGGCTTTTTCAACTCTTCCACGAAAGTCAGGGGTTAGTATTTCAATTTTAACTTTAGGCGTTTTTTGTCTGATAGCGTCGATACATTCTTTAAAGTGCAGAGCTCCTCCATCTCTAAGATCATCACGATCTACTGATGTAATGACAACATACTTTAATGCCATTTTAGAAATTGTATCAGCTAAATGATTAGGTTCACTAGTATCTAATGGCTTTGGTCTGCCGTGCGCAACGTCACAAAAGGGGCAACGTCTTGTGCAGATCTGACCCATAATCATGAAGGTTGCCGTTCCATGGTTAAAGCATTCACTAAGGTTCGGGCACTGAGCCTCTTCACAGACCGTGAACAATTCCTGACTTCGAAGGGTACTCTTTAACTCATTAACTTTTTTTGAGTTTGTATGTCGAATTCTTATCCAGCTTGGTTTTTTTAGTGGTTCTCTTTTAGAGTCTGGCTTGATCTTCAGCCTACTGATTTTGGATTCACCTTTTAAGGCTTTAATTTCAAGTTCTTGAGACATAATTTGAAAGATGACGAGTTAGTTGTTTTTTGATCTCAGATAATTTAAGGGTATTATCCGTTAGATTTGACATCTGGGTAACATTTAAATCCCTGAAACCACAGGGGTTAATCAGCTTATATGGAGAGAGATCCATATCGATATTTAAGCTCAATCCATGATATGTTCTTCCATGCCTGACTTTTAGTCCTAACGCTGCAATTTTGGACCCATCAACATATACACCTGGAGCGCCGCTAACCTTATGAGTCGAGATCGAGTACTCTTCAAGTAGGTCAATGATTGATTGTTCAATCAAACTGACCATTTTTTTTATTCCAATCCCAAGTCTTTTTATGTCAATTAAACAGTAGACAATCAATTGACCTGGAGCATGATAAGTGATTTGACCGCCTCTATCTGATTGAATCACTGATATATCAGTTTCCTCTAATAGATTTTCGGATCTGCCTGTCAGGCCTTGAGTGAATACACTGTAATGCTCCAAAAGCCAAATTTCATCAGGAGTCTCAGCATTTCTAGAATTAGTAAAAGAGACCATTTCTTTCCAGATTGTGGTGTAATCTTGTAAGCCTTTTTCACGAATTTGAATCATGATAATTTATAAAAGATAAGACACCAGAGGGCAGTTTTGAAGGTCTTCATTTATTGAATCAAGCTGTTTTCTACTTGTTGCAATAATTCTAATGGTCACAGAAACATACTTACCCTTTGAGCTTTTCTTAAGAGTGATTTGATTGCTGTGGAGTTTTCCAACGTATCTTTCCACGATAGTGCTGACTGTATCTATCAAATTAGGTTGACTTAGCCCAAAAACTTTGATTGGATAATCACAAGGAAATTTAAAAACGTCTTGATTCATGTTAGTCACAACCTAAATTTTACCCATTAAAGTTACCTAGACATAATTGTTAATAATAAAATATAATTAATATTTTTAATATCAAATAAATACAATAATGATAGAAGACTTAACTCCCCAAGAATTTCAACAATCGATAGAAAATGAAGGTAATATTCTCATTGACGTTAGAGAGAAATCCGAATTAGATATTTGCAAGATTAATGGCGCAATCAATATGCCTATGAGTTCCATTACTGAAACTTTTTCTGACCTAGATCCAAGTTTAAGTTATTCTCTTTATTGTCATCATGGAATGCGCTCCATGCAAGTTGCTAATTTCTTATTATCTAAAGGCTTCCAATCTCTTTCTAATCTTAGAGGTGGAATTGATGCCTGGTCCAGAGAGGTTGATAATGCTGTTGAAAGATACTAAGTTTTCTTGATACTATCTAATATTAAACTCTTATAATTTATACATCCCCCAATTAAAAAAAATATGAATCAAATTGAACAAATGTTTTTGCTTCAAATGCAATTAAATGATCAAACAAATGGCCAAGTATGGATTAAAGGATATACTAAAGAAAACCGGGAAATATCCTGGTATAGAGGGATTTATATGGAGGTTGCTGAAGCAATTGACTCGTTTAATTGGAAGCACTGGAAAAACATTAATGATGAGCCAGATTGGGATAATATAAGGGTAGAGCTGGTTGATATTTGGCATTTTATTATGTCTGAGTCGATTCGTATCAAAGATCAATCTTATGCCAATAAACATCTGCATATGAAGGCTAAGGGAGATTATGATACTGATGCATTGATAGCCTCATTGGAAAAGATGCTGAAATTATCTGTTACCTCTAGTATCGATAAAGAAATTAATAATATTAGGGAGATCACGGATATATTCTTCATCATAATTTCACACTTAGGTATCGATGTTGAGGATTTATACAAGCGCTATGTTGTCAAGAATCAATTGAATACCTTTAGACAGCAAAATGGCTATAAAGAAGGCTCATATATAAAGATTTGGGGGGGTGTTGAAGACAATGTAGTTGCTTTTGATATTATGAATATGAATCCTAAAATTACCCCAACTGAACTTTATGATGAGCTGGATTCTGCTTACTCTAAACTCTAGATGACTACTGAACATATAAAACTAACTGAATTCAGCCATGGCGCTGGATGTGGCTGCAAGATTTCACCAAAACTTTTAAAAGAAATTTTAGGAACCAAACTGGATAGCTTTGTCGATTCAAATTTATTGGTAGGGCATGAATCAAGCGATGATGCTGCAGTTTATGATCTAGGGGATGGTAGGGCACTCATAAGTACTACTGATTTTTTTATGCCAATTGTGGATGATCCTTTCGATTTTGGAATGATTGCTGGCAGTAATGCTCTAAGTGACGTTTATGCAATGGGCGGTAAACCTTTAATGGCCATTTCAATCTTTGGATGGCCCATTAATATGCTCTCCACAGATGTTGGTGCAAAAGTCATTGATGGTGGCCGAGAGATATGCAAGCAAGCAGGTATTAATCTTGCAGGGGGTCATAGCATTGACTCACCAGAGCCAATTTTTGGTCTATCGGTATCTGGTATTGTAGAAATTAAAAATTTGAAAAGAAATATTGGTGCACAGGTTAATGACACCTTGTTTTTGACTAAGCCATTAGGAATTGGTATTTTATCGACTGCGCAAAAAAAGAAGATTGTGGGCACTAATGATCATGCTACTGCAGTCAAACAAATGTGCACTTTAAATGATATTGGCTATAAATTAGCAGCCATCCATGGGGTTAATGCAGTTACAGATGTTACAGGTTTTGGTTTAGCTGGCCACCTCCTAGAGGTTTGCAAAGGAAGCAATACATCTGCAGAGATAAGTTTCGATAAGCTTCCATTGCTTCCAAATATTTTGAAATATATTGAAAATGATTGCGTTCCTGGTGGGACGCAAAGAAACTTTGATAGTTATGGAGATCAGCTCAGCAGAATATCAAATCTTGAAAGATCAATTATTTGTGATCCTCAAACTAGTGGCGGTCTCCTTGTTTCTGTTTCAAATGAGGCTTTAGGTGAATTTGATAAGCTTATGGAGTTAAATGGACTTAATTTAAATCCTATTGGAAAAATCACTCAAAAGAATGATGAGTCTAAAACAATTGTTTTGAAATGAGTAATCTTGAAGAAATTGATAATTTTTCTAAAATCTTTAAAGCCAATCTCCCTTTACTAGATGTAAGAGCCCCAATCGAGTTCTCTGGAGGTTCTTTCCCTCAAGCGGAGAACTTTCCCTTAATGAATGATAGTGAAAGACATCAAATTGGCATTTGTTACAAAGAAAAAGGTCAAAATTCAGCTATTCAACTTGGACATGAGTTAATCAATGGAACATTAAAACAAGAAAGAGTTGAGAAGTGGCTTGATTTTGTTAGTAAGAACCCAAAAGGGGCACTTTATTGTTTTAGGGGTGGCTTACGCTCAAAGATAACTCAAGAGTGGATTTATGAGGAATCTGGGGTCTCTTATCCAAGAATTAAGGGGGGATACAAGGCTCTAAGATCATTTCTTCTTCATGAAATGGTTAGAATTACTAACAATAAAGAGTTTATTGTGATCGGTGGCCAAACTGGCTGTGGAAAGACAATGCTATTGAATGAGATTGATAATAGTATTGATTTAGAGGGTCTTGCCAACCATAGAGGATCTGCATTTGGGAATAACGTATCACCTCAACCTAAGCAAATTGATTTTGAAAATAATTTAAGTATTGAATTAATTAAAAAAGAGTCTTTTAGTCAATTGTTAATTGAAGATGAGGGTAACAATATTGGAATGATTCATATACCTGATTCCATCAAATTAAAATCACGTGATTCTAAAATTATTTTATTGACTGCTTCACTTGAGGATAGATTGCGAATTAGTCTAAAAAGTTATGTTATTGATATGGAAATACAATTTAAAGCAATAAATTTAGAAAAAGGTTTTGAAAATTTTTCAAACTATTGGCTTACGAGCCTATATAAAATCCAGAAGAGGCTAGGGGGTGATAGATATCAATCACTCTTAACACAGTTAAAGTTAGCCCTTAAAAATCATCAAAATAATGCTGATATCAATGATTATTTACCACTTATTGAATCACTTTTAGTTGACTATTATGACCCCATGTATAATTTTCAAATAAACAATAAAAAACATAGAGTTATATTTAAAGGAAACTCCAAAGAAGTGAAAAAATTTTTAGAAAAGAATTAAATCTTTGTTGTTATTTTTATGTCAGAAACTGGCCTTGATTGGCATGCTAAGATTTCACCCTGAGATAATGGTACAAGACACTCTTGATGAACTACATCACCTTTAACAAGTTTTAAAATACAGCTACCACAATGACCCTGTCTACAGCTATGATTAACTAAGACGTTGTTTGCCTCAAGTTCAGTGAGTATAGAATCTTCTCCATAGACATAGAGCGACTCTGTTTTTCCATTAATATTATCGACATCAATTTTGAACATTTGATGCTAAGCACTTAAAGCTTAAAGTCACTAAAATCTTCGTCTTCAGAGTCAATAGTATTGTCAATCGCACTTACAAGATAAGAGGTAATCTCAGTCTCTTGTGGGGCAACTTGGACATTATCAGAATCAAGCCAGTGGTTTAGCCATGGCAGTGGGTTCGTAGTTTGTTCAAAAATCGGCTGCATATTGAGAGCCGACATACGAATATTGGTAATATATTCAAGGTATTGCTTAAGAATTTGTGCATTAAGTCCAATCATAGAGCCATCCCTGAAAAGATACTCGGCCCACTCTTTTTCCTGATTCGCAGCATCTTTAAACATCTGAATAACTTCTGCTTCACACTCAATGGCAATGGCTTGCATATCAGGGTCATCCTTGCCATCACGCATTAAATTAAGCATGTGCTGAGTGCCTGTGAGATGAAGCGCTTCATCTCTAGCAATTAGCTTAATAATTTTTGCATTACCTTCCATTACCTTTCTTTCCGCAAAAGCAAATGAACATGCAAAACTTACATAGAAGCGGATAGCTTCTAGAATATTTACAGACATTATTGTTAAATAGAGAAGTCTCTTAAGAGAATACATATTAATGTTAAGAGTTTTTCCATCAATTTGATGCTCACCTTCACCGTTGAGGAGGTAGGCCTGCGTATGATTAATTAACTTATCATAATGTTTAGAAACGCTTGTCGCTCTTTGAATAATTTCTTCAGTTTTCATGATTTCATCAAAAACTGCGCCTGGTTCATTAACAATTGCTCTAATAATGTGAGTATATGAGCGAGAATGGATGGTCTCTGAAAAAGCCCAAGTTTCAATCCAATTTTCTAACTCAGGGAGAGAAACAATCGGTAGAAAGGCAATGTTAGGTGAGCGTCCTTGAACAGAGTCTAATAAAATCTGATATTGAAGGTTAGATATAAAAATATGCTTTTCGTTTGGCAATAACTTACCAAAATCAATTTTGTCTTTTGACACATCAATTTCTTCGGGTCGCCAAAAAAAAGAAAGTTGTTTTTCAGTAAGCTTTTCAAACATCTCAAATTTTTGTTGATCAAAGCGTGCAACATTTACAGCATCACCAAAGAACATTGGCTGTTTGAGCGTGTCATTAATTTTTTGATTAAATATACTATAGGACATAATTAATAAATTTTATAGTTTACAAACACCATCTTCACAGTCATCATCGCCTTTTATAGCAGCATTTTGATCATCACTGGCTCCATCTCTAGTTGTATGGTAATAAAGCGTCTTAATGCCATACTTGTAAGCCTTTAAGAGGTCCATTAAGAAAAGCTTCATTGGCACTCTATTGCCATCATATTGCGAAGGATCATAGTGAGTATTTGTTGAGATAGATTGATCAACAAATTTTTGCATAATTGCACACAATTGAAGGTAGCCTTCATTGTCTTTGATATCCCAAAGCAGCTCATAACTTTTATGAAGTTTTTCATACTCAGGAACAACCTGTTTAAGAATTCCATCTTTAGATTGCTTGACAGATATAAAGCCTCTGGGCGGCTCAATACCATTGGTGGAATTAGAAATTTGAGACGAGCTTTCACAAGGCATAAGAGCAGTTAAGGTTGAGTTTCTGAGGCCTTTAGCTTTTATATTTTTTCTTAAAGTGTCCCAATCAAGCTCAAGCTCAGTATTACAGAATTCATCAATATCTTTTTTATAGCTATCGGTTGGCATTATGCCTTTTGCATACTGCGTCTCTGAGAAAAGAGGGCAGGGGCCAAACTCTTCTGCGATTTCATTTGACGCTTTCAATGAGTAATATTGAAGCGCTTCAAATGTTTTATGGATTAATTCATTGCCAGATCCATCAGAGTATTTAGCGCCATTCTTGGCTAGATAGTAAGCTAAATTTGTTACTCCAATACCAAGTGTTCTTCGATTATTACTAGCAATCTCTGCAGCTTTTAGTGGGTAATCTTGATAGTCAAGCAAAGAGTCAAGAGAGCGCACAATAATATCAGTAATATCTTCAAGTTCATCAAGACTCTCAAGAGCCCCTAAGTTAACTGCAGAAAGCGTACAGAGGGCTACTTCACCTTCTTTATCTTGAACAGAGTATAAAGGTTTTGTGGGCAATGTAATTTCCATGCAAAGATTAGATTGCTTAATTGGGGCTTGTGAAGGGTCAAAAGCACCATGAGTGTTGCAATGATCAACATTTTGTAGATATATACGACCTGTATTGGCTCTCTCCTTCATAAACATTGCAAATAGTTCACGAGCACTAATTTGCTGTTTACGAATAGAGTCATCTTTCTCGTACTTTTCATAAAGTTTTTTAAACTTTTTTTGATCAGCAAAAAAGGAATCATAGAGGCCAGGAACATCATTAGGCGAGAATAAGGTTATATTTTCATCTTTTAAAAAACGTTCATACATCAAGCCATTAAATTGGACACCGTAGTCAAGATGTCTGATTCTATTTTCATCGGTACCGGTATTATTTTTTAAAACAATTAGGCCTTCAACTTCTAAATGCCACAAAGGATAAAAAAGTGTTGCAGCGCCACCTCTAACTCCACCTTGAGAACAAGATTTAACCGCTGTATGAAAGTGCTTAAAGAAAGGTATGCATCCAGTATGAGTTGCTTCTCCACCTCTAATTGGGCTACCTAGAGCACGAATTTTTCCAGCATTAATCCCTATACCAGCTCGTTGAGATACATATTTAACAATTGCACCAGAAGCAGCACTAATAGAGTCTAAATCATCATCTGTTTCAATTAAAACACAAGAGGAAAATTGACGAGTAGGCGTTCTCACACCAGCCATAATTGGAGTTGGTAGTGAAATTTTGAAGTTAGATGAGGCATCATAAAAACGCTTAACAATTTTAATTCTAGCCTTACCTTTATATTCTTGAAACAAGCACATTCCAACAAGCATGTACAACATCTGAGGAGACTCATGAATCTCACCAGTCACACGGTTTTGAACTAAATATTTACCCTCAAGTTGCTTAACTGCAGCATACGAAAAGTTCATATCACGCCAATGATCAATATAATTATTAAACTCTTCAAACTCAGAAGCGTTATATTTATTTAGTATATCTTTATCATAAATCCCTAAATTTGTAAGCTTAGTAACATGATCAATTAAAGAGGGTGGAGTGAAAGATTTAAATGCTTTTTTTCTAAGATGAAAAATTGCTAGACGAGCTGCTAAATACTGATAATCAGGAACATCTGTCGAAATTAAATCTGCTGCAGACTTAATAATAGTCTCATGTATATCTTCAGTTTTAATACCATCAAAAAATGCTAATTGAGCATTGATTTCAACCTGAGAGACAGAAATATTTTCCAAGTCTTGGGAGGCCCAATGAACAACACGATGGATTTTTTCAAAATCAATTGACTCTTTTGAACCATCTCTTTTGGTAACTAATATTTCTTGATCAACAGCTTGGTCTTTGACTGCCTGGATTTCCTGGTTCAAACTCAACTCCTAAAAAGGTACTACATTTAGTGCTTACGGTGATAAATATACACTAAATATAGAAAATAAATAATATAGATGAAATTTAATTAAGCTAATTATGTTGAATTTATATCTAACTAATTGAAAAAAAACAAGAAATTTATAAGAGAAAAAAATCTAGAACTAAGTATTTTTTCTTGAAATGAAAATACCAGAAATAATAAGGAGAAGTGCCAAAATATTTTGCCAAAGAATGTCTTCACCAAGCAATAAAGCCCCAAGAAAAAAAGCAACTACGGGTATTAAATAATTAATATTAGATAGAAATGTAGCGCCAGCAGTATTAATAATGATAAAGTAAAGAAAAGCAGCAATCCCAGTTGGTAGGGCACCTAATAGTATAATACTCACACCACTAATAAATGGGATATTAGAAAAATTAATGAAGAAGATGTTGGGCCAAATAAAGAAAGAAAGCAAGCTCGCAACTAATAGAACGCTAGCACTTGACACTAAGGGGTCATAAGAAGGAAGTCGAGAGGCGATAATAGTGTTTATAGCATAAGCACAAGCAGCACCAAGAACTAATAAAACTCCAAAAAGAGTATTGTTGCCATTATTAATAGAAGGTCCAAGTATAAAAAGGACTCCAGAAATACCAATGATAAAGCCCAAAATTTTAAATCTAGTGAGTTTGTCGTTGGGAAGAAAAATGTGAGCCAAGACAAGTGTAACTAGAGGCATAAAAGCCATAAGTAAGCCAGCCATACCAGATGTAATAGTTAATTGACCAGTTGCGATAAGCAGATATGGCAAAATGTTTCCAATCACTGCATAGACAATAAAGTGCAGCCAGGGTGTTATCGTTCTTGGAAAAGATTTTCCATAATAAAGCGCAATAGCGAACATAGTAATAGCACCAATGACGAGTCTGTAACCAACAACTTGCTCTGGTGTGAAAAATAAAAGCGCACGATCAATAAGAAGAAAGGAGGATCCCCACACAATAACAAGCAAGCCTAAAAGCTGATAACTTCTTTTATTTATAGACATATTAGAAACATTGGGACCAAGTTAAAAAAAAGACAATATAAGAACTAGTAGGGTGGGACTAAGAAATATATTATCCATATTTCTTAATATAGGGTTTAAGTATGTTGAAGTTGAAAAAAATAAGTATTATTTAACATAATATAAATTATACGAACATAATACGTAAAAAAAACATGGAATTTAATAGAATATCCTTAAAAAACAATGAGTTACATAATAAGTCCCAAATTTACAAATATAGAGCACTTCATTAACTAACACAGGAAAGTTATCATTAAAATTATAAAAGTAGCTTGAATCGAATATTTAGAGTGAAAGGGTGTTCTGATATAAAAAAACCCTTTTTCTACAATACTAGAGCTCTTTTTACTTACTCTTTGACTCTTCTCTTAACAAACTTACCAGTTGTCCTATATTTTTGACTTGGACTTTTAGGACTTTCAGGAATAGTTAACTCTAAGAATTTATGATCGATAAGTGGATTTATTATCGCAGTTTTAAACTTAGACTTATTGGTTCTTTTGAGAATCTTCATTAATTCTAAAGCAGTACTTTCATTCTTACATTTTTTTAAAATTATTAGATGGTCCCTACTTAGTCCCTGCTTAGTCCCTTTAGTATCAATATGACTTTCAGAGTCATACATAAATGTTAATTGCTCAACTTCTTGGCCAATCTTTTTACTGCGCTTTATATCCTTGGTCCAGTCTTCGGATTGTGTGACTTCTGGGGCTTCTTTAGACTCTTCCTTCTTTAAAAACTTAAACATTTGATATTGTTTTTATTTAATAATTAAATTATATAACTGATTCACTTCTTTTTAATACCTTTTAACGAGTATATTTTCTTTGAATTCCCCTTTTAATATCCTGCCATCATCAAAATAGATGATTTTTCCTCTACCATTTCTTTTATTCAGTTTCCAAAATCCATTGTATTGACTTCCTTCTCCAAATTGCTCTCCAGCAGGATAGTTCATTGTGCCTTGCCCTTCTCTATTGTTTTCCTTAAATGAGCCTATATAGCGTCTCCCATCTGGATATAGCATCTCCCCCTCTCCCTCCAGACTACCTGACTTAAATTCCCCCTTATATACTTGCCCAGTCGGCGATATTAATTCACCGTAGCCCTCTGGCTTGTTATTTATAAATGATCCTGTATATCGATATCCACTTGATGTTGTGTATATCCCTTTTCCCTGCATACAGTTCTTAATTATCGATTTAATAGTGCATTTAGTAGTATTGCCGCTATATTTACTGCCATCCTGGAATTTGAGCTCAGTTGGATTATTTTCTATTTTGAGAGCTATATTTGACTCAGCGTCAGCAGAGCCTGATAGGATCAGGAATGATGCAAATATTACAGCTTGACTTACTCTAATTGATTCTAGAGCTGGTTTAATTAAAACTAGTGCGTTAATATTTGGTCTAAAAATAGTTGTAGCCTGTCAGATTCAGCGTTATTAAAGAATTTTTCAGGATCATTTTCTTCTACAATTTGACCATCGTCCATAAATATAATTCTGTTTGCCACCTTTCTTGCAAAGCCCATTTCATGGGTAACACAAATCATTGTTATTCCTTCTTTAGCAAGCTCTACCATAACATCTAATACCTCAGATATCATTTCAGGGTCTAAAGCAGAGGTAGGCTCATCAAATAACATAATTTTTGGGTTGGTACATAGGGATCTCGCTATTGCTACCCTTTGCTGTTGTCCACCGCTCAGCTGATTTGGGTATTTTTCTGCTTGGTCTTTGATGCCTACTCTATCTAGAAGCTTTAAGGCTTTTTCTCTAGCCTCTTGCTTTGTTTCGTTATGAACCCAGATTGGTGCTAAAGTAAGATTATCAACAATGGTTAAATGAGGAAAAAGGTTAAAGTGCTGGAATACCATAGACACTTCACTTCTAATTTGTCTAATTTTTTGTGCATCATCGGTCAACTCTGTACCAGATACCACTATAGAGCCCTCTTGGAATTTTTCTAAGAAGTTAACGCACCTTATCAGAGTTGATTTACCACTTCCTGAGGGTCCACAGACAACAATTATTTCACCTTCCTTTATCTCTAGATTGATGTTCTTGAGGGCATGAAAGTCTCCATACCACTTATTTAAGTCAGATATTTCTATGATATTGGTTTTATTTTTATCGTTGCTCATTTTCTTATAACCTTTAGTTTTTATTTTCAGTATTGAATCGTATTTCTAATTTTTTTGAGTAGCGGGACATTGTATATAGTATAGCCCACATAACAATAGTAACGAATACAAAGCCTTCTGTTTCTCTGGCAAGCCAATATGGGTCATTACTAGTTAGATTGACCATAGCAAGCATATCGAATAGTCCAATAATCAGAACAAGCGTTGTATCTTTAAATAAAGAAATTGATGAGCCAACAATATTTGGTATTGATATTTTTAATGCTTGTGGAAGAATAATTAGTGCGTTTTTTTGGAAATAACTCAAGCCTATTGCATCAGCTGCCTCATATTGACCTCTTGGGATAGCCTGGAGCCCTCCCCTTACTACTTCAGCAAAATATGCAGCTTGAAAAAGAGCA
Source organism: Candidatus Pseudothioglobus singularis PS1 (assembly GCF_001281385.1). NCBI lineage: Bacteria > Pseudomonadati > Pseudomonadota > Gammaproteobacteria > Pseudothioglobaceae (SeqCode) > Pseudothioglobus (SeqCode) > Pseudothioglobus singularis (SeqCode). The sequence goes on from NZ_CP006911.1 coordinate 847,207, forward strand.
ATACCGATAAGCGCTCTTAAGAGCTTATCAAAATAATTTCCTGATTCTAAAAATAGTGGGAGAACAAAAGAGGCCATAAACAAAATAGTGATTAATGGCACAGCTCTAATAAACTCAATAAACAAAGTAGAGAATAGCTTGATTACCTTTAAATCTGATTGTCTTCCTAGGGCTAGAAGTACTCCTATTGGAAAAGAAACGATAATCCCTACTGATGCAATAATTAATGTCAGCAATAAGCCACCCCATTGATCAGTTGAAACAGGCATTAATATTCCAAACCCACCAGCAATTAAAACATAGGAAACCAATGGGTAAAAGATGATTAATGATAAAGTGACTCTATTTTTGTACTTATAGTTTTTTACTAGCGGGACTATGACAAATAGCAGGCCAGTTAGTGCAAATACTGTATTAGGCCTCCAGGTCTCTGTTCGAGGATAGAATCCATAGGTATACATGTAAAGCTTTTCATAAATATAGGGCCAACAAGCCCCAACTCTGCCACAGTTTTGATTAGTTGCCATTTCCTCACTAAACTTTATTTCAAAGCCAAAAAGGTTTACAGTTCCAAAACTAAAGCTTGCATTAAAGAACATCCAGTCAAGCAATGGAGGAATCATAATGTAAAGCAAATATAGCGATGCAAGGGTAAGGGCTGAATTTACCCATGAAGAGAAGAGATTGGTTCTAAGCCATACAAGTGCACCAATTTGTGATATTGGCGGCTTTCTAGTAGCTTGTTGGTCAAATACTGGCATAATTATCTTCCCTGAATTTCCATCTTTTTATTGACATAGTTCAGCAATAAAGAGATAAATAGTGAAATGACTAGATAAACAAGCATCGCCATGGCTAGAATTTCTACTGCCTGGCCAACTTGATTTAAAACAGTTCCTCCAAAAGTACTCATTAACTCTGGATAGCCAATTACGGTAGCTAAAGAAGAGTTTTTTGTAAGATTCAAATACTGGTTAATTGTTGGCGGTATTGCAACCCTAAGGGCTTGTGGCAAAATAATAAGTTTAAGTGATTGAACGGGTGTCAAGCCAATCGCAGCTGCAGCCTCTTTTTGTCCCTTGTCAACTGCCTCAATACCTGATCGAATGGCCTCAGCAATATAGGTTGCAGTATAAACACTAAGAGCAAACGTTAATGCTAAAAACTCTGGTACAACTGCCATTCCACCCTTTAAGTTAAATTTACCTAGAACGGCAAAGTCAAATGCCAGTGGAGATCCAAATACCAGATAAACAAGAATTGGCAGACCAAGAATTAAACCAATTGAATATGGCCATGTACTGGTGTGAATACCAGTTAGTTCATGCTTCTTCTTATAGGATTTCTTAATAAAATAAGCTGCAATGATTCCAATGATGAATGCAAATACTACGTATAAGAAACCCTCTTCAGGGATTGGTTTGGGCAGATACAAACCTCGTTGATTTAGAAATGCAAGATCAAAAAATGATAGACTTTGCTTTGGGTGCGGAAAAACATTAATAAATAAGTTATACCAAAATAAAATTTGAAGAAGTATAGGAATGTTTCTAAAGAGCTCTATGTAGCTCCCTGCTAGCTTAGCAACAAGATAATTATTTGAAAGTCTTGCGATACCAATAAGAAGTCCTATTAGCGTCGATAAAATGATTCCAATAAAGGCGACAACAAGTGTGTTAATTAATCCCACATAAAAAACAGTTAAGTTTGAAGATTCAGGGGTGTAGTCAACCGCAATATTGCCTAAAAAAGGGAGTATGTCAAAGCCTGCTCTATTTTTTAGGAATGTAAATCCAGTTTGGATGCCTCTATCTTCAATATTTTGAAAGAGGTTTCCTATTGCTGTATAAAAAAGCCCTATTACCAGAACAAAGGTAATGACTTGGAATAAAAAAGACCTGACTTCGTTGTTATAAAGTAGATCTCGAAAGTTTGATCCTCTGTGTTGAGATTTTCCTAAGGATTCGAGGATAAGTTTTTTCATAAATTGCTAAAAATTTGAATATGAATATTTTACTAAATATAGTGTTTCTAAGTTAGAAAAAATCAAAAAAAAACCAGACTGCTAAAGTATAGCAGTCTGGTTTAGGTTCTAACTAGATAATTACTTATCTAAATGGAGGTGAGTAAAGAATACCACCTTGCGACCATAGTGCGTTAACACCACGAGCAATACCAATTGGAGTAGAAAGTCCAATGTTACGCTCGAAGCTTTCAGCATAGTTACCTACTTGCTTAACGATTTGGTAAGTCCAGTCTGGAGTCAGACCAACATACTCATGAGTGCTTCCTGAACGACCCATTAAGCGCTCACGCTCTGGGTTGTTAGAAACATCATCAACGTTACCACTGTTAACACCAATTTCTTCTGCAGTAATCATAGCGTTTAAAGACCATCTTACAATGTTGAACCATTGATCGTCACCTTGACGAACAACAGGACCTAGAGGCTCTTTAGAAATGATTTCTGGAAGTACTACATGCTCTGAAGGATCATTTGCACCTGCACGCATTGAGTAAAGACCAGAAGCATCAGTTGTTAATACATCACAACGTCCAGCGTCATAGTTAGTTAGAGTTTGAGCATTAGTATCTGATACAACTGAGTTGTACTCGATTCCATTTGCTTTACCCCAGTCAGCTAAGTTCAATTCAGTAGTAGTACCTGCTTGAATACAAATTGCAGCACCACTTAATTCCATAGCACTAGAAACACCTAGAGAAGACTTAACCATAAAGCCTTGTCCGTCATAGTAGTTAACACCAGCAAAGTTCAATCCTAATGAAGCGTCACGAGTAATTGTCCAAGTCGTATTTCTAGACAACATATCGATCTCACCAGATTGTAGCGCAGTGAATCTTTCCTTAGCAGTTAATGGTACAAATTTAACTTTAGTTGCATCACCAAGCGTTGCAGCAGCAACAGCACGACAAACATCAACGTCAATACCAGTCCATGTACCAGACGAGTCAGCTGAAGAAAAACCAGCAAGACCTTTAGAGACACCACAAGATACGTGTCCTTTAGCCTGAACGTCGCTCAAAGTAGAAGCCTGTACACTAAGTGCACCAACAACTAACAATGAAGCAGCAGACAATTTTAATAATTGTTTCATATATATCTCCTTAATGAGTTTCAAAGTATAAAAAACCTTCACAATTGAATGAGGTTCACAGAAAATTTTAACACTAGTTAAACAAGTAATACAAATTAATTATTAAAAAAAAATTTAAATCAATTCAACTAGTATGGCTTGATTTTTGCTATTAAAGCGATAATATCCTCTAATTCAGATCTAGAAAAGTTGAATTAAATTCAAGTAATTAGATTCTTTTTATTTAGCTGACAAATTGTTTTTATAAAGAATTTGATTAGATAATGCTAACAATCTTAATGTATTCATTATAAATTAAATTGTTTTAATTCAATGAGTTATATATAAATTAGTTAAATCTTACATGTATTATTTTTGTTATTATAAGTAATTTTAGTTATTTTTTACCTATAGTGGTATAAAATAACTAATATATAGTTTAATTAATGAAACACAATGATCATCAAAACTACCGAATACCTAGCAATGGTGCGTGATAAAACAGGTTATTCTGATTATAAAATAGCTAAAGAATATGACATTAATCAGTCAAATCTTAGTAAATATAGCTCTGGAAAGGCTGCTTTAAGCGAAACACACGCTTGGTTGATCGCTAATATCCTTGATATAGACCCTGCTGAGGTTGTTGCAAATACTAAATTTGAACACGCAATAAATACAGGTAATAACTCGAAGGCCAAATTTTGGCAAGAACAGTTAAATAAAATATTTTCTGAAACCTCACCAATCAGAATACAAATCGCACAATTTAACCCTATTGTTGGGGATATTAAGTTGAATGCACAAAAAATGCTTGATTTGTCTATTGAGGCTAATAATGCTGGAGCTCATTTAATTATATTTCCAGAGTTGGCCTTGACTGGCTATCCTCCTGAAGATTTATTGTTTCGAGATGGATTTACTAATCAGGTCAAAGAGGAAATAACAAATTTCTGTAATTTGGTGCCTTCAGACATTTCAATTTTATTTGGTGCACCGAACAAAACTGATGACTTTCTTTTTAATAGCGCCTATCTTATTCAAAATAATCGAATCTTTAATATTTACAACAAGCAGGAATTACCAAATTATGGTGTTTTTGATGAAAAACGTTATTTTTCATCTGGTGTCGATTCTTTTGTATTTGAATGTCAAAATACCAAAATAGGTGTGTTAATTTGCGAAGATCAATGGGTCGAAGGTCCCATTTCAAGTTTATGCCAGTCGAATATTGATATTGTGGTTTCGCTTAATGCCTCACCATTTCAACTTAATAAGCAAAGTGAGCGCATAAATATCTGTAAAAATTATGCTTTAAAGTTTGATATTACTTTTATTTATGTGAATATGGTGGGTGGCCAGGATGAGGTTGTATTTGACGGTAACTCCTTCATAGTTAATAATCAGGGAGATGTGTCCCTTCAACTCCCAGCCTTTAAAGAGCTGAGCGTTTCTCATATTGACACAACATTTACCCCTTCTTTGGTTAGCAATGTATCTTTAATCTATTCTGCCATTGTTTTAGCAACAAAGGACTATATTCAAAAAAATACTTTTGGCGGTGCTTTAATCGGTTTATCTGGAGGCATTGATTCTGCTTTAACTTTAGCTATTGCTGTTGATGCAATTGGTGCAGAAAATGTCCATGCAGTTATGATGCCATATCAATTTACCTCTGATATGAGTTTAACTGACTCTGAGCTTCAAGCTGAAACTCAGGGTGTTGAGTTTTCTAGTATCGATATCCATTCAATGGTTGACTCATTCAACTTATCACTGAGTGATCAATTTAGAAATACTTCTAGAGATACTACTGAAGAAAATATTCAGTCACGTGTCCGTGGAACCCTTTTAATGGCTTTATCTAACAAATCTCATAAGCTTGTTCTTGCAACAGGTAATAAGTCTGAAATGGCTGTTGGTTATGCTACATTGTATGGTGACATGTGTGGCGGATTTGCACCTCTCAAAGATATATCAAAAACTATGGTTTATCAACTAGCAAAATATCGAAATACCCTATCTGATGTCATTCCTGAAAGGGTAATAACTAGGCCCCCTTCTGCAGAGCTTGCGCCCGACCAGGTTGATCAAGATTCACTTCCGTCTTATGATATCTTGGATGATATTTTGATGAGATTTGTAGAACAAAAACAGTCTGTTAATGAAATTATAGAAAATGGCCATAACTCAGAAGATGTCAATAAGATTACTTCTTTAATCTTAAGAAATGAATATAAAAGAAGACAGTCTGCCCCTGGGCCCAAAATAAGTAGCAATGCCTTTGGAAAAGAAAGGCGTTACCCTATGACGTCAAAGTTTAAACCTTAGAATATTATTTCTCAAAAACCTTAATCAATCCTTGGGCTTTATGACGAGTCTCAGCAAGCTCTCTCAAAGGATCAGAGTCGAATACAATTCCCGCACCAGCTCTAAAAGTTAGATTGTCGCCCTGATGGATAAAGCTTCTAATAAGAATATTGAAGTCCATTTTACCATTTTGACTCACATACCCGACTGAACCAGTATAAGCCTCCCTAGGCATTTGCTCAAGTTCATTAATAATTTCCATACATCGAACTTTAGGACATCCTGTTATTGTTCCACCTGGAAATAATGCTTTGACAATTTGCTTAACTCCTACATGCTTTCGAAGATTACCTTTTATGTTTGAGACGATATGATGAACATAAGGGTAGGTCTCTAAAGTCATTATCTCATTAACATAAACGCTTCCATATTCACACACCCTTCCCATATCATTTCTTTCGAGATCTAAAAGCATAACGTGCTCAGCTATTTCTTTAGGATGGCTAATCAGGTTCTCTTTTTGAGCGTCATCTGAGCGCCCTTCTCCTCTTGGGTGTGTTCCAGCAATTGGCCTTGTCTCTAATACACCATCATTCACACTAAATAATCTCTCAGGTGAGGATGAGATAATACTAAAATTTTCATATTGAACAAGTGCTGAAAAAGGAGCTGGATTAGCCTTTTTAAGTTGTTTGTATATTATTGCTGAATCTTCTTTTGAGCTTAGAGCGTATGACCATTTTCTCGATAAGTTAACCTGAAAGACATCACCCGCAACAATATAATCCAGACTTCTCTTGACGCCATCAGTAAACTTTTCATTATTTTCCTCTGAAATTTCTCCATCTAGAGGCGCATCTGGGATGTTTTCAATAGCTTTAATATCTGATAATATTTGATTAATGCGAGTGCGATCATTATCCTCATCAACGACATATGTTTTTTTGAGCTTGTGGTCAGTTATGACTGCACATGGTATTTTTACTGCATAAGCAATTGGAATTCTAGATTTGTGAAGTTTGGATGCTAAAGTAGGTTCAATTTGCCCTATTAGCTCATATGATAAGTAAACAAACCACCCACCGTTAAAAGGGAGGTTTAAATTATCACTTATTTGTTTACACTGATTTTCTAGTTCACTCAAAAAATCAAAATCTGCAAAATTTCTCAGTACAATATTTTCTTCTGGAAAAGCAAATAATATTGAATACCTATTATTTTCATTATGATTTACACTTTCGAGTAAAAACGGATATCTTTCTTTGTTTAGATAACAAAAAGATGCCAAGTCAACTTTTTGAATTTCTATAGTTGCCACTTATTTAAAGGCTTTGAATGAGTGCAGAAGCTTTATTGAAAAGAATGTGATTTGGATAATCTTCAAGCATTTGGGTTAAAAGCATCTTGGCTTCACTGGCTTCATTGAGCTCTATATAAACTCTAGACAATTCATATAAGGAGTCAGCATACTTTGGATGTTCAGTCCCTAGAGCTTGAAAATCTAAATATGAATTTTTGGACTCTAGATAAGACTCGCTGTAAAAGTAAGAGCGCCCTAGCCATAGTTGTGTGTCTATCAAACTTTTATCGTTTGGAGAGTAATTTAGATGACTTAAAAAGAGCTCAATAGCTTTATCATAATTCCCAAGAACAAAACTACTCTTTCCATCTCTAAAAAGCTTAGAGGGCTGCGGATTAATTTCAACTGATTTTTCTAATTGCTTGTTGGTTGTCTGGCTTAATTCAATCATCTGAAGAAGTTCGTCAATTTTTTCAGAATTAAGTCTTTGATTTTCTCGTAAGATTTCAATCTCATCCTTTAAAGTAAGAATTTCTTTGTTTAGGGACTTTGCCTCTTTATTGATTTTAAGTATTGCAAGATCTACATTTAAGCCTTCAGCAGAGAAAGCTCCAAACGACATCGATAATAATGAAACACAAAGTACAGAACTATAGGAAAAGTTTTTCATCAGACGATAAAACAACTATTTAAGGTAGCTTTTAAACAAATTGCTTTTAGTAGTAAGAGAATTCTACTCTTCGGTTTTTCTCCCAGGCCTCCTCATTGCTGCCAGTTAGGATCGGCGATTCCTCTCCATAACTTACAACGATGATTCTATCGTCTAGGTTATACAGGCCAAGAACTTCTTTTACACTTAGTGCACGATTCTCACCTAGAGCAAGATTATATTCACGAGTTCCTCTCTCATCTGCATGCCCTTCTAAGCGAAGGTTAACAGATGGATTTTCTTGCATAAAGTTTGCATGTTGAATGATTGTTCTTGTCGCTACTTCATCAATTTCAGTATCATCATAGGCAAAATATAGCGTAAATGAATCTGCATTATTGCCAAACTCACTAATTGCAGCCTCTGTTGCAGCAGCGCTTTCTAATAATGCTTCAACCAGCTCATCTCGATTTGCAAGGTTGCCATCAGCATCTAATACAATCAGTTCAGTTAAACCCTTAGAAACAGCCACCTCAATAAGTTCATCATCTGACATTGACTCTAATTCTTCAGATTTACTTTCAAGTAATGCAGCACTTTCAACAATTGCATTAATAATTTGGTCTCTATTTAGAAGGTTTCCATCTTCATCAAGAAGTATTAGGTCTTCTAGGCCTTTTTCTTTTGCAATCGCAATTAATTCATCATTGGATAATTCTTCAAGTTCATCTATTGTGAATCCTCCAGCTTCATCCATTGCAATAAGATTTTCCTCGCCACTTAGCATAGCAACTTCAGTTGCATCGTCTGATGGGTTGATTAGATCAAGAAATTTATCTCCCAGTTCAGATATATTGGTTGCAGCACATGAACTTAGAAAAATTACACTTGATAATAATAGAATTTTTTTTGACATTTTAGGTTCCTTAATTTGAATAGTTTGACCAGCTAGGCTCTCTTACTTCACCTTCTTTTTGCATTAACTCAACAACTTGATTATTATGTAGTGAAATTATAGACAATATTCCTTTGTTATCCCTATTAGTTGAGTAAATAATCATACCACCATTTGGAGAAAAATAGGGTGACTCATCTGATTTATTTTGCGTCATAACTGTCAAGTCTCTTGATGCTATGTCAAGAAGAGCCAATCTATAGTCTTTTCCAACTCTATGAATAAGAGCTAAATCTTTACCATCAGGAGAGAAAACTGGTTTTGCGTTGTAGCGGCCCTCAAAAGTTGCCCTAGAAATTTTTCCTGATTTAAGATCTTTAATATAGATCTGCACCTGCCCAGTTCGATTGGAGGTAAATGCAATTTTGGTTCCATCAGGAGAAAAGCTAGCTTCAGTATCAATAGCAATATTTGTAGTCAATGGAATTGGTTTAGACTTAAAATCATACAAATATATATCCTTATTACCATTTTTAGATAGAGTTAGTGCAATACTCTCACCATCAGGATGCCAGGTTGGTGATGATGCTATTCCATCAAATTTTGGTAATTTAATTGGAATTGTTTTTAAAAATGGAGTCATTACAAAAACTTCTGATCTATTATTTTTGAAAGAGACGTATGCAAGTTTCTTTTGGTCTTTTGACCATGCAGGCGAGAGAATAGGATTTGAGGATCTAACTACTGTTTGAGGATTGAATCCGTCAGAGTCTGAAATTTGTAGCTTATATGTTCGACCGCCATTGCTATTTTCAGTTACTGTTACATAAGAAAGCCTGGTGTCGAAAGAGCCTTTTTGCCCCAATAATACATAATAAATTTTGTCACTTAAAAAATGCGCAATTCTTCTAAAACCGCTATTGTGGACTCTTATTTTCTTTTGATAGAGACTTTTCTCTGAAAATACATCATAAATATAAATATAAACGTTATAAACTTTATTGCTTACTTGTTCAATCTTTCCAAATACCACTGCATCTTTTTTATGTTCTTGCCAAAAACTAAAGTCGATTTGATTAGTTATCAGGGCTTCTGTACTTAAGGCGTTAAATTGTCCGGATCGATTTAGATTGTCTCTAATAATTTTTGAAATATCAACATTGTTAGAATTTCCAACAATCTCAAATGGGGCTATAACTATTGGAAAAGCGGCTTCTCTTGATTTGATAATGTTGACTTCTAGAAGTGCATTTGCCGATAAAGAAATAAAAACACTCAGAGTGATTATAAACTTGATAATTTTCACTCGATTTCCTCAATCCAGTTCATTTGTATTGCCTCTAAAACCCTTTCACCACATTTACTATCAGCTTCTTCAAAATCCTCAAGATTTAATACAAGTGCACGAAGATCGACAAAGTTAATTGTTTTTGGGTCAATTTCAGGAAAGTTATCCGCCAGAGAGATTGCTATTTCTAATGAATCGGTCCAACAGATCATTATATTTTTAAGGACAGTTAAATTTAATTAAGTAATTTTAATCAATTCAAGTGTTAGATTTAAACATTTTTTTAAATTAAAGTCTGCCTACTGAAATAAGGTGAGGTAGCTTATTTAGCTTATTAAGAACGCTATTAAGTTCAATAATATTACTCACAACAAGGGTAATATAAAATAGTCTATCTGATCCTGGTCTTTGTTGCTGTTCTATATTTTCAATATTGACTCCAAGATTTGCGAGCGTATTTGCAATAGCTGCTAACCTTCCACTTCGATTTTCTACTAAACAGCTTATTGCTACTTCAAATTGCTCACTCCCATCTGACTTCCAATCAACTTCCATCCATTGTGCATTTTTTTCTTTGATATGTCCAAGTTGTGAGCAGTTTGTTCGATGTAATACTAAGCCTCGTATCGAGGTTAAGACTCCAGTGACTTCATCCCCAGGTATCGGATAGCAGCACTGTGCAAAATTAATAGCCATACCCTTTGTTTTCTTAATAGCTAGGGTGTTTATTGTTTCATTATTTATGTCTTGAAGTAATTTATTTATAACAACAGCAACAAAAATCTCAGAAAGACCTACCCTGATATATAAATCTTCAAAATCAACACAATTGAGCTCTTTAAAACATTTATTCCATTTATCTAATGGAACGTCATTTATCTTAATATTTTGAAATTTTAAAGCATCAGCTATTAACAGTTTTCCGAGTCTAGCAAGTTCCACTTTAGAGTTATCTTTTAAGTGTGCTTTAATGGCAGTTTTTGCTTTTGAAGTCACAACAATATCTAACCAGCTTGGCTTTGGCTTTACAAATCTGCCAGTAATAATTTCCACTGTTTGTCCTGATTTGAGACGCGTTAACAGTTCTACTTCATTACCATTAATTGTTGCTTTTTGAGCCTTTTTGCCAATATTTGTATGAACTGCATAAGCAAAATCAAGGACTGTAGCTCTTAAAGGTAACTGAATAATTTTTCCACCTGGAGTAAAAACAAACACTTCATCAGAGAATAAATCTGATTTTGTGCTTTCTAAAAAATCGATTGATGTGTCAGTATTTTGCTGAATATCTAACAAAGAGCCCATCCAATTGCGCGCTAATTTTTTTGAAGGCTCATCCTTATTTTTATAGTGCCAGTGGGCTGCGATGCCATATTCAGATATAAAATCCATCTCTTGTGATCGAATTTGGACCTCAATAAACATTTTTCTTGGGCCTATTAATACAGTATGAAGAGACTGATACCCATTTGGTTTAGGCGCTGAAATATAATCTTTAAACTTTAGAGGGATTGGTTTATATAAACTATGAATATGACCTAATGCTTGATAACATGCATTCGTATTTTCTACTACAACACGAAATGCATGCATATCTAAAACTTCTGAAAATTTTCGTGACTTAATTTTCATTTTGTTATAGATACTTGATGGCTCCTTTTGACGCCCTTCTACTGTTGCATTAATTTGTTCAAACTTTAATCTACTCTCTATTTCAGATTTAATAAGACTAATTGTTTTTCTTTGATTGCCATATTGTTTTTTTATTTTTCTTTCAATAACTAAGTGTTTTCTTGGGTGAAGTGTTTTAAAGCAAAGATCATCTAGCTCAACTCCAATACTATGAAGTCCTAAGCGTCTGGCAATAGGCGCATGCAGTTCAGAAGTCTCTTTTGCCTTAAGAATCTTTTTTTCTTCAGTCATTGAATCAATGGTCCTCATATTGTGGAGTCTATCTGCGAGCTTAATAATCATTACCCTCATATCTTTAGACATTGCTAAGATGAGTTTTTGAAAATTTTGAGCTTGCTTTTGAGAGCTAGAAGTAAATTCAAGGTTTGTAAGCTTTGATACACCTTCAACTATATGCGCAACCTGGTCACCAAATTGTTTTCTAACTTCATCCTTAGTAACAGAAGTATCTTCTATACAATCATGAAGAATCGCAGCAACAATACATAAATAGTCTAACTTTAGGTCTGCTAGGATTAGAGCTACTGATAATGGATGGCTAATATAGGCTTCTCCTGATTTTCTGAATTGGCCAGAATGCGCTTTATCTGCAATCTTATAGGCCTTTTTAACTAATTTAACTTCTTCTTGAGATAGGTAGTCACCTAAAACACCATACAAAAAGGTTGCTTGAGATTGAATTTGAAAAAAATTAGTAGCCATTAAAATTAATTCTTAAATAAGATGTAACATGGTAATTATATAATCATGTTGTTGAGAGCTATAAGTTCTTTGCATGAAGGTTTCCAGATAAAAAAACACTAGTATAATTTCCTTTTCTACAGTTACTAACCAAAACTTAAAATGAATAGACGTTCTATATTTTCCCTAACATTAATCGTGTTATTGTCAGGTTGTTCTTTTTTGGGCGGCGACAAGGACACAAGAAAGCTTGTTGCTGACGGCTTAACTCCAAAAGAACTGTATGAAAAAGCCGAGGATAAGTTGGATGGTGGATTGATCGAGCAAGCCATTGATCAATATGAAATAATCTTATCATCATATCCTGGTTCTAAATATGCCATTCAAGCAAGATTAGATATTGCCTATAACTTGCTTAAGCAAAAAAAATACAATAGAGCGATATTAGTATTAGATGACTTTATTGAAAGATATCCTAGTCTTCCTCCTACCCCTTATGCTTATTATTTAAGAGGTGTTGTTGCTGAAGCCAAGTCGAGCTCTATACTTGATAAATTAGTTACTGATAGTGCTCAAAGGGATGTTGAAAGCGTCAGTAATGCTTATCAATACTTTGTTGACTTAATTGAAGCTTTTCCTAATTCCAAATATTCAGAAGACGCCAAAGTTAAATTAGTTGGTCTTCGAAATACTCTTGCAAGACATGAATTTTATATAGCAATTTACTATACTGAAATTAACGCTCATATTGCAGCAATTAATCGAAGTAAATATATCATTGAAAATTATCCAAATAGCGCCTCAATTCCAGATAGCCTTCATCTTATGGCATATAATTATGACAAGATTAATGCAGGTCAGCTTGCAATTGATGTTAGAAAAGTTTTAGCCTCGAGTTATCCAAATTACTCGCCAGGTTATTCAGTTAAAGAATAATAGTCAGTTTTTTAACTTATGAATTCTGCTGAAAGGCTCTTTGCATTTAAGATTTCACTGGTTATGGCGGTAAGAATGCTGGGTTTATTTATGCTGTTTCCAGTCATGAGTGTTTATGCCGGTGATTATGAAAATGCAACTCCTATTCTTATTGGAATGGCAATTGGCATATATGGCCTAACACAGGCTATCTTTCAAATTCCTTTTGGCTATCTCTCAGATCGGTTTGGTAGAAAGCCAATTCTTTTAGTTGGCCTTCTAGTCTTTCTTCTTGGCAGCATTTTAGCAGCTAATACTTCAAATATTATCATTGTTGTAATTGGTCGTGCATTTCAAGGTGGAGGCGCTATATCAGCAGTTCTTATGGCGTTTTTAGCTGATTCAATTAGTGAAGAAAACAGAGCAATGGCGAATGCATTCGTTGGGTTTCAAATAGGGGTCGCTTTTATGCTCTCACTTCTAATCGGGCCAATCATTTCATCAAGAATTGGGCTTTCAGGCCTTTTTTGGGTAATTGCCCTTCTATCTTTGATTGCTATGTTTATTGTTCTCTCTTTAAAGCATACTAAATCTATTACATACTACAAGCTATCTTTTGAAGCATTTAAAGAGACTTTTACAAAAGACCTACTTGCCCTTGATTTTAGTATTTTTTCACTGCATTTAATTCTTGCTGCTGGATTTATTGTGATGCCTCTTCTCATAATGGAAAATCAAATTGTAAGTATGTTAGATAATTGGCAGCTTTACCTTCCAGCTGTCCTATTATCATTTTTAGGAATGATTCCTTTAATTATTATCTCTGAAAAATTTAAAAAGACAAAGTACATATTATTAATTAGTATTTTGTTACTTATATCAAGTCAAATTATCTTCTTTAGTTTAAATTTAAACTTCAAGGTTTTCTTAATTACCTTAACTATATTTTTTGTAGCATTTAACACAATTGAGGCTTTGCTACCTTCTCTATTATCAAGAACTGCAAGCTCTTCAAAGAGAGGTTTAGCCATGGGAATTTTCTCTACATCACAATTTCTTGGCACCTTTACTGGCGGAGCAATTGGCGGTGTTATTTATGACATTTACAATTTAAATAGTGTATTCTTATTTACCATATTTGTAGCAATAATCTGGTGGCTTTTGATTCTTTTTATGCCACTGAAATCTAAAACTTAACAGGAGAAATTAATAGAATGGCCGGGATAAATAAAGTAATTTTGGTAGGTAATTTGGGAGCAAAACCAGAGATTAAATATGCTTCAAATGGAAACGCAATTAGTAATTTATCTATCGCAACAAGTGAATCCTGGACAGATAAAAGTTCTGGTCAAAAGCAAGAAAGAACTGAATGGCATAGAGTTAGTTTGTTTGGCAAGGTAGCTGAAATAGCTGGTCAATATCTTGATAAAGGCTCAAAGGTCTATGTAGAAGGTAAGCTCCAGACAAGAAAATGGCAAGATCAAAGTGGACAAGATCGCTACACTACAGAGGTTGTTATTAGTGGTTATAGCGGGACTCTTCAAATGTTAGATAGAAGAGATGATATGAATTCAAGTGCTCCAATGCAGCAATCTCAGCCTCAAGCGCAGCAAGCTTCTCAGCCGGCGCCTGCAATCACTCCAGTTGCACCTGATGAATTTGAGGATGATATTCCTTTTTAGTTCTTAAGAGCTTGATTCTGACTCGAGTACAACAAATGCTACTGCATGATTACTTTCATCAGAAATACTCAAATGACCCTGCTTAATTCCTTTTTCTAGAAGGTATAGTCTGAGTTTTTCACTTGGCATAAAGTAAGGCTTGCCATTTTCGTTGTTTCTTATTGTAAGATCTTGGAAGCTAACCACCCTTCCTATTCCAGTTCCCAAGGATTTAGCAAATGCCTCCTTAGCTGCAAACCTCTTTGCGCAAAAGGCCGCACTGTCAGCTTTATTAGTAAATAGAGCTCTCTCGTGCTCTGTTAACACTCGATTGATAAAACCATCACGGTTTTTGATCAAAATCTTTTGGACTCTCTCTATGTTTACTATATCTGTCCCAATACCGTAAATCACAACCCTCTTGCCTCTTGTATTAACTGTTTCATTTCAGATGTAGCAGCTCCTAAGCCAACAAAAAGCGCTCTTGAGATAATTGAGTGACCAATATTTAGCTCTACGACACTGTTAATTTCAGCAATAGCTTTTGTATTCTCAAGAGTTAAACCGTGACC
The DNA here is from genome assembly GCF_001281385.1 of Candidatus Pseudothioglobus singularis PS1. Taxonomy (NCBI): domain Bacteria; kingdom Pseudomonadati; phylum Pseudomonadota; class Gammaproteobacteria; family Pseudothioglobaceae (SeqCode); genus Pseudothioglobus (SeqCode); species Pseudothioglobus singularis (SeqCode). The sequence goes on from NZ_CP006911.1 coordinate 862,265, forward strand.
TGCATTGACCTGTAAACCAAGACTATGTGCATAAGCACAAGCTTCTGAGATTTTTTGAAGCTCTTTAAGCTTTTCAGCAGCAGATGAGGCGTCTGCATAATGACCTGTATGAATTTCAATAATTGGTGCGCCGCATTCAATAGCCGCCTCAATCTGATAATTATCAGCATCGATGAATAAAGAGGCTTTAATGTTGTTTGTGCTTAATTCAGAGCAAACCTCTTTAATTCTGCCTAATTGAGTTAGAACATCTAAGCCTCCTTCAGTCGTCAGCTCTTGCCTCTTCTCTGGAACAAGGCAGCAGTCTTCAGGCAAAATTTTAGTTGCTATTTCTAACATTTCATCTGTCGCAGCCATCTCTAAGTTCATTTTGGTTGTGAGGCTAGATTTTAATTCCTCTACATCCTGGTCCTGAATATGGCGTCTATCTTCTCTTAAGTGAAGAGTAATACTATCTGCACCTGAGCTCTCACATATTTTTGCAGCATCAATCAGGCTGGGGTAACGAGTACCTCTTGCTTGTCTTAATGTAGCAATGTGGTCAATATTTACACCTAAAAATATATCCATCATTAAACCTAATTCACAAAAAACAATTCTTTACTTTTAAGGGGCTTATCCCCAAGTAAGGATTTTAATCTTTTTCGATTCATTTTTTTTAAAATACTTAACTCTTTTGTTGAAGAAATAGGCTCATTAGATTTTGAAAGGTGAATAAGTGTACTGCCTTGAATTTCTCCTTCAACATTAAGCGCAAAGCCTTGATCCTCAATATAGTCATAATGGAGATTGTCATTAATGATATTGCCATCAATATCATCTTCAAAGTCAAGACCATAGCCTAAATCTTGTAACAATTGGTTTTCAAATACACGAAGGGTATACTCTTTTGCACTTGAATCTAATGAGCTAATACTCCTAATATAAGACCAATAGGATTCAAATATTTCACTATGCTCATCACCTTCGGGAAGAAGTCTTTGTATAAGTTCATTGACATACATTGCCATAACAAGATCGTTACCCATTAGGCGCCTTGGCTCGTCTGAAATTTCCCATTGAGACAGGCTTTTTAAATCGCCTTTTCCTTTGTATGATATGCTTAAACATTGAAACATTTGAAGAGAGGTTTTGCTGCTTCTTGCACCTCGAGCAATGAGCCTTAACTTTCCATGATCTTTTGTAAAAAAGTCCAGTAGGAGAGAGTTTCCTTGATACATTCTTCTATGAATTAAAAAAGCGGGTGAATTTTCGACTCTAGTCATAACCCAAAGATGCTAATGCTCTTTTGTCGTCTGACCAGCCTTGCCTAACCTTAACCCATAACTCGAGGAATACTTTTGCATCTAGAAAGCCTTCAATTGATAGTCTAGACTCCATTCCAATTTTTTTAAGCATACCGCCATTTTGACCAATGACAATGCTTTTTTGTGAGGCTTTGTCAACAAAAATACGTGCTGCTATTCGATACATTTTGCCGTCAAGCTCTAGCTTTTCAATCTCAACAGTAATGTCGTAAGGCAGTTCATTCGATAGATTTCTCATCAGCTTTTCGCGAATAAATTCAGAGATCACAAACTTTTGAGATCGATCTGTGATGTAATCCTCATCATAGATCGCATCCTGTTCTGGAAGATATTTTAAGATTAACTTTCGTAGTTTTTGAGTGTCTTTTCTTTCAAATGCTGACAATGGAAAGACCTCTGTGGCTTTAAATTTTTCATTTAAGGTTTCGAGAAAGGGGAACATTTTATCGGCTGACTCTAATTTATCTATCTTATTAATGCAGAGTATGACTGGGATATCTACCTTATTAAGGTGCTCCATTACTCTAGCATCCTCTTTAGTCCATTTAAAAATTTCAACAATCCAAATGATCATGTCTACATCGTTAAAACTAGAGCTAGCAGCCCGATTCATATATGAATTAATAGCTTTATTGTTGCCAATATGTATGCCGGGAGTATCCACAAATACCATCTGGTAATTGGCTTGAGTATCAATTGCATTTATGCGGTGTCTTGTTGTTTGTGGACGATGAGAAGTAATCGATAATTTTTGTCCAATCAACTCATTGACAAGAGTAGATTTGCCGACATTGGGCTTACCAACAACTGCAATGGAGCCTGATTGAAAACCCATTATTTTAAAATTTCCTCTAAAATTGACTGAGCACAAGCCTGCTCTGCCCTTTTGATGCTTTTAGCATTTTTTTCAGAAGTAAGATTGAGTTCTGAGACAGTACAGCTCACATAAAAAATTGCATTATGGTCTTTTCCTTTGGTCTGAATCAGCTCATAGCTTGGCAGAGAATGCCCTTTCTTTTGAAGTAGCTCTTGAAGTTGAGTTTTAAAATCTTTTAATGAATCCTCTGGTTTCGCCTGATTAAGTAAGTCATTAAAGAGGTTTAGGATTATATTTTTTACAGTTACATAGTCAGAATCAAGAAAGATAGCGCCCAGTATTGCCTCAAATGCGTCAGCAAGGATTGATTCACGTCTAAAACCCCCACTTTTAAGTTCTCCATGACCCAACGTTAGACTTTCAGAAATATTTAGATTTTTGGCTAAATTTGCAAGAGTTTGTCCTCTCACAAGATGAGAGCGAAGTCTTGATAGTTGACCTTCATCAATTAAAGGATAGCGTAAGTATAGTTCTTCCGAAATAACGCACCCTAGAACACTATCACCTAAAAATTCAAGTCGCTCATTATTACTCTTGCTGACACTTCGATGCGTAAGCGCTTGCTTCAGAAGAGCAATATCGTTAAATTTATAAGTGAATTTTTTTTGAAGTTTTTCCATTAATTAAACCGCTACTGGGGCTTTAATGGGATCATCATGCTCGTAATCAATGAGCTCAAAGTCTTCGTAAGCATAATCAAATATGCTCTCAGGTTTTCTATTAATTTGAATAGTTGGCAGTTTTTTTGGCGTTCTTTGAAGCTGAGTATCAACTTGGTTAAAGTGGTTTGTATATATATGGCAGTCACCTCCACTCCAAACAAAGTCACCTACCTCTAAATCAGATTGCTGAGCAACCATATGGGTCAGTAATGCATATGAGGCGATATTAAATGGCACCCCTAAAAATATGTCTGCACTTCTTTGATAGAGCTGACAAGATAGCTTTCCTTCTGCAACATAAAACTGAAAAAGAGCATGGCAAGGCTGAAGGGCCATGCTTTCAAGTTCTCCAACATTCCAGCTTGAAACAATAATCCGTCTTGAGTCTTGCGCGTTATTAATCAGATTAATTGCTTGCTGAATTTGATCAATTTCATGGCCGTTAGCATTTTTCCATTTTCGCCATTGAGCGCCGTATACAGGGCCAAGATCTCCATTTTTATCAGCCCATTCATTCCAAATATTGACTTTATTATCTTTCAAGTATTTAATGTTGGTGTCGCCCTTTAAAAACCAGAGTAACTCATGAATAACTGAGGGAACATGAACTCGTTTGGTGGTTACAATTGGAAAGCCATCAGCAAGGTTAAAGCGCATCTGGTGGCCAAATATGCTTTTAGTGCCTGTTCCAGTTCTATCTGTTTTTTCAGCGCCTTTATCTCTAACAAGGTTCAAAAAATCTAAGTATTGTTTCATGTTTGACCCTTTAAATTGTATGACTTATTTAAAAAATAGAGTCCAATTAGTATCATTGGAAAGCTGAGCAATTGTCCCATAGTCAGCCAGTCAAATGCTAGATAACCAATATGTGAATCTGGGGCCCTAATAAATTCAATTATAAATCTAAAAAAGCCATAAAAAATAAGGAATAAGGCCGAGGTTGCAAATAATGGCGGATTCTTTTTACTAAAGATCCAAAGTATTATGAATAACAAGAGTCCTTCTAAAAGAGCCTCATATAGCTGCGTTGGAAATCTTTGTTCCCAGAGTCCGCTCTGATCAGGCGCCAAAACCCCCCAAGAGCTTTCAGTTACCCTACCCCAAAGCTCGCCATTAATGTAGTTTCCTAGCCTCCCAAATCCTAAGCCCAGAGGAACAAGTGGCGCAATGAAGTCTGTTGTTTGAAAAAACGAGAACTCATATTTTCTATTAAAAACCAGCATGGCAATAAGTACCCCGATAAATCCTCCATGAAATGACATCCCTCCATTCTGGAAATTAAAGAATGTGAGTGGGTTTGAAATAAATATTGAGAAGTTATAGAAGATTAGATACCCCAGCCTACCGCCTAGGACAGCGCCTAGGGCGCCATAAAAAATAAGGTCATCAACATGCTTTATATTCCATAAAGTACTCAATTTTGCGCGATACTTAGCTAAGAAATAGGCTGATAAAAAAGCCAAAAGATACATAACACCGTACCAGTAAATTTTGACAAATCCAAGGTCTGCTAAAACAGGATCAATGACAATGTACTTCATAGATTAGACCATGCCTTTTGTGGAGATTTATTGGAAATTTTAGTTAAGAATTTATACATATTATTTAAAGACAAATTATATGCATTATTGAAAGATGAATGTATTTAAGTCCTTATGGATGAGTCAAATAATTAACTTGGATATTGGATGGGAGAAAGACCTTTATTTTGGTAAAGAGGATGAGCTGGTTGCCCTGTTTTGTTAATCTTAAGACACATAGGGTTATTAATGAAGTCTAATACTTCTTTATCTCTATTATGCAGCGCTCCATCATTACCCCAAGCAACGAGAACGATTCCAGACTCTCTCTGATGCTCTATTATGAATTTATTATTGTCCTTCCCGATTGGATGATTTGCTTTTCTTAAGTCACTAGGTAAGGTTGCTTTAAAAGCAAAGAGATTAACCATTATGAGTCCTCCAAAACCCCATCGATAAGCATAATGCATAGACCTTCTAATCGTTGGATCGTCCTCTGTTTCATTAGCAGTAGAGGGGTTTAGCCCGATAATTAATGCAGGCTTTTGGTTTAGACTCCATACCCTTGAAAGAGAGTATCTATATTGATTACAGGGTGAGAAAATAGCACTTTTTTTTATAATTTTCATTTGAATTAAAACTTTAACTATAAAATCATTTTAAATAAATATTTAAATCATTTACTAAAACAACTACCTCTCTTTTTATGTTTGACAAATTTGAACGAATTGATCTTGGTCATTTCCCAACACGCATTGAATACCTTAAAAATATCTCTGATATGCTAAAGGGTCCTCAAATATTTATTAAAAGAGATGACTGTACCGGTCTGGCAACCGGAGGAAATAAGACAAGAAAGCTTGAGTTTATCCTTCCAGATGCTATAAATAATAATGCCGATCTTATCATTACTGTTGGCGCTATTCAATCAAATCATGCCAGGCAAACTGCTGCTGCATGCGCTAAACTCGGAATTAAGTGTCTCATAGTTTTAGAGCAAAGACTTGAAAATGCACCTGAAAGCTATATGAATTCAGGAAATGTTTTCTTGAATAAAGTATTCGGTGCTGAGATGATTTTGTGTCCCAAAGATAGAGATGTAAAAGTGTTTGCTGAAGAAATTATGGAAGATCGAAAAAGGGATGGCTATAATCCCTATTTTATTCCAGTTGGAGGCAGCAATCGTCTAGGAGAGTTAGGTTATATAGAATGTATGCGTGAGATTCTCGAAAACCCTAATAAGGACTCATTTAGCCATATTGTTGTAGCTACTGGGAGTGGAGGAACACACGCTGGCCTTGTTGCGGGAAAAGTCCTTTATAAAAGCAACACTAAAATTATTGGGATAAGCATTAAAGATACTAAGCCCAAACAAGAGAAAAGAGTTCTTAAATTAACTCAAAACTCCTGTGAGCACATAAGTTGTAATCCACCCAAGGAGAAAGATGTTATCGTTTTTGATGATTATGTTGGTCCAGGGTATGCAATGCCAACAGATGGAATGAGATATGCGCTATCTTTGATGGCAACGAAAGAGGCTATTTTGCTCGATCCAGTCTACACCGGAAAAGCATTTGATGGGCTCATCAATTTAGTCAAAAAGAACTACTTCAACTCTTCAGACAGGGTGCTGTTTATTCATACTGGCGGGTCAGCTGCACTTCCGGCTTTTGAGTGGGCTTTTAGCTAAACCCATAGCTTAGTCCCTTTTTTTGCCTTGTATCACTCTGTCAAGGATTAGAGCGCAGAACAAGATTGCAATTCCAGCTAGGATTCCTTGGCCAACATTGGCATATTGAAGGGCCTCTAAGACATCTTGGCCTAAGCCTTTTGCGCCAATAAGTGAGGCAACTACAACCATCGCAAGACTCAGCATCACAGTTTGGTTAACACCTGCCAGTATTGTTGGCATCGCTAAAGGTAGATCAACCTTGGTCAATAGGTACCACTTCGAAGCGCCATAGGCTATAGCGGCCTCCCTGATTGACTCAGGAACTCCTTTTAAGCCAAGGACGGTTAGTCTAACAACTGGGGTTCCACCAAAAATCATAGTAATAATAACTGCTGATACCTTTCCAGTGCCAAAAAAAGCGATCACAGGAATCATAAATACAAACGCTGGCATGGTCTGCATGAAATCCATAATGGGCCTAATAAAGGCATAGAATCTCGGTCTTGTCGAGCAATAAATGCCCAAAGGTATGCCAATGGAAATGCTAAGAATTGCAGCAGTGCCAAGAAGAGCTAGAGTTGTCATCGCTTTAATCCAAAACCCTAGTAATCCCATGTAAGCTAAAAATGAGAGTGAATATAGTGCTGCCCTTGGTCCTGCTGAAAGCCCTGTCATTAGAACGATCGCACTAATAACAACAATCCAAGGTGTGGTTACAAAGAGCATTTCAAGAGAGTCAAGAACCGAGCGAATTCCGATAGTAATAGCACTAAAGAGGACATCTCCTTTAATTACAGCATAGTCAAAGGTTCTTTCAACGCCATCGATTGATGCAAGTCTTATATCTGGGTGTGTTGGGAAGTCTGCAAACAGCTCTACAAGGTATGGGAAGCTGTAGTGTACTGAAGAGAAGACAATGATGATTAATGCAAAAGATATACTCAGTAGATAGTTCTTAAACTCCATTCCAGGGCTAATAAGCTTATTTGATAGCCATTCTGAGAATCGTCTTTCTAGAATTGAGTTTGCTAATACGCCTTGTATAAGTCTGATCAAGAGAAAAAGAATGATGCCACTGATGGCAATCCAAATCCCTGACGCTTCAATATTTTGCGCCTCTTGAAGGTATCCCGCTATCGAGTCCTCTAAAGACTTAATAGTTCTTTTAAACATTTCAACTTTATCAGAGTTGCTTTCTATGGCTGATTGAAGCTGTTTTTGTCTAAAGTCGATGGTCGACTGAATTTTATCAATCTTGGTATAGGCCTCTGCACTAATGTTTCCAAAAAAACCTCGAATGATTTGGACAATAGCAAAGGTTTCAATAATTAGGAATGTCAGTGACCAATTCCATATGTTCCTTATGCCAAACCACATTGAGCCAAATAAGAAGGCAAATAAATTGAACGATAATACAAACTTAGATGTATTGTTTATCTTTTCAAATTCGTGAATATAGTAATCAGGGCTTGTCTTTACAAAATCCTTGATTTGATCTGTATTGATATAGTTATCTTTACTCATCTTGGCCCTCTACAATGGCGACCAGCAAGTCTTTTTGAGAGACAATACCTATTTCTTCATTGTTCGAATTATTGATTATGATTGGCATGTCGCTTGAAACTGAAGTCTCAATCAGGCTACTTAAGTCATCATTTTCATTCATATTTAGAGCGCCCTTAGGAACTGCCCCGTATTCCTTTTTAAAGGCATCAACTGGCTTCATAATTGATTTAGCTTTTACGACTTCTAGTCTAGATATCCCTTTGACGAAATCAGCTACGTAATCATCCTCTGGATTCATAACTATTTCTTCAGGGGTGCCAATCTGGATAACCATACCATCTCTCATGATTGCAATACGATGACCCACTTTAACGGCTTCATCTAGGTCATGAGTAATAAATACTGTCGTCTTCTTTAACTGTTTTGATAATTTTATAAATTCTTTTTGGAGTTGTCTCCTAATAAGAGGGTCCAGTGCACTAAAGGGCTCATCCATTAGAAGTATCTCTGGATCAGCTGCTAATGCTCTTGCCAGTCCAACCCTTTGCTGCATTCCACCAGAGAGTTCATGGGCATACTTATTTCCCCATCCTTGCAACTCAACGATGTTTAATATTTCATTTGCTTTGCCATATCTCTTATTCTTGTTGACACCTCTAATCTCTAGGGGCATTGCAATATTGTCGATAACTGATCGATGAGGCATCAAGGCAAAGTTTTGAAAAACCATACCTATTTTTTTATTTCTAAAATCTTGAAGTTCTTGTTTTTCAAGAGCCATGACATCTTGGCCATCAATTAGTATTTGACCCATGGTAGGCTCTAATAATCGATTGATATGCCTTACAAGAGTAGATTTTCCACTTCCAGAAAGGCCCATTACGCAGAATATCTCTCCTGGATTAATATTAAAGGATACATCTGACACGCCAATTACTGAGTTATATTCTTCTAAAGCAACTTGCTTTGAAATATGTTGTTTAGTAATTGCATCTAATGCTTCTTTTGAGGTATTACCGAATATCTTAGAGATATTCTTAATTTCAATAAAGCTTCCTGAGTTTTGTTGAGGCATAACTTATAGAATTAATTAAAAAAAACCGGCGTATAAAACGCCGGTTTTAAGACGAACTAGCTAGATTATAGACCTAACCAGCCATCAACTGTATCTTCATTTTGTGACATCCAGTCTCTTGCAACATCAGCTGGATCTCTTTTCATTACTGACACTTCATAAGCTAACCAAGAGACATCATCAGACGTTAGTTGGAAATTATTAAAGAACTCAACAATTGCTGGTGACTTGCCTTCTAATGAAGTTCCCCAACCAATTTGAATATTCTTTAAAGCATCTTTAGAAGCTACATAAGAGTTTTTATACCAATCTGCATCTTCTTTAGGTTGAACCATTTTATATGCAGCTGGGTCATGAGTTGGCTCAGTAAGCATTACTACATCAGCCATTCCCCAAATAGCGTGTGGCTTATAGCAATAGAATGCATAACCTTCACCCTTTTTAATTGAGTCTAGAACACGTGCATTTTTAACTGCTTCAGCAGCTCTAACTGGCTCAATACCTGCATCAAGAAGCTTATAGTCTCTAACCTTAACTTCGTTTACATTAGCAGAGGCCCAGCCATCAGCACCAATCCAAAATTCACCTTTACCATTACCGTCACTATCCATTGCAGCAACAACCTCAGGACGCCCTAAGTCAAAAATAGATGTAATATCCATTTCTGCAGCGAATGCCTGCGACACGCAATAACCTTGGTTTCCTTCGTAACTCTTAGAGCTTAATTTAAGAGTGCCCTTAGGAACTAGATCATTTGTATATGCTTGCTGGTTAGGTAACCAGACATCTGGATGAACTTCAATCTCACCCTTGCTTCTATCAATTGCTCCATAAATGGCAGTATTGTTGCCTGGGACCAGCTCAACTTCTCCACCCATTTTGTCAGTAATAACTGCAGATAAAAGGTTTGCAATAGCTGTTGCACCTGTCCAACCCGGATCGCCAATATTCACTTTTTCAGCGTATGTTGTCATAGAAGCAGACAACGCTACAACAGCTGCTATAGCTGTTTTCTTCATCATTTTCATTATTTTCTCCTCAAATATTTAGATTTTTTTCAAACGATTTTGATATTAACTTTTTTGTTTGAAAAATTTAGTATACATCAATTAATATATATCTTTTAAGCATATTTTCATATTATGAAAACTTATGTTTCATAATGAAACTAACTTGACCTTAAGAGAGGAACTCTTTAATAATTTTATTAACTAGCTCAGGTTTCTCCATATGAGAGTTGTGAGCGCAACCCTTTATAATTTCTAGCTTAGAGTTGTGAATGCCACGTTTAAGTATTTCTTGCTGATTCAAGTCATATGAACGGTCCTTGTCCGACCATAGAATTAGTGTTGGTGATTGAATCTTATCTAGCTGCCCTCTCCCATCCCAAGAATCCCAAGCATCAAGGCTTGCCAAAGCTGCCTGAGTAGTGGCCTTAGCACCTTCATCCAAACACAATTGATAGCCGTCACCTAGTAAATAATCAACAAACCATGTCTTTGCGATATTTTCTCTAGTCTCTTTAATTCCCTTTTCTTTGATTTTGTTTCTGGATTCCTCGATCGTTTCAAATCGATTTGGCAAGACGCCAATTGAGCCAGTTCCAAAGCAGATCAATTTTTTAACTCTCTCTGGGAATAATGCGGCCATCTCCTGAACTATCATTCCGCCCATAGAGTGACCCAATAGGTAAAAAGTTTCTACTCCTAATAAATCTAATAATTCGAAAACTTTGACTGCATTATCACGGATTGTTGAAGGTGCTCTCATAAATGCACTCTCTCCATAACCAGGGAGTGAAGGCATGATTAGCTCAAAGTGATCCTTTAGCTCTTCTTGAAACTTCCACATATCCTGACCACCTAAATAGCCATGAACTAATACTAATGGCTTACCCTTTCCAATTTTTTTATAAGATAAAAGTTTCATGATTGAGAATGATAAAGTATTTAAAAGACTTTAATTATAGTTGTGAAGTAATATTCCCATCTCCTGCAACAAAGTCGTATTGATCAAAATCTTCTTTTACGACCCATTCGATTGCTTCGTGTTCAGAGAGTATCAATTCCCCTTGATTTATAGTGCAGACAAAGTAATGCAAGACAATGTCAATTTCGTCATCTTTATATTTTTCTTCAGCTATTTTGTTGTGAATAGTGATAGAGACATTGAGCTCTTCAAGAATTTCCCTAGACAGAGCCTCTTCAAAGGTTTCAGACCCTTCAACCTTACCACCAGGGAACTCCCACATGAGACCCATATATTTGTCTCGATTTCTTTTAGCTATAAGGTAATGGTTGTTTTTTTTAATTATTGCAGCAACAACATGAGTAGCTTTCATTGGAGCATCACATCATTAAATAATGATTCTAATTATACTAGTTGGCACTAAATTTGATAATGAGTTTTTTTTTGAAATCTGCTTGATTTTGAGGAAGTGGGAGCGGGGAAGATTTAAAAACCGCTCTTCTGATAGAGTTACCAAAGGCTTGCGATTTACTTTTTGCCGCTGAGGAGTCCTCAATACTGCCAACATCACACCCTAAAATTTTGACACCCTCTATTGCGCCGTTCATTGCTTGGTTTATTTGGACGTTACAACTCCAATTCGTATCGGCCTTATCGTACTTCCAAGAGGATTTTATTTTTGTAGTAATTGCTTTGACATAGGAAGAATTGCTATTAGTGACTTGAGTGGAATTTTTCATATTCAGAGCCTCTTTTCTTTGCCTTTCAAACTCTTCATTTCTTTTATTTAAAACCTCTATACGCTCTGCTTTTTCTTCTGAAGACAGCCTAGACATTTCACAAATGAAACTCAATAAAACATCAAAGCCACTGTTAGGTGCGTAATATTCCCAGGCGCTCACTACTTCTTTCTCAACCCCTTCTCCTTCACCCATAGGAAAAGGAAATCTGGAGCGCTTATTGACTTTAAATCCCTTTAAGTTGCAATCGCCTTGTGCATAAGTCTTCTCACTTCCAGTGCTCCATGTGTCCATATACCACCAATAGATAAAACCATCCTTCTCCTCTAACGTTTCAAAATCTATATACAAAGAAGCATTATTTCCTGGTAAGACATTTGTCCACTCAGAATGGGCACCAAGAGAGACGAAAAGAGAGATTAATAATAGTGATATTTTTTTCATGAGCATATTCTATTTAATGTGCATAAACAGAAGGTGAAGATTGTAAGTTGTTTAGATGTAGATTATTTAAGCCTATTTTCAAAGTTTAAAAATCAATTACACCAGCTTGATTTTTTACCACCACTGTATTTATAAGCTAATTCATTTTCAAGAAGTTCTTTTTCTAGGCTCATTCCATCTACTATTACATCAGCAACAATTCTAAAGTACTTGCCTCTATGAAGCTCCTGCAGTCTAATCTCTTTTGCATTCGCGAGTTTACTTCTGACGAAATCTCTCGCCTTGAGGGCTAAATCTCTCTCATATTGACACTTTCCTTGTATTTCAGGAGTATCTACACCCTTTAGCCGAATAGGTATGTTTTTGCCTACTAAAGGGGGCAGGGAGTCTATATTTACTCTAAAAGTATCTCCATCATAGACGCTGATCACTTTTGATACTGTTACTGTGCCATATACAGTGGCGGCTTGAACGATAAAAGCTCCAAGGCAAAGAGCAATAACTAGAAATATTTTTTTCATAATAATTTGATCTTGGTGCGCTCGAGGTGATTCGAACACCCGACATTCGGCTTCGGAGGCCGACACTCTATCCAGCTGAGCTACGAGCGCAATATTTAGTTGATACGCCGCAAGTTCAGTGTTAGCAAGTGTTTCTCTCTTTTTAAATATCATATTTATATTTAATGCAAAACTGATTATAAGTAATATTAGTGCACTTTTTGACCTAATTGCATTAAATTTGCACTAAATTTAGACCCCCGGGGACCCCCAAATAGACTGTCTAAATATTAATATTCACTCACTCACACATCAAACGAAATTTGGACTTTGGTTTCAGAATAAACTACAATGTTTGTTATGGGATTATTTAACAAATCTAAAGATGATAGTAATGCTTTTAAAAGGAAAGGAGAAGAAGCATACTACCACCAAGCACTAACTGAATTAGAATCAGGTAAAGTCAATAAAGGTGTTTACGCTAAAGCACTAGCTGAATCTTCGGGAGATGATGCTAAAACTCAATCGCTTTATCTTAAGTATAGAGTTCAATCGATTGCTGATGAAGGAGCAATAGAGGTTTTAAAACAGAAAGAGCGGGAAGAATATGAAGCAAGTCTTCCTCCAGAAGAAGATTGGTTGAGTAAATTTTTTAATATAATAGCGATGATAATTGGTGGGATAGGCGGGATATTTATAGTGTCTGCTATTTTGTCTTCATTATAGGTATGGTATATGAAAAAACTACTCCTACTGCTCTTCTCACTGACACTTAGTTATAGTGCTCTTGCTGATAACATTGTGACAGGCACTTGTGTCGCTAATGTTCGTGAAGGTGGAATACAACTTCTTGGTGCCAGTAATATTATTGAAGGTTCTGAGTTATTTTCTGTTTGTGAGGAGGGAGATATTTTGAATCTGAGTGGGTTTAGGTTTTATGACACACCAGAATATACAGATATTCTTGACGCTCTTGACTTCCCAGAATGGGAAAAAATTACAGAAAGAGAACTTAATAATAGTTCAGAAAAATTTAATCTATCACTTTATATGGCAAGATATTGTGACCTTAAAGAAACACACATTATAGGGAATGAAATCCTAGTTTGTAAATTAGTAGATAGAGATTAATCATTATGAAAAAAATACTATTAACTTTAAAAAAATTCATTGACAACATTAGAAGTACAATTAACTCTTTTGAGAGATAGAATTTCTTAAAACGAGTTGACCCCCTATAGGTTTCTTGGGTCTCCCAAAGACCTAAAGAGCTAAGGACTTAAGATATATCCTTATTAGTTATCATTATAGTTATCTATATTGAATACCTCTTCAGATAACACTCTTCTATTTATATAAGGTGTTACATCCTTCATATTGTCTACTAACTCTTTATACTGAATTGGCACTATAAAAGAATCATAAATAGTGAGACAAGGTATTTCTCTCTTAGTAAGCTCCATTACAACTTCGAAGACTATGTCAGATTCCCAGCAGCTTATGAAGTCGCCATAGATTTTTCCGTTGTTATAGTACTTAGCAATCTTTGGGTGTTTACTTAAGATTGCTTTAGCTATGTCAGTAGACTTTACTTTCTTCTTAAATTCAATATATTCTTCGTGCTTTTTAATGTCTTTAGCTTTAGGATTTTTAACTTTAAGGGCTTCATATTTATAATGATTAATGACTGAATGAGCAGTTCCTAAAACTGAATTACTACCCTGCATAAATGTGGAGAAATTCTTAGCGATATGCCTTGGTACTGGATAACCATCAACAATAATATAGTAAGGGTCATCGTCATAAGGATATGGTGCTCCAGTGATCACTTGATACATAGCATTTAGATGTGATGCATCTCGGTCTAGCTCAATTGTTGGCTGACCATCAATAGTTATATTCTTTCTGAGCTCTGATGATAGATTAACCCAAGGACCGGGCATCCTTCCGCCATAGGCAAACTCAGTATTCTCACCTTGATGTTTATGCCTAATAAATTTCCTCTGAATGGTGAACTTCTTGAACTCTCTATCTTCAGTACCATCATCATTTAAAAGAACAATCCTACTATTGCTAAGAAGTTGGTCATACTGTTTAATTTCTTCACTTAGCCACTTGGAGTAGTCAGTGTCTTCATAATCGATATAAGATTGCTTTCCATTATCTTTTTTAGCTTTTCTGAGGGTGATATAAGTCCCAACTCTTTTGTCTATGCCCTCGTCTGACCATTCAGTGTTTTCAAACCACTGCAATAGCTTGTCAGTAGGCATCATAGTGGTTCGTTTATTCTCGTCAAAATCCCCTAATTCTTGAACGATATAGCCATTGCTCTCAAGAGCATCTAGTGACGAAATGATTGAACTATAACCAATCCCCAATGGATTGTATCTTTTGCCTCCTAAGGGTTGCTTTTTACGAGAGACCATAACCTTTCTTTGACCTTGTATGAATAGATTACATAACAGCAGTTTTAGAGCCTTAAATTGACTCTTTTGCCTCATTCCAAGGTCTTTGCCTAGTTGGCTTGATAACTCCTCTAAATGAGGCATATTGACGTCTAGAAAGAGGTCTATTTTAGGTATATGAGCCATTATTCTAGATATTTAGTACTGTATTGATAATCACATTCACTTTTATTCATAAATTAAGACTTAATCCACTTGTCCAGGTGTGTATGCCTCCCCACCCGGAAATACTCCGGGATTAGTCTCCATTAGCCATATCCCAAAAATCGTTGAGGCAACAATAAACAAAACAGGGATAGAGAATAGGATTAGGATAACTTTTCCTAACTTACGATATTTTGTGAGCTTTATGAAAAATAGCCCAAAGAAGAAGAGAAATAACCATCCTGGGTAAAGTGGAACTGAATTGAGGAAGTTAATCAAGGTGTATCCCAGAAACTATCTTGAAGACATACCCACATATCAGAGCACGAAGTAAGCCAAAAGGCAAGAGAAGCAGTCACTACAATAAATGGAACAAAAAATAGAATTATCAGCGTAATACCTGTCTTCTTATAATTGGTAAAGTAATGTAGAAGCATTCCATAGAAAGGAACAAATAACCATCCTGGATAAAGTGGAACTGAATTGAGAAAGTTAATCAAGGAGTGTATACCTCACCACCAGCGTATTGAGTATTATTTTCATTTCAAAAGTTCTTCTCAAGCACCTCAATTGCATCTTTAAATCCTAGATTTGCTGACTTCTCAAACCAAGCCTCAGCAACATCGATATCTTGCATTAAGCCTTCAGAACTCATAAGCCCTCTTGCGTTAATCCATCCAAGATTAAACTGCGCCATAGCATTACCATTATTAGCAGCAACTTCCATCTCAGCTAATACATCTCTATGCTCATTTTCATAGAGTGTCGCTAAATTAGCATAAGCGTCATCACTTCCATTAAAGGTCGCTCTTTCAAACCAATATATCATTTCCACAATATCTTCTACTGTGTCATTCTTCCAACCAGCAGCCAGTCTCCAACCTAAATCATATTGAGCCTTGGCATTATTATTTTCAGCAGCCCTCATTAACCACATTTCACCTACTTCTGGAATGTTTAAAGCGTTAGGGTCTCTGAAGTACATTGAGAGCACATACTGTGCTGTGGAGTCACCATTATTAGCTAAATCAACAATTAGGTCTGCTGCGCGAACAAATTCACCCTGTCTAGCCATTGCAAGACTATCATCGATAAGATAGCTGTCGTCCTCAGCGAAGACGGCTTGAGAACAAAGAACAAATAATATTAATAGTTTTCTATAAATAATCTTTCCTCTTCAGTTAGCACCCACTTGCATATAGTGCCTTGAATTTTTTCTTCCAAATAATCCGCTGCTGTCATTTCAGCTTTTTTGTTGATAATAGACATCATCTGCTCCTGACTAGCGGATACGCTTAAGGAAGTGATGCAGAATAATAGTAGTAATAGTCGTTTCATCTATTAGAAAATTTATAGCGAACAGTCAAAGGAAATTAGGAGAGGCACCTTTGATGTGAGAATGCACGCTATTCCATCTAATCTCACTTTAGTGTTTTTAGGAGAACAACATTCATCATTCTATTTACAGAATGCAATTGCTTTGTGTTGAAATGATGAATTTATGGTGTAGATTAACCCATAATTTCTTATCACTAAATAAAATAATATTTTTGAATATCATCCCATAACCCATATTCATCAAGTAATTCAGTTGCACGCTCACTGCCTTGCCTATGAGCTAAATTAATCCAATGTGCCGCCTCTAAATTCGATTTTGGAACGCCTTGACCTTTATAATGCATTATTCCTAAATTACATTGGGCATTAGCATTGCCTGGTCCTTTTCTGGAGTCACTACAAATACTTAATGAAGAGTTTGAAGCCATTAGAAACCACATAAAAGCCTCTTCATAATCTATATCAACTCCAAGCCCTTTGAGATATATCACTCCCAAGTTATTCTGTGCAGAATCGTAGCCTTGCTCAGCTGCTTTACGAAACCAAAAAATAGCTTTTTCAGAATCTTCGGAAGTGCCTTTGCCACTCGAATGCAAGAAACCTAGATTGAATTGACTAGTAATATGTCCTTGGAAAGCCGCCTTGGAAGTCCAATAAAAAGCTTTATCATCATCTTGGGTGACACCATCACCTTCATAATACATATTGCTTAAATCCCACTGAGCTTTTAAATCACCTGCTTCAGCATCTTTTATTTTTTGTTGAATCTTCATTTGCCCTCCTTGTTTGAAAGGACAACATTTTTATTTTTGCTTGAGTTTTTATCTTTTTTGACTGGTCTTTTGACCGTTGCGATTAACCATCCACTCTTAAAAAGAGGGTGGTCCTCAGGTAACTCGCGATATATTACTTTACCCATTTGACTACCTCCGTTTTAGTACTTTAAGGAAAATCCTAGGGCGACAATAGGAACAAATGCCCAGTTCGTGAGGTGAACTATTCCTTTAATTAAGAAGAATTATATACCTATTTTCTATTGTAATATTTAACAGTAATGCTATTATTTTTCTTTTGTTCTGTATATGAGTATGCCAGCAATAACAATACTCATAAGTAATCCCGCAATGACTGGTCCCAAAGCATCAAACATCATTATGAGAAAAAATATTGCAAGAATAATTAAAATAACCTTGAATCCATCGCCACTCTGACTTTGTGCTGCAGAAACAAACTTTGAGTAATTTTTCTCAGATTCAATCCTCTCACCTGCAACTTCTCTAATTTTACTAATTGCCTCAGAGGGTGAAATTTTAAAAAATTCCCTGTCTTCTCTATATCTAGAGCCTATTAATTGCCTATGCACTTCTAATTCAACATCCTCATAATCTTCTGTTAAAGCCCTGTATTCAAGAACAAAATCTTCAAGAACTCCAGTTGTGCTAAGGTCACGCCTTCTTTTCTCTGGGTCTTTGCTTGATTGACCAATCTTTACAAGACCAGGGTGAGCAGGGTTTGACATAACGTAGATAAAGCCAATCATAATTAACCTTTAATTGAAGTACATTTACCATCTTCGCACATATACTCAGATGTTATCTCTCCTTTCTCATTCCATTCAATATACTTTCCTGTAAATTTGCCCTCATCATTTCTATTTATCTCACTTTGCTTTTGGCCATTCTCATACCAATTAGTTTCTTTACCAATAGAGAGACTATTTTTGTAATTGAACTCATATGCTTTATTACCATTTTCACGCCACAAAGTACTTTTCCCATCTAAATTACCATTCTTCCAATGCTCTTCTCGCCAAATCTGGCCATTTTTAAACCAAGTTATATATTTTCCATCTTTAATACCGTTTGGCCAATTTCCTTTCATTTTCATTTGGCCATCTGGATACCAGCTAGTTGATGTTCCAAATAACTTTCCATCCTTAAGATACTCTATTGTATCAAGTTGTCCATTCCTATACCACCAAGTTGATTTACCATCTAACTTACCATTTTTAAGATTTACTTTGGTTGCATATTGACCATATGCATCTTTATAAACACAGATACTAGTGGCTGTAATTCCTACTTCTTGATTAGGAAAAAAATAAACATTGACAGAGTTATATTCATCTATTTTTTCAATTCTTGTTTGGACATTTGGTTGCTCATAACAAAAGTCACTTAAAGAAAAATCTAAATGTGAGCTTCCATAAGAATTAAAAGAAAGCACTAGAGAGAAGAGTAGTAGCAGTAGTTTTTTCAACTTTCTAATTCTTTTTTAATTTTATTAGCTAGCTCATAGTTTTGATTTTTATTAGCCTTTATAAGCTCTTTCTGCAACATTAAAACTCTTTCATTTTCTTGTTCAAGTGCACTTTCCTCCTCTTCCTTTTTTTCTTCATCAGAGTCAAAAATGTCATAAGGATTAGGATATGACTTGCTAAGATAATCTGCAGCCCATTTTGGATATGGAAACAGTTCAGATGACTCCCACCTTAACTTTAAATAGAGTTTTCCTAGGGCTGTATTTCTAAATTTACTTTCCCCAATTCTATCACCTCTTGATTTTCCAAAAGGTAGCCAGGTAGAGGGTATATTCTCTTTCTTTTCCCATTCGGCTCTTCTTTTAAAAATTGCACATACATTCTTAGGCTCTTCGGGCTTGGAGTCTTTATTTGTAAATTCATCCCAAACAATATTCTCTGGAAAACAATATTCTTCATATTCTTTATATAAAGACAAATCTAGAAAATAAATATCACTTTCTTCAAGAGCAGCTTGCTTATCCAATAAATTATCATTTTTTTCAGATATTTGGCTTACTTTTTTTCTTAAGTCATCTAATTCTTTTCTTGCAGATGAAAGATTACTATATTGACTTATCATTGCTCATCCTTTTCGAGATTGGGAGCTTGCTTTAAAAATTCATCCAAAACATCAAACATATGATGTTCTCTTGAGAGGTAAAGGTATTTGTTATATCTTTTTGCTTCAGCAAGCTTTTTTGCTATTGTTTTATTTGACTTTTCAGTTATCTCAACCCAATTCTTTAAGCTTTTAAGGCCTTCTTCAAGATTTGATAGCTCAATACTCATAGTATCTGAATCGTTTTTCTTTCGCCAAGATGAGTATAAAAAAAAGGCAATCAATAAGAGAAGAATTAAAATGATATTTTCAGACATTTTTAATCTTTAAACCTCTCTGACAAACTTAATACTTTTTCTCTGTATTTAGAAATTTTGACTGAATGCTCATCAAACATTTTCTTGTCTTTTAAATTGTAATCATATATTTCTTTCTTTAAGCGTTCAAATTCTGCCTCAGCTGAATTGAGCCTGTTTAAATATATTTGAGATTCAGACTTGAGCTTTTGTATTTTTTCAAGTATTTCAATTAATTCCATATTAACAATTGTAGTTTATTCTGAAACTAAATACCACCCTTAACTAGATTAATAAGACTCGACTTATGCTGTTAATAAACTTTGATGTGATTGATATATTTCTTCAAAGCTGGAAATCCTTGCAGGCTCTTTGATTAGCTTGTAAGCAGCCCTCATCTGTGCTGCACATTTAACAGGCTCCATAGAACCTATACCAGTCCCTAAA
The DNA here is from genome assembly GCF_001281385.1 of Candidatus Pseudothioglobus singularis PS1. Taxonomy (NCBI): domain Bacteria; kingdom Pseudomonadati; phylum Pseudomonadota; class Gammaproteobacteria; family Pseudothioglobaceae (SeqCode); genus Pseudothioglobus (SeqCode); species Pseudothioglobus singularis (SeqCode). The sequence goes on from NZ_CP006911.1 coordinate 882,087, forward strand.
CCAGAGCATATAAGAGACTTTATTGGTCTTTTGGGCTTAGACTCATTAAAGCTATTTATAGCAATCAGAATAGCTCTAAAGGCGATATACGCATTTAGAGTATAAGCAACATTCTCAGGTATTCTCATAGTCGGTGCTGCAATCAAGTAGCTCCATTTGTTATGGTTAGTATTTATAATCTCAGCTGAACCAATTGGCATCTCACCGTGGTATTTCTTAAGAATAACTTCTTGAATGTCTTTCTCAACTTGAAAACCTAATTCATTTCTGATGGCTAAATCAAGCCCACCATCCATTATTCCAAAGCTGTTTGCAGGGCTCACAATCGCATCTGCACTTTGTTGAAAGTAGTCACCTGTAAGAACTTCTACCTCAGGAAAGCCAGAGAATACTTGCCTCCACTTATCGCACAATTCTAGTTTTGAATCAATTAAATATAGCTTCTCTAATTTTGTATTTATCAATTGTTATTCTCCTTATGTTTTAGAGGCCCAAATGCCACGAACACCATTATGTTCGACAAATAATTTAGTTAAATCTTCTGAATCTTTATGTCGGATAAATCCATCTGATTCTTTCAACTCTCCATCCCTGATTAATCGGTTGATAACCAGCTCATAGTCTATAGTCTGATAATCGAGATTTATATTCGCCAATAAATGCAAGAACATACTTTTTCTAATGACTCTTCCTTTTATTTTTGCTGTTATTAAATCTTTAATGAAATCTATATCTAAGTAATGCATAAATCCTCCATTTATATTAAATTTTCTTCTATACATCCGCATAACTCTATAAACCCCTTTAAAGAGGGGGCTGCAGAGCGAAAAATGGATTTTATTTATGCCAATTAAAATGGCTTAGATTGGGCTGTAGGACACCCCTTTTTAATGACTATTTAAATACAAATAGAGTATGGTTTATTAAGACCAGTTTTAACGCTTGTGTTCATTTAATTTGAAATCAACTTGATAAAGAAATACTTCGATATTAGGAGTCATTTCTTGCGCATAATCAAGTTTCTCATCGAATTTACCAGCAACAATTATTCCTTTGACTTCAGGGTCACCCAGTTTTTTCTTTATCCAACCCATATATCTGGTTACCTGACCAATAGTCTCATCACTTGTTTGTTTTCTTTTTAACTCAATAACTACATAACTTCCATCTTTCTTATCTTTAGCAAGAATATCCATTATTCCAATATCTGTACGATACTGCTGACTTATTAATTCACCTTCTTCATAGATAAGGTCATATTTTTTTCCTAATTCTGTTTCCTCCCAATTTCGAATAATAAAATCCTCTAATTGCTGCTCCATATAAAAAAGTCCAGTGCTAATGACTGATGTTTCATCTTTTAAATCTATATCCATACACTCTTTGTAATAATCAACCAAAGAATCTAATTCTTCTGTCATTTGCTTCTTAGAGACCTCCTTCCCATCTCGAAGATAATTAACTTCCTCTCCATTAACAATCGGCTCATAATGCTCACAAACATATGAGTTTCCGTATCTGAAAGGATTATCTATAAACTCATCTATTCTTTGCTTAGATGAATGAATTTCAGAGTTCCAGCTGTCAGCTTCAACACTCTCACCTATCCCATATGCAAGTATCAATATGTTTTCTTGCTTATAAAATAAATAAACTGGGTAATAGCCATTTGATGTGCCAACATCTGGAGCAACAACCTGTACCCAAGGGATTTTAGATAGAGTTCCCTGACCAAAAGAAACCCTTAACCTTAAGTTAGAATATTCTTTGGGGTAATGTTTCACTTTTTGACCACCAGTTTTGGTTTGTTTTACAAAATCATCTAAGAAATCTATTGACATATTTATCCTTATTTATTAGGGTAGAAGTAGTTTTTTCATAATACTTAGCAAGTATCCATCATATCTGATGAGCCATTGAGCATACAGTTAAGGTACTCATAGTCCATTAACAAATCCAAGCATCATTTTCATAGCAATACTCTTTCTCAATAGTCCATCGAGAATACGAAAAAAATGCAAGATAAACAAGGAAAAGGATTGAGCAAATAATGAGTATTTTTTTCACAATCAATTCACACTAAAAATCAAGATTAACTCTTTGTTAAATATCTCTTCACTGGGAGCAGATGGAAGTGGTGATGACTTATATACTGCTCTTCTAATAGAGTCTTTAAATGCTTTGGCTCTAGTACTATCTCCAACATTGGCATTGCGAACATCTGCTGCTACAACAGTTCCATCTCTATCTTGAACAACATAGACTTCAGCTGTCCAACTATCATCAGCACCTTGATAACGCCAGTTAGATTTAATTAATGCAGCAATATTATTAACCCAGGCAGTTACCAAGGTTGATCTTTGATCTTCAATAACTATTAGTCTTTCTTGATCTTGCTCAGCTTGTACTTCTTGAGTTAAAAGACGGTTGTATTGTTCATTTTCAAAGGCTAATTGTTGCTTAGCTCTCTCCGCTTCTAATTGATCTAGAAGTATTCGAGCCTTTTCAGCATCATCTTCTACCTGCCTTTTTCTTTTTTCAGCTTCTTTTGTTTTAGCTTCCTCTTGCCTACGCCTTTTTTCAGCTTCTCTCGCTCTTTCCTCTTCAGCCTTCCTTTTTACCTCTGCGAAAACTGTTTGAGCCTTCTTTAAAAGAGCTTCTTGTTCAGCAGATTTTGAAACCTCATCTGAATTTAATTTTTCTTCTTTCGTTTTATCTTCTTCAGCTTTTCTCTTCACCTCAGCGAAAACTTTTTGAGCTTTCTTTTTGAGAGCTTCTTTTTCTGCAGATGTTAAAGCCTCACCTGAATTTAAATCTTCTTCTTTGTGTACTTGGCCACTCTCATACCAATAAATCCAATGACCATCTTTAATGCCTTTTTTAAAATATCCCTCTGTATGTTTGTTGCCATTTTCATACCAGTTAGTTACCTTTCCATCTAGCTCACCTTTTATATAATTTCCTGTTTCTTTAATTTGACCGCTCTCAAACCAATTAGTGTATTTCCCATTACTTACACCATTCTTATGATTACCCTCCGCTCTTATCTGACCATTCTCATACCAAACAGTTAACTTACCTTCTTTAAAGTCATCTTTGTAAACTCCTTCTGACTTTATCTGACCACTTTCATACCATTCATTAAATTTACCCTTTAAGCGATCAACCTCAGTCTTTAGCTGACCATTGTCATACCACTCAGTAGCATTTTCCTGAATGTGATTAACCTTTTTCTTTATCTGTCCGTTTGAATAATATGTGTATTCAATTTCACTAACTTTCTCCTCGAGCTGGAATAATGCCTCCTTTTGTATCCGACCATTTGGGTAATATTCGTATTTACTTTCAGCAATTAAATTATTATTCTGGTAGATTCTCTCTCTTTCTATGTATCCATTTTCATTTAAAGCAATCCTCTTATAACCTATCTTTTCTCCGTCCTCATATTCCTCTGTTCTGCTTAGCTCACCATTCACTTTCCACCAAGTCCACCAGCCGTCTTGTAGCCCATCAATTAATTCTCCTTTAGAGTGATATTGTCCATTCTTAGCGTAAATACATAAGTTTTCTCCAGAAAATGGTTTAGACTCATTCGGCAAAAAATAACGGTTATTTCTAATTTGAGCTGTATTTGCCTGGTAACAAAATCCACCCTCTAAAGATTTAATGTGATCATTAGCAAAAGATGGAAAGCAAAATGAAAAAGATAAAATTAGTAATAGTTTTTTCATATTATTCCTTGACTATGATGTCATTTAAAACGACATCACCACCATCTTCATCACCAACATTTGTTTTTAGAGTGTATTTTTTTCCATCGACAGCAAGAAAAGATTGGCCTAAAGCTGGAGTGCCTCCACCTTCTAACATCGAGGCTAGAGTAACGTCATAAGGATTTTTATTTATGTCTTTAAAGTAGGCTATAAATGCGGGCTTTAATTTATCATCTTTACAATCTACATCAACATTGTTGATAGATACCTTTGCTGAACCTGAAGAACACTTTGTAAGCGAAGCAGCAATAAAGCTCTTATTTTTAGTGTGGTTTGAGTTTGTGACTTTAATCTGAACTTCTACCAAAGAAGACCCTTTATTAAAGTCGATAGCAACCCAAGCAAAAAGAATAGCAAAAGCATAAATCAAAATTAAAATTAATGTTACCCATCGATTCTTTTCCCTAATTGCACGATAAATAAAATAGGGTATACCAATAAATACACCTATCAAAAAAATCCAAATGATTATTATCCAGAAGTACACAGCTATAATTTCATTTGAACAAAGAGTGTTGTTTCATAATAGAGCTATTACTGAAGTGAAACTTAGTATACGACCTATATGGTCTTAGGTCAAATTGAAACGAAATACCGCCTATCACTTGATTAATAAGTGTCGACTTATGCTCTATACATAGATGAGCATAACTCTTAGTAACTCGATGAGGGTGAATCCCCTTTTTTATTTTAAGCATATCTACTCTTTAATTATGAACTCTTCGAGGTAATCTGGTTGTCCAGATTCATTACCAATATTCGTCTTAAGTAAAATTCCTGTCTTACCTGATTGACTTTTATACTTTATTACACATCTTCCAATATCAGGATTTCTAACGTTTCCTGCATTTGATGACTTATAGCAAAATGTTAGTGAGTCATCATAAGCATTCTCATAACCTCCAAACCAATCAACATAGTCTGAAAAATACCCATACCAAACTCCCATTTGATTAGAATCACAAGGGACAGTGCTCATTTTTGGGTGTAATCTCATTTTTTTTGATGGATTTATGGAGCATTCAAGAAAAGTTCTTGATATAAGATTTGCAATCTGCTTATGGTTTGCTTCAGAAGTATTTATTTTCGCTTGTATCATATACCCGTTGTACATAGGCACCCCTACACCAGCGAGAATACCAATGATGGCAACTACGATAAGTAACTCGATGAGGGTGAATCCCTTTTTCATTTTTACTTCCTGTAGATGTTTAATTTATTGTAGTTTATTATGATACTAAATGCCACCCATAACTCGATTAATAAGTGTTGACTTATGCTCTATACATAGATGAGCATAACGCTTAGTCACCTCTATTTGCTTATGACCTAAGACATCTGCTATCTCAAGAAGAGTTGCACCGTTCTGAGCTAAATAGGATGCTGTAGTGTGTCTTAAATCGTGGAATCTAAAGTCTTCGAGTTCTGCATCTTTAACTGCCCTTTTCCAAGGTTTATAAAAGACATAAGGTTTTGACGGGGTAATCTTGGATGCAAATATTAGAGAGCTATCATTCTGATTAAATAATTGAAGCTCATTAATCACATCAATTGTTAGAGGCAGAACTTTAGCCTCTCCATTTTTAGTATTATTGATATATGCCACTTGTTTCTCAAAGTCTATGTCATTCCATCTTAAATTCAGTAGCTCTCCCCTTCTCGCTCCTGTTGTAATTGCCATTAAGGCAAGTAAATAGAGCATCTCCCATTTTGAAGCTCTACAAGCTCTAAATAGGCGTTTTCTCTCATTATCTGATAGATATCTTGTCCTTCCCTTCTTTTCAGGCAGAGAGCGTATATATCGCGTTGGATTCTCAGTTAGACCCAGCTCTCTGATTCCATAGTTAAAGACAACCGATGCGAGCTTCTTGTATTTATTAATGGTTGCGTTACTGAGCTCATTTGGCAGTTTGTCTAAACCTGAGTTAATATCATCTTTACCAATATCATTGATGGGCATCTCTCCCATATGATTAAGCCAGTACTTCAGTCTACTTCTTTGCATCTGCGGCTTAGTCCCTAGGTACTCTTTACTTAGATACATTTCTACAAGAGTACTAAAGGTTAGCTTAGAGCTATAGGCTCTATGAGCACTCTTACTCTCTTCTATCCTAAGAGCAAAGCGTCTTGCGTCTTGCTTATGGGTAAAGGTTTTAAAGATGTTGGGAAGTCCTTTCCTGCGTATCTGGACGCGGTAAGAGACGCCCTTCTTGTTCATTAGTTTTTGTATTGTTGCCATCGCAAATCTCCATTTAATGCATTAAATTTGCATTAAATTTAAAGAGATGCTTAAAAAGAGAGGTTGGCGGTTACCGCTGAAAGCCTTATGCTAACTGGTAAAGTGTTTGGTGCGCTCGAGGTGATTCGAACACCCGACATTCGGCTTCGGAGGCCGACACTCTATCCAGCTGAGCTACGAGCGCAATATTTAGTTGATACGCCGCAGTTCAGTGATACTAAAGGTTTTATGCTTTTTGCTCATATAAATCTCGCATTAAGTGCAAGTATGATTATATGTTAATTATAATCAGGGACATTTTTATTTGAATAGATAATAGGAGATCAATTATGGGTTTTTGGATTGAAATTGTAGTTATTGCGCTTTTGTTAGCTATGTTAATAAATTTACAGAGAATTTATTTATTGATGAAAAATAAAAATGGAATATAAAGCAATCACTTGTTTTTTTTGTTTTGAGCAGTTTGAAGTTTCGTTGGAGGTTGGATCCTCTTTTGTTGGGAACATCAGTGAGATTTATGATTGTGAGGTGTGTTGTAATCCAAATAAAATTGATTATGAAGTTTATGATGGAGAGATAAACATCAATAATGTTGGTAATGGAAATGAGTAAATTTTTTCACAATGTTCGAGGCACTTTTGTACTTAATCTACAGTTCCAGACTTGGCTTCATCTAGAATTTCTTTACCATCTACAACATCATAAACATACTTAGTGCAAGGCATGTCATTCCCATCTTCATCCCAGGTCTCATAGTCAATTTTATGGATTAATTCGAAATTATAGTCTCTCAAAGGATAGTCACTAAAAACCCTTTTATAAGTCTCATAGGAGGAGCTACAAGCACCACCAGAATAATACAGCTGGATTGTCTTATTATCTGAATCAAACTCTGTCGTTGCATCTATGTTGCTATATGGCAATGTATCGGTTAAATCCATGATATTAAAGTAGCTAGTATCTTTAATTTCCTGAATCAAATAGACCTCATAAGCATCGTGATGTCTTTGACCTTGTCTCCTATTAGCTATGACTAACTCTTTAACCCCATCAAAGTTCATATCACCAAAAGCAAAGGGTTCATTAGCTATATCACTATACTTCATCTTGATGACCTCTTTATTAGCTATAGTATTGGCGTTTATCCTATACTTTGGAAAACTGAACATCCTATTCCCAATATTGAAAAAGTCTGTTTTAATGGTGAATTTGACGTCTCTGTCAACCAGCTTGAAATTGATATTAGCAGGACCATTAAACATAGGCACTAACCCCCAGTCTGGAAACCATTCCACATCAACTATATAACGCCCTTGAATAACATCAGTGAACTCAATATAAATGGGTGTTTTGCCATCTAATAACTCATAATGCTTTGGTAAGCCATTATCCATATACTCTACTAAATCATCAGCAGCAGAGGCATTGAAGCTTATAGAGATAAATAAAAAAAGGAGTAGTTTTTTCATAATCAATTTATGAGGGATTCAGCCCCAGGATGAGCGCCCAATACTGAAACTGATAACCATAATAGAAGAAATCCCAAAACGGTATAAAGTAGAAAACCTACAAACACTATGATTAAACCAATACCTAATTTACGATACTTAGTTCGCTTTAAAAAGAATAGCCCACAAAAAGGGACTAATAAAAATCCAATGGTAAGGGGAGTAGGAACCAGAAAATCTATCATAGTTTGTTTAAGTGAGAGCATTGTTCTGCAACAGATTGCTGGTTCTCAATCCCTGCAGTACAGATTATATAATTCATATTATAAAAAAATAAAGCCCCCTCTATGAGGCCCCAAATCAAGATTAATAAACCAATAATTTTGAGTGGTTTTTTCATTTTAAATTGATTGAGGTTTTTTGTTGATAATTAAAAAGAAAATGTAAGACATCAAACTTAATAATAAGAAAGCTGAAAAGGACGTTTTAAATCCTATAATTTCACTATAGCCAAAACTTTTAACTAAGTCGATTACTAGGCCAATAAACCATTGCATTATAAAAGCTCCTAAAAAAATTAACAAATTAAATGACGTAAGCGCTTTACCTGCCAGGTGGCTTTGAAAAGTCAAGCCTACAGCTGGCTGTATTACAGATAAGAAGATTGAAGTTAGGATAAATAATGTTATATAAAATGCACCCGCTTTTGGCCCTAAAAGGATAATAGTTAACATTACCAAAAAACTTAATGGTAAGCCAAATTTTATTATTTTTAATGCACTAAAACCTAGATTTATAATCCTAGGTAAAAAATAACCCCATAAGAAAAATGAAACCAGCATTGTAATATTTATCCAAAATAATCCTGTAGCGCTTTCAAGTGGAGAGTACCCTGCTACTCTAATCATCCAGGGCCCTGCCCACAAAGTTTGGATTGCCATTAAGCCGCCATAATTAAACAAACCTAGCGGAATAACACTGATAAAGAATTTATTTTTCCATACATCAGCAAATGAGCCATCTAAAGACCTATCCTTTTGATGGCCCCACTTTGGAATAAAGGATAACATCAAAATTATGCTAAATAATATCAATGTCGCAACTCCTCCAAATATCCATCTCCATCCTAACGTAGGCAATAAAAGTTGAACAGGTAATGTCGATGATAAAAATCCTAACGAAGCAATCATTAACATCCATGAGTGGGCTCTTTGCTGTTGGTTTTTAGCAAACCAAATTCTGTATCCTGTTAATGGTGCCATTAGGCAAGCACTCACCCCAACTCCAATTAATATCCTAGAAATTAGTAGACCTGAGAAGCTTTGAGCAAGGGCAAAAGAGACAGTTCCAATTAATGCGATTAATGTAAATGAAGATACAATTTTTTTAGGTCCAAACTTATCTAACAAATACCCAAGAGGTATTTGCATGGATGCAAAACCTAAAAAATATCCACCAGCAAGCAGCCCCAAATCTGCAGCCATTAAATCAAATTCAAGTGTTAATACTGGAGAAAGTGTAGCTGTGATAGCCCTTAGCAAGCACGATAAAAAATAGCCAAAAGCAAAAACAAAAAAAACAATAATAGCTTGTTTTTTTGGAAGAATATAATTATCCATTGTTAACTTTGAGTCATCAGGAAGAACTTTTACCAAGAATTTGAACTTTAGTTTTTTCAAAGCCAATGATTGTATTTCTTACCTCATCAGGTATTGAAGTTTTTACATTATTGACGTAATCAAATGCAACCACTTTTGCATCACCAATAGCGACAAGCCTTTGATGATTATGACTCTTTACTTCATATTTCATAGTGAAATACTGATCTGCCATAGATTCGACTCTCACACCCACTGAGATACTATCTGGATAAAACAGTGGATAAATAAACTTGCACTGGGTGGAGCCCAATATCGTTGAAATTCTCGACTCTGCAAATAGGTCACCAGAGTTTATATTTTCAAAGTATGCAATTCGAGCCGTTTGAAAATATTTGAAATACTCAATATTATTGACATGCTGGAGTGCATCCATATCTCCCCAGTCAACTTTAATGTCAATAATAAAATTAAAGTCTTTTAAAATTTTGTCCATATGAAATACCCTTAATCCATTTTCATTTTTAGATTTAAGCTGACAATTTTAGTTCAGCATACATCTTTATAAATTAAAAGTTAAAATGTTCTTCATAAAAACTATATTATTTCTTCATGCTATATTGTTTGTTTATTAGTACAATTTAATTTTTTTTGAGACCTTCAGGTATCCTTATGATTAACTTAAAGACTTTTTTTAAATCTTTTGCGCTTTCAGTTTTTATTTTATTTGCAACCTCAACTGTTGCAGATGATGACAATTACTCACCCCTTGACTCCCCATCATTCTTCGAGGGGCTAAATACCTTTACTGCTGTATTCTCTCAAATCAAACAGATGTATGTTGATGACATTGATGATGAAACACTTTTTAATAATGCTATAAGGGGGCTCATTGAAGGACTAGACCCTCATTCGAGTTTCTTAGAGCCAGTTGCTCAGTCTAAGGTCAGCGAGAGCACTATGGGTAAATTTGGAGGTCTTGGGATAGTCATTGGTACTAAAGGTGACTTTATAGAGGTAGTATCTCCAATTGATGATACCCCTGCTTACAGGGCTGGACTCAAAGCAGGAGATATTATTTTGCAAATCGGTGACCAAAATGTAAGTCAAATAAATCTCGAGGAGGGTGTCAAGCTTATGAGGGGTGCTCCTGGAACAACCATTAAACTAACAATTGGTAGGCCTGAAATTGCCCCTTTTGTAGTCGAAATCACCAGAGAAGTTATCACAATAACTTCGGCTAAAGGTCTGATTGTCTCTGATGGTATTGGTTACCTTAGAATCGCACAGTTTCAAAGGCCAACAGCTGAGGTTGTAGAAAAAATTATTGCTAACTTAGTGAGGAAAAATGAAGGTGATCTTGATTCCCTGATTATCGATTTAAGAAATAATCCTGGCGGACTCCTTGACTCTTCAATTGATATTTCTAATTTATTTATTGACGAGCCAGGAATCGTTGTTTACACGGAAGGCAGAACTCCTACTTCAAATATGTCTTTTCCAACTAAACCGGGTGATATCTTGAATGGTGCGCCAATTGTTGTCCTCATGAATGTGGGCTCTGCATCAGCCTCTGAGATTGTTGCTGGCGCTCTGCAAGATCACAAACGCGCCATCATTATGGGTGAAGAATCCTTTGGTAAAGGCTCCGTCCAGTCCATGATGAGTCTTCAGGATGGTTACGGTCTTAAGCTCACAACTGCTAGATATTTCACTCCCTCAGGAAGATCTATTCAAGCGAAGGGAATATCTCCAGATATTGCACTTGATAACATTTCATTGAAAGATGAAGATGAGGAAGAAGAGTCAATAGACTTTAGTTCGCAGGAAAAAGATCTTAAGAATGCCCTATCAGCGCAGGATGAAGATGAAACTAATACTGATGATATGTCAGACTCAGACTCTACTGAAGTTGACACTTCAGATTCGCAAGATGAAGTTAATCCGACTGAGCTAACTGCAGAGGAAATCCTAGAGTCACAAGATAAGATTGCTGCTGAGCGTGATCAGGAATACATAGACCTTTTACTCGAAGACTACTATGTCCACGAAGCTGTGAACGTTCTTAAAGCTTTAAAGATTTACAATAAATAAAACCAAGGTGCTCTCAATTATTGAATTGAGAGCACTTTCAATCTTTAGTCAAACCCACCGATCCTACTAAATTGCATGGTATTAAAGTTCCAGTCCCAGTGCATCCAGATTCCAATTGCACGCCCTATAATGTAATCCTCTGGGACGAAACCCCAAAACCTTGAATCACTACTGTGTGCACGATTATCCCCCATTACAAAATAGTGTCCCTCAGGGATCGTAATTTCAGGAAGCTCTTTTGAGTGCCCTTTGGGATTTAAAAGGATCTCATGAGGCATTGAGTCTATGAACTCTTGAACAAGTTTGTAGTTATTCATGGGTTTGCCTGAGTCGACACCGATATAAGGCCCAATTATCTTAATATCCATTGAATTATCGTTGATAGTCAATTGATCATTTTTATATGAAATTACATCTCCAGGACCAGCAACAATTCGTTTAATAAAATCAACCCCTGAATAGCCAGGGTTTTTTTCATAATTTGGATACCTAAATACAATGACATCACCCCTATTTGGTTTTGAGAATTCAACCAGTTTGGAGTTTGATATAGGGAGTCTGAAGCCATAATCAAATTTATTGACTAGAATAAAGTCACCCGTTAAAAGCGTCGGCATCATTGAGTTTGATGGAACACGAAAAGGTTCAAATATAAACCCCCTAAAGACTAACACTAGAAGTAAAACAGGGAACAACTCGATTGACCACTGAACAAGTTTAGGCCTGTGGCTATATTTTTCAGATTTTGAGAACTTTAAAAAAATTAAAAAATAGGCAATTTTGCTAAATTTTGATTTTTCTACCATGGCATCTGATGCAGGCTCTTGATCACCCTTAGACAGAGCTAGATCAATCAAAACAATAACAATTGCAAGTATCATTGCAACAAATAGCCATGAGAGAACATCCCAAGCAAAGAATGGTTCAGCGTTTTTTAATACTGCTTCGTATATAGACATAGAATAGAGTTTTTTTTAAAGGGCGTATTATAACAACCTGATGGCTTTTTGCTTAACTTAGTATCTAAGCGCTTTCAGTAATACTCATTCCGATTGAGTTGGCTAGTGCAATAAAATTAGGGAAAGATGTTTTTACATTATCAACCCCTTCAATCTTTATATCTGAATCTGAGCTGACCGATGCAATGGCAAATGCCATAGAGATGCGATGGTCATGGTGAGACTCAATGGGTGCGGTTTGTTCTTTAAATTTGCCGCCTACTATCCTAATGCCATCTTCTAGCACATGATTTATAATACCCAGCGATGTCAATCCATCAGCCATCACTTGTATCCGGTCTGACTCTTTCACTCTAAGCTCTTTAGCGCCTGTCAGAAGGGTTTCACCATTAGCACAACTGGCAGCTATAAATATTGCAGGAAACTCATCAATGGCAAGTGGGACTAGTTTTTTTGGAATTTGAATCCCTTTAAGGTTTGAAGAGCGCACTCTAATATCTGCAATTAATTCTCCAGCATCAACTCTTTCATTTGAGAGCTCTACATTGCCACCCATTAACTTAAGAATATCAATAACGCCTGTTCGAGTAGGATTGATGTTGACCGCTTCTAAAATAATGTCAGCATCATCTGATATGCATGCTGCAACCATAAAAAAGGCGGCTGAAGAGATATCACTGGGCACTTCAATATTGCAAGCCTTTAAGGAACCTCCACCCTCAATCGATATTTTATTAGGTGAGGTTTGAACTTCATAACCAAAGCCTCTGAGCATACGCTCTGTGTGGTCTCTTGAAATGCCGTTCTCAATAACTGTTGTAGAGCCTTTGCTATAGAGGCCTGCTAATAAGATACAGGATTTAATCTGGGCTGATGCAACAGGCAAAGTATATTCGATAGCCGACAAAGTCTTTCCGCCGTTAATCGAAAGAGGTGGCATTGAGTTTGGACCTGAGATGTCTGCACCCATTTGACGAAGAGGCTCAATGACTCTTCCCATTGGCCTTTTGGATAGTGATTTGTCTCCGCAAAGCTCTGAGTTAAATGATTGCGCACTCAGAAGGCCCGACATCAGTCGAATTGAGGTACCTGAATTTCCAAGATTTAAAGAGTTTGTTGGCATTTTTAAGCCGTACATTCCAACACCCTGAATGATCACATCAGAGCCTTTTCGCTCAATAGAAACTCCCATTTCCTTGAATGCGTTCAAGGTCGCCAAACTATCCTCTCCCTGAAGGAATCCTGAGACCCTAGTTGTTCCCGTTGCAATTGAACCGAGCATGATAGATCTGTGGGAAATTGATTTATCTCCAGGTACCCTGATTGATCCTGATAATGATTTAGAGTGGGATGTTACAAAGCTAGCCATCGATTATCTTAACCTACCCATGAATCTCTTGTATTTTTCGCAGTCCTGAATAGCAGCTCAAGTTTTTCACTGTTATCGCTATTGATAGCATCTTTAAGCTCACTAAGAGTTGCTTGATAGCCATTTATATGATCAGTGATTTGATCTTTGTTTTGTAGGCAAATATCTCTCCACATGACAGCATCGCCTGAGGCAATCCTTGAGAAGTCTTTAAACCCTCCACCTGCATAGATTGAAGCCGTTGGGTTTTGACTCACTAGATAATTGACAAGAGAGAAAGCAAGCATATGGGGCAAGTGGGAGGTCATACCAAGTAGCTCATCGTGAGACTCAGGACTCATAAAGTCTACATCAGCACCAACCGCACTCCACATGTCGTGAATGATTTTAGTGGACTCAGGTGCATTATTCTCTAAAGGGGTAATGATGACTTTCTTGTCTTCAAATAGATCCGGAACGCTGACCTCAAAGCCACTCTTTTCCTTTCCAGCTATGGGGTGAGCAGGTACAAAGCATTTAGATTTTTTAACTAAAACTTCGTTCACAATTTTTACGATATTGGTTTTAGTGCTTCCAACATCAGTAATAATAACTTGATCAGAGATGAATGGCTCTATTTCTTTAAGAATTTGATTAAAAGTTCCAACTGGAGTAGCAATAACAACGATATCAGCGTCTTTAATTGCCTCAGCCATATCAGTTGATAGCTCATCAATGATATTGCCTTTTTTAGCCTTCTCTAGTCGAGATTGATCTCTACCATATCCGCATACTATATTAGCTAATTTGGTAGCCTTTATGGCTTTTGCAAGAGAACCTCCAATAAGTCCCACACCTATGATTGTAATTTTATTTAGCATAGGATTTTATTAAGAGCAGCTATGAGATGTGCATTTTCTTCGAAAGTGCCAATTGAAATTCTAAGATATCCACTCATCTCAACAGGCCTAACAATGACTCCTTCTTTAAGAAGAGCGTTATATATGTCCATTGCATCATCAAACTCAACAGCAATAAAATTTGCATGCGATGGTATAAAGTTTAAATGAAGCGATTTAAAACATTCGACCAACTGCTCGTATCCATCAGAATTGACCTTGATAGATTCTGACAAGTAGTCATCATCTTTCAAGGCAGCAATAGCCGCAACTTGCGCCGTGAAGTTCACATTGAATGGCTCTCTGACGCGATTAATGAAATCAGCAACTAGAGGACTACAAAGTGAATATCCAACTCGAAGACCAGCTAGTCCATATGCCTTAGAGAAAGTACGAGTAATGATAAGGTTGCTAAATTCACTCAGCCATTGAATGGCAGAGTCATCAATATTTAAATATTCAAAATAGGCTTGATCAAGAACCACTGGAAGGCCTTCAGGAACTTGTTTTAAAAAGTTATAAACCTCTTTATCAGTAAGAAGTGTGCCAGTTGGATTGTTGGGATTAGCAACAAAAATAAGTTTAGTATACGTTGTAATCATACTCAGCATTGAATCTAAGTCGTGGCCAAAGTTTTTTGCAGGTGAGACAACAGCAGTTGCCCCTAAAGCCTGAGTGACAAGTGGATAAACTACAAATGCATACTGTGAAAAAATAACTTCATCAGTTTGTTTTGAGACAAAAACCCTTGCGATTAACTCTAATAGCTCATTCGACCCATTACCCAATGAGATCATCTCAGAGGTCACATTGTGTTTGGTTGCGATAGCCTTTTTAAGTTCGAAGCAATTACCATCTGGGTAACGATTGATACTCGAAAGTGAGTCATTAATTGCCTTTTTAACCTTAATGCTAATCCCCAAAGGGTTCTCATTGGAGGCAAGCTTAGAAATTTTAGTTAAGCAAAGCTCTCTCGCAAGCTCTTCAATTGGCTTTCCTCCTTGATATGGACTCAAGCCAAGGATTGATTCACAGGCGTTCATAAGACTGCTATTGGGTATGAGCCAAGAATTTCCAACTTAGAGACTTTAGATTTGATCTTGGAGATCGCATCTTTAACATTATCATTATTTTGATGCCCATCTATATCAATAAAAAACAGATATTCCCACTTTATACCAGGTATGGGATGTCTTGCTAACTGGAGCATATTAATGTTGTTATCTTTAAAAGGCTCTAATAGATCAAAAAGAGCACCAGATTCATGCTTTGTCACAACCAATAGTGAGGTTTTGTCATTCATTCCCATTGGCACTTCATCCTTTCCAATAACTATGAAGCGAGTGACATTTCCAGCATTATCTTCGATATTTTTAGCTACTCTTTGAAGGCCATAAATATTTAAAGCAACCTTTGAGGCAATTGCAGCAGCATTAGGCTCGTCTTTAACCATTCTAGCACCTAAAGCATTTGAAGCTACTGGCCTTAACTCTGTATTTGGATAATGGTTAGCTAGCCATCTATGGCACTGATCAAGTGCTTGTTGGTGCGCATAAATTACCTTAATTTCTTGAGATTGATCCTGCATCATGAGGTGATGAGCAACAGCAATTTCAACCTCTCCACAAATATTTAAGTCATGACTATAAAGCATATCAAGAGACGTTCCAATGACACCATTTGAGGAGTTTTCAATAGGAACAACGCCATATTGTGCATTATCAGTTTCAACTTGATGAAAGATTTCATCCACTGTTCCGCAGTCAAGTGGAGAGACTCCATGACCAAAATGCTTGAGCGCTGCTTCCTGAGTGAACGTACCTTCTGGTCCTAAAAAAGCAATTTTTAAGGGCTGTTCAAGTGCAAGACAGGCCGACATAATCTCTCTAAAAATGAGAGCGATGTCCTTATCTTTGAGTAAGCTTTTGTTCCTTTTAATCACTTTACTAAGAACCTCAGCCTCTCTTTCAGGGCGATAGAAGGCAGTCTGCGTCTTAGACTCTTGCTTGACTAAAGCGACCTTAGCTGCAAGATCAGCGCGTTCAGAGATTAAAAGCTGAATTTTTTGATCCA
Source organism: Candidatus Pseudothioglobus singularis PS1 (assembly GCF_001281385.1). Lineage (NCBI taxonomy): Bacteria > Pseudomonadati > Pseudomonadota > Gammaproteobacteria > Pseudothioglobaceae (SeqCode) > Pseudothioglobus (SeqCode) > Pseudothioglobus singularis (SeqCode). The sequence goes on from NZ_CP006911.1 coordinate 898,518, forward strand.
GGCTATCAATTTCTGATCTTAAATTTTCGAGAGAATTGCTCTTCATTTAGATATAGTTATAAATCAATCTTTTGAAGTATTTTACCTAAGACTTATAGCTCTTCAAAGTATTGTTAAATTATGTATTCTTTTTATTTTTTAATATCTATTACACCTGTATTAAAAAAAGATATAATTTCCTCAAAATTGGTTATGGAAGTTGGTGAGAATCCAACACTGCCCTCGCAACGGTATTTCTTTGATTAGTCCGATACATCTCAATTTTTTTTTACTTAAAGCTACGATGGGTGGTGAGTTAATGTATTGTGTTTCTGCAATTATTTACCTCTAAATCCCTCTTTAATAATATTTTATTAAGGGGTTATTATGTTTACTAAAAAATTAATTCTTGCTGCTTCTCTATCAGCAATTCTAGTGTCTCAAGCAGCATATGCTGTTATTGGACCAATTAAAATTACTCTCAATACAGAATACAGAACATCTAATCCAGTCATTGGAGATATTGCAACTACCATTAAGCTTGATAAATCGGAAATTAGAGCTACTGGTGCAAGAACATTTACAGGACTTCTTCAAAGTATCCCTTCCGTCTCTTTTGAAGGTGGACAAGGGAACCTAAGAGCCCTTAGATTGAGAGGAAATGAAGCTAGTCATACATTATTATTACTTGATGGTCACAAAGTCACAATTACTGGTTCACAGCCAAATTTAGATGTGATTCCTCTTGATCAAATTGAGCGAATTGAAATTTCTAAAGGACCATTTTCTTCTTTATATGGTCCAGGAGCTATAGGAGGAGTAATACATGTTTTTACTGATAAAGATATTAATTCAATTACAAGCAGCAAGATTGATGTTTCATCAGGCTCTAAAGGAACTGTTAAAGTAAACCTTAATACCTATTTTAAAAATGAAAATAGCTATTTTGACTTTGCTGCAACTGATTTTCATACCGACGGTATTGATGCTTTAGGAAATGGCGACTTGGACCCAATTGATAGGACAACTTATGGCTTGAATCTGGGTGGTCAAATTACTGAAAATACCTCTATTAGTGTAAATCTTCTTGATACAAAAGCTATTATCCAATATGATGATCCCTATGGTTCTCCAGTTTTGCCAGATAATAACTTAAAACAAATGAACCTTGGAATTACTCATAATTATGGCAAAAGATCAAAGGTTTCTTTTGACATAATGAACCAAGATATCCAAAGAAGGACGGCAAAATATGAGTTAAATACAATTACTGTTATTAATGAAATAGATCTCGATAACAGTAAATTATCCCTTGGTTTATCAAATTCTGTGGACAAAGACCTTAACAACCTTTCTACTCCGTCAGTTGCTAAGAAAATTAAACATACTGATTTATTTGGGCAGTGGCAAGGTTTAGTTGCTGATAATGAAATATCAGTGGGTGCAAGGCTTATTGATCATGATAAGTTTAATTCTCATATTACTTATAACCTGAATTGGGCAAAAGATTTAACTTTAACTACTAGAGTAAATGCCTCTTTTGGAAGTGCAACTAATTTGCCTGATCACTATAAAAACAATGCAAATATTGTTGCAGGCAAAACTAGCCTCAATCCTGAGAGATCAAAGAATATTGAATTAGGTTTTACTAATAATTTCAAATGGGGAGATGCTGGTATTAAGTTATATAAAAGTAGAGTGGCTGACGCTTTTAAATGGCAATCTGGAAGTCCTGCATACTATATAAATGATGGCACTGTAAACATTCAAGGTGCTGAACTGTCAATTGGAACAGAGTTATTTGGCTGGGAATTAGATTCAAGTATTGACTTCAATAAGGCTATTGCAGCTTCAACTGACCTTCAAAAAGGTAGAAGACCTAATCGATCTATTTCATTAAATCTTAATAAGTCTTCTGAAAAGTGGAAACGAAATATTAACTGGACCGCTCATTCTTGGGTTTGGGATAAAGATAATCACTCTAATGGAAAGAATGGTGGGTATGGTTTACTTAATTTGAGTACGAGCTATGATTTTACTGAAAATCTGAGTGCTTATTTAAACCGCAATAATGTATTAGACAAAAACTATGAGATGGCTAAAGGTTATGATACTCTTGGAAAAACAACTACTTTAGGTTTAACATATAATTTCTAGTAATTTGCTTAAAGGGGTTTAATAGATTATGAGCACGACCTATAAAAAACGCATGCAGCGTAAAAAGGAATATATTGATTCCCGTATTGATGAAGCTAATATTGATACTGGAATCATTGTCCTTTTGACTGGCAATGGTAAAGGTAAATCATCCTCAGCCATGGGAATGATTTGTCGTGCACTTGGTTATGATATGAAAGTTGGTTTAGTTCGTTTTTTAAAGGGTGAACAGCAGACTGGAGAGGATCTTTTTTTAGATAATCACTCAAATATTTTTTCTGCCCATATGGAAAGTGGTTTTACATGGAACACTCAAGATCAAGAACTGGATAAGAAAAGAGCCATGGAAACTTGGCTTGAGGCAAAAAAATTTCTTTCTGACTCTAAGATTTCCGTAGTTGTTTTAGATGAAATTACTTACATGATCAATTACAACTATCTTGATGAAGCTGAAATTTTGAATACACTATCAAACAGACCTGAGAATCAACATGTCGTTATAACTGGGAGAGCTGCTAGTAAAGGCTTAATAGATGCTTCGGACACTGTGAGCGAGGTTGAGGATGTAAAACACGCTTTTAGAGCTAATATTAGAGCTCAAAAAGGGATTGACTTATAAATAATTAACTGTTTTCTAAAAGGTATTGAATCGCTTGGTATAAATACCCAACAGGAATCACTTGCATACCCTTAATGGACTTTTTAGGCTCATTACCTTTCGGGATGATAGCTAGCTCAAATCCTTGTTTTTGAGCCTCAGATAGCCTTTCCTGGGCATTGTATACTGGCCTTACTTCACCAGTTAATCCAACCTCGCCAAACGCAATCCATTTACTTGGGATTACTTTATCTCTAAGACTTGAGACAATTGAGAGCATCACTACTAAATCTGATGCAGTTTCGCTCACTTTAATACCACCAACTACATTGATAAAGACATCTTGATCAAACGTTGCAATTCCTGAATGTTTATGAAGAATAGCAAGCTGAAGAGCGAGTCGATTCTGATCTAGCCCTACGCTGACTCTTTTTGGTGTTCCATTCGATTGATCAACCAGTGCTTGTATTTCGACCAAAAGCGGTCTGGTGGCTTCTCTAGTAACCATGACCATTGATCCAGATGAAGGATTCTCTTGATTAGAAAGGAATATAGAGGATGGATTGCTGACTTGTTGAAGCCCCTTTTCACCCATCGCGAATACGCTTATCTCATTCACTGCACCAAAACGATTTTTTACAGCCCTAATAATTCGATAACGACCCCCAGCATCCCCCTCAAAATATAGGACTGCATCCACCATATGTTCAAGAATTCTTGGTCCCGCAAGCGCTCCACCCTTTGTTACATGGCCAATCATCAGTAAAATAGTATTAGTTTGCTTAGCGTACTGAGTAAGCTGAGCTGCGCAGTCTCTGACCTGAGTTACAGACCCAGGTGCTGACGCTGAAAGATCAGTAACCATCGTTTGAATAGAGTCAATAACAATTACTTTTGGTTTTATGTCTTTTGATAGCTTGATTATTTTCTCTAAGTGAGTTTCACCTATAAAAAGGATATCTTCCTTGATGCCCAATCTTATTGCCCTTTCACTAACCTGCTCAGCAGACTCCTCCCCGCTGACATACAAAGTTGTATTGTCACTATTGAGTTTAGCCAAAGCTTGAAGAATTAGAGTAGATTTGCCAATTCCAGGGTCACCCCCTATCAGAACTACTGATCCATCAACAAGACCGCCACCAAGTGTTCGATCTAGCTCCGATAGGCCAGTTGAAAGGCGATCTTTATTTTGTGCTTTAATCTCAGTCAGATTTTGAACTTTTGAAGCTGGAAGGTCCTTTAAACTCTCTGGCTTGGATGATGTTGCTTGCGATATGACAATTTCTTCAAGTGTATTCCATTCTTTGCAGTCTAAACACTGGCCAGCCCATTGATGGTGAGACGCCCCACACTCTCGGCATACAAACTCTACTTTTGTCTTAGCCATAAGATTACTTATTGATTAACTTGTCAATTTCACTCTTGAATTCTTCAATATCTTGGAACTGCCTATAAACAGAGGCAAAACGAATATAGGCGACCTCATCAAGCGCTCTAAGCTCCTCCATAACCCACTCACCTAACATCGAAGAAGGAACCTCTCTATCATTTTGCGCCATCAATTTTCTTTGAATTTTTTGAATGGCCATTTCAATTTTTGAAGTCTCAACAGGCCTTTTTTCAAGCGCCTTTAGCAAACCTGAACGTAACTTATTTTCACTGAAGCTCTGCCTAGAGTCATCACTTTTAATTAACCTTGGAAGGTTAAGGTCAACAGTCTCTCGAGTTGAGTGTCTCTCTCCGCATGCAATACATTCCCTTCTCCGGCGAACTTGTGAGCCATCATCCAGTAGTCGAGTATCTAAAACCTTGGTGTCATCTGATTGACAAAAAGGGCAGCGCATCTGAGTTACTTATAAACTGGAAATCTAGAGCAAAGCTCTTCAACCTTTGCCCTAACTTCATTTATGACTTCATTGTTTTCAATATCATCACAGATGTCACAAATCCAGTTAGTGATATCTCTACACTCGGATTCACCAAAACCACGCGTCGTAGCGGCGGGAGTTCCAATTCTAATTCCGCTAGTTACAAATGGAGATTGAGGGTCATTTGGTACCGAATTCTTATTAACAGTAATATGTGCTGAACCGAGAGTTGCATCAACCAGCTTTCCAGTCAATCCTTGCTCAATAAAGCTAACTAGAAATACATGGTTATCAGTTCCGCCTGAAACAACATCATAACCTCTTTCCATAAAGACACCAGCCATCGCTCTTGAATTTTTAACGACTTGCTTCTGATAAGACTTAAAGTCCTCACTCATCGCCTCTTTAAAGGCAATAGCTTTAGCTGCAATAATATGCATTAATGGGCCACCCTGGATTCCAGGAAAAATGGCAGAATTAAGTTTTTTTTCTATTTCTTCGTTGGCTCTGGCAACAATTAAACCGCCACGAGGCCCCCTTAAAGTTTTATGAGTTGTTGTCGTACAGACGTCAGCTATATTTATTGGTGAAGGATAGTCACCTGTGGCAACTAGACCTGCGACATGAGCCATATCTACGAGTAGGTAGGCATCAACCATATCCGCAATATCCCTGAAACGCTGCCAATCAATAATTCTTGAGTAAGCTGAGAATCCAGCAATAACCATTTTTGGTTTGTGCTCTAGAGCAAGTCTCTCAACCTCATCATAATCAATTTCACCAGTAGACTCATCAAGCCCATACTGAAAAGCTTTGTAATGCTTTCCCGAAAATGATGGCCCCGCGCCATGAGTCAAGTGCCCACCATGAGCAAGACTCATGCCTAATATTGTATCACCCGGAACTAACAGCGCTTGAAAGACTGCTGCATTAGCCGTTGAGCCTGAATGTGGCTGAACATTGGCAAAGGCCGCTCCAAAAAGCTTTTTTGCTCTGCTGATAGCAAGAGTTTCTGCAACATCAACATGCTCACAACCGCCATAGTAACGCTTACCAGGATAACCTTCTGCATATTTATTAGTCATTTGACAGCCTTGAGCGTACATAACAGCAGGTGAAGTATAGTTCTCAGATGCAATTAATTCAATATGAGCCTCTTGCCTAGCTTCCTCAGCACTTATGACCTTAGCGATATCGGGATCAACATCATTTAATGTAAGATTTTTATCAAACATAACTGGCTCCAAAAATAGATAATTAATATGATGATTTTAAACGCTTTATTTCAAAAAGCATAGAGATAATTATTCTTTTTTTACAAGCATTTATAGTATGATTTTTATATGGTTGTTATTTAAAAATATTAAAAATATATCCTTCAATAAATTACTCAATTTCAAGAACAAATAATCCATATTTCAAAGTGGTAAAATTAACATTTTTAATTCCCATAAAAGAATGAAAGTTCTCGTTTTAGGTGCTGGAGTAATTGGTACAACTTCAGCCTATTTCCTTGCTAAACAAGGGCATGATGTTACTGTCATTGACAGGCAAGAAAGTGTTGCTATGGAGGCTAGCCATGCGAATGCTGGTTGCTTATCCTATGGCTTTACATCCCCTTTAGCGTCTCCTGGACTTCCCTTTAATATTTTAAAATGGGCTTTGTCAGGGCGATCACCTCTTGTTGTTAACCCAAACATGAGCATTGAGACTATTAAGTTCATGTATCGATTGTATAAAAACTGTAATTCAAAAAGCTATGAAGTTAATAAAAGTCGTATGCTTAGAATTGCTAATTACTCTCAAAAAGCACTACTTCAAATTGAGGCAGATTTTGATATCAATTATGTGCAGAGAAAACAAGGCTCTCTTCAACTTTTTTGGGATTCCAAGGAGATTGATAAAGCAAAGAAAGATATTTCAATTTTAGAAAAATTTAATATTAAATCTGAGCTACTTGATCCTGAGGGTTGTTTAAAGATTGAGCCCGGCCTTAGATATGTAAAAAATCAAATTGCTGGGGGGATTCAATTTACAGATGACTTTACCGGAAATTGTTATTTATTTTCAAATGAGATCTATAAAAAATGTTTAGAAATGGGCGTTAATTTTGAGTTCAAGACTGAAATTAATGCCATTGAAACACACAATAATGCAGTTTCTGCAGTTTTAACCAGTAAAGGGGAATTTAAAGCGGATTGCTATTCTGTTTCTCTTGGTAGTCACTCCAATAATATCCTCTCTCAAATTGGCATTCAAACTCCTATTTATCCTGTCAAGGGATACTCCATCACTCTCCCTGTTTTGGCTGATAAAGATGCCCCTCAATCTACAATAATGGATGAGAGGAATAAAATTGCAATCACCAGGCTAGGAGATACAATACGTGTTGCTGGAATTGCTCACTTAACTGACTTTAATAAGGAATTAAGAGCCAAATCACTCGAGTCTCTAAAGCAAGGTATAGATAGATTATTTCCCAACTCATATGAACAGACAAATGATTTAAATTTTTGGACGGGCTTTAGACCAAGTACGCCGGATAGCACTCCGATCATTGGGCCTACACCATACAGTAATTTATATCTAAATACAGGGCATGGGACCCTTGGATGGACAATGTCAGCAGGTTCTGGCAAACTATTAGCTAATTTAATTTCTGGAAGTGAGCCTGAAATATCTTTAGAAGGAATAGATATGAGCCGTTATAGCTTTGCTAATAGAACACCCCAAAATTATGGCTAGAAAATGCATTGCCTCGATCAATCTTAGTGCAATTAAAAAAAACTATCTCTATGCTAAATCATTAGCGCCTCAATCCCAGGTGATAGCTGTTGTTAAGGCAAATGCCTATGGCCACGGCGCTATAAAGGTTGCCCACCAACTTGAGGGAGATGCTGACTGTTATGGTGTTGCTTGCTCTGAAGAAGCCCAGGAGCTTAGAAATTCAGGAATTCTCTCCACACCTATACTTCTTATGGAGGGAATTTTTGAAGAGTCTGAGATAGAACTGGTAAGCCAATTAAACCTTTGGCTGGTTGTCTGTAATTCCCTTCAAGTGCAATGGGTGCTTAATAATAAGTCAAACTTCAAATTTAATATTTTTATTAAAATTGACTCTGGTATGGGACGCTTAGGGTTCCAAGAGGATGAATTTATAAAAGTTTCTCAACTGCTTGAAAATAGTAAAAATGTTGAGAGCATAACATTAATGTCACACTTTTCCAGCGCAGATAACCTAGAAAGTAACTCAACAGACAAACAATTATCTAAATTTAATAGTCTACTAGGTTATAACAAAAAACAAACTTCGCTCGCAAATTCAGCTGCAATAATTGCTCATGGAGATTCACATAGAGACTTTATAAGACCAGGAATTATGCTTTATGGCTCTTCTCCTTTTCCATTCAGTGAGAATTTCAAGGACCTGCTGCCAGTCATGACACTCTCTTCGACAGTTATTTCTATTAAACGCTTTAAAAAAGGACAAACTATTGGCTATGGCGATAGATTTTCCTGCAAAAAAGATACTACTATTGGCGTAGTTGCAATTGGTTACGGCGATGGATACCCCAGAAGCGCTAGAGATGGTACACCTGTTTTTATTAATGGCTCTGTTGCCAAACTAGCAGGCAAAGTCTCTATGGATATGATCACAATTGACTTGGATGGGGTTCTAAATCCTCAAATAGGCGATCGCGTGGAGCTTTTTGGAGATAATATCCCTATTGACGTGGTTGCTGAAAACTCCAATACAATTTCTTATGAGATATTCACAAAAATTACAAATAGGGTTTACAAAACTTATATCTCTTAAACTTTAAAGCTAATATAATCTCCAATCTATATTTTTAACATTCTTTAATCATGTTAACCTCAACTCAAATTTCATCCTACAATAAAAATGGCTACCTCGTTGTCAAAGACTTTCTTAGTGACACCCAAAGAAAACTTCTAATGGAACGTGCTGAAGTGTTAATTGATGATTTTGATCCCTCCTCATCGCATTCAATTTTTACAACCAACGAACAAGAAAGGTCAAGTGATGATTACTTTTTAAGCTCAGGAGACCAAATTCGATTCTTCTTTGAAGAAAAGGCGATTGATAGCAAGGGTAACTTTACTGTTCCAAAGCAAAAATCAATTAATAAAATAGGTCACGCACAGCATGAATTAGATCCAATTTATAAAAAGGTGATTAATTCGCTTGATATTCCGGAGATTGGTAAGCAATTAGGAATTCAAAAACCTCGAAAACTTCAATCAATGCATATCTTTAAACAGCCTAATATTGGGGGTGAAGTCGGTCTTCATCAGGACTCAACCTTTTTGTATACTTCTCCAAAGAGCTGTATTGGATTTTGGGTAGCACTAGAGGATGCTAATATTGAAAATGGTTGCCTTCAAGCGATTACAGGTGGTCATACAATACCGTTAAAAAAGCGTTTTAAGTTGGCTAAGTCTGGTGGCACAGAGTTTGAAATTTTAGACGAATCCCCCTGGCCTAATACTGCTCTTGATCTTTTGGAAGTGAAGGCTGGAACCCTCATTATTCTGCATGGTCAGCTTCCTCACTATAGCGCAGAAAATACATCTAACAAATCGAGGCAAGCTTTTAGCATTCATTTAGTTGATGATAATTGTCATTATGCTGAAGACAATTGGTTACAATCATCCATCTGACCGTACTTATTTATCAATATAACTATGCACGATAGACACGTCGTTGATATACACAACATCGAGTTCATGCCCTTTGATCGATACGGATCGCCCGTCCCAAAGATGAGTTGGCATATTATCAGTTATGACCAAATATCAGGACAAGGAAGCTACGTCTTAAAAATGGATCCAGGCGCCCAAACCGTTCCCCATATGCACATGGGCTTTGAAGAATTTATTATGATAGAAGGCGAACTCATTGATTCAGATGGCACTGTATTTCGAAAAGGAGAATTTGTTTCTTTTGAGCCTGGTAGTGAGCACTCATCATTTTCTGAGACTGGCGCTTTAATTATTGTTTTTCAAAGAGGCCTTAATAAAGCCTCTAATTCAGAATGAAGTAAGGAAATTAATATGTCAGCACAAATAAGAAAAACTTTGTTACACGTTGAAAAAACCTATATTGAGGGAAACAAAGAAGCCCCAAAACCCCTTACCCTTATAGCGGCAGTTGCAGTCATTAAAAACCCTTGGATTGACTTACAAAAAGGTGATCAATTTATAGACGATCTGAAGCCTGGTATTCTTGATGTGGCTCCAGGCCTCGGTGAGAAACTAACCGAGATGATCATTAATGAGGCTGGTTCGGGTGAAAATGTGGAAGGCTATGGCAAATCAGCAATTGTCGGCCTAAAAGGTGAAATTGAACACGCTTCAGGGATCATTCACACCCTTCGTTTTGGTAACTTTTACCGAGAAGCAGTGGGTGCTAAATCCTATCTCTCTTTTTGTAATATACGAGGAGGCGCAAATGCGCCTATCATGATTCCACTCATGGACAAAAATGATGCAGGGCGTCGATCTCATTATCTAACCATTCAGCTCTCTATCCCTGACGCTCCAGCTGATGACGAAATTGTAGTGGCGTTGGGCGCCTCAATTGGAGGCAGACCTCACCATCGAATTGGTGATCGATACCAGGACCTCAAAGATCTGGGGCATGATTTAGACAATCCTGCTAGCGTTTAGTCTGAATCTAGCTGAGACTCTAATGCTTCCTCAGCAATAACCTCCATTCCAACAACGCTTGGTCTTTGAGCCATGACCTGGAAGTTTGCTTGGTCAGACTCATCAACGTCATCAGTAATAAACATCATGCCAAACACAATGATTGCAATGAGCACATGAACACCTGCCAAATAAAGCAAGAATCCAAACTCATCAAATAAGTTAATAAAGTAACTCATCGAAAATGGACCTAATGCAGCAAAAAGACTATATACAAAAATAATGGTTCCACTGGCACTAACCATTTGGCTGGGCTTTAAACGATCATTCGTTTGAGCAACGCCCAGAGAGTATAGCGGTAGAGTAAATGCTCCAATCAAGCCATTTAATACTAAAAAGACTGTTTTTGAAAATTCAAACAATGACAGCAAGACGCAAATACTAGTTACCACTAGACAACACAACAGAATAACCTTACGTCGATCAATCTTATCTGATAACCATCCTAATGGCCACTGAGAGGCTGCGCCAAAACCAATAAAGAGGGTCATAAATAAGGCGGTTTCAGAAACACTTAGCCCAGACTTAATCGCATAAATAGTGCCTACTCCAAAAAAACCAGCAGAAGCCAATCCAGAAACTCCTAATGTTATAACGCCCGATGGAGATGACTTCCATAGCGCCTTGATGCCCAAAGATTCTTGTATTTCGGTATCGGGCGCTTTAATTTCAGTCAGTAGAATGGGTATGAGTGAAACAGACAATAGGATCGATGCCAACAAAAATAAACTGACGCCTGCAGGATTATCTACAACAAAAAGCCCCTGCCCCATTGCTAGTCCTCCCCAAACCACGACCATATGGATTGAGAATAGTTGCCCCCTATTCTCGTTAGAGGAGATGGAATTAAGCCACCCCTCTACAATAATCATTATGCCTGCAATACAAAAACCAGACAGAAATCTGGAAATAAACCAGACAGGCGGCTCGATAAACAATATTTGTATTAATATCGCCGTTGAAGCGATCGACGCATATGCGGCATAAGTTCTGATTTGGCCCGTTTTTTTGATTTGAGCTGGTGAAAGCATTGAGCTTGCAAATGCCCCTAAAAAATAACCAGACATGACTAATCCAGTCGTAATGACTGAAAAGCCCTCATAGTCTGCTCTCCAGCTACTGAGGGTTCCCTGTAGGCCGTTTCCTAGGCTGATAAATAATATGCCTAAAAATATAGGCCATATAGAGCGCATGACAATTGTCAACATAATCGTTTATATAATCAAATAATCTTAAAAAAGCGCGAATTATAGTGTAATTTAATATTGTATTTGATAAATATGGTAAAAAGTTTTTAATGATTGATATCCCTACAAAAATTTGGACAGTATATCTCCTTGAGTGTAGAGATAAAACGCTCTATTGTGGAATCACGAATGACCTAGAAAATCGCCTTAAACAGCATGCAGGAGAATTGACTGGAGGCGCCAAATATACAAGAGCTCGTAGGCCATTAAAATTAGTCTATCAGGAAAAAGTTAGATCAAGAAGTGATGCCCTTAAAAGGGAACTCATTATTAAGAAAATGAGCAGAGAAACTAAACTGAGTTTAGTTAATAGTTTTCAATCACTTTAATTTTGAAGTTGATTCAAATCATTGAGCACCATCTGAGAGTGAGTGCTTGGCTTGACAGAAAGATAAATCTTTGCAACTTTTCCATCTGGATCGATAATAAACGTGTTTCTTTTAGCACTCTTAAAACTCATAAAATTATTAAGAGAGTCGTAAGCCTCAGAGACCTCTCCGGACTCATCAGAGAGTAGTGAAAATGGGAGGTTATTTTTATCAGCAAAACGCTTATGAGACTCAACACTATCAAGACTAACACCAAAGACATTTGACTTGCTTGCAATAATTCTTTTGACTGCATCTCTAAAGTCACAGGCCTGAGTTGTACAACCTGGGGTGTCATCCTTTGGATAGAAGTACAATATAACCCAGCTTCCTTCATAATCACTGAGTTGGTGCTGAATACTGTTTTGATCACTAAGAGTAAAATTTGGAGCTTTACTGCCAACCTTGATCTGTGCTAGCGAAGCTAATGAAATAGGCAATAGTAGTGCAACAAATATGAATTGTTTGAATAATCTAGTCATTTACAAAAATTAAGAAATAGTATCTAAGGCTTTAAAAAGGAATCAATATTTGAGTAGTCTTTCGCACCACGTTTAGCACTAAGATACCAATTCATAGCTTTGATAAGCTGCTTTTCATCAATGTTATTTCTTTTGCAATATGAAACAGTAGATCTTTTAAGCGAATTGTTAGGCATTGTTTTTTGCATTTAATATTGTTAGTTAAGAAAAGTACTTTAGTTGGCCGGTAGGAGTAACCTGCCAACTAAAGCGGGTACCTCAGTTGTCAAACGGAGAGAGAATGACATAGGTATTCGAGGTTCTTTAAAAACTGATACATAAACTAAATATCTAAATATTGTTTTTAGCTATTAGAGACTTACAAAATGGTATGTATAATCTAACCTAAAGATTAGAGTATTAACGATTTGTTTAATCTGTAACTTAAAGGGGTAGTAGTTACAGAAAAATCTCTAATAAACTAAAAACAATGTATACATAATAGTCTCCAACACTTGTTGTCAAATGTTGAATATATGGAGTTTTGATGAAGACTTTATGAAGATTCTTTCTTTTGTTTGGTTTTAATTTACAATGCCACTTTTCTTAAATAATTAATGACTTAAATATGGAAACAATTTTAATAGTTGAAGATGATAAAACAATCGCTGAAAGTATCTGTTTTATTTTAGAAAAAGATTCTTTTAATTGCAAATGGTTTGACAATGGAAAGGAAGCACTCGAGTTTCATAAAGACAATGAGGTTGATTTAATCTTACTCGATGTCGGCTTGCCTGACATGAGTGGATTTGATTTACTAAGAAAAGTTCGTGAGAAGTCTAACTTGCCAGTGATTATTATCTCTGCAAGGGATGATGAATCAGACCAGGTTCTGGGCCTCGAGGGACTAGGTGCCAACGCCTACGTTACAAAACCGCTAAGCCCAAGACTGGTTGTCGCACATGTTCGCGCCCAACTTAGAATGGTTAAACCTGAGGTTAAAAGTGGTGACTCTAAATTTAGTATTAATCACGCTATGCAAAGAGTCGTGTTCATGGATCAGGACCTTACACTGACACCCGCTGAATTCAAGATACTCTCGCATTTAGTTAAAAACCCTAACAGGGTCCACTCAAGGGAGTACTTAATGAGTATTATTTGGGATCGTCCTCATGGCTCAGATATTAAAACTATTAACACGCACATCAAATCAATACGCAAACGTCTTCATGAGATGGATGAAACTAATGAATACATTGAAACTCATAGAGGTATTGGATACAGCCTTATTGAATGAAGCGATTCAAGCTTAATATTGGCACAAAACTCTTTCTTCTTTACTTTATTGTAAGTTCAAGCCTTTTATGGTTATTTGCTCAAAGAACAACCTTTGAGTCTGCAAAATCGATTATGGTTGAGGTTTCAAGCCTTATGAGCCGTGTTGCCTCTCAAAACAACAAGGATGGTGAAATTGATCTAGAAACCTTTGAAACTTTGATTGTTAATTACCTTCGATCTCAAAGAAATACGATTAATACTAACAGCCCCCAAAAACTTGAAAACTTAGCGATTTATGTCACTGACAAAGATGGTCTTTTAGTTCTGGATTCAAGAGGACTTACTCTAGGCACAGACATGCGAGATGCAAATGAGGTTGAATCTGCTCTGAGCGGCATGATAGATTCAACAAGTGTGGTAACAGAAAAAGTAGCTGGAACTCAAAAAGCCAGAGGCATGGTCATAGAATACTTTCTGAAATCAAGATTTTTAAATGCCTCAAATCCTATTTATGGAAATAATGGGGAAATAATTGGAACCGTTGTGGTGGTTGCTCCGCTCATTGAATTAATGGGTGAGAGCTATCTCCTAAGATTTATCTTTTATATTTTTGTTATCTCCTTACTCTTTGGCTTTTTGGGAAGTTATCGTATATCTAGAAATATTAACCGCGTTCAAAAATATACGGCCAACCTCTTTAGCGGTGAAGATGTTTTGATGCCTGACCTTAATAATCAGTTCAATAAGCTTGCAACAACAATTAAAGATGCTAGAGCAGACGTTGAACTGAAAGATGATGTTGAGCAATATATAGACACTCTCGCTCATGAGCTCAGAACACCTATAACAGGTATACAACTGACTGCTGAAAACCTTTTAAGTCCGATGAGTGATGCTCAAAGAAAGCGCTTTGTAAAGAATATCCTAGAGTCGAACAAGCATATGGATCTTCTGGTCAATAGATTACTTGACTTATCAAGAATTGAAAGGCGTGAAGCACTTAAAAACGTCGAATCGCTGAGCATTAAAGAGGCTGTTAATACGGTTTTAAAGGAGCCCAGTCGAGTTAAAAAAATACTAGATAAGGACCTCAACATCGATATTCAAATCAGTAGTAATGCAACACTTAAGGCTGAAAAAATACTTTTAGTTCAGGCCATTGGAAATATCGTCAATAACGCGTTAGATTTCACACCTGCTTCTGGAAAAATTACTATTAAAGCCTCTCAAACGAACTCTGCTATTTCTATCATTGTTCTTGATGATGGGCCCGGAATACCTCCTCAAGTTATCAATAAACTGTTTACACGGTTTTTCTCAGTGACAAGGCCAGATACAGGCGTTAGGGGGAATGGTTTAGGGTTGAGGTTTGTTAGAAAAATAATGAAGCTCCATGGAGGAGAAATTAGCTTGCAAAATCGCTTTATTCAGCAGGGCGCTGAAGCGAGACTAAGATTTCCACTCAACGTTAAATAGTGGATATTGAAATGTCTATAAAAGTTGATTTTATTGCGTCTAAAAAATTGTAATTTGTAATGATAGACAAATCTTATTTATATGGTATTATTCGCGAGTTTTTAATGAATTTTTTAATCTAATATGAAAATAATTATTCCAGTTAAAAGAGTTCTCGATCCTTACACGCAAGCTCGAGTAAATAAGCAGACTCAGCAGGTCGATTTATCGAATGCAAAAATGGCGATGAATCCTTTTTGTGAGATTGCAGTTGAGGAGGCGTTAACTTTAAAAGAAGGTGGCGCTGCTACTGAGACCATTGCTGTGAGTATAGGTACCGATAAAACGGTTGACACGCTCAGAACTGCTCTGGCTATGGGCGTTGATCGCGCTATATTTATTAAGACTGATTCAGAGCTTGATCTTCAGCCGCTTCATGTTGGCAAAATTCTAGCTAATATCATTCAGCGTGAGGAAGCGCAGCTTATCATTATGGGTAAGCAAGCTGTTGACAATGACAATAACCAGACTGGTCAAATATTATCTGGTTTATTAAATTATTCACTGGGCACATTTATCTCTAAATTTGATTTAAGTTCTGACTCTAATAGTGTAGAAGTCAGCCGTGAAATTGACTCAGGTATTGAAACTCGAAAACTTAACTTGCCTGCCATCGTAACCGTTGATCTTAGATTAAACGAGCCAAGATATGCCTCACTTCCAAACATTATGAAGGCAAGATCTAAGCCATTAGAGACGATTGAATTATCGAGTCTTGGAATTGACACATCTCCTCGTATTAAGGTCGTCAGTGTAGAGGAGTCAGGCACTAAAGATAGAGCCTCAAAGCAGATTAGTTCTGCTGAAGAGCTATTCACTGAGTTAAATCAAATGGGAGTTCTATAAATGTCAGCACTTATATTAATCGAACTAAATGGTTCAGAGGTTAGCGCAAATAGCAGAGCAGCATTAACTGCAGCCCTTCAGCTTTCTGATAGTGTTGATGCACTAGTTCTTACTAACGATTCAGCTAACGCAAGCTCAGCCGCTTCGATGAGTGGAATTAACACTGTCAAAACAATCGTTGATGATTCACTTGAGCATGCCAATGTAGAAGTTGCAAGCAAACTGATTGCTGATGTCATGTCTGATTACAAATTCTTGGTTTCAGGCTCATCTACTTACAGTAAAAATATATTGCCGCGCGTTGGTGCCCTCCTTGATGTTCAGCCTATCTCGGATGTCTGTGAGATTAAATCATCAAACACATTTGTCAGACCTTTGTATGCTGGCAATGTTATGGCAACTGTTGAGACTTCTGATGATACGATTGTCATGACGGTCAGAGCAACTGCCTTTGAGCATGCTGAAGATGGCGGTTCTGCTGCTTTAGAAGCCTTGTCTCCTGCAATGCCAGAATCAAACTCCACGTTTATCTCTCTTCAAGAGTCACAATCAGAGCGTCCAGAACTAACTACTGCAGAGCGCATTGTATCTGGCGGTAGAGGGCTTGGGTCTAAAGATAACTTTGCAATGATTGAGCAGTTAGCAGATAAATTAGACGCCGCAGTTGGTGCCTCAAGGGCAGCAGTTGACGCCGGGTTTATTTCTAATGACTATCAAGTTGGACAAACTGGAAAGGTTGTTGCGCCTAAGCTTTACCTTGCTGTTGGAATTTCTGGAGCGATTCAGCATCTTGCTGGAATGAAAGATTCTCAAGTTATTGTCGTGATAAACAACGATCCAGACGCACCAATGTCAAGGATGGCTGATATAGTCTGGCAGGTCGACTTATTTGATGCACTTAATGAATTAAACGCTTATCAGGTATAAAATAGTAATTAATGGATAGAGAATCGATTGAATATGATGTTGTAATAGTGGGTGGCGGTCCATCAGGGCTCGCTTCCGCTTGCAAACTCAAGCAGCTCAATCCAAACCTCTCTGTCTGTCTCCTAGAAAAAGGATCTGAAATAGGCTCCCATATTCTCTCAGGTGCAGTTTTTGAGCCTAAAACGCTCTTTGATTTGTTTCCTGAGGATGCTAAAGATTGTCCAACACTCAAAACCAAGGTTGCCAAAGATGAGCTGTTCTGGTTAACAGGAGAAAATAAGAGTATTAAAGTACCCTCTTGGTTAATGCCAAAGAGTCTTCATAACAAGGGCAACTACATTATTTCTTTGGGTGAACTCTGTCAGTGGATCTCTGAAAAGGCTATGGAGCTTGGTGTAGATATCTTTCCAGGCTTTCCAGCTCAAAGCTACATTAAAGATGAAAGCGGAAGAGTTATTGGTATTTCAACCGGTGACATGGGGATTGATAAAGAAGGCAACCAAAAAGGTACCTACACACCTGGCATGGACATTCTTGCAAAACAGACCATTTTTGCTGAAGGCGCACGGGGTCACCTAGGTAAGCAGCTTATCAAAGAGTTCAATCTCGATGAAGGCAAAACGCCGCAACACTTTGCAATTGGATTTAAAGAAGTCTGGGAAGTTGAGAACGACATGTATAGTGCTGGAGATGTTGTCCATACAATGGGTTGGCCGCTCAACGAAGGAACAACCGGAGGCGGCTTCCTTTACCATTTTGATAACAATCGTATTGCTGTAGGCCTGATTGTTGACCTCAACTATACTAATCCAAGTCACAGCCCTTTCCAAGAATTTCAACAGTTTAAAAAACACCCAAAAATTAAACAATTTTTAGAGTCAGGTAAGCGTGTTTCATACGGCGCTAGAGCGATCACTAAAGGCGGTATAAATTCACTTGTGAAGATGGACTTTAATGGTGGAATGATTATTGGTTGTGACGCTGGGACTCTTAATCCAAGTAAGATTAAGGGAAGCCATTGCGCGCTGCAGTCAGGCATTTTAGCTGCTGAATATATTAACAAAATACTTTCAGAAGAGATATGTGAATTTGATGATTTATTTAAAAGTAGTGCACTCTATAATGAGCTTTACAAGTCACGAAACTTCAGTGCAGCAATGCATAAGTTTGGCTTTTATATAGGTGCTGCCTATAACTTTATAGAGTCAAATATCTTTAGAAATTCATTGCCAGTCACTATCAAAGATGAGCAAAGGGATTGCGACTCGCTAAACTTAAATAATCCACTCTATTCCAAAGAGTACCCTGCCCCAGACAATGTTTTAAGTTTTGATATCACTTCATCACTATTTCTCTCAGGTACAAATCACGAGGAAGATCAGCCCGTTCACCTTAAATTAACTGACCCTTCTATCCCGTTGAATCGTAATAAAGAGCTGTTTGATGAACCAGCACAAAGGTACTGCCCTGCTGGCGTCTATGAGATTGTTGACAAAGAAGGTGAGGACTATTTTCAAATCAACGCACAAAATTGTCTTCACTGTAAGACCTGTGACATAAAAGATCCATCACAAAACATTAATTGGGTACCGCCAGAAGGCGGAGGCGGACCAAACTACATAGGAATGTAGAGCTACTTACACTGATTTGCTGTTACAACCACCGTATTAATGATTTCATCAACGCTGCAACCTCTAGATAAGTCATTGACTGGCTTTGAGAGCCCTTGAAGGATTGGGCCAATCGCTCTAGCGCCAGAGAATCGCTGGACTAATTTATAGCCTATATTCCCAGCATCTAGATTCGGGAAGATAAACACATTAGCAGGTGGCAAGAAAGAGGAATCTGGATCTTTGATTTTTAATACATTTGGATCTAGTGCAGCATCCAGCTGAACATTACCGATAACATTAATATCTGGAAGTGATGATCTTAGAAGCTCAGTTGCCACTCTTACCTTATCCACCTCAGCATGCTTAGCACTCTGATTAGTAGAAAATGAAAGCATAGCGAGTTTAGGGCTCTGTGTTAGAAAAGATTGCGCCGTCTCGTAAGCACTTTTAGCAATCTCAGCCAACTCTTCAGAATTTGGATTAATATTCATTGCGCAGTCAGAAAAAATCAAGTTGTCACCATACATACTATGATTATCGTCAAAAACCATTAAGAACAAGCTTGAAACCAGCTTACTGCCTTCTGCAACTCCTATAAGCCTTAGCGCGCTGCTCAGTACTTCTTGGCTCGGTGTTATTGCGCCAGTAACAACCCCATCAACATCTCCCCTTTGAAGAGCCATCATAGCAAAGACACTTTTATTTGAAAGCATCTCTAATGCAGATTCGATTGTCACACCTTTATGTTTTCGAAGCTCAAATAATGTCTGCGCATATTGTGCTTTCAAATCTTCGTTTTTTGGGTTGATTGACTCTAGCCCCAAAGAAGATGCAGGCTCTTCATCAAAAAGGACTATTTGAGCTATTTTTTGATCTTTAATTGACTTGGCTGCCGCAATGATTCTGGAGTCAGTCGATTCAGGTAATAAAATTCGAGGATATTTGCTTTTAGCCTTGCTGGTTAAATCATCAAGTAATGCCATAAATGAGTCTCTTTAAGGATAGACATAGTTTACCCGAAAATGGTAAATTTTTTATATCTTGAGAATTAAACTCAATTCTAATTTAAGCCCTGCTGTATTGACTTGCAATTTTAAGTCTTTGAATTTTTCCTGAAGGACCTTTGGGTAAAGGCTCATCTACAAAAATAATCTGTCTGGGAGTTTTATATTCGCCAAGGTCAGCCTTACATAGGTCAAGAAGTTCCTTCTCATTCGCAACAAGATCGTCCTTTAAAAAGACACAGGCTGATATTTCTTCACCATAATTGTCATCCTTAATCCCAAAGGTGCACGCTTCTAATACAGCGTTATGCTTATATAAAGTATCATCAATCTCTCTTGGTGAGATGTTTTCACCACCCTTTATGATAAGCTCTTTCTTTCTTCCTGTTATGAAGAAGAACCCATCTTCATCTTCAACACCAAGGTCGCCTGTTAAAAAATAGCCATCCTCATTGAAGGCTCCAGAAGTTGCCTCTTCATTCTTAAAATATTCTAATAAAACGTTGTCACCTTTAATGACTAACTCTCCTGTATTTCCATGAGAAAGGTAACTACCGTTATCTGCAATGACTCTGACTTCATTGCCGTAAGGTTTTCCAGCAGAACCATGCTTTCCGTTGGTAGGTGGGTTGGATAGTATTTGAGCGGCTGTCTCAGTTAGTCCCATCGTTTCAATAATCTTCACACCAAACGTTTTTTCAAACTTCTTGTGAACCTCTGGTGAAAGAGGTGCTGAAGCAGAGCGACCAAATCGCAAATTTTTCAGTTCTAATGCTTTAACATTAAAATTATCATTTAATAAGTAATTAATAATCGTTGGAACAACACTAAACCAGCTGCATTCATATTTTTCAATTATTTGCCAAAAATTCTTAACGCTGAACTTGCCAACCGTCACCACGCAGCTATTACTAACTAGTGCACTTGCAATGGATACCATTTCAGCATTAATATGATAGAGCGGTAATACACAAAACGAAATATCACTCGAACTGATCTCGTGAGCGATGACCGTGTTCCTACCCCCAGCAATTACATTTTTATGAGATAAAAGAGCGCCTTTTGGAACGCCTGTTGTCCCAGATGTATAAATTAAAACTGCTGGTGTATCTGGATGAGTTAAGGTCATTGCCTCATCTAATGAATCTTCATCAGCAATCTTTAGACTATCAATTTGACTATACTCTACAACACTTGCATCTGAAGCACTCAAAATATCTTTGAACTTATCAGTGTAGAAGCGTGATGCAAAGATGATTTTGCACTCTGAGTGATCAATTGTATATTTGATTTGTTTAGAGCCTGCTAAGACGTTCAAAGGAACGATGACAACGCCATGGTACATTGCACCAACAAAAAGCAGTGTTGAGGCGTAACCATTATCAAGCATAAATCCAACCTTGTCATTTGAATGAATGTTGTTTGCTTTAAAGTAAGCGCCTAAAGCGAGTATATCTTTTTGAAGCTGACTGTATGACACCTGAAGATTTAGATCTGCATCAATTAGGTAATTTTTCTCAGGTGTATCAGAAGCATACTGATCAACTAACTTTGTCACTGTTGAGCTTTTCAAGGAGTACTTTTCCCAGTAATCCGAGAAAATATCTTTTTCAGATGGCTCATCAGGTTCAATAGTTTTGACAATTTTGGTAATGTTTAGATAGTGCTTGTAATTTAAATTTTCATCAGTGACATTGTTGCCCCAGGTTCCGCAGCCCATTGATAAAGAAAATGGAAGTGCATTATCAAAATTACCGCCAGTCGCAAAGCAGTGAGCTTGGTTGACAATAACTCTACACACTGGAAGCTCCATTCCAAGCCTTTCTATGTTGTCTTCGTTTTGGCTATGAATGCCGCACGAGTGTCCTTTACCTTGATTTTTTAAAATCAGTGTTGCAATTTCAACTGCATGACTAAAGTCTTTTGCTTTATATACTGCCAAAACAGGGGACAGCTTTTCCATTGAAAATGGATAGTCTAGACCTACATTTTGCTCCTCTACCATGAGGAATTTTGAGCTCAAATGCTTACCTTTAAGGCCAACAAGTGTAGCTATTTCGTTTGACTTCTTAGCTATGATGTCTCTATTGATAATGCCATTATCACTCCACATGCCTTGCTGGAGTATTTTTTTCTCTTGGATGTCTAAGAGGGAGCCACCCTCTTCCTCTAGAGAATTAATTAGTTCTTCATAAACACTCTTTAGAACTATGATGCTATTCTCAGAGGAGCAGCTAGTTGCATTATCAAACGTTTTTGAAGTCATAATTTTGTGAGACGCATCATTAAGATTAGCGCTCTCATCAATAATGGAGGGGACATTGCCAACTCCTACTCCAAGCGTTGGAGTCCCACTCTGAAGAGCCCTTTGAATATTGTTTTGAGAACCTGTTGCGACAATTAAATCTACAAGTCTAGATAGCTCATTGGTGTCTTCCTTGCTGATCGGCTCAGGCAGGGACTGAACAATGTTTTTTGGAGCTCCAGTTCGAGTAAGTGCTATTTGGATAAGCTCGACAACACGCGTACAAACTTTAGCACCTTTTGGTGATGGCGCAAGAATAATTGCATTTCTACACTTTAAAGCATTGATGACTTTATTAAGGGGAGTTGCAACTGGGTTTGTAGAGGGCACAACTGCCCCAATAACGCCAACAGGCCTTGCTATTTCAATGATGCCTTTTTGAACATTTTGATCAATAATGCCAACCGTTTTAACGCCCTTTAAATCTCTTAAAAGTCCCAGTGTTTTACGTCGATTTTTGCGTTTTTTATCTTCAATATTCCCAAGACCCGTATCTTTAACTGCCATCTCGGAGAGTTCTTGGTTATTTTCTGGCTGAATAATCTCCCAGGCTACCGCTAATATTAATTCATCAACTTGCTCTTGGGAGTAGTTATTGATTGTTTCTTGAGCTTTTTTCGCATTAGCGACTAGCTTTTCAATTAATGTGTTGTGTTGGATCGTCATTTTGAATTATTGTTAATAAGATTTGCTAGGGAGCAAAACTCCCTAGCAAAATTAATTTTCAATAGATTTTACTTTATTGAAGACCAGCTAAAAGATCTGTTAAATAAGCCTGTCTTTCATTCCACATGCTTATAACCTCATCTCTATTCATTATTCTTGCAGGCGAGTTAGTTGACTTCATTTTTCCTACAGTCTTATTTTCACCAAACATATTTGGCACTTTACTTGCAAGATAGTCTATAACATCCTGTGGAGTCCCTGCTGGAACCATCAATCCACGGAAGTTAACACTTGAATCATCAACGTCAACACCGCTCTCCTGAAGTGTAGGTACGTCAGGCAAGTACTCATGTCTTGATAGGTCTGCAACTGCTAATATCTTAAGATCAGCTGCACTTCTAGCCGAGTCAGAAAGGTTATTAAATCCAGCTACTGTTTCTCCAGCCTTGACCATTCTTAATGCGTCTACACCACCCGAAGCTGGGATATAAGTTAAGTTAGCACCTGAAGCCTTAGCAAACTGCAAAAATGCAATATGGTGACCAACAAACTTTCCAGCACCACTTATTGTGACAGCACCAGGATTTGCTTCTGCGTGAGCTAATAGCTCTCCAACTGTATTGAATGGGCTGTCCTTGCCAACAATTAATACCGCAGGATCTGCACCCCAGTTTCCGATTGGCTCTAGGTTGTTAATATTGTATTTTGTATCAAATACAATTGACTGAGCTATAAAGTGAGGGACATTATATGCACCTAGCATATATCCATCCTGTGAGGCTTCACTGGCAAACCAGTTCCAACCCTTTCTACCACCAGCACCAGGCTTATTAAGAATATAGATCGGCTGACCAATAAGATCCTCTTTGCCAGACGCAAGTGTTGCGATTCTAGCTTGGAAGTCTGTGGCACCACCAGGGCCATAAGCTACCATGACGCCAATAGGCTTATCAGGGTAGTCAGCCTGAGCTGGCATTAGCATCAATGATGCTATAGCAAGCAGGGCTACTTTTGTTATATTTATAATTTTCATTACTTCTCCTTTTTTTTATTATTAAAACAAACCTTCTGGAGTGCGAACCTGTAAAAGTAGTGTAAATAACCCATAAAGCGTCATAGTGAACACAATAGTGATACCCAGTTTTATGAGCAACACACGCCAAAAGTCTTTTGATTCTGAAGGCTTGCTGTAATACATCACAAGCGAAAAGAATACGATCATTGAGGCCAAATAAAAGCCTAGTATTTTGAGTAATAAGATAAATGCTGTGGCAATCGCAATGCCAGGCATTAAGTCTTTGAAATTAGTGGATTTGTCGGCATCCCCTTTCTCAAACCACAGCATCAGAGATAACACTGCAATCATCGATGAAATGAGTCTTGGGAATAGATAGTCTTCCGAGTTCCCAAGAACAAATGAAGCATAAACCAGAAATGCACTTACGAGAGTAACAAGGACAGTAGAAATTTTGATTTGTTTGTTCATATATTAGCTCTGTTTAGATTTTCGGCTTGAGTAAATACCATATGCGATAGAAACAAAGCACAAGGTAATTAACACAATGTTGATTGTTCCAGAGGTAAAGTGCTGAAAAGAGCTACCCTTTGCATTACCAATCATATTTCCAAGAAGGAACTTTTCTTCCGTCATCGTTCCTAAAATCAAACCTAAAACGACTGGAACTGGGCTAAAACCAGCTTTACTTCCAAAGTACATTAAAGTACCTAGCGTAAACATAATGAGCACATCAGAGTAATCATTTTGAATGCTGTAGGTTCCAAAAACAGCAAGCAACAAAATGCCTGCAGCCATATAGTTATCTGGAACCTTCATAATCCATTTACTATGGCGACTCAAAAAGAGTCCAATAATGAGCATCAAAACTTGAGCAATGATGAGAGAGTCAATAAAGGTCCAAACCACTTCAGTGTTTTTAGTAAAGATATCATGGCCTGGAAAAATGCCATGAATTAGCAGACCGCCCAACAAGACAGCAGCCGTAGGACTCCCAGGAATACTGAGCGTTAAAAGTGGTATTAATGAAGGCCCAACCATTGAGTTATTAGCACTCTCAGCTGCAATAATCGCTTCAGGCTCTCCCTTTCCATAGTTCGCTCGGTTAGAGCTAATTTTTTTAGACTGGTCGTAGGCAACGATGCCTGCTATTTGACCGCCTGCTCCAGGAATAATTCCAATGATTGAACCAATCAAAGAGCCAACTGATAATGCCTTGACTTTGCTAGAAACAAGTCTAAATGATTGCATCAGGGTTGAGTCCCCCGTTGCTGAAAACACTTCATTCTTCTTGCCATAAAAATTCTCTAAAAGATTCCAGACTTGGGGCATCGCAAAAAGCCCAATAAGGCCAACAACAATATGAACACCGCCTTCCAAATGATCAGTAAATACGAAGCGCTCCATCGCACTGGTTGGGTGCTCACCAATGGTTGCAAGCATGAGTCCAAATAGACCTGACATCAAACCTTTGATAACGGACTTAGAGTCTAAGGTTGCTATTATTGTAATTCCCAAAATCGCAACCCAGAAGAGTTCAGTTGACATAAATTTGAGTGAAAGTGCTGCCAAGGGTGGAGTGAAGAAAATCAGAATTAGAACGCCAAATATACCGCCAACAAAGGAACTCATGAAACAGTAGTGAAGTGCATCTTTGGCTTTACCACTTTGTGCCATTTTGTGGCCATCCATTGCTGTTGCAATATTGGCTGGTGCACCGGGCACGTTGACAAGAATTGCACTAATAGCGCCGCCAGCAACTGTTGCGGTATACATAGCGCCAAGAAGTATCAAGCCACTTTCAGGCTTCATATGAAAAGTAAAAGGAATAAGGAGTGCGACTGACATCGTTGGGCTCAGCCCAGGAAGTGCCCCTAGTATTATCCCTGCAAATGTCCCGCCAACGAGAAGCGCGATATGATAAACGGTAAATACGTTATCAAAATAGTTTAAAAATTCCATTGTGACCCCTACTCACTAATATTAATTCATATATATGAATATAAAAACTCATGTATATGAGTAAAGCATGCTACACTTGCATTATTTAATTGTCAATAAATAAAATTTACCTATCAGAAAAAAATAAGTTACATTTTGATTAAGCACTTGCTAAATCAATACTTAATTAAACAAAATAATATTTAAAATAAATACCTAATAGTTAAATCCAAAAGATTTATGACACAAAAACTCTATCAAAAAGTAATCGACCTTATCAACAATCAAATTAATAGTGGTGAGCTTATTATTGGAGATTTAATTCCTTCAGAATCACAACTCTCAAAAAAGCTTAATGTGAGTATCGGAACCGTTAGAAAGGCTATTGATAAACTTGAAAATAGAAAAGTGCTCTATAGGCACCATGGTAAAGGCACCTATGTATCTGATCATGGTTTTGACAATAGTATCTTTAATTTCTTTAGCTATGGAAAACAAGACGGCTCTTCTATTCGTATATACAAAACAACACCCATTAGGCTCAAAGAGAAAGCTTCTGCGGAAATTGCTTTTCAACTAGGAATTAATCAAGGTGATGATGTTATATATCTTGAAAGACTTGGATACATTGATAAAAAAAGCCCAATCATTGTTGAAAAATCATGGTGGGTTGCTGAAGCTGTAGAAGGCCTTCAAGACCCTTCAGTTCATATACCAGATCTCTTGTATGCTGTCATCTTTAAACAGTTTAACACTCAAATCACTTCTTCTCAGGAGGTTCTAACAGCAGGTATTACGAACGCTGAGATTGCTGAAAAACTTCATATCAATAAGGGTGATCCTGTTGTAATCTTAAATAGACATTCTTACGCAAAAGGTAAAGGCTTAGTTGAATTTAGAATTACAACGGGAAGGGCTGATATGTTTAGCTACACAACCACCATCGGAAATCCTGACGCCTAGTTCATATTTATTTTGCCTTCGTTAATTGTAGAGGTTAAACTTAGTGAATATGAACACTCAATATAATCAAGAACGCGAAGATCTAGCCGCCGCTTTTAGGTGGACTGCAAGGCTGAATATGCATGAGGCAGTCGCCAATCATTTCAGTTTAGCGGTTAATGAGAGTGGGTCCAAGTTCCTTTTAAACCCAATTGGTATGCATTTTTCAGAGATTTGTGCGAGCGACTTAATTCTAATTGACGCGAATGACACAGAAACGATGTTACAGCATAATGCACCCGACCCAACCGCTTGGGCTATTCACAGCGCCCTACATCGTAACAATCCCCAAGCTAGATGCATTCTTCATGTTCATCCAAAATATGCCACCATCTTATCCTCTCTTGATGACAAAGAGATGAAGCCTATTGATCAAAATACAATGCGTTTCTATGAGAGGGTTTCAATAGACAGGGACTTTAGCGGAATGGGGCTAGGTAAAGAGGCAGAAAGATTGAGTACTCTTTTGGGGAATAACCCAGTTCTGCTAATGGGTAACCATGGCGTTTTGACTGCTGCTAAAACGGTAGCAAGTGCCTTTGATGAATTGTATTACTTCGAGAGATCATGCCAAACTCTAATTGGAGCATACCAAACAGGAAAAAAACTTCATGTTGTAAGTCATAAAGTTGCTAAAAAGACTGCTCAGCAGTGGATAGATTATGATGCCTCTGAAATGCATTTTGAAGCCTTAAAGCGGATCCTAGATAAAGAAGAGCCAGATTACAAAAACTAAACTACCTAATAAAGGAGATATCATGCCAAAACTTGACACTGATTATGTAAGAGAACAATTCCCAGCTTTTAGTGACCCGCTAAGCTCTAAATGGTCGTTCTTTGAGAATGCAGGTGGTAGTTATGTCCCATCAAATGTGATTGAACGCTTAAATCACTTCATGACCTC
The DNA here is from genome assembly GCF_001281385.1 of Candidatus Pseudothioglobus singularis PS1. NCBI lineage: Bacteria > Pseudomonadati > Pseudomonadota > Gammaproteobacteria > Pseudothioglobaceae (SeqCode) > Pseudothioglobus (SeqCode) > Pseudothioglobus singularis (SeqCode). The sequence continues at coordinate 925,942 of NZ_CP006911.1, forward strand.
TACTAAGGTTCAGCCTTATGCAGAGTTTGATACCTCAGCTATAGCCGGCGATAACATGGATAAGGCGACCAATTTTTTTGCTGAGATGATTAATGCTGATAATGATGAAATCATAATTGGTGGCTCAACCACAATGAACATGTATGTTCTCTCGAATGCTATGAAAAGCCTTTTAAAGCCAGGTGATGAAGTAATTGTCACTAACCAGGACCATGAAGCAAATGTAGGCGCCTGGAGAAGGCTTGCTGATCATGGAATGATAGTCAAGGAGTGGCAAATCAATAATGATACTGCTGAACTTGAAATAGATGACTTAAAAGCACTTTTATCTGAAAAAACAAAAATTGTTGCTGTGACTCACTGCTCAAATATTGTTGGATCTATCAACGACCTAAAATCGATTGCTGAGCTTGTCCATCAATACGATGCATACATTGTTGGAGATGGAGTCTCTTATGCTCCCCATGGATTCCCAGATGTAAAGAGCCTAGACGTTGATTTTTATGCTTTTAGTCTTTATAAGACGTATGGACCTCATTTAGGTCTTTTGTATGGAAAAAAAGAGATTCTTAATCAACTACCTAATCAAAATCATGAGTTTTTAGAGGGTGATGTGCCCTACACTCTTAATCCAGGTGGTCCAAATCATGAGGAGCTCTCATGCTTAGTTGGAGTTTATGAATACTTTATGAACCTCTTTGAGCACCACTATCCTGGTGAAAACCTTCCTATTAGAGAGAAAATTCATAAGGTAAATGAATTAATTGCAGAACATGAAAAGGAGATTGCAAATCCACTTCTTGATTACTTGAGTAATAGAAGTGACATAAGACTCATCGGCAAGAAAACAATCACTGACAAAGACAGAGCGCCAACAATTGCATTTACCATGAAAAACAAGTCATCCAAAGATTTAAGTAGTGAGCTTGTAAAGCATGGGATTGCAACAAGGAATGATAATTTCTATGCCTGGAGATGCCTAATGTCCCTTGGCATAGATGTGGATGATGGTGTGGTAAGAACCAGCATGGTTCACTACAACACTCATGATGATGTCAGTAATCTAATTAAAGCTTTAAAACAGATTTAGATTGAAAAAGCCTTCCTTAAAGTAATGGAAGGCTAATAAAAAAAACTAATTAAATCTTTGCAGAGTCGCCTAACTGATCTCTATAAAAATAAAGAATATAGGCAGCTAAAACCCCAAGCACGACAGGTGCAAATGCTCCAGGCATGCTTAACGCAATGTGAGTAATAAAACCTCCTATCATGGTACATACAAGAAGTACTGATCCAAAAACTTGTTTATTTGGCAGCCATATCAATACAACTGCAGTAACTTCGATTAAACCTGTTACATACCTGAACCATTGACCCCACCCGATCAGCTCATACATGCCAACCATTTGCTCAGCGCCTATAATTTTGAAAGCGCCTGCACTTAAAAAAGCCAGCGACAAAAGAATTTTTACAAGCGGTATTAAATATTTATTTAGTTTATTCATAATTTACTCCTATGATTTATAGAAAAAACTCTCTAAAAAGAGAGCAGTGTTATTATTGATTAGCGCCTTTATTCAGACAGTGATGTGATTTTTAACGAAGCGTGATTAACCCCGGCATTCTCTCTACTTTCAATCATATTAGGCTCTTTTAATTTCTTATCCTCGATTGAATTCATTTCGACAACTGTATATACATTACTTTCGTTACCCTTTTCATGGCCATAGGCTATAACTTTAACGTTATTTTTTTGTCTCATAGCCTCATTAGATTCGAATGCTTTCTTCCAGACCTCGTAACCTTTAGTAACTTCAAAATTTGATATTACTATCATTTTTCTCCTTTATTTTGAATAGCAGCTCCTTGAATAGGAGCTGCATGTATAAAGACTTTAATTTTCACTTTTTTCAAACATCGCCGCTTTGTCAGCATCAGTTTTTGCCGCATACTCTTCTTCCGTTAACATATGCCATCCAATACAATCTCCAGTAGGTGATCTACCACAACCACATGTACCATTTTCTTTTTTAACGTTATCCATCATTTTTTCCTTTGAGTTGTTAGATTATTGCCAGCTTTTGACTTCAGTGCTGGCGACTGATTAAATAACGCCTCTGCAGATTATTAGCGTTTAGTCATTGAAATAAAATTATAATCATTTATAATTTGCAATAAAGTCACTATTAAACAAATTACTATTACATATTATGAAACAATACTCTTTAATCGAATTAGAAACTTATCAGGCTGTTGTTGAAGCCGGAAGCTTTAACCTAGCTGCCGACAGATTGAGCACAAGCGCTGCAACTGTGAGTCGTCGCATAAGCACCCTAGAATCAGCTTTAGGTGTTAGATTGCTGAATCGTACGACTAGAAATATAAATCTAACAGAAGCTGGTGAGCAATATCTTGATGATGTTAAAAATATCTTAGAAAGCGTAGAGATCTCAGAAGAAAGAATTGGGGAAGGTAAAGCAGAAGCAAAGGGTGAGTTACGAATTGCAGCCCCGCTTAGTTTTGGCATAAAACACTTATCCCCAGTACTACCCTCATTCATGAAGAGTCATCCAAATATAATCATCAACTTAAAACTAGAAGACAGCCAGACTGATCTTCAAGCTGAAGGAATAGATATAGCGCTTCGGGTTACTCAAAATATTAAGGATTCATCCCTTATTGCAACTCCCTTATGCTCAATTCCCATTGTAATTTGCGCCTCACCAGACTATATCAATAAACATGGCAAACCTAAATCTATAAATGATATTCAAAAGTATAATTTTCTTGGATATAGCTTAGCTTCGAATAACCTTAAAACTCGACTTGGTTCAAATTCTGATCCTCGAATTGGCTTTGTGGCAAACAATGGTGACGTCATAAGAGAGGCTGCAATTAATGGTTTTGGTATTACTGCACTACCATTATTCTTGATTGAAGACGATTTAAAAAATGGAAAATTAGTAACGATAATCGACAATCAAGTTAAACCTGAAACATTATATGCCGTTAGATTGTCTCGAAGGTTTACCCCAACAAAGGTCAAAGTGATGGTTGATTATTTAAGAGATACCTTTAAAGACTAAAACAATTAAAAAACTAAACTTCTTGATATAAGGTTGGAAACATTTTTCCAGATAAATCGTCTCCATTTTTATAGCCATTCGACTCCATTATGGTTCTTTCAGCTTGGGCCCAATCCCCTCGATATTCAATCTTAGAGCCTTCTTTAGCCATTCTAAGGGTATATCGATGTATAGTACTCTTTGGTATAGACTGGCTTAAGCTTCCGTGCAGTGTTCGAATATCAAAAAAAACGCAATCACCAACTTCTAAGTCCCACTGAAGGAAGTCATAGTCCTCTTTGTTATTAAGAATATCAGGGGTGATGTCGTAGCTTTTTTCATTTACCACTCCAGCTTTTCCATCGTCGGGATGTCCCTCTTGAAATCGAGTACGAATATAAAGCTTATTCCAAAGGTGTGAACCCTTAATCCACGCAATTGCCTCCTCTTTTGGGACTGGCTCAAGTGGAAGCCATAAAACACACATCGAGCCTTCAAAGTCAAAGTATGAAATGTCATGATGAAATGGTGCCCCAGATTTAGATCCTGCTTCCCTAAGAAACCAATTATCCATGACTAGATTGACTTGACTTGCACCCATCAGCTCTGAGGCAATTTGAGCTGTTGGAGAGTTGTGAACGAAGTCTGTGAACTCATCAAAAAGATCCCAAGTCCAAAAATCTTCGAAGTAACCAGGCACGTCATCATCCTTGGTGTGTCTAACAAATCGTGGACTAGGGTTTTGAAAATCCTTAGAAATGCCCTTTCTGAGGTTTTCAATCCAGGCTCTATCGAACTTTCCTTTAATTAAGACGGCACCATCTTTCTTATACTGATCAATCTGATGAGCCTTAAGAAGTCTACTCATATTGAATAAATTTTAAATAGCGCAGCGCATGTCACTTCCACAACACATTGGCGATTTGATTTTCCCGTGGCCATTTGGACATTTTGAGATTTGGACTGAACTTCCATCATCAAGTTTGAGTGAATCATCCTTGAGGGGTTCATCACACTTAGCGCAGGTCGCATTTACACCCATTCCACAATTATCACATTCATAAGTTGCCATAAGTATTCTCCGATTAATGTATTAATATAGTAACAGAATTAGACCAATATTTCTCCAATATCTAAATCAGATATCGTGATAATTTTTCAGTAAAGGTATATCATTATATGACTCATGAAAAATGCTTTATTAATCTCAATTCTTTTACTAGGGATAAACTCTTTAGCCTTTGCAGGCGGTGATGATAGGGATCAACAGTTACCCCTTAATTCATTGAATACTGAGCAAATTAATGAGGATGAGACGCCTCGCTTTTTGGATGAGGATGAGGTCATCGTGCAGGATGAGGCCACTCAAAAGGCTCAGGAAGAAATTGAAGAACTCATTCAAACCAAACTCGCCTCTCCAGATTCTGATGTTTCAAATGGCGATGACGGCATTAATAATGATGAGTCAAACTTAAAAACGAAAACACAGTTATTTGTTAATCAGTACGTTAAATCTGACCAAGGCATTCTGATCATGCTAATCCTTTTCGTGATTGGACTGATATTAATGTTTAATTTTTTCGTTAGAGAGAAGTAACTAATCTTGTTTCGAGTAATGGAGCGCTATTTTGGCAGCTAAATTAGCGTTATTTTGAATTAATTTAATGTTGGCATCCAAACTCTTACCCTCAGTAATTTCACTAACTTTTGAAAGAAGGAACGGTGTAATCTTTTTTCCTGTTATATGTTCTTTTTCTGCCTCAATAATAGCCTGATTTATAGCCTCATTCATGATGCTTGATTCAAGCTCGTAGCCAACTGGAATAGGATTAGTTACAAGAACCCCACCATCAATACCCAGGCTCCATTTAGTCCTTAATATTTCAGCAATCTCAAGAGCAGAGTCAATCTTATAATCAACATCAAAGCCTGACTCTGATGAATAAAAAGCAGGCAATTCAGTCGTTTTATATCCAATAACAGGAACGCCTTTAGTTTCAAGATACTCAAGTGTGAGACCTATGTCTAAAATTGCTTTAGCGCCAGCACACACTACACAAACGTTTGTATTGGCCAGCTCTTCAAGGTCAGCTGAAATATCTAATGTTTTTTCAGCGCCTCTATGAACACCTCCAATTCCACCAGTAGCAAATACTGCTATCTCAGCAAGCTTTGCGATGATCATTGTCGCTGCAACGGTCGTTGAGCCAGACTGCTTTTGAGAGACTGTGATTGCAAGATCTCTTCGAGATACTTTTCTAACCTCATCATTAGTCGCTAAAAACTCAATCTCTTCGTGAGTAAGGCCAACCTTCAGCCTGCCATTAATAATTGCAATTGTTGCTGGCACAGCTTTGTTAGATCGAACTGTCTCTTCAACCATCATGGCAGTTTCAATATTCTTAGGGTAAGGCATTCCATGAGAAATAATAGTCGACTCGAGTGCGACAATTGGCTCTCCATTTTTAATTGCCTCTTCTACATCTGGGTGAAAATCAAGATAGTCACTGAATTTCATTACATTTCGTCCTTTAATAGTAATTTAATATTATGCTCCGATAAGTTCTCACTTATCGTATTTTTGCTTTGTAAAGCAATTACTGCAGCCGCAGAGGCAAACTTTGCTGTTTCTTTAACACTATTAAGATATAAAAAACCATAAATAACCCCCGCTGTAAAAGCATCTCCAGCACCATTAGCACTTTTTACATTGACCCCTTCATGCAAATAATGTCCATACTCCTCTCCATCAAAATAAAAAACACCATCCTTTCCCAGCGTAATAAAAATTTGCTTACAGCCTTTTTCAAATATTTTTTGAGCAGCATCCAACATGCTCTCGTCGTCCTTGATGGAAATACCAGAGATAAGCTCAGCCTCTAATTTATTAGGCTTAATAGTGTGAAATTTTCCGATAATATGAAGAACTTTGGAGGTTTTAGCAAAGGAAACTGGATCTAAAAATAACGGTATATGGTTATATTTTTCAACAATATACTCAATTACTTCAACTGGAATATTTGTATCGATGACAATTGCACCACAATGGTCTAAGGTATCTTTCCAGTTATTAATGTCTTGAATTGTCATTTCATCAATAATTCGCATATCAGAGATAGAAACCAACATATCGTTGTTGTCATCAAGCAATGACAAGTATTGGCTAGTTGGAAGAGTGCTATGCTTAATTAATAGAGAAGTATCAACATTTGCTGTCGTTGTCTTGTTAATTACAAAGTCACCCAGAGCATCCGCTCCCACATAAGAAAGAATCTTTGAATGAATTGAAATTCTCGCCATATTTTCTGCAATATTCCTGCCGACTCCACCTGCCGACATTTCGATCTCACCTGGGTTTGAATCGTTAAATACTAGGGGTGAATTTGATGAGCCCTGAAGATCAATATTTAAGCCGCCAATGACACAAACATAGGGTTTTGATGTATTGTTTTGCATTTAGATTTTTCAGCGTGTGAGTGAAGTTAAATCATATAATTTAGAGATATTATCTCATTATTTGAAGTGGATACTTATTGCAAAAAAAGATTTATAAATTACTATTCTAATTTATTTTGAATTAACTAAAATTATCAACCAATGAACAAAGTATTTGTAATTCTTGGTAATCAGCTTTTTGAGCCTGAAATCCTAAAAAACCTGGGTTGTAGCGACGTCTTCATGTCAGAAGATTTCCACCTTTGTACCTATGAAAAACATCATAAACTTAAGCTATACCTCTTTCTTTGTTCAATGCGGGAGTATAAAGACGAATTAGAGTCTCATAATATTTCAATTCACTACACTCAGCTTGATGATCGTCAGGAGGGTCAATCATATTCAGATCACCTTACAAAATTCATAATTGATAACAATATTCAGGAAATCAATCACTTTGAAATTGAAGACAAAGATTTTGAAAAAGAACTTCTAGAAGGTATAAATAAATCTAATATCCAGATAGTCTCTCACCAATCTCCTAACTTCCTCTTTTCTAGAGAAGAATTTCACTCACTACATAAAGATAAAAAAGTATTTAGGATGGCTAACTTTTATCAGCAAGGAAGGAAAAAATTTAATATATTGCTTGATGAAAACCAAAAGCCTGCTGGAGGTAAATGGTCCTTTGATCAAGAAAATAGAAAGAAAATCCCTGCAAAGACAGTCATTCCAGAGCTACCTAAACCAAACCTTTCTAAGTACCACGATGAAATCTGCACTCTCATCAATAAGCATTTTGATGAACATCCTGGATTTCTTGATAATCCGTGGTTCCCTGTCACTCGCAAAGAAGCTAATGAACAATTTTTGGACTTTATTAGAAATAGGATGATTAACTTTGGTGTCTATGAAGATGCCATGTTAGAGGGTCAAAACTTTTTGTTTCATAGCTGTATTAGTGCATCTATGAATATTGGACTTCTTTCACCAAAAAATATACTTGAAATACTGCTTGAAAGTGCTGATGAATTTCAAATCCCTATGAACTCTCTTGAGGGCTTCATTAGGCAAGTTTTGGGATGGAGAGAATTCATCCGAGGTATTTATCAAGAAAAAGGTGATTTCCAGCTTAACAGCAATTACTGGGGCCACACTGGCAAATTAACTGACAGCTGGTACGAAGCCTCAACGGGCATTGTGCCTCTTGATGACTCCATTAAAACCGCACTTCAGGATGGCTACAATCATCACATACCAAGACTTATGGTAATCAGCAATCTTATGAATCTTTGTGAAATTGACCCTAAAGAGATTTACCGTTGGTTCATGGAGATGTATATTGACTCTTCAGATTCGGTTATGGTGCCCAATGTTTTTGGCATGGCAACCTATTCAGATGGCGGGCTCATGTCTACTAAGCCTTATACCTGTGGATCAAATTATTTCTTAAAAATGAGTAATTATAAGAGGGGTGATTGGTGTGATACTGTTGATGGACTCTATTGGCGTTTTATCGAAAAAAATAGAAGCTTCTATCAGTCTAATCCTAGACTTTCCCTTCAGGCTACATTTCTTGACAGACTTTCCCCAGAACGTAAAGAGTTAATCTTTGATAGAGCAGAAACTTTTATCTCAGAGCACACCCAATAAAAAAGGACCAACATGGTGTTGGCCCTTTTCATCTAGTTAATTGATTTTTAGCTACTCTTGATTAATGCGACCATCGGTATAACCAGAATAACCTGGGTTTGCATCAATATAGGCAGCAACCACGTCTGCTAAGTCAGGACCAAAGTCATAAATATCAGAAGCAGAGCGGAATACCTTGTATCCATCGCCACCACCACGGATAAAGTTGTTTGATACCATACCGTAGGTTCCATAAAGATTTAAGTTGCTCCAGCCATACTCATCCTGAGTCTCAATTGAAGTCACCCTATCTCCAGCAGGTCTAGTTGCATCAAAAGTAAAGCGCATTCCTGAGACTTGAGGGAATCTTCCAGCAACATCCTCAACCTCACTAACTCCATTCTCAATAGCAGTTAGCAGCTGTTTGCCTGTAACCTTAAAGGTTGCCAAAGTATTCTGGAAGGGCAAAATCGTCATAACCTCTCCAAGAGTGACTTGACCAGAATCAAGCGAAGCTCTAATGCCACCTGAATTCATAAGTGCTATTGTATAGCCTTTATCCATTACAGCATGCCTCATTGCATCTGCAATCATATTGCCCATATCACACTCCTGAACTCTACAAACTGCCCTGTTTCCATTTAACTCACTCGAGACACTACCGACCTCTCTTTCTTTGAGTTCGTTAATTGGCACTTCAAGCTCATCTAAGCGAGCAACAACGTCACTATTTTCACTAATTAATTTATCAATTGTGATTGGCTCACCAGTTGCAGATACGACCTCTCCTTTGTCATCAAAGACAACTGAAAGCTCACCAAGAAACTTTCCATACGCATAAGCCTGGATAATCTGAGTATCATTTACAACGGTTGGATAAGGACCCTTTGCCCTGTCACTAACATTAGACAAGTAAGTATTATCATGTCCACCTACAATCACATCAACACCGGTTGTATTAGCTGCAATCTCCTTATCAATTGCATATGAAGAGTGAGATAAAAGGATAATGATGTTAACGCCTTGCTGAGTTAGCGCATCGACTTCAGTCTGAACTGCAGTAATAGCGTCAGTAAAGATAATGTTATCGCCAGGACTAGAAATATCAACTACATCCTCAGTCACGACACCAATAAGTCCAATCTTTCGGTTATCTTTAACAATAATGGTTGATTTTTGTAACTTGTCTTTGAGCTCAGGCTCGAGATCTACATTAGCATTCGCCATCAACACTGGAAAGTTCACAGTATCCATAAAAGCCCTTAATGTTACTGGCCCATCATCAAACTCATGATTACCAACTGCCATACCATCGTATTGCATCTTATTCATCATTTCTGCTGCTACTTTCCCTTTATACATGGTGTAGAAAAGGGTTCCCTGGAACTGATCACCACCGTCTAGCAAGATTGTGTTCTTATGTCTAGAGCGTGCATCTTCAATCGCTGAAATTAAGCGAGCAGAACCTCCAAAGCATTTACCTTCGGCATTATTTTCTGCTGAACAGTTGTTGTCATACTTACTTATTGGTCTAAATCTGGCATGAAAGTCATTTGTATGAAGAATGGTTATTTCAAATGATTTATGACCATCAGCAAATACAGGTTGTGAAGACAGGCCTAATGATAAAAAACAGCTCAGACCAATCACTAAAGGCATTGATCTTACTTTACTTAATCTAATAAAATGAAATCTCTTAAATAACTTCATCGCTACCCCTCCTTTTGTTTAGTATGTAATTAATAAATTTATTCAAACTCTTTCAAATTTGAATAAATTATTGTAGACCTTTTTACTGAGCTTAAAAAAAAGATTGCTCATAATATTTTTGATTTTTAAGACAATATTTAGAATATAAGTTTGACAAACTTTCAAGATAACTTAAATATAATTAGATAATGAATAAGCTTCTCATAACGCTATTTATTCTAACGCTTATAGCAATAGGATTCATTTATAAGGACATTTTGCTATGCCTTAAAGTAATATTGTACGGCGCATTTTGGTGGTCAATTATTGGACTAACAAAGTTCTTGTCTAGAGACTTTACAGATGGCAGAAAAAATGACTTTTTTGGAGAATAAATTTAAAGAAACCTAGTCTTTAACCTCGAAAACCAGTTGGAGACATCAAGATTAATTGAGTACAAACAAGGAAGTAGTATTAAAGTCACAAAAGTTCCAAATAATAACCCATAGCCAAGAGCCATAACCATTGGCTGTAAGAATGCATCTTTACCTCCAAAGCCATAAATCAGAGGCAGAACACCTGCAAGCGTTGTAAGGGTCGTTAATATTACTGCCCTTAGGCGGTCTTTTGCGCCCTTTGCAATCCACTCAATTGACGAACCATCCATATCTTTATTTTTCTTAATGAAATTTAGATGGCTTATCATCACTAATGAGTCATTTACAACAACACCAACTAATGCCAAGACGCCTAGCAAAACGAAAAAGCTAAATGTCTCAGAGTGAAAGAAAAAAGCCCAAACAACACCAATTAATGCAAAAGGAATGCTAAGGATAACTAATAATGGCTGAGAGTATGAATTAAAAAGAAGCGATATAAGCATATATATTCCAAATACAGCAAAACCAAGCGCCAAAGAAAAATCACTCAAGGCTTCTTTTGCTTCTAAGGAACTTCCACCTTCTATGACACGAACTTCAGGAAAATTGTTTATCAAATCGAGCTCATCAAGTGCTCTTTTTGAGACAGATTGTGCGGTAGTTACTGAATCTTCAACCGCAGCGCTTACTTTAACAACTCGCTCACCATTTAAATGCTTGTAGTTTGGATCACCCGGAGTCTCAATAACATTTGCAAATTGAGACATTGGAATCATTCTTCCTTGATTATTTCTGATCGAGGTTTTCGTAATATAATCATCAGAATAATTACTATCGCCAAGATACATTTTCACGTTTAAGCTAGTATTATTAAACTCAACATCAGAAACATCCATGCCGGAATAGATCGTTCTTAAGTGACTATAAACCTGCTGATATTGAATACCTAATCTTGCCATTGACTCATAATCTAACAAAACTTCGATTCTATTTTTGCTTAAATCATCATCACGATCAATGTCACTTACACCCTCGAAGCTATTAAGAATCATTTCAAGCTGATCAACAGCTGCTTGACGCTGCTCGTCATTGCTTCCGATTAAACTTAACTCAATATCAAGGGCACCTCTAGGGCCACCCCTATTTGTCCTAAAATTAATCCTCGAAACGCCTTCAATACCTTCTGTTTCTGCCTTTAAAATTTCTATAATCTCTTTGGCAGTGACTTCACGGTCATTAGCTGGAATCAACGTAATTGCAATAGCCGCACGATTGGATCCTCTTGATCCAATTGTGCTTGTAAAAAAGTCTAGATTTGAGCCAACCTTATCCATAATAATCTCATCAATTTTGATGATGGACTGCTCTGTTGTCTCAACTGGAGTCCCAAGAGGAGTCTGCACTCTGATATTTATTGAATTTGTTCCGCTCGATGGCCACTGGATATAAGAAATTTCTTTTGTTCCTATATAAGCACTAAAAGCAAGAAGAGCAATAAACAGGCTCAAAATGATAAAGCGCCACCTAAGAATTACTAATAATGCTTTTTCAAACCACCTTTCGACGGGTTTAAACCATGTTTTTTGTTTATTAGCCTCACTACCAGACATATGAGCCGGTAAGGCGATGCTTACCTCAAGTAATGAAAACGTTAGTGCACAGATAACAGTAATTGGCAAAATGTATATAAATTTTCCTGTGGTACCACTGACTAATAGAACAGTTGATATGGCAAGGACAGTAGTTAAAATAGTCGTAATAACAGGCATGATGACTCTTTTAAGGCCATCAACGATATTTTGATAGACGTCACCACCCTTCTCTTTAAAGTGGTGAATACTCTCAGCTATGATGATGCTGTCATCCACAACCAAACCTAGCACTAAAACCATTCCAATCGTTGAAATTAAATTAATTGTTTCACCTGCGAAGCCCAAAAAAGCTACAGTTCCTAATAGCGTCACAGGGATGCTCACAGCAACCCAGAATGCAGTTTTTAAAGACAAAAATAAGCCCAAAACTACCATAATTAGAGCCAGTCCCACTAGAGCATTATTCATTACAATGTTTAATCGATTGGATACCGGCTTTGATCTGTCATCAGTAACAATCAAATTGAGGTTTGAAGGATAAGACTCTTTAAGAGTATCTAAAGTCGCCCTTACTTTTTCAATGGTTCTAATAACGTCTGCTTTTTCTGTTTTTGTAACTTTAAGAATGTAGCCCTTAGTTCCATTAATACGAGTAACTGTGTTGAAACCGATTTCACCCTCATCGATGGTTGCAATGTCTTTTAATAAAATGGTTGGCCCATCAAAACTAGACTTTACAACAACATTCTCCAAAGACTCCATGGTTTCATATTCAGAGATAATAACTATATTTTTTTGATTCCTTCCTTGATTATTATCACCAATAGCAGAGCGAACATTTTGGTCCGCGATGACACTTCTTACCTGGTCAAAAGAGAGCTGATACTGAAAGAGCTTTTCTGGATTGATTCTGATTTGAACTTCTCTTTCTGAATCCCCACTTACATTCACACTTGAAACACCATCAATCAAAGATAAATTTTTCTCAATATTGTTTGCAATGGCTTTAGCGGTCTCAACATTGATACTGTCGCCACCAATAACGATTGTAAGAATTGGCCACTCTGTACTGGTTCTATCAACCACTCTTGGATCATTTGCATCCTCAGGCAAGTCTTCGATTTCATTGACCGCTTCAGAAATACTATCCTTTACCTCCTGAATATCATCTACCTCTTCATCAATTTCTATATTGATACGAGATGAACCCTCTGAGGAGGTTGAGGTTAACTCTTTAATTCCATAAATTCCTTTTATTTTGTTCTCAATAACATTAGTAATATTCTTCTCAACATCTCTTGGAGAGGCGCTCGGATATGAGGTATTGATTGATAGTCGGTCAAATTCTATGACAGGATAAGTATCACGCTGTATTTTTTGTAGTGTCATAAATCCAAGTATGACAATTGATAAAGTAAACAGGAGGGCCAACTTTTTTTGTCGAACAAGAAAGTTTAAGAAAGCATTCATAATTTAAATACGCTTCGAGCTCTTTAATTTGGATTGTAATCGACTGGCAGACATATGGCACTCACCCCTTTTTAATGTAATGTGCTTTAGTAGAAAAAATTATAACTTTGGATGTATATAATATTGATTAATATTTTACAAAAGATGAAGTTTAAGTGAATGTTTGATAAGTCTGAAATTGTCATTATTGATGAACGCCTTTATCACTTGGGGATAAAAAAAGGAGATCTTGCTCAAAACATTTTTATTGTTGGAGATCCTGCAAGAGCCATACGCGTATCTAAAGAATTTGACACTGTTGACCGTGAAATTTCAAATAGAGAGTACCTAACATTTACAGGCACATATAAGGGCATACCAGTATCTGTCATTGGAACGGGGATTGGAACAGATAACGTTGAAATTGCTTTAGTAGAGGCCTTTATTGAGCACGAATTCAATTTTGAGAGTAAAACAAGAAATACTAACTGTGAGCCAATGACATTAATAAGGCTTGGAACATCAGGTGGGGTTCAGTCAGATATCGCTCCTGGTTCGCAAGCCATTGGCTCATATGCGCTTGGCCTTGACAATACTGGCATCTATTTTGAAGAACCATCAAATGACCCTGTGATTGAAAGAATTGAAGAGTCTGCTAAAAAAATATTAAACAAGTCTATCCCTAGCTCATCAAGATTCAAAGGAAAACTGATCCCTTATGCTTCGAAAGCGTCAATTGAAGTTACTAATGCCTTGGAAAACCAGGCTTTAAAAAATGGTGTTGAATATGAAGTTGGTATTACTTCATCCTCTCCAGGATTTTATGGCCCATCCTCAAGATATATCGAAGGTTTAAAAAATACATTTCCAGACATCAAGGGAAGTCTTTCAAAGATTAATATTGATGGATTAAGAGTTCTTAATATGGAAATGGAGTCAAGCCTATTTTTTCATTTATGTTCTCAAATGGGATACCGAGCTGGAACAATTTGCACAGTCATCAGCGGACCAACAACGAGCGCCGCTGTTATTGATTATGACAAAGCAATCGGGAATACAATAAGGGTTGGTTTAAAAGCCATGAAAGAGCTATATGAATCAAGCTAACAAAACATTCAACTTCAGAATTCCAAGAAAGATATTTTTTTTAATTTCTTTAATTTCAGCTCAAATAGCTTTTGGCGATGAACTTAACATGATGAGTACAATTGATGGTGAGTCTAACAAAATTGTCGTTGAAAGCGTTGATTTTCAGAGATTAAAATCAAATGATGCAACTTACATATCAATCAAAAGCAAAGCAACTACAAATGTAAGGTGCGCACTTTATGACAAAAACGGGAGACCTGTAACCACAGTTGAAGGAATTATTTCGCCGCCTGAAACAAAGCTTCAAGCTGAATCTAAAAACGTAATGGTCACCTCAGTGAAATGCATAGAACAAAAAAGGGAAGGAACAGAACATAGCAATGACAATCTTGACATCTATTACAAAATGCCAACATTTTTATTGGACGATTAATTTACATCATACTTACAGTTTCACACAGACCCAATATCTAGTAAAAAACTCACTAGATATTAGGACTTTGATTCTACAAAACTATTTTTGATTTTCTATATTTTTAAACTCTCGGACAGTCAAAACTGCTCCAATAATTGCCATAACAAAACAAAACAGACCCGTAATAAATATTAATGAATCATCCATAGTTAGTCCTTCCTCGATATTATCTTGAAATATATAGCAAATGTTAGAATTGATGGGATCCAGGTGGAAGTAAACAAAGCCTCTTGTTTTGTATCAACCCCTTGAAACCACAGATAAGCTGTCGTTACAAAAGCAACCCCAACTGAAATTAAAATACATATATCTGACGTTTTAATCATAATTACATCCTTATTAAAATTTAATCTTCATTCCAAAAAGCCCAAGACCCAATCAATAGAAGTATCACAGCCAATGATGCGTGTGCACGCGTGCTTGTTTCTTGAGGTAACTCTATTAAAAATGGGATAATATTAGCCATACCAAGTAGAAGCCAAACCACTGCTAATGCAGCCAATGAAAGCGCAATTACCCCTATTTTTTTTCTCATGTTATTATTTGTAGTTCAACTTCAATTGAGCAGTTTAGAGAGAAGACATCTTTGGACTATGAAGAATTAATGAATATTGAGTGGAGATTGATTAATAACTTTTAATTCAGCCAATATTTAACTGAATATGAAATAATTAATTAGATAAACCATAAGATAGATAAGTCAATGAATCAAATTAATCCAAAAAAATTATTAAATAGTAAGTGGACTAAAATATTACCAACTAACAATGAAAAACATTTTTTGATTTCTGAACTTAAATATGATGATAATGAGTTAATCAGTGATTGTTTAATTGAGGCAATCATTTCAAAGAATAATGAGTCAATAGACTGGAATGAATTAAAAGACTCAAATAAGTGGCAACAAGGCTGGAAATAAATATGCAAGAAATAGTTCTTTTTTTTTTAATATAATAAGTCTATGAAAAAAAATAAAAATGGTCTCAATACTGAACTACTTGAAAATGGAATGACGCTTCAAACAAACTATGACAATGGTCTTAAAAATGGTATTGAAACGTATTGGTATGCCAATGGTCAAAAGGCCTCTGAAGGCTCTTATCTCAAAAACAAACTGGAGGGATCGCTTACCTACTGGTATGACAATGGCACCAAAGCCTCTGAAGGCTTCTATAAAAATGATAAGCCTGAGGGTATACAAAGGGCATGGAATGAGAATGGTCAACTTGAGTCTGAGCAAGAATATAAAAATGGGGTTTTGAATGGCGCATCTATATTCTATGAGAATGGAGTAAAAACTGCTGAATATGTCTTTAAAAATGGTGATGTAGTTGGTGATTTGAATGGATGACAGGCTCATTGACTGCCACACAGAGCTTAAAAGACTGCGTGACTTACAATATGAGTCTGACTTTAATGACAACATTCAACAGTCAAACTTCTACAAACAAAAAGCTGAATACATTCAAAACCTTATTAAAAAAGGTGTTGACTCTATTCCTAACTTTTAATTAAAAATATGCCTTCCGTAACAAACTACTATTTTGGCTATGGATCTAATTTATCGAAAGATCAAATGTTTGTACGCTGCCCTGAGTCAAGCTACCTGACTTCTGGAAGACTCTCAGACTATTCTTGGTTCATCAATACTCGAGGATATGCCAGTATAAGGCAAAATCTAAATGATTTTGTTTTGGGAGAGATATTTACACTCACTGGTAAAGATATCGAATTATTAGACATCTATGAGAGTGTAGCAGAGGGAATGTATGAAAAGTTTATTATGAGTGTTTCAACTCTTAATGGCGATATTGATTGCCTCGTTTATGTTGCAACTGATAATGAGAATGGTCAACCACAAGCTGAGTATATTGAAAGAATCAACCATGGCATTAAAAGTGCAAACCTCCCTTCAGCTTATGTTCAAAAATCAATCAGACCATTTATTCCAGAAAGTTAAAGGATAGTATTCAATTCGTCATTAACAAAACAATCAATAACTAAATGATATCTATCAATATCACTATTATTGATTACTTCATGAGGCTTAGTCACATCAATGTAGTAGTAACGACCAGTAGTTAAATTTAGCTCTTTGCCGACCTCATCAGCATCATTTTCATAAATAGTAAAAACTACTTGGTCATTTGTTCTTATCGGAACATGAAGCCTGACAATCTTTTTCTTTTCAATATCTACATCAATATTATCAGTATGTTTTCGAAGTGATTTACCAGCAGCAAGCTTCATGAATCGAATTCTCTCAAATTCACATGGCAACTTACAAATCATCTCACAGATTGGCCTCATAACTGGATCATTACATAAAGTGGTCCATTGCAAATTTGAATCAATCTTAATATTGTTATTAACAAATCCTGGCTTAAATATATCAGAAGGATTTGGGCCAAAACCATGAAGTGAGAGTGCTGTCCATATATGATTATTTTTAAATGGCTCTATTTGTGTCAATAGTTGAAATTTGAGCCTATCAAGATAATTAGCAACCCCTGACAAATCATTCTTGTATGGATGGATTGAAATCTCATAATCATTTGCAGATCGGTTTATGTATGGCATTTTTTGGTCTCTCAGTCAATCATAAAAATACATTTTATACTCTCGTTTAAGGACAAATGAAAATTTAAGCTTTCTGTATACTAAAGCAATATTATAAGGAGTCAAAATGTATTGTATCCAAACAGAAATACCTCAAGAAATTTGTGAGATTGATGATGAACTCAAGGCTATCTATCACAGTAAAAACAGTGTCTGTATTTGGATATTTAAAAAAAGAGAAGATAGAAATAGATTTTTGGATGAAACTGCTGGAATGCTAAAGGATGATAGAGAAAGCCATTACGAAACTTTCTACAATTAATTCATTCATTGAAGAGTTTATCATTATTGATTAATGATCTAAATAAATGCAATCTCCTCTTGAATACTAAAACTATGGTCTTATTTAATAAAGATATAATGGTTATTTTTTAAATGAAAAATTTAATATGAGTTGGTGGTCATCAGTTATTGGCGGTGCAGTAGGCTTCATGATTGGAGGTCCTCTAGGCGCTATGCTAGGGGTAGCCTTTGCAAGTAATTTTTCAAAAAGAAGATCTAGCTCTGGTTTCTCTAATAACTTTGGCCCAGGGAATCAACAGCGTGTTCAGGCAGCCTTCTTTAGTGGCGTATTCTCTGTCATGGGATACATCTCAAAAGTTGATGGAAAGGTTTCAAAATCAGAGATTATTCTAGCTCAACAGGTGATGCAGCATATGCAATTATCCGAGGAAATGAGTAAAGTTGCCAAAGACCTCTTCAATCAAGGAAAGCAATCAGACTTTAACTTAAGTGAGGTGCTCGAACAATTCCGTGTTGAAACGCACAGAAGGACCCACCTCATTCGAATGTTTTTAGAAATTCAAATCCAAGCAGCCTACGCAGACGGAGTCTTTGACAGTAGTGAACATAATGCGCTCAGAGATATCGCTCAAAAGCTTCACTTTCCGCTTCATGAGCTAGAAAACCTTATTCAACAGTTTTCAGCCACTAAGAGCGGCACTAAGGGCATCTCTGTTGATGATGCATATAAAGTATTAGGAATTGACAAATCATACGGCGACAAAGAAATTAAGCGTGCCTACAGACGCCTTTTAGCTCAGCACCATCCAGACAAGCTTGTTGCCAAAGGGCTTCCTGAGGAGATGCAAAAGTTAGCAAACGAAAAGACACAAGAAATTATTAGTGCCTATGAAATCATTAAAAAGCATCGAGGTATGCGCTAACTGGATATTTCTATTTTAATTAGAATGGCTCTAGAGCCAACGCGCGTCTCAACTGAGATAACTCCTTCATTTTGATATCAATGCCATCACTCAAGCCTTTGAGTATTTGAACTCTGGCTCTTTATCTAAATAACTCAAAATCTTCATCTAATCTTTATATCAATTTATTAGAATATGTTTTTTTTTAATAATTTTGATTAACGATGGAAACAAAATTAGTTATCTGGACTACGCTGTGCATGGTTTTCATGCTCAGTTTTATGTACACAATGGTTAGCATCATTAGTAGTTTTGTTAACTAGCCACTCTAGGAGATTTAATAAGATTATGACACTTGCAAAATATAATACAAAAAATGGCTCTCCCAATGATCGTCGCAAGACTAAAAGAGCATTAGAGAGAGAATTCCAAGAAATTAGAAACATGGAGTCGTCTATGGATAATGACTTAAAAGACGCTTATTTAAACAACTTAACATTTCTTCAAGAAGAGTTAAGAGGAAATGAAGCTCTTTAAATATACATTTGCAATTTTAGGTTACTCTTTACTTGCTCTATTTCTTTATGTGGGTGTAACAAATTTTTAATTAAATTTAATTGTGATATTATTATCATATATATCTAAACATATATATCTTTTATTGATAGTATGCTAAAATATAGTTAAATATAAAATTTTAAGACGGTGAAAGGCCGCGTCATACAGGACGAAAATTATGAAAATTGGAGCGCTCAAAGAAACATTATTAGGTGAACGCCGCGTTGCTCTAACTCCTGACAGTGCTGTTCAGCTTCAGAAGCTGGGTTATGATTGCCTGGTCGAGAAGAATTCTGGGCTGGCTGCTGGCTTTAGTGATGAGCAATACAAATCTGTAGGTGTTGAAATTGTAGATACCCCTAATGAGCTTACTGAGGCTTGTGATGTAATTGTCAAGGTTCTTCCTCCGAGTGAATCTGAACTCAAAGAACTAACCTCATCCAAGACGCTAATCTCCCTCTTCTACCCTGGTAGCAATGAAGCGCTATTGTTGTTGGCTAAATCTTCTGAGTCTAACGTTATTGCTATGGATATGGTACCTCGGATCAGCCGCGCTCAAAAAATGGACGTCCTATCTTCTATGGCAAATATCTCTGGTTACCGAGCTGTGATTGAAGCTGGTAATAACTTTGGTCGTTTTTTTACTGGTCAAATGACTGCTGCTGGCAAGGTTCCTCCAGCAAAGGTTTTGGTTGTTGGAGCTGGCGTTGCTGGGCTTGCTGCTATTGGTACCTCTACCTCTCTTGGTGCAATCACCTATGCATTTGATGTTCGCCCTGAGGTGGCCGAACAGGTCGAATCTATGGGCGCTAAATTTGTTTTTTTAGATTTTGCAGATGAACAGGTCAACGATGCCTCAACTGGCGGCTATGCTTCAGTATCTTCCCCTGAATTTGCAGCTGCTCAATTGGACAAGTTTCGTGAGATTGCGCCAGAAATGGATATTGTTATTACAACTGCTTTAATTCCTAACCGAGAAGCTCCTGAACTTTGGACTGCAGATATGGTTGCTTCCATGAAGCCGGGTTCGGTCATAGTCGATTTGGCTGCAGAAAAGGGTGGAAATTGCAAGTTGACTGTTATTGATGATCGTATTGTGACAGAGAATGGAGTTATTATTATTGGTTATACAGACTTTCCAAGTCGCATGGCTGCTCAGGCAAGTTCGCTCTATGCCAGTAATATTCGTCACATGATTTCAGATTTAACACCTAGCAAAGATGGAGTAATCGTTCATGACATGGAGGACGATGTTATTCGTGGGGCAACAATCATTCATGCGGGTGAGATTACGTTCCCACCGCCCCCTCCCAAAGTTCAAGCTATAGCGGTTACCCACAAGGAAAGAATCCCAGATAAAACCCCAGAAGAAATTCGTGCTGATGAAGTTACAGCGTTTAAAAAGCAAACTAAAAATCAAATTATATTGCTAACTGTTGGTGGTGTTTTATTGTTCTTGGTTGGAAGCTATGCACCTGTTAGCTTCATGCAGCACTTTATTGTCTTCATCCTGTCTGTTTTTGTTGGTTTTCAAGTAATTTGGAATGTTAGCCACTCTCTTCATACTCCATTGATGGCTGTCACCAATGCTATTTCGTCAATCATCATTTTAGGGGCAATACTTCAGATAAGTTCAACCAGCTTTCTAGTAGTGATACTTGCTGCGATTTCAGTATTTTTTGCTGGCATCAATATATTTGGTGGCTTCCTTGTAACAAGACGCATGCTCGCCATGTTTCAGAAATCTTAAGGGCTTATTATGGAAATGGGTTTTACTTCCGCTGTCTATGTTCTTGCTGCCGTATTGTTTATACTATCACTTGGCGGACTGTCTGGTCAAGAAAGTGCAAAGCGCGCAGTTTGGTATGGTATTGCTGGTATGGCTTTGGCTGTTTCCGCGACCTTACTTGGACCGGGAAATGGACTATGGTGGCTATCACTTGTATTGATTGCTGCTGGCGGACTAGTTGGTTACCAGTTAGCATCGAAAGTTGCTATGACTCAAATGCCAGAATTAGTTGCAGGTATGCATGCATTAGTAGGACTTGCTGCAGTATTTGTGGGCTTTAATACTCACTTTGAACTTGTCAATATTGCATCGATGGATTTGGCTGCCATGAAATCGCTGGAAGGTTTTTCGGCGTTGCTCGCTAAAAAATCTGCTGTTGAAATAAATATACTTCGCGTTGAAACCTCACTAGGTATTTGGATCGGTGCTGTCACATTTACCGGCTCCATCATTGCATATGGTAAGTTGGCAGGCAAAGTAACCTCAACAGCGTTTAAATTACCTGGAGGTCACTTTCTTAATGCGGCTGCAGCCCTGTTATCAATATTATCAGCAGTTTGGTATTTAAATAGCGGTGAGTTATTGTCAATGATTGTATTGACATTTCTAGCATTGTTCATCGGATATCACTTAATCATGGGTATTGGCGGGGCTGATATGCCTGTTGTAGTATCAATGCTCAATTCTTATTCGGGATGGGCTGCGGCGGCGATTGGATTTAGTCTTGGCAATGATGTTTTAATTGTTGTTGGATCACTCGTTGGATCGTCAGGCGCTATCTTGTCTTATATCATGTGTAACGCCATGAATCGATCTTTTGTGAGTGTTATTCTAGGTGGCTTTGGCGGCTCATCTGGTCCACAAATGGAGTTTCATGGTGAGCAAGTATCTATTGAGGCAGATGGTGTTGCTTCTGTCCTAAATGATGCTGACAGTATTATCATTATTCCAGGCTACGGCATGGCTGTTGCTCAAGCGCAACAATCAGTTTCTGAATTAGCTCGCAAGTTAAGGGCACAAGGTAAAAATGTACGCTTTGCCATTCATCCAGTTGCTGGACGTTTGCCCGGTCATATGAATGTACTTCTGGCTGAGGCTCGAGTGCCCTATGATATTGTTATGGAGATGGATGAGATTAATGCTGATTTTTCAGATACCGATGTGGCCATTGTCATTGGATCCAATGACATTGTTAACCCTGCAGCGCAAGACGATCCAAATAGCCCAATTGCTGGAATGCCTGTCTTGGAGTGCTGGAAAGCTAAACATGTCTTTGTCTCTAAAAGAGGCCAAGGAACAGGATATTCTGGAATCGAAAACCCATTATTCTTTAAAGAGAATACTAGAATGCTCTATGGAAACGCGAAAGAATCACTCGACAAACTCCTCCCAATGATCGACTAAGAAACCACTTTAAGTATTAAATCTTCTAGCAATATTTCTTTATCTTGTTATCACAATTTTTCATCTTTAGCTCAAGTCAGCAGTGGAGCAGTAATAAGACTTTTCTGGCCCTTCCTAATTAAAATCTTTTAACTATACTTTGATATTTTTTATCAGTGCTACAAGAGCACAAAGATAGAAACATCATATTGGGAGATTCAAAATGGAGACAGCTGATATTGTTAAATGGATAGCGACAGTCATTCAGTTAATAGGTTATGGACTTACAGGGCTAAATCTAGCGCCTTACAATGTATTCTTCTTTTTTATAGGAATTGGTTTGTGTTTTGCTGTGGGTTATTTATGGAAAGATAGAGCAATAATGGTTGTTCATGTTGGAGCCTTTATTTCTTTACTTATAGGCTATTTAAGTGCATAATCTTTTTAAAACCTAAATTAGAAATACAGCTAAAACCTAAGATCGGATCTCAAGGTAAAACTGTTGCTATATTTAGATTCAGAGTTTGCACCGACTGCTTGTTTCCTGGTGTAGCTTGCAGAACTTCTCCAGCCTGATCTAGCAATATGATCAATTCCAACTCTTAGTTTCCAGTTGTTATTTTTAATATCAAAATTCTTCACATAAGTATTACTTGCGCCTTCGCTCGTATAGAACATTGATGTTGACGTTTTAGAATTTGATTTGTTGTATTCAATCCTTGTAAATGGTTTAAGTCTGCCACTATTTTTTAATATGATTTCAGAGTTTACGTCCATACCCATTCCTATCTCATAGTCTCGAATCTCTTGTTTATTAAAAGTTAATGCTAATGAGCCACTACTCTCACTAAAAGCGTCCAAATTAGTAAGTGTTATAGAATGTGTGAGATAAGGAGAGATTTCAAACTGTTTCTTTTTATACTCGTGCCTTAGAATATTTGACAAAAATAATTGGTTTCCCCTCCTTTCTCCTAACAAAGTCTCAGACCCATCTGTTCGAGTCATATCAAAATTAATACGACTTATACCAACTACAGTTTCTATTTTGGTATTTGAGTCTAATTTTAAGGCGCTATAGTTAGATAAGCTATAATTTTTTGATTTCACATTTGTTGCACCTGATCCTATATCGGAATTATCACGTCCCACATCAAACACAAATCCCACAATGCCCTCGTTATCAAGAGGCTTATCAAACCCAAGAGAAAGTATTTTTGACTTTGTATCTTGCTTAGAGGTTGTTGATGATGCTTTTGTTTTGCCAATTATTAGCTCTCCCTTTGTCCAAATCGACCAATCTCCAAAGATTGGCTCAAAAGTTGGATTGAGGGTCTCTATTGCAAGAGCTCTAAGCTTTACACCCTCATTAATAGCAATAGTTGCGGCGTCAGATTTAATGTGATCACTGACAGCAAGCAATGAACCATTTGTATTTTCAATTGCATTAGACATTTTATTAGCAAAATAGATCTCATCATAAATTTGAGAATTTGGAGAACTGTTCATAAGTATATCAATCATCTCATCTTGAAAGCGAAGCCTGATACCTTGATGCGAAGTTCGAATTGAACCCTGATTTCGACCTAACCAAGCAATTCTGTTATAAGAAATATCAACAATCATATCAGCCCATTCGGCTGCAATATCTTTGGATGCCTCAACAGAGCTAGTAACATCTGTTTTATCAAGTGGACTAGGTAACTGTGATTCATAAGTCCAGTTAAACTGAGTAGCTGCAACATTATTATTACCAGTAGCATCAGTAAATTTACTACTAGCGACATCAATTGTAGTTGCGCCGTCATCCGTTGGTGTGAAGGTGGCAGTATAAATAGTAGATGAGGTTGAGGCGAAACTCGAAAGAGAGCCCCCTGTAACTGTTATATCTCCGACAGCAAAGTCAGTGGTTGCCTCACTTGAAGTAAAAGTCATTGATAGCGATGCATCATCAGAGGTATCACCGTCAGAGACGGTGGATGAGGTGATTACCATCGTTGGCGCTGAAGTATCAACAGCGGTAAAGCTTGCATTAGCTGAATTAATAGCATTATTAGATGCATCTTCAACGGTAGCTCCAATTGCAACATAAACCACCTGTTCACTAGAAAAATTGCTTGATGGATTGATAGTAATGACTGTTTTGCCATTATTAATCGTTGCATCAAAGGAGATATCAGAGCCACTAGAGTTATTTTCCTTGAGTGTAATGAGTGCATCGACATTAGAATCATCAAGTGCAGAGTCATTAGTTAGCCTAACTGCCTCATTAAAAGTAAGCGTAATGTCTGAAGCAACTGCTACGGATGTTGCGCCATTTACTGGGCTAAAAGTGGTGGTTGGTTTGGTAGTATCAGCTGCTATAGCTAAATCCCATTTATTATCACTGTTTGAATCACTAAGGGTCCAGGTAAAGACTCCATTTGAGCATACGCAAGTTCCTGTTAAGCCTCCAGCAAACCGAGCAGAAGTTGTATTAGTAAATATATCTGTATATGTATTTGCAGCTAATGTAGACGCAGTATCTATACTAAAAGTAGTTGTGCCACTCGTTCCCCACTCTTTTGCAAATTTTCCATAGGATGAGGTGCTTGCAACAAATAATTTATAGTTTGTTGGCATCTTTCCTCTATAAACAAGGGCATCACTACCTCCTTGCCCATTTGTTAAAGTGGTAATTGTCATAGAGGGAACATAAAAATCATAAGTCCCGCCCGTAATTGTGCCTTTATTGACAATCGTCACTCCAGACGAACTCCCCCCAATTGCATAACGACTTGCGCTTAAAGTACCTGTATTTGTAAAAGTAGCGTTATCTTGCAGAGTCAGTCCATCATTATATCCACCTCCAGTTTGGCTTATTGTTCCTGAATTAGTAATTGATACAGTGCCTGTAGATGATTGCATATTTATAGGGTCTTCAGCTGAAGTAATCGTACCTGAGTTTGTGATAGAGACGTTATCAGCATTTCGAAGATATATTGCATAATCATCTACTGCAGAAATAGTTCCTGAATTGTTTATAGTTAAACCATCGGCATAATCTGCTTGAATACCCCAATCATCTCCAGCTGAAATTGTACCTGCATTAGTTATCGTAACATTTGAAGCATTTTCAATATCAATAGCGTCATCTCCTTCACTACTAATCGTAGCTCCTGAATTATTAGTTATAGTCAAACCTGAAGAGCTATCTCCATCAATTGTTTCATAATTGCTGGATCCTAAAATTGTGATATTTCCATTGTTTATAATTGTAGCATTCACGGAATTATTTGCATAAATGGTTCTACTACTAGATTTTCCATTGATAGTTCCATTATTAATTAACTTTGGATTTGTTGAGCTTCTAATATCAATTACACAACAGTTGCCTTCAATTATTCCGTTGTTTGTTATGGTAGTTGTTCCAGCAGGAAAAGTTCTATTATCAGCATCAACAGCAGGCCAAGTGTAATCAATTTCACCTCCATTATCTACTGTTAATGTATCGTTATTAGTTAGAGTGACTCTCGAGGTCTGAGTTGTTCCATTACTTATCGTATAATCAGTGCCATAAGCATGATTTGAAAAAAAGATACATAAAAAAATAAATAAGATAATAAATATTTTTTTAAAATTTAGTGAAACTCTTGCAACAGTAATCATAGATCAATACAGCTCCCTAGATTCATAATACATAAAAAGGATATTGAAAACAATGACTTAAAGTTGTACTTAAAATCCTAGTACTAAGAAATTTGACTCAAGCTAAAATATATCATAATTATGCAAAAATTAACCCAACAAAAAGTCAATGAATTTAAATCTCAAGGCTTTCTCATCTTAGAAAATTTTGTTAGCTCTGAAGTATTGTTAGAGCTTCAAGAGTCACTCAATAGCATCTATGAAGAAATTGACAAAGAGTCGAATCGCTTAGAACAATCATATGACAATAAGCATTATGGCGATATTTCAAAAGTGGGTCGAAAATTTATTCAAAATCAAAGTAGGTATTATCCTGCGATTCAGAATTACCTTAAAAGCAATCCTCTAAAGGAAGTTGTTACCAAGTTACTTGATGGTGATGCATTTATTTTTAATGAACAATTCGTAGTGAAAGAGCCTAATACGCCATCGAGTTTTAATTGGCACCAGGATTCAGGATATATAAATTTTGTACACAAACCCTATTTGACAACTTGGCTGGCGCTAGATGATACTCATTCATTGAACGGACCTTTGTCAATCATCCCTACAAATTTAGAGACCGAGGCAAAAGTTTTAACTCACCAATGGTCAGACAAATCAAAAGATCTATTTATTGAGGTTGATGAGGCTAAAGCAAAGACTTTGCATGTTTCTGTAGGATCTCTCGTGGTATTTTCTAGCCTTACGCCTCATTCCTCTGGAGCAAATCAATCACCCAGCCCAAGGTCAGCTTATCTAGCTCAATATTCATCAGAGCCAATTATCGACCCAAATACAGGTTTAAATAGAAATCAAGCGATTCCAATTTAAATTAATTACTAATTCACCCAATCTTTTTCTAATCAGCTTATAAACTGATCAATGAGCCTTCAAGGATTTCTAGCTTTGGAGAAATCCACAAATTATATCAATTATTATTAACGGCATGAATATTGTGGTGGAGGGAATGGGATTCGAACCCATGAAACCGTGAGGTTTACACGCTTTCCAAGCGTGCGCGATCGACCACTCTGCCATCCCTCCAATACTTTTGAATTTTTACCCTTTTGAGGACTCTATCATTGCTTCTATTTGTTCATCCTCAACGCGCGTCATTAATGGTTTAAATTTATTGATTTGATGGCCTAGTAATGGGCTATTAATATCATTCCAGTTCAAAGAATCAATATTCAAAAACTCCTCTGATTTTTCTGCCATCTCTGGAAGCACAGGCTTCAAATAGGTCATGAGCACTCTAAAGAGATTAATCGCCAGTGAAGTAATTTCAAGCACCTCTTGCGACTTACCTTCTTCTTTAGCAAGCTGCCATGGCTTTTTCTCATCAATATACTGATTGGCTTTGTCTGCAAGCTTCATAATCGATCGCATAGCCTGCCCATAGTTTCTATCTTCATAGTGCCCTGCTATCTCAGTATTAGCAGCAACAAACTCATCATAAAGACCCTGCTCAATGCAATGACTAGAAAGCACTTTATCAAACTTTTTCACAACAAAAGAAGCGCTTCTGCGATGCGATATTGACTACCTTTCCAACAAGATCAGAGTTAACACGCTGCTTAAAGTCTTCTAGATTAAGATCAATATCATCAATTCTAGATGAGAGCTTGTAGGCATAGTAGTAACGAAGACATTCTGGATTAAGTGCTTCAAGGTAGGTTCTTGCTAAGATAAAGGTACCGCGTGACTTACTCATCTTTTGTCCATTTACGGACAAGAATCCATGTGCAAAGATAGCGTTAGGGGTTCTGAAGTTGGAGCCCATTAATGTTGCAGGCCAGAATAGAGCATGAAAATAGACAATGTCTTTACCAATGAAATGATAAAGCTCGGTATCAGAACCCTTTGCAAAAAAGTCATCAAACTCCAGTTCAGAGTTGTCACATAACTTTTTAAAGCTTGCCATATAGCCTATTGGAGCATCTAACCAGACATAAAAGTACTTGTCTTCAGTTCCAGGAATCTTAAAACCAAAATAAGGTTTATCTCTTGAAATATCCCACTGCTGAAGACCTTGTTCAAACCATTCTGCCAACTTGTTACTTACCTGTTCCTGAAGATGTCCAGCCTGAGTCCAATTTTTCAGCTCCTTTTCAAACTGTGGCAAATCAAAAAAGTAGTGCTCTGAATCCTTCTCAATTGGCTTTGCTCCAGATATTACTGATCTTGCATTTTTTATCTCAGTGGTTGAGTAGGTAGCACCGCATACTTCACAGTTGTCTCCATACTGATCTTCTGCACCGCACTTAGGGCAATCCCCCTTTATATAGCGATCTGGTAAGAACATCTCCTTCTCAGGATCGAAAGACTGTGAAATGACCCTTTTCTTAATATAGCCAGACTCATTAAGGCGATTATAGATCAATTCAGAGATTTCGCGATTCTCCTCTGAATGGGTTGAGTGATATTGACTAAAGTCAATATGAAAATCACTCAAATCTTCTTGATGCCGCTCGCTGACCGAAGCAATAAGCTCTTCGGGTGTAATTCCCATTTCATCAGCTTTAAGCATGATAGGGGTTCCATGGGTGTCGTCTGCGCAAACGTAATAGCACTCGTTGCCTTGCATCTTTTGAAAGCGAACCCAGATATCAGTCTGGATCACTTCCAGCATATACCCCAAATGAAGGTCTCCATTAGCATAAGGGAGCGCTGAAGTAACTAAGATTCTACGTTTAGCCATAAATAGTCATCAATAATCCCAATATAAATAGGGATTTGTGGGATAGTTGTACGATAAAATATCGCTATTTTACCGACCGAGGTCATCAAATTGACAACTTTAACTGAAGATAAAATTCAATCTATACTAAGCAATGTAATCGACGAGAACACTGGAAAAGATCTTGTGTCCTCTGATAATATAAAGAATATTTCGGTCGATGATGAAATTGTTAACGTTGAACTTCTACTTAAATACCCTGCTGCCAACTTTCATGAAGAACTTAAAGGAGTTGTAGAGGAGGCTCTGTCTAAAGAAGGCGTCAACTATTCGAATATTTCAATTAACTCTAAAATCCCATCGCATGAAACGCAAGGCGTCGAAGCCCTTCCTGGTGTCAAGAATATTATTGCTGTAGCTTCAGGCAAAGGCGGCGTTGGTAAATCAACCACAGCGGTCAACCTGGCACTAGCCCTCAAGTCTGAAGGTGCAAATGTTGCGATACTCGATGCGGACATTTATGGACCCTCTCAGCCGCGCATGCTAGGCGTCAAAGATCTTAGGCCCCAAGAGTCTGAAGGTGGCAATATGAAGCCTGTTATGGCTCATGGTTTACAATCTATGTCGATTGGTTTTTTGGTTGATGAAGCCTCACCTATGGTTTGGCGTGGCCCTATGGTTACCCAGGCATTAGAACAGCTTCTAAAGAATACTGAATGGGAAGATGTTGACTATATGATCATTGATATGCCGCCTGGGACGGGTGACACCCAGCTAACTCTTTCTCAAAAAATTCCAGTAAGTGGTGCGGTGATTGTAACTACGCCTCAAGACATTGCGCTCATTGATGCTCAGAAAGGTCTTGCGATGTTTGAAAAGGTCAATATACCTATACTAGGTATTGTTGAAAATATGTCAATTCATATCTGCTCAAAGTGTGGTCATGCTGAAGAGATCTTTGGTCATGGCGGTGGAAAGGATATGGCTGTTGACTCCAAAACTAATTTTTTAGGTGCTCTGCCACTTCAGTTAGACATTAGAACGGATGTGGATGAAGGCACGCCAAGCGTTGCTAAAGATCCTGATAGTCAGGTTACAGATATGTACCAAGAGATTGCTAGAAAAGTCGCTGGAATACTGTCACTCAAAAACGAGTCAGTTGGCGCTTTTCCAAAGATTACGATTGAGTAAAGGTTTAGTGGTTCTCTGAGACCTGATTAATAGTGTACTTAGGTATCTCAATAACTAAATCATCCTCTGAGACAATGGCCTGACAAGAAAGCCTTGAGTCTGGGTCTAATCCCCACGCTTTATCTAAGAGATCATCCTCAATCTCGTCTGACTCTTCAATAGTGTCAAAGCCTTCACGAACATAGACATGGCAAGTCGTACAAGCATTCGACATCTCGCATGCATGCTCTATTTCGATTCCATTATCAAGAAGCGCTCTGCAGACACTGGTTCCGGGATTCGTTTCAATAACAATCCCTTCAGGGCAAAATTCATCGTTGGGAAGGATAATTAGTTGCGGCATATTAGTATTTTATAGTTGTTCATTAAATTCATCAATTCTGTGGCCTTTCATTGCGCTCATGATTGATTTGTTCATTCTCATTTCAACGAATTTAGCACTGACATTTTCAAGTTCTAGTGTAGCCTCTTTGATAATTGCTGCATCTTCAGAGTCAACAAGCAAGAACAAGCTTTGTCTCGCACCCTTAATAGAGGCTAACATTTCTTCATCGAGCAGTGATTGATCAGCTTCAAGCGCTGCATCTATAGCCTCAATTGTCCTTGTTGCATCAACTCTTTGCTCTTGGAGCTGTCTTAATACAATATCTTCCTGGGCAAAGACGACAGAGTCTTTGAGCATTTTTTCCATACCCTTATTACTCAGACCAAAGGAAGGCTTAATTTCGATCTCCGATTTAACGCCTGAGCTCTCCTCTTGGGCGGAGACCGATAATAGACCATCTGCATCCACCTGAAACTCAACTAAGATTCTTGCACGCCCAGCAACCATAGGAGGAATCCCTTTAAGTTCAAAGCGTCCAAGTGAGCGGCAATCCTTTGTAAGCTCTCTTTCACCCTGATATACATGAATACCCATACCAGTCTGGCCATCTTTATAGGTCGTAAATTCTTGAGCCCTTGTGATTGGAATTGTTGTATTTCTATGAATGACTTTCTCAACGAGACCGCCCATTGTCTCGAGCCCCAAGGATAACGGAAGTACATCGAGCAGCAAGACATCATCTTTGCTTTTGTTGCCAGCCAAAATATTAGCCTGGATTGCGGCACCCTTCGCGACTACCTCATCGGGATTAATCGAACAGAGCACTGGTTTTCCAAACACATCACTAGCGCGCTCTCTAATGATGTTCATTCGGGTTGAGCCACCAACCATAATGACTTCTTTAACATCAGAAGCATTAATCTCAGCATCTCTGAGAGCTCTTTTTGTGATTTGAATGGTTCTCTTAACAAGCTGTTCAGACAAGACCTCAAATTGAGATTGCGTTATTTTATAGTGTTGATCAACTAGTTTAAATTCAGCGCTATCACTCACTGAAAGCCTCTCTTTTGCAGATTTTGAAAGCTGCCTGATGACTTGAATTTGTGATGCACTCAAATCTTTAAGGTTTAGTGATTTGACGCAATCTTCAAAAATTAAGTTATCAAAATCATCACCCCCTAAGCTGGAATCCCCACCTGTAGACAAGACTTCAAAAACACCTCTATTAAAACTTAAGATTGAAATATCAAAGGTCCCACCCCCTAAATCATAAACCGCATGTATTCCCTCTTCTTTTGACTCTAAACCATAAGCAATTGCCGCGGCTGTTGGCTCATTAAGAAGTCTTAAGACATTGATTCCAGCAAGCTTAGCAGCATCCTTTGTAGATTGCCTTTGTGCATCGTTAAAGTAGGCAGGAACAGTAATGACTGCGCCTTTAAGTTCATCACCAAGGGCATCTTCAGCTCTTCTCTTAAGACTTGAGAGAATTCTCGCTGAAATCTCAATTGCAGAAAGCTCACCCATTGCTGTTTTAAATACAGCGCCTCCGTCTTGATCAACTAAATCGTAAGGGAGATTTTTGATCGACTGGGCCTCATTAAAACTAATACCCATAAAACGCTTAATCGAAGAAATCGTATTCACCGGATCACTTGTTGCAAAAGCAAGAGCCTCAACTCCAGCGCTCATTCCATTAATGCCGCAATGGACTACAGATGGCAGCATTGAATCACCATTAGTATCAGGCAAAAGCTTTGTTTCACCACTCATCACACTTGCAACCAATGAATTTGTAGTTCCCAAGTCAATGCCGCAGGCTAAATTATGGCGATGGGGAGCCGTTGATTGTCCCGGTTCAGAAATTTGTAACAGTGCCATCTATTTAGTCCTTATAACCATTCATCAAGAAGCTTTCCAGTCTCTTTTGCTAGCTGCTCATAGAACTTGAGTTCTCTGACATCTTTTTTAATCTGCAAGCTATCTCTATTAACATGAAACGCATTAGAAATTGACTCTACCTTAGAATGAATATGAGACTCTATTCTCAATATAAAATCTTCTAATTGATCTGAATCTGTCTTTGATTCAATCACCTCAAGCTCTTCACGTAACTCAATCTGGGATATAAGAAAGTCATGAGCCATAGAGGTATCATTTTCATCAAAAGGATCGATTCCATCAAGCTTAAGTAGATAGCTTGCTCTATTCAGTGGAGATTTAATCGAATCAAAAGCAGTATTTAAAAGCGAGGTGTTTTGAAGTGCCTGTAATTTTTCAGAGTCTGTTTTTAAAGCATATTTGTCCGGATGAAAGCGCGCAATCTCTCTGCGATAAGAATCCTTTAGACTGGAATCACTAATAAAGAAGGATGTCTCGAGGTCAAATAACTCAAAGTAATTTTGCATAAAGTCAATGTCCTAGTGACCCAATAAAGCTATTTAAACGGTAAAGGACTCACCACAGCCACACTCTGCTTTTGAGTTTGGATTGTTAAATTCAAAGCCTTCATTGAGGCCTTCTTTTTGATAATCAACTTCAGTGCCATCGATGTAAATCAGGCTTTTCGCATCTACAATGACTTTAACACCCTTGTCATCAAAGGTTGTATCGTCTTCATTAACAGCATCAACAAACTCCATGTTATAACCAAGGCCTGAGCATCCTGTTGTTTGAACAGAGAGTCTGACACCGACACCTGAGCCGCGATTAGCAAGATAGTCGTTCATGCGCTCTGCTGCTTTACTTGTTAATGTTATTGCCATTAATTAGTTAGCCTTACTCTTTAAATCATTTATTGCAGCTTTGATTGCATCTTCAGCCAACACCGAACAATGAATTTTTACCGGTGGCAACTCTAATTCTTCAACAATTTCTGTATTTTTAATTTGTGAAGCTTCGTCCAAAGTCTTTCCTTTAACCCATTCAGTTAAAAGAGAAGACGAGGCGATTGCCGAACCACAACCATAGGTTTTAAACTTAGCCTCTTCAATAACACCATCATCATTAACCTGAATCTGAAGACGCATTACATCACCACACGCTGGCGCACCAACCATACCAGTTCCTACATTATTTGCATCTTTATCAAGAACTCCTACATTTCTAGGGTTTTCATAGTGATCCAAAACTTTTTTACCATATGCCATAAGTTACTCCGAATTTAAGCTATCAATTTTACTCTACAGTTTAATGTAGATTTTAAATATCTCTCTATTTAGTGAGCAGCCCACTCTACTGAATTTAAATCAATACCATCCTTAAACATATCCCACAAAGGAGATAAATCTCTTAATTTTTCAACTTTCTCTCTTACAAGTATAATTGCATCATCGACATCTTTTTCTGTTGTGTATCTTCCGACACTGAAGCGAATTGAGCTATGTGCTAATTCATCACTCAGACCAAGAGCTCGAAGAACATATGAAGGCTCTAGGCTAGAAGATGTACAAGCAGAACCAGATGATACTGCAACGTCAGAAATAGCCATCATTAGGGACTCTCCTTCAACGTAATTAAAGCTAATATTTAGATTGCCCGCAATCCTTTGATCAAGGTCACCATTAACAACAACTTCTTCCATATCTGAAAAACCCGCGTAGAGCCTTTGTCTGAGTTTAAGTGTTCTGGCGTTCTCCTCTTTCATTTCAGCTTTAGCAATTGCAAAGGCCTCACCCATTCCAACTATTTGATGGGTAGCCAATGTTCCAGAGCGCATTCCACGCTCATGACCGCCGCCATGAATTTGAGCCTCAAGACGAACTCTAGGTTTTCTAGAGACATAGAGGGCTCCCATGCCCTTTGGGCCATAAATTTTGTGTGCTGAAAAACTCATCAAATCAACAGGAAGTGCTGTCAAATCAATTTCAATCTTACCAACCGACTGTGCAGCATCGACATGGAAGAAAACTTTATTTTCTCTACAAATATCACCAATAGTCTGAAGATCTTGGATGACACCAATTTCGTTATTGACATGCATAAATGATGCAAGAATTGTGTCTTCTCTAATCGTTTTCTTAAAGAGATCTATATCTAATAACCCATTAGGCAAAGGATCTAAATAAGTAACCTCAAAACCTTCTCTTTCAAGTTGACGACATGTATCAAGAATGGCCTTATGCTCAGTTTTAAGAGTAATGATATGTTTACCACGTTTCTGATAGAAGTGAGCGATACCTTTCAGCGCTAAGTTATTAGACTCTGTAGCGCCTGAAGTCCAAACAATTTCTCTTGGATCAGCGCCTACTAGATCAGCGACCTGAGAGCGAGCCTCATCGACAGCCTTTTCTGCCTGCCAGCCGAAATAATGAGAACGAGAAGCAGCATTTCCAAAATCTCCTTCCATAGTTAGGTATTTGGCCATTTTCTTGGCAACACGAGCATCAACTGGAGTTGTTGATGAATAGTCCATGTATGTTGGTGTAAGCATGTATTTATTCCTTTAAAAATTAATTGACATTGAGTGATTGGGTGAGTTGATAGTCATCCATCACTTGCTGAAGATTTCGAGTACTCAAAAAACCTCTAATTTGATCACTCACTTCGCACCATAAATGGTGAGAAAGACACTGCTTACCTCTATTGCAGTCTTTTGAGCCATGACAGCGCCTCAAATCAATATTCTCATCAACAGCCTCAATAATTTGAGTTAGAGTAACCTCTTCTGCATTGACATTGAGTAAATAGCCTCCCCCTGGGCCTCTGACACTTTTAACGAGTGATGCTTTTCTAAGTTTAGCAAAAAGTTGCTCAAGATAAGAGAGCGAAATATTTTGTCTTTGTGAAATCATATCAAGGGTTACAGGCCTTGAAGATTCGTTAGACGCTAAATCCAACATTGCTGTAACCGCATACCTTCCTTTAGTGGTTAATTGCATAAAAAAATCTCTATCTCAAAAAAACAAATTATACTATTAACCAACTAAATTAGTCAAGTATTTAATTCAATTAAAACTTACTTATTTTCAATATTAACAGAGCTCGTTTTAGGGCTTGCATTTTCTAACTTTTCCTCCATCTCAGCGAGGCGCTCAATAAGTGAATTAATAGCCTGAATTGTAGGGTCATTAGAAGTCCCTGAGGAGTTGGCTGCATAAGAATCAAAAGAGCCTCCATCTTCCGCCTTCTTTCTTACAATCCTACCTGGTATTCCAACAACTGTTTCGTTATCATCTATCGACCTGACTACAACAGAGTTAGAGCCAACACGTACATTTTCTCCAAGTATTATAGGTCCAAGTATCTTTGCACCCGCACCTATAACAACGCCATTTTTTAACGTGGGATGTCGCTTTACTTTGTCCCAAGTGGTGCCTCCTAAAGTTACACCGTGATAAAGCATACAATCATCTCCAATGATTGCTGTCTCCCCAATCACAACACCCATACCATGGTCGATAAAAAAACGCCTTCCAATAACTGCGCCTGGATGAATTTCAATACCCGTTACCCAGCGTGCAAATGTAGATATAAAACGCGCTAGCCAATAAAGTCTATAACGCCATAAAAAGTGAGTTAATCGATAGAATAAAACTGCCTGTACACCTGAATAACAAGTTAATACTTCAAATACATTTCTTGCAGCAGGATCTCGAGCAAATACACTGCGCACATCTTCGATAATTTTCATGCAGTTGATTATACCATTATTGCTACAAGTGAGATTTTACTGCATAGAAATAACAATTACAAAAATTAGATATAAGAGTGTGACGATTTAAATCTTCTGTAGCTCCACATGTACTGCTCAGGCTGTCTCCTTATAAGAGACTCAATAGACTGATTCATTTGGCCTACCCTTTCTTCTAAATTATCGCCCTTAGCATCAAGATCAACTGGCTCTATATTCAAATCATAACCTTGACCATCATCAAGCCTCTCAGCCCAAAACATTAAGACCTGTGCATTCTGTTTTTTTGCTATTCTTGCAAGCAAAGTCATTGTATTAACCTTCTTTCCAAAAAAAGGGGTCATTAAGCCACCCTCTTTACCAGGGTCTTGATCAGGAAGCATCCCAACTAAATCACCATTATTAAGCGCCCTTTGAATTTTTAAAATTCCAAGCTTATCCGCACTAGCCATTGTTAGATTACCTTGGTTTCTCCTAGAGAACAAGTAGTCATTCTGCTTATTGCTTCTCAGAGGCCTATACATAAAGGTCACCTTTCTTTTTTCTGCAAGAACTCTACCTGTTATTTCCCAACAACCCATATGAGGAACCAACAGAATTATTTTTTTTGAACTATCAAGATAGTGCTCACCATTGATATTTCTAATAAGCTTTGCATTATCTGTAAAGTTTTGATTCCATATTAGACCAGACTCAGTCAATCCTTTACCTGTTTCAGACAGTACTCTTTTTAAAAGTAACTTAAGTTCCAATTCACTCAAACCTGGAAAACAAATTTCTAAGTTTTGTTTTGAAACACTTTTTGCTTCTGAATTAAATAAATAAAGAAGATATCCTATAAAAGAACCAAATGAGTGGTTAACCTTTAGTGGCAATAAAGATGTAAAGGTTAGAAATAGGCGAATCATTTTTAATTGTAAAGTTGATCAACCGCTGCCTTGTAATCAATAACTATTTTTTGATATGTTCCTGCCGCCTGAAGGTAAGTAAGGTTTGCAAGATTTGCGCTACTCTTTGCAGCAAGAACTAAAGACTTCTGGCCTCTAGCCTCACTAAATTTGATTTGCTCTTCAATAACCTTTTCTTCAGCCAGTGCGCCCTGCTCTAGATAAAGAGCTACAAGCTCAGTTAATAAGTCAACCTGAGCTAGGAGATAGTTAATTTGTTGAATACTGTTAATTTCAGCTTCACGTTTTTTTGCATCAATATCCGACATCTTTATTTCAGTATTTTCAACTGCGAGAAGTTCTTTTCGTGAGCCAAGCGCATAAGAGATATCTACCCCAACATTCCATGAATAATCTCTGTTACCAAAGCTATCAAAGACCTTGTCGTTTTCACTGAGAGATGAAAGACCTAAATTTAGATTAACATTTGGCATTGTTTTATTATCTAATGACTGAAGCTCTCTTTGAAGCTTTACTTTATCAAAATCAAATTTTTGAATGGCTCTGGAATTTTTAACAAATTCTTTAGGATTGACATCGCTAAAAGTTTGCTCTTTAAATAAATCCATCTCAACAACCATGTCAGACTCTTTAGCGCCTATTAAATCAGCAAGCTCACGCCTCTCAATGATGAGCTCTTTGTTAGATTGAAGTGATTGTTGCCTTGCTTTAACATAGTTGTCTTTTTCTTGAATAAGGACTGTAATGTCTATGAGGGAGTTTTTAAATTTATCTTCTGCGAGATTGAGCTGCTCCCTTGATAATTCAAGCGCAATTTTGTGATTTTTGACCACTTCTTGCTTTAATGCCAAATCAACAAATTTAGAAAGCTTGGATGCTAGGAAATTTTCTGCCTGCTCTTCAAGACTTACCTTTATAGCTATCAAATCAATAGAAGCAAGATCCAGATTAAGTTTATCATTAAGGCCATCCTTATTCTGAAGTAAAGGTCTTGCGTAAGTAATTGAAAAAAGGTTTGAATGCGTCGCATTACTGTCCTTGTCGTTTCGAGTCAGTGAATGCTTTAAATTGACAGTTGCACCTGAATGTGAAACTTTTCTGATTGCACCAATCTCGTATTTAGTTGAGAAAAGGTCCTCGTAAAGTCTTGATGCCACATCATCACCCCCAGTATAAGTTTCACTTGCACCAGCATTAATATTCCAATCTGTGTAAATAGATAGAGACTTCTGATTGATTAAACTCGTTTTTTCTGAAAGGGATAACTGAACAAAATAAGGATGGCTTTCTACAAGCTGAGTACTAAAATCATCTAAAGTTATCGCACTGACATTGAAAGATGAAAGTACAAATGCAGATAGAAAAAAATTTTTGAACATTATTTACCCCTTTGGTCTAAATTCAATTAATAAATATCAGTTTAGAGCATTAAATTAACATTTTAGTGAAGTTTTGATGAAGTTTAGGAAAAAAGAGGTTAAAAAAAATTATCTTTGTAAATGTGTTAATATTTCATGGATAACTTCATTTAGTTTCTTTTCATTTGTATCAATAATAATGGTTGCTATTTCCCTATAGAGTGGATCTCTTGCCTCGATAATATCAGTAATTGTTTTTCTTTTATTAGAGCTATTTTCTAGTAAAGGTCTTGTTTTAGATTTTGCTGTTCTTCTTAAAATTTGATCAACGGAGGATAGAAGGTAAATAACCGAACCAGTTTTTGAAATTTCAAACCTATTTTCTTTTGATATTACTGCGCCACCTCCAGTAGCCAAGACAATGTTATCTTTGCTGCATAACTCCTTTAAAACATCAGACTCTCTTTTTCGAAACCCCTCTTCTCCCTCAACATCAAATATGTGGTCAATACTCACACCAGTCTTGTCAATAATTTCATGATCTGCATCATAAAAATTAACGCCTAACTTTTCAGATAGCCTTCTTCCAACGGTTGTTTTGCCTGATCCCATTGGACCAACTAAAACAACATTATTTAAATTTGTTTGCATTTTTTAAAATACTAAACTATGAGTCCAGTTTATATTTTGCTCCACAATATGGACAACTCACTTTGCCATGATCATCAAATGATAAAAAAACTTTTGGATGCATATTCCACTTTGAAGAATCTTTGGGTGGACAGTGAGCAGGTAGATCTTTATTTGAAACTATCTTTGTTACACCTTCATATGAGTCGGCAGAACTCACAAACACCTTCCACTATCTATCCAGTGATTAAAGTCACTGTTTCGCCCATGAACACAATCAAAGTAGAGTGACTGTAGCTTTTCAGTGACTGGTCCACGAGCCCCCTGACCAATCTGATTTCCATCAAGATCTCTAATGGGGGTTACCTCAGCCGCAGTTCCAGTAAAGAAAGCCTCCTCTGAGGCGTATATTTCATCACAAGATAGTTTCTTTTCAATAATGTTATAGCCTAATGACTTTGCCAAAGTAAAAATCGTATCTCTCGTAATACCAGGCAAGGCTGATGTCAAATGAGGAGTATAAATTACATCGTCTTTAATGACAAAAATATTCTCACCGCTCCCTTCAGAAACATAACCATCAATATCTAACATTAAAGCCTCATCAAATCCATGATCAAGTGCCTCCTTTAGGGCCATCATAGAGTTAACATAATTTCCATTTGTTTTAGCACCACTCAGAGAAGGATGAGCCGGATGCCTGACATAAGAAGACGTTCTAATTCTTATCCCGTTTTTCATATTATCTTCGCCCAAGTAAGCTCCCCATTCCCATGCAGCAATCATTGTGTGGACTTTTAAGTTATCCGCCCTAAGACCCATACCCTCAGAGCCATAGAAACACATTGGTCTAATGTAGGCAGAATTAAGATTATTCTTAGTAACAACTTCTCTCTGAGCTTGATTAAGCGTCTTAGCATCATAAGGAATTTCCATCCCCAAAATTCGAGTTGAATTAAATAGTCTCTCAGTATGCTCTTCAAGCTTAAAAATTGCTGGCCCCTTGTCAGTTTCATAAGCCCTAACACCCTCAAAAGCCCCCATGCCGTAATGCAGGGTGTGAGTTAAAACATGAACCTTTGCTTCGCGCCAATCCAACCATTCTCCATCCATCCAGATGAAGCCATCTCTATCTTCCATTGTCATTACAAAATCTCATTAATAAAACTTTAATTACGAAATTATACCCATCTCCATATAGAATTCATCTCATATATCTATGATTTCATTTAGGCTTTTATTATTTATTTATATAATTATTTTTGAATATTATTTTCATTTAATTTACCGGTATTTCAATTTGTAATATCTAATAAATGAGCGGGTATAATTTGTTGTAACTTTTTAAGATCATTTATACATAAAAATGGAATTTAATTTTTTTACATTTATTTTTTTATTCGCAATTTTGACTTCGGTCCTAGCTTTACTTTATCTAAATTTTAGACAAGACAAGGCGATTGATAACTCATTTGATGCAGTTCCTGATGGCTTCAGTGAAACGATAAAGCTTGAAGATCATCAAAAAGCTGGAAAATATACGAAAGCTAAGCTTTTATTAAATCATTTTGAGATAATCTTTTCAACAATGGTACTGCTAGTTTGGACACTAGGTGGCGCTATGAACTGGATCGATGGCTACTGGTCTCAAAGAGTTAATGACCCAGTACTAATGGGTACTTTCTTTGTACTGAGCATCATGCTCATTGCTAGCTTTATTGACCTTCCTTTCAGTATTTATAGGAATTTTGTTTTGGAGCAAAAATTTGGATTTAATCGCATGACAGTTGGCACTTTTGCTGGAGACTTAATTAAGGAAATAATACTGAGTCTCGTTCTTGTTTTGCCTCTAATTTACGCTATTCTCTATCTTATGAATATTGAATCAATAGGTAACTATTGGTGGATCTATGTTTGGGTTATTATCAGTCTTTTTTCCTTAATCATGATGTGGGTCTATCCCTCTTTCATTGCACCCATCTTTAACAAATTTAACCCGCTAGTCAATGAAAGTCTTAAAACAAGAATTACTAGTCTCCTAGAAAGAACCGGCTTTGGTAGCGATGGCATATATGTCATGGATGGATCAAAAAGATCCTCACATGGAAACGCGTACTTTACTGGAATAGGCAAGAACAAAAGAATTGTGTTCTTTGATACCCTTCTTAATGGAATGGAGGACAAAGAGATTGAGGCAATTCTTGCGCATGAGCTCGGACACTTTCATCACAAGCACACGCGTCAAAGAATGATCAGCTCTTTTATCTTCAGTTTTATTAGTCTTGCCCTACTAGGCTATCTGATTAATCAAACTTGGTTCTTTAATGGACTAGGAATTTCAGAGCCATCATCACACGCAGCATTGGTTCTTTTTAGTCTAGCCCTTCCAGTCTTTAGTTTTTTTATTACTCCAATTAGTAATTTAGTCTCAAGAAAACACGAATTCCAGGCAGACGCCTTTGCAGCAAGCCATACTGACGCAAAAGATTTAATATCTTCTCTCATTAAACTTTACAAAGAAAACTCATCATCCTTATCCCCAGATAGATACTATTCAGCTTTCCATGACTCTCATCCAAGTGCGGTCCTTAGAATTGAAAAATTACTATAATTTAACTGCCTAGTGCCACTTACTAGAAAACAAAAATGGCGCATTGATAAAGTTCAATCTGAAAAGATTGCTCGCGCTGATAAAGCTTCAATCAAAGCCGAATCTGAGCTAAACGTGAAAGATAAAGAATATTCCGGTAAGGTGATTACAAGGTATGGTCAGCGTCAACTTGTCGAGGCAAAAAATGGTGAAATTTTTCAATGTGTAAGCCGACAAAATATTGGCTTTTCTGTTGCAGGTGATGAAGTCCTGTTTAAAAAAACAAAACAAGGCGAGGCAATTGTCACTGCCATCTACCCAAGAAGAACTGAGCTCCAAAGAAAAGATAAATTAATTGCAGCCAATATTGATCAGTTATGGCTAGTCGTAGCAATTGAGCCGCACTATGAGTTTGATCTAATTGACCGTTACCTTATTATGGCTGAAAACTCAAACCTTCCTATAGGTA
Source organism: Candidatus Pseudothioglobus singularis PS1 (assembly GCF_001281385.1). Classification (NCBI taxonomy): domain Bacteria; kingdom Pseudomonadati; phylum Pseudomonadota; class Gammaproteobacteria; family Pseudothioglobaceae (SeqCode); genus Pseudothioglobus (SeqCode); species Pseudothioglobus singularis (SeqCode). The sequence goes on from NZ_CP006911.1 coordinate 967,691, forward strand.
TAGTAATCAATAAAATTGAGCTATTAAAAAATAAAAGTCAGCTTAATGACGACTTTGAACACTATAGAAATATTGGCTATGATGTTCACATAATGAGTGTTAAGAGTGATTTAAATGTGATCTCATTTAAGGAAAAACTAGTCAATAAATCTCATATATTTCTGGGTCAGTCTGGCGTTGGAAAATCCTCACTCATTAATGCGTTAATTCCTGATTTAGAGCTAAGAGTCAATGAAATTTCAATTAAAAGTAAGCTGGGCAAGCACACAACAACAAACACAACAATCTATCACATTCCAAGCGGTGGTGATTTAATTGATTCACCTGGTGTCCGTGAGTTTCAATTAGACAACCTTTCTGAAGAGCAGATAGTCAGAGGATTCAGAGAATTCAAAGCGCTTTCACATCAATGTCGATTTAGAAACTGCAAGCACATTAATGAGCCAGACTGTGCGATTAAAATGGCCTTAGAGAATGGTGAAATTAATAGCAATCGTTATGAGAGCTATTTGAATATATTAGCCTAGTTTTTTCAAAAAAATTACTCGCTCTGAGTAAATGTCAAGTTCTAACTTCAGTTCTTTTGCAAGGTATGCTAAAGATTGTTTATTAAAAAATCCTATATGAGAAGGGTCATTTTTGTAATACCAATTGCTAAAATCTGTCTCTTCAGTCAACAAATGCGTCATTAATGCGATATACCCACCCGCCCTAAGAGTTGAAGTTAAGCGCTTAAATTCAAGCATTGGGCTTCTTAGATGCTCAACAACTTCAGTTGCTGTGATAAAGTCAAACTTCTTAATAAAAACACCTTGATTTGAGGCATAAAACTTGTCATATAGCTCAACATGATGCTTCTTCTCTTCAAGCATTAAGGACAAGGTTGGTCCTGGTCCAGAGCCAAAATCAAGGCCATAAGACTTCTCGGGAATTTTTTGTAAAAGAGGCTCTGCTAACTGAGATAAAAATTGACGATAGCGATTATCCGAAGGATCGTTATTGTGAGTGTCATACCTTAATTTTTCATCAGCCTCTGAAAGATGAAAGGATTTAGGTACAAAGACAAATCTACAATCTGAGCAACTTAGATACTCTCTATGTCTATCTTTATGAATCAGTGAATGATTCTTTGATTGACACAGCGGGCAAGTAATAATTTTTATCACTATAGCCCGCTATAGATTTATGATTAGTGAGAGTGGCCACCTGCTGAGTGGACGTGACCGTGAGATAACTCTTCAGCCTCAGCATCTCTGACATCTTCAATGCTAACTGAAAAATGAAGGGTCTCACCAGCTAAAGGGTGGTTTGCGTCAACTGTAATTTTCTCATCGTCCTGCTTTGTAACTGTCACAACAAAAGGGTTGCCATCTTGGTCCTGAGATTGAAGCTGCATACCAATTGTTACTTCGTCAATGCCTTGAAGTGCTGTGCGAGGGATCTCTTGAATCGCATCCTGCATTCGAAGCCCATAACCCTCTTCAGGCTCCACAGATACATCCATCTTGTCACCCTTACTGGCGCCTTCAAGCGCCGACTCAAGACCAGGAATAATGTTTCCATGCCCTTGTAAAAAGTCAAGAGTCTCTTTGCCGTCAGATGAATCAATAACCTCACCAGCATCATTTTTAAGAGTGTAGTGCATTGATACGACTTTATCCTTACTAACTTTCATATTTTCTCCAAAAATAAACAAAAAAAACTCCCCAAAACGGAAAGCCTCATTCAATCTTATGTAACAGTGTGAAACTTAAACATATTTTACCATAGGCAAATGCTTTTACATTATGAGGATTGAGCGGCTTTACCCTATTAGATCTCTCATTGCAGTGTCGATGTCAGGATAGTCAAAAACAAAGCCAGCTTGGATTAATCTCATCGGAATAACAGATGCACTTAAAGTTAAGACTTGGGATCCTTTACCAAGGAGGATTTTCAATTGCCACTCCCATACAGGAATAAAAAAAGGTCTTTTTAAAGACTTAGCAAGAACTCTTCCAAAGACCTTTTGAGGAACAGGCTCAGGTGATGTAATGTTATAAATGCCTTTACTCTGAGGATCATTGATTAGATAATGAAATGCTTTAACGAGATCATCAATATGTATCCAAGAGAAACATTGATTTCCACTCATAATAGGGCCACCTATACCAAAGTAATAAGGCCAGTATAATTTTGCTAATGCTCCGCCCTTTCTTGAAAGAACAACACCAAACCTTAAAATAGTAACATCATCCGAAATGGACTTTGCAGCACTCTCAACGGCAATATTGAGATCAGTCAAATAACCCTCGCCCTGAATATCATCTTCAGTCTTGGGGTCATTACAGTCAGATTCTGCATAAAAACTAATCCCTGAAGAGCAAATCACTTTAGGCGTCTTAGTAATGAGCTTAGTCGCATCTGAGAGCATTTGATTAGTATTGACCCTGCTTTGCCACATCTCAGCAATAATTTTTTTACTCCACCTCTTTGAAATAGTGGATCCAGCAAGCTGAATAACAAAGTCACTACCATCAATAATTGAGGATAGATACTCAGCAGACTTAAAAACGGTTCTATTGAATACTTCTACTTGGTGTGTCTTTGAAAAGCTTTTTTGGAGCGCACTGCCAATTAATCCAGTTCCACCCAGAATAACAATTTTCATACTACTTGTTCCAGCCTGATGTGTTATCAAGTACGATCTGAGTCAAGAATTCAATATGATCAGGTCTGTCATTAAGCGCTGGAATATATCCAAACTTTTGACCACCTGACTCCATGAAGTAATCCTTGTTTTCTTCGCTTATTTCCTCAATCGTCTCCAAGCAATCGGCTGAGAAACCTGGGCAAATAACTTGCACATTTTTGATACCTTTACTGGGAAGCAACTTCAGTGTTTTATCGGTGTACTCTTTCATCCATTCAGCAACCCCCAATCTAGACTGAAATGTCATTTGGTATTCACTCGGCTTCAAATCAAGTTTTTGAGCTAAACGGAATGTGGTTTTGCAGCATTGGCAAGGATAGTTATCGCCTTTATCAAAATATCGTTTAGGGATGCCGTGATAAGACATCAGCAAGAAATCAGGTTTGCCATGGGTTTTTTGATACTCCTTGACGCTGTTAGCTAGAGCATCAATGTATTTCTCTTCCTCGTTATAGCTGCTAATGAATCTCAGATCAGGAACATTTCTCCAAGTTAAAAACTCTTTCGCAACGGCGTCAAATACAGAGCCTGTTGAAGAGGCGGCGTACTGAGGGTAAAGAGGTAACACAATAATTTTTTTACAGCCCTTAGACTCTAACTCGGCGAGAGCAGAATTCATTGATGGGTTGCCGTAACACATGCCTAGAGCAACCTCGAACTGTCCTGGCGCTTTTTTTTCGAGTAGCGAGGCAATTTCAGTTTTTTGAAGCTTCGCAATCGACAAAAGTGGCGAGCCCTCTCCATGTGTATTCCAAACAGTTTGATAGGCCTTGGCTGATTTTCTAGGTCTAAGATTAAGGATCACAGCATTCAGAATGATTTTCCAAACCCAGCGTGGAGGTGGGGGCTCTATGACCCTGGTGTCTGAAAGAAACTGCCTAAGATAGGGTTTGACTGCTTTCTTGGTTGGCGCGTCAGGCGTTCCTAAATTGGATAAAAGTAATCCAATCTTAGTTTCACCAGCTGATTCATGAATTGACGAACTTTGGTACAAAAGTATGCCTCTAATTTATTTTTTCAACGTGATAAGATACCCTAAAATAATCAATTATTTAATTTAACGTATTATCGAACTGGGATGAATATATTACTATTGGTTGCTCATGGAAGCCGAAGAGAAGAATCAAACCTTGAGGTTGAAGCTTTATCCAAAAAAATGATTGAATATAATATAAACAATTTTGATCAGATTATACCGGCCTTTTTAGAATTTGCCTCCCCCTCAATTCCAGAGGCTATTGAAAAATGCAGTGAATTAGGAGCCTTAAACGTTACTGTTTTGCCCTATTTTCTTTCTGCAGGTGTCCATATAAAAAGAGATATTCCAGGTGAAGTTAAAAATGCTTCTATAGATTTTCCAAATCTAAATATCACTATTTCAAATTATTTTGGATCAAGAGACGAGATTGCAGGACTTCTCATGAAGACTGCGTTAGATATTAAATGAATTACTTATAAATTATTGATCTTGTAGGCGCTTCCTATAAGGCCCATGTTTTGTTTTTTTGATATGCAGATTGGGATATCTGTCATGTAATAATCAAGCCTTCCCTTATCTTGAAAACTCTCCAAGAAGTCACTTTCAAGAAAGAAATCTAAAAAATTTCTTACTAGGTCGCTTGTAATATAGATCCCACCAAGACAGCCTGTTGTCAGTGCAATCGTTCCAGTGACAGAGCCAAAAATTTTACAAAAGAGGTTAAGCGTCTCTTTTGCTGTTAAATCTGAATTTGCTTTAATTGCAGCAGATGTGACCTCAGAAGGACTCTGAAAAATAATATCTCTTCCATTAATTTGACATATAGCCTTGTACAAGTTAACAATGCCCGGCCCAGACAAAATTCTCTCAACCGAAACGTGTCCAAATTGTTTTTTTAATATTTTTAATATTTCAATCTCTAGATCAGAGTTGGGTGCAAAGTCTGTATGACCACCCTGAGCAGGCAAAGGAATCCATCTATTTGATGATTCAATTAATCCACAAGTGCCTAGACCTGTTCCTGGACCAATGACTAACCTAACTCTATCAATTTGAGCATTGCCTTGATTGACAACAACAATATCATCTTCACTCAATGTCGACGTTGCTAGAGCTTGAGCTGAGAAGTCATTAATCCAATTAACTTCAACGTTATGAAGTGCAGATGAGACATCAGCCTTATTAATGACCCAATCATTATTTGCTGGTTTAAAGATATCCAAGTGTGTGGTTCCAGCTGAGGCTATACAGGATGAATTGATTTCTACATTTTGAATTGAAGAGAGATAAGATGTCATTGCCTCCTGAACTGTTTCAAATTCAGTACATGAAAGCGTTTTGATATTAGTTAATTCTGATTCACCGGGAACCAAAAGCGCAAATCTCGCATTTGTACCTCCTATATCACCTACCAAATTATATCCTTGGGTTTTAATGACTTCGGTCTCCATCAAATATACAAACCATATAAAGGTCTTCTTCTCCAGTATTGTGAACGCGATGAAAAACCCCGTCCTCAATTAAGATCATTTCTCCACCAGAAATATTAAACTCATTATCATCTAACTGCATTCTTCCAGTGCCACTCATAATCATATAGACCTCCTCTTTACCAGGATGACTATGGCCTCGGGTTGATTTGCCAGGATGCAGCGTTGTGGAGCTTACAACAAGGTTCTTAAGTGAAGTGTTATCCTTAAGTAAGTATGTTTCGTTATCTTTAACAATTTCACCATCAATATTACTAATCTTCATATGTTCTTTAATTTTGAATAATTTAAGACAATATTATCCCTAGCTTTGAAAACTTTACATCAAATAATTATTAATTGATTTATGGACTCCAGTAAATATCAAGTCCGTCATCAAGGAATACGTAGATTGGCATTTTGTAAACATCCTTTAAATCCATCGCCTTTTCAAGCGCATGGAGCTTCGTAGATCCATTCAGATGAAGAAAAACTTTTTTTGCATCCATAATAGCTCTTGCAGTCATTCCTAGACGCTCATATGGGGCCGATGTTGGCGTCGTTGCCACTAAACAGTCATTATTATCTAAATCCATTGCAGATCTGATCTCCTCTGAGCATGGAAATAAAGAGGCTGTGTGGCCATCTGTACCCAAACCAAGAACCACGATATCAAAGGGCAATGTAAAACTTTTTAGCGCCTCTTCACTGGATATTTGGCCCTCTTTAGCAGTTGAAGCATTATTTTTTAAAGGAACAAAATTAACATTGACCGCTTTATTTTTGATTAGGTGTGATTTTACTAATAGCTCGTTGCTATCTTTATGATCTGATTCAACCCAGCGATCATCCACTAAAGTTAAATCAACCTTGCTCCAATCTAAGTCTAGATGGGAGAGCGCCTCAAATAGCGGTATTGGGGTACTTCCACCAGAAACCGCCATACTAGCTCTACCTCTTTTTTTAATGGTTTCAAGCAAAACCTCTCTGATATTTTGACTTAAATCAATAGCCAGAGATTCACTGTTATTTGTACTGTAAAAGCCCACATGCTCAGGCAGATAATATGTTTTGCTACTCCTCATACCATTGATATCCGTTATTTGTTATGAGCGCTTCACTCTCCCTTGGGCCATTACTTCCTGCCTTGTAATAGAAGAGCTCTTGGTTTGAATTTTTGAAAGCATCTAAGGTTTCATCACACCACTTCCATGCAAGCTCCACCTCTTCTCGACAAAGAAATAAGCTTTGATTACCATTCAAAATGTCCATTAGAAGACTCTGGTATCCGCTCGGAATATTAAGCAATTGTTGCGTTTTAATAAAATCTAAACTCATTGGATCTGACCTAATAATCGAATGCTTGTCAACGCCATGCGGCTTAGTAAAAACTTGGAGAGAGATACTTTCAGTTGGATGAAGACTAATAATTAAAGTATTACCATTGAGGCTCTCTTTATTCTCATTAAAAATGTAGTGCCCATCTGACTTAAAGTGGATGACAATCTGGGTCGTCTTTGTTTCCATCCTTTTACCAGTCCTTAGATAGAAAGGGACGCCTGACCAGCGCCAGTTTTGTATCTCAGTTTTAATAGAAACAAAGGTTTCTGTTTTGCTATCTGGTCTGGCCCCTTCTTCATTGACGTATCCAGGTTTGTAAACGCCATCAACCTCACCATCAGTGTATTGGCCAGAGACGAAGCTAGAGGCAATACTTTCCTCATCGAGTGATTTTAGCGCCTCTAAAACCTTAACCTTTTCAGAACGAATACTCTGGTCATCGAGCCTATTCGGTGGCTCCATCGCGATCAAACAAAGCAGCTGCAACAGGTGACTCTGAACCATATCCCTTAACTGACCCATGCCATCGAAATACCCCCAACGATCCTCAATGCCAACTGATTCTGCTGAAGTTATTTCTACATACTCAACCCCTTTACTATTCCATTGACTAGAGAATAGTGAGTTTGCGAACCTCAGTGTAATTAAATTTTGGACTGTCTCCTTACCTAAATAATGATCTATTCGATAGATTTGAGACTCATCGAAATGCTTAATAAGCTTCTCATTAATCTCCTGTGATGACTCAAGATCATATCCAATAGGCTTTTCTACGACGATGCGGCACTCTTTAGTGACAAGACCTGCACCTGATAGGCCGTCACAAACTGATTCAAAGAGACGTGGAGATATAGCCAAATAGTGCGCCATTGGCATATTCCAATCCTGAACTTTAAGCTTTAATTTTTGATAGCTGTTTGGGTTTTGAAGGTCACAGCTGCAATAGCTAAAACGATCTATTAGAGTTGAAACAATTTTTTGATCTAGATACTCTGAAGGGACATAGGTTTCTAGTGACTTTTTAAGAGTATTTTTTAATTCAGAGTCAGAGATTTCTTTCCTACCAACACCCAAAATTTGCAATGAATCACTGAGCATACTGTCTCTTTCAAGGTAGTACCAGGCAGGTATTAATTTACGAACTGATAAGTCTCCAAGGACTCCATAAAGGACAAAGCTATCAATTATTTTTAAAGATTCTATCATCCTAAAGCTAGCCCTTAATCAGTGTTTTGAATCCACTCTGTATGAAAAAACTCACCATTTTTACCATCTAAACGTTCATAGGTGTGAGCCCCAAAATAGTCTCTTTGCGCCTGAAGAAGGTTTGCAGGAAGTCTTTCACTTCTATAGCCATCAAAATAAGAGAGTGACGAGCTCATTGCTGGAACAGGAACCCCATTAGAAATGGCAACAGCAATGATTCTTCTCCAACCATCCTGAGATTGATTAATTTTGTCCTTAAAGAATGGGTCAAGCAATAAATTCTTAAGATCAGGATTGTTATCGTATGCATCTTTAATTTTTGTTAGGAATACCGATCTGATAATGCATCCACCTCTCCACACCATTGCAATTGCACCATAATTCAAATTCCAATTGAACGCTTTAGCTGCATCTGAAAGGAGCGTATAGCCCTGAGCATATGAAACCATTTTTGAGGCATACAAAGCATCATGAATATCTTTTAATGCTTGGGCTTTATCTCCACTAAAGCAAACTCTTGGACCGCTTAGCTGGCTTGATGCCTCTACCCTCTCCTCTTTAATTGAAGACAAGTATCGTGAAAAAACTGCCTCACCAATAAGAGTTAAGGGTGAGCCAAGATCTAAGGCAACTGACGCTGTCCATTTACCCGTCCCCTTTTGACCAGCCGTATCAAGAATGTTGTCTACTAAATAACTGCCATCCTCTTCTTTAAATTTAAGTATGTCCGCTGTAATTTCGATGAGGTAGCTATTAAGCTCTCCCTCATTCCACTCTTTAAAGGTTTGATGCATTTCATCATTGCTCATTCCTAATACATCTTTCATAAGTTGATAGGCTTCACAAATGAGCTGCATATCTCCATACTCAATGCCGTTATGCACCATTTTCACAAAGTGCCCTGAGCCGCCTTCACCAATCCATTTGCAGCAAGGCTCGTTATCACCTGCTTTTGCAGAAATTTCTTGAAAGATACGCTTGACCTCGGGCCACGCAGAAATTGAGCCTCCTGGCATAATAGAGGGCCCTTTTAGTGCACCCTCTTCACCGCCAGACACTCCAGCACCAATAAAATGAAAACCTTTGGCCTCTAACTCCTCAGTCCTCCTGGATGTATCTGGATAGTGAGAGTTACCTCCATCAATAATAATGTCACCCTGATCTAACAAGGGGACTAGCTTTTGAATGTATTCATCAACGACAGTTCCAGCAACAACCATCAACATAATCTTTCTAGGTTTTTTGATAGATTTTACAAACTCATCAAGATTCTCAAAACCATAGAGCTTATTGTTTAATGATCTATTTTTGACTAGTTTATGTATTTGAGGCGATGTTCGGTTATGAATAGACACAGAAAAGCCATTGCTTTCGATATTTAAAGCGAGACTTGATCCCATTACACCAAGGCCAATTAAGCCAATATCTGTATCAATATTTTCCATAATTTTCTTTATCTACAATAGCTTAAAAAGTCTAATCAAAAGGATACTCAAGCTCATTAACTTCTAGATTAGGAACGAGTCGTTGGTTTCTAGCAAGGTTATATATTTTAAGCATATCTTTGCTCTCAATCTCAAAATCAAAAATATCAATATTTTCTCTTAATCTATATGAATTAGCAGTTTTGGGAATAGATACTGAATTTTGTTGATACATCCATCTTAGCGTAATTTGCGCTGGTGTTTTTGAGTACTTTTCAGCCAAATCAATAATGACGTCATGTCTTGCAACATCACCTCTACAAATTGGACAATAAGCCACAGGAATAATATCCAAGTCTTGCATAACTTCTAACAATTTGGCTTGAGACAAAAAAGGATGATATTCAACCTGATTGCAAAAGATGTCTTTAAAGCCAAGATTAATACATTCATTTAGCAGTTTTGAGTTGAAGTTTGCAACACCCACCTCTTTAACTTTCTTTGCATCTTTAAGCTTGTACAAAATTTCTAACATATCTCCTAAGTTAGTTTCAAACCTTGGCCAATGAATAAGCAGAAGATCTACATAATCAGTTTGCAAATTCTTCAGGCTATTTTCAAGACTTTTAGAAATATCTTTATTTTTTAAAGTGGTAACTTTTCGTTTTGATGGCGTCCAACCTATAGTATTAATTTTAGTAGCTAAAAAAATATCTTCTCTTCTTACTCCAGAATTAATAATTGCAGAACCAACTTCAGATTCATTTTCATACATAGCCGCACCATCTATATGGCGGTAACCAATCTCTAACGCTTCAGTCACGACTCTTAAACAGTCGCTCCCATTTAATTCCCACGTACCAAGACCAATTGAAGGAATTGTTGAACCTGATTTAGTAAAGCTGATGCTCATATCGTTATCTAATTCGCTCCTCAGTATCAATATTAAAAAAGACCGCCTGAGATAAATTAAATGTTAATTTAACTTTTTCACCAGCAGCTACAATAGAGTTTCCATTAAGCCTTGTAACAACTTGCTTTCCTCCAAATTCAACTATAGCATATGTATCTGAGCCAGCTGGCTCCACAACATCAATTTCAACTTCCTTTTCAACCAACTTTTTATTTGTTTTTTTACCTGATAACTCGAGGTCATTAATAGACTCAGGTCGAATTCCAAATACAACAGTTTTATTAATATAATTCTCTAAACCTTTGACGTCGTCAATAGGTAATGAAATAACATCACCTTTATTGTTTTTCATTTCAAACTCAATATCTTTATTCTTCATAACCACATTACCTTCAATAAGGTTCATTGCAGGTGCGCCCATAAAATTTGCAACAAACATATTGCTAGGGTTGTTATATATTTCATAAGGAGTATCAAATTGTTGAATGCAGCCATCTTTAAGTACCGCAATCTTAGTTGCCAAAGTCATGGCCTCAACTTGATCATGAGTAACATAAATAATTGTTGAGCCGAGTCTTTGATGAAGGCGCTTTATTTCGGTTCTCATATCAATACGAAGTTTCGCATCTAAGTTTGATAAGGGCTCATCAAATAAAAAAACTTCTGGCTCACGGACAATAGCTCGACCCATCGCAACTCTTTGCCTTTGACCGCCTGACAATTGACCAGGCTTACGGTTCAATAATTCACTAATTTGAAGAGTCTCAGCAACCTTATTTATTGAAATTTCGCGTTCATTTTTATCAATTCCTTTCATCTCCATTCCAAAGCCTATATTCTGAGATACGGTCATATTTGGATATAAAGCATAAGATTGAAACACCATGGCAATGTTTCGTTTTGAGGGGTGAAGCCCAGCAACAGAATTTTTTCCTATTTCTATATCGCCACTTGTAATCTCTTCCAGCCCTGCAATTGTATTAAGCAAGGTGGACTTTCCACAACCTGATGGCCCAACTAAAACTAAAAAGCCACCATCCTCTATATGAAGATTTATCCCTTTTAAGACTTCAACAGAACCATAACTTTTATATAAATCAGAAATTGTTACTTTTGCCATTTCCTTTCCTTCAAGCAATAATTATAAATAAAATTAACCTTTGACAGCGCCAGCCATCAAGCCTCTTACAAAATATCGTCCAGAAACGATATAAACAACCAGTGTTGGGAGCGCAGCAAGAATTGCCCCTGCAAAATGCACATTGTATTCCTTCACACCAGTTGACGAATTAACAAGATTATTGAGCGCTACAGTAATTGGTGTGGAATCAAAATCAGCGAATGAAGCGCCAAATAAAAAATCATTCCAGATATTAGTAAATTGCCATATCACACTGACCACAATAATTGGACCAGAGCTCGGTAGTAAAACACGCCAAAAAATTCTGAAGAAGCCAGCTCCATCGATTTGTGCTGCTTTAATAATCTCTGTTGGAAAAGCGGCATAGTAATTTCTAAAAAATAAAGTGGTAAAGCCAACTCCATACACTAAATGAACTAAAACTAATCCAGAGGTGGTTCCAGCCAAACCAAATACGCCTAATAATTTTGCCATGGGTATTAATACAATCTGAAAAGGAATAAAACATGACAATAATAACAATCCAAAAACAACGCCGTGGCCTTTAAACTGCCACTTAGTAAGAACATAACCGTTTAGTGAGCCAAGCACTGTAGACAGCAATACTGCAGGCACAACCATGCTAATTGAATTCCAAAAATAAGGCCTCAGCCCACTTGGATCTACACCAATTTGAGCGCTTGACCAAGCGGCTCTCCAAGGATCCAAAGTCCACACTGAAGGAAGATACAACATTCCACCCCCTCTTATCTCCTCTAAAGGTTTTAAAGAATTTACGAGCATCACATACAAAGGGAGCAAGTAATAAATTGCAAAAATAATTAACACAATGTAAATCAAGATGCGCGAAAACTTAATATTATTAGTCACAAAATTTCTACTCATGATTGCTTCTCACTTCTTAACTCGCTATATAAGTAAGGAATAATGATTGAAAAAATCATAAGTAGCATAATAATTGCTGAGGTAGCACCAACCCCCATTTGATTCCTGGAAAATGTGTATGAATACATAAAGGTTGCTGGAACTTCAGTAGCTCTTCCAGGGCCTCCATTTGTTAATGCAATAACTAGGTCATAAGCCTTAATTGAGAGGTGTGCTAAAATCACAAATGCAGACAGAAAAGCTGGCCTCAACATTGGGATAATTATCCTTCTATAGATTCGAAAACCTGATGCACCATCAATTTGTGCTGCCTTCATAATTTCACCATCAATTCCACGAAGACCAGCAAGAAACATCGCCATAACAAAACCAGAGCTTTGCCATACAGCAGCAATAACTACAGTGTAGATTGCAAAGGTTCGGTCTTTTATCCAGCCAAATTCAAAACTTTCCCAGCCCCATTGATGCATAATATGTTCAAGCCCAATACCAGGATCTAAAAACCATTTCCATGCTGTTCCGGTGACAATAAAAGAGAGCGCCATCGGATAAAGAAAAATTGGCCTAAGAAAGCCCTCAGCTCGAATTTTTTGGTCCAGTAAAATTGCCAAAAGCAGACCAATTACTGTACAAAATAAAATATATAAAATTGCAAAAATTGCTAAATTATTAACTGCAATCTTCCAGTGCCTTAAGCCAAAAAGTTTTGTGTAGTTCCCCCAGCCCATAAATTCATATGTTGGAAGCATGCGGGAGTCTGTAAGAGATAAGTAACCTGTGTAGATAATGAAACCATACACAAAGACAAGAATAAGAAAGAAACTTGGCGCTAGAACAATTCTAGGAAGTAAAAGCTGAAGGTAATTTTTCATTTATTACAATTCTAATTAAAAAAATAGTTGGCGAACTATTAATTCGCCAACTATAAAAAACAAACTTAATAAAATCTATAGTAAATTTAGATAATATTTAAATTTATCTTGCTGCTGCGACTGCTGCAACCATTTCTTCTGCAGCTTCTTCAGCTGAGAACTCACCATTAAAGTGAGCTGAAACTACATCAACAATAGCTGATTGGATTGCAGGTCGAACAGTATGGCCATGAGCCATTGAACCGAACAAGCTTCCAGCTGCATTAGCTGCTGCTAGATCTGCCATTCCTTTCTTACCACAATGATCAAACATCATGTCAGGAACGTCTGTACGTGCAGGAACTGAACCTTTAACAACGTTGAACGCTGATTGGAAAACAGGATTCATAACAGAAGAAGCCATAGCCTCTTGTGCAGCTGAACTTCCAGAACCACTGAACATAGCAAACTGGTCAGAGTTGAAAGTTACAGAACCTTGAGTTCCTGGGAAACGAACACATACGAAATCAGAACCAGGTTTTTGTCCAGCCTTAAGGAATTCACCTTTAGCCCAGTCACCCATCATTTGCATACCAGCTTCGCCATTAATAACCATAGCTGAAGCTAGGTTCCAGTCGCGACCTGAGAAGTTATCGTCAACATATGAACGCAATGTTGCCATTCTGTTGAAAGCTTCTACCATTAATGGACCACCAAGAGCGTCTTCATTTAAATCAATCAAAGCTGATTTATAGAAGCCATTTCCAAGACTTAGCGCAACACCATCAAAGATTGTTGCATCTTGCCATGCTTGACCACCGTGAGCTAATGGAGTAATACCATTTGCTTTCATTGCATCAAGAACAGAAACTAACTCTTCCCAAGTGCTTGGCGCATTTCCACCAGTAGCATCTAGAGCAGATTTACTAATCCAAACCCAGTTAGTAGAGTGAACATTTACTGGAGCCGCTACCCAGTCACCATTATGCTTAGAAAAAGCTTGAAGTGCTGAAGGAACTACTGCGTCCCAACCTTCTGATGCAGCTAGGTCATTTAGGTTAGCTAGTTTGCCTTGATCGCCCCAATCTTGTATTGCGTATCCAAGCATTTGAACAGCAGTTGGCGCATTACCAGCAGTAACACGAGCCTTAAGCGTAGTCATAGCAGCATCACCGCCACCACCAGCTATAGGCATATCTTTCCAACCAATTCCTTTGCCTTCTAGATCATCCTTTAATACGCCAACAGCAGCAGCTTCACCACCTGAAGTCCACCAATGGAGGAAGTCAACGTCGTCAGCAAATGCTTGAGATGCACTAAAAGAAAGAACTAAACTGGCTGCTACACTTTTTACAAAGTATTTGTTTACCATTTTTTTATCTCCTTAATTAATAAAAACTACTTAAAGTATTGATTTAATACAATAAATAAACCATAGTTGCTAAATAAACTTTAGAACTAGAAATGCATCATAATTAACAATAATTTAGGTGTCAATCGATTGACACAATTTGTAATACTTTGTAACAACTTTAAATTGAGAGTTTGCAAAAAATTTAGATATACTATTTAACATTATGGAAAAACTTCAACAAATTCAACAGTCAATAATTACTTCTAAAGAGCTTCTTAGGACTCACTTTAATGTTAAAAAAAGCTTTGATCTTGCCCAATCAAACACAAAAAAAGAAGTCGATAATATTCTTGAAATGCAACATAAAGAAATTCCAGTAATTCCAGAAATTGATTACAAATCAATAGTTAACGGCAAGGTTTCTTTTGATGAAATTGCCAATATAAAAAGAAGAGGCGCTTTAATTATAAGAAATGTATTTGATGACCAGCAAGCTAGCGAATGGAATGATGAAGTTGGTGATTATATTTTAAGTAATGACTACTTTACTAAATCAGTTGAGAGAGAGGGTATGGATCAGTATTTTTCTCAATTAAAATCTGGCGCTCCTCAAATTTTTGGAATATATTGGTCAAGACCTCAAATGCTTGCAAGACAATCTCAGTCGATGGCTAATACCAAGAGATTTTTAAACTCAATGTGGAACGTTTCAAGCCCACATGGTGATGAGTTTGATCCTAACAATGATTTCATTTATGCAGATAGAATTCGTCGAAGAGAGCCAGGTGATGAGACGCTTGGACTATCGCCACACATTGATGGAGGGTCTTTTGAGCGCTGGACTGATCCTGCCTTTCAAAAAGTCTATGGCTCTGTCTTTAATGGCGACTTAAAATCATACGACCCATGGAATGCGGCCCATAGAACCCACACAAAAGAATACAAATCACCAGCTGTTTGTTCAATGTTTCGAACATTTCAAGGTTGGACAGCATTAACAGCACAAGGCCCTTCAGATGGAACACTCTCCCTTATTCCAATTGCAAACAGCATGAGCTACCTTCTTCTTCGTGCACTGCAGGATGATATTGCGCCAGATAGTCTTTGTGATGCAACACCTGGTAGACCTTTATTAATCTCTTCTGATTATCACCAAGATCTTCTTGATGGAATAGTTACAATACAAGATGTCAATCCCGGAGATACTGTATGGTGGCATCCTGATTTAACTCATGCGGTTGCTGATAAACACACTGGTAAAGATTACTCTAATGTAATGTTTATTGGCTCATCTCCACAATGTAAAAAAAATCTAGACTATGCAAAACGCCAAACTCAAAACTTTATTCTAGGTAAGAGCCCCCCTGACTTTGCAGCTGAGGATTACGAGGTTGACTTTAACGGGAGATTTACTATTGAGGAGCTTAGTGACTTAGGTCAAAATCAAATGGCACTCTAGATGAGTGATGGTGTCTAATTGGTGAGTCAACAGACAAATCAATTAAAAAACTGTACCAAGACTCGTATTTTTCTTCACCCTTGCTTGGAAGACAAAAAACATAAGATCCAGTCATAAGATAGGCGTCTTCAGATATAACTTTTTTAATGGATTGACCAACATTGACTTCAATAGAAGCTTTACCCTCTATCGCAGCAACAAAGTAACCAGATATTTGCTCTTTCGATGAGAGTAATTTAGGAAGAAAGGTTGGCAATAGAGTACTATCTCTATGATACAAGCTAGTAATCCCCTCTAAATCTCCAGCATTGAAATAATCAGCCCATTTCTCAATTACATTCTCAGGTGTCATAAATAAAAAATTATAAAAATTATTTGAGTATTTTAAACTAGGAAGTCCTTTCTAAATTCAAATAGCATTCAAAGATTCGTAACAAGCCCCCATTGTATGGTAATCGGTTTTTCCAGCAGGACTTTTAAGGTCATCATACTTTTGATTACTTGAATCTAATATCCGAAACCAGGCACCATACTTTTGATCAATCATATGATTCCAGCTATATGTCCAAATTCGATCATACCACTTCCAATAATACTCATCATTCATTCGCTGGGCTAACAAAGCCGCAGCTGCAAGTGATTCAGCCTGAACCCAAAAATATTTATCTGAATCGCAAACATCACCATTCGGTGCAAAGCCATAAACTAAGCCGCCTGATTTTTCATCCCATCCCATTTCTACAGCATCGTCAAATAATTTTACAGCTCTGGGAATTAACCACTCTTCATCAATATACCTTTCAAGGATAACTAACAACTTAGCCCATTCAGTTAGGTGCCCTACCTGAAAGCCCCAAGGACGAAATAAGTCATCGGGCCGATCCTTATTGTAAGTCCAATCAATTTGCCAATTTGAGTCATAATGCTCCCATATTAATTCATCAGCTAGACTGGCTTGTTTATTACAGATATTATTTGCAATAAGATGTGCACGGTCCAAGTACTTTTGCTCATTGGTTGCCTCAAATGCCGAAATAAGAGCCTCACAAGAATGCATATTAGCGTTTTGCCCACGATATTTAGAAACGTTTGACCAGTCAGCAGATATTTCATCAGAATAAAGCTCATGTTCCTTTGACCAAAAATGTTTCTCCATCAACTCAAAGGTTTCATCAATATAATCTTTAGATTTTTCAATACCCGCTTTGTATGCAGTCGAATAGGCTAATAAAACAAATGCTAGACCATAACAGTAATTGGTTGAATCATCCGCCTCATTCCCTTTCATAGTCCATGCGTAGCCACCTGTTTCTTTATTCAGATGCGAATTTCTTAGATACTCTATTCCATGGAGTGCAGCATCAAGATAATCATTATTATCAAAGTGAATGGCTGCCATTGAGTAATTAAATATAAAACGTGTACTACTTACTAGGTGCCTTGTTTCAAAATCATAAATACTGCCATCATCTCGAAAATGTTGAAAAAAGCCGCCATCATTGTTATCTATGCAGTGCGGATGATAAAAAGCCATAATAGATTTAACATGCTCAATTAAAAACCCTTTACTTTTAAATTTAGGAAGACTCGGATTTGACATTAGACAGGAAAGTAAACCTCAACAATTAGTCCACCACCCTTTCTATCTTTTAGCTCAAGTTCGCCTCCATGAACATTAGCAATGTTTCGAGCAATACCCATCCCGAGTCCTGAGTGATTATCACTCAATTTAGTCTCAAGACGATAATAAGGCTTGAAAACTTTTTCCTTATTAGTATCACTTAGCCCAGGCCCCTTATCTTTAATTTGAATAAAGATTCCTGTCTTCTTTTTTTGACCAGTTACCTCAACTCCTTGACCATAAGTAAGGGCATTATTTATAAGGTTTGAAAAAAGACGTTCTAGCGCAACTGCGCGGCCCCTCATGTTAATTTTTCCATCAATATTTATTTTAATAGGCAGACCAAGAATCTCTTCTTTTTTTAAAATTGCCTCTAACATTTCAGTTAAATCGACATTTGAAGTATTTTCATGCTCAACTCCATCTGTCATTATTTGAAGACTACTTTTAACCATTGTTTCAAGGTAGTCTAAGTCACCAATCAAGTCTTCTTTTATAGAAGTATCATTAATTCCTTCAACTCTTAGTCTAGCTCTTGTTAGAGGAGTTTTAAGGTCATGAGATATAGCAGCAAAGGATCGCTCTCGATCAGCTACAAATTTTTGAATACGACGAGCCATTGAATTAAATGCACTAATTGTAGCAACCATTTCCTTTGATCCTGTTTCATCTAATTGTCTTGGAAATCGTCCTTTACCTAGCAAGTCGGCTTGATGGGCTAGTGATTGAAGTGGTGAAACCAGCCAACGAACAAATAAGAACGTAATCAAAAGCATTGTTAGTGAAACCAATGAGGAAGTAAAAATTCGCTCACCATTAATCCAGTCAAAACTGAGCAATAATTCGCCTTTTGGTATTATTGTTGCCAAATACATCCATTCATTTTGATTTTCTAATCTAAACTGGATGACAGCAAGTGGATTATCTAAGTTAGTTTGTTGAAGGCCTAGAGCATTCCAAATTGGCACTAAGGGTGACATTATAAAGCTATTCGTTAGTCCTTCTTGTGGAGCATTAGGAGTCATAATTTTTGTGTCACTAAATTTTACGAATTGAATATTTAAATCATCTACTTGGCCTATTTGTGAGAATAAAGTTTTTTCTAGATTATTACTTACTAACGCTGTAAATTCATTATTTGCAATAGGTTTTGAATTTATATAGTCTTTATTAAATGAAACAAAAAACTCAGCACCGAAGTCCAAGAATGTTCCACCATTTTGTCTAAGCTGACTAAGAGTCTCCTGTCTATATTGATTAGGGAGTTTTTCAAAGAAACCCACAGCTTGGGCAATGTTGTAACCTAGCTCTTGAGAAATTTCAGCCATTCTTTCTTTTTCAGAGGATTTTAGTTGTTCAACCCAAAGCCAAGTTCCCAAAAGTTGTGCTACAAGAATTCCGATGAACAACACTGAAGTCATTCGGGCAACAATAGTTTTAGGTATTAGTGCCGATAGAAAAAATAAATTATTTCTCAATTCTTCATCAAGAGGACGTACCCCTTGCCTCTTACACTTTGGATAATTTCACCATCAAAATGACTACTCAGCTTATGACGCAGACGACTCACAATTGTATCAATAGAGCGATCCAATGGATCCACCCTTCTTCCATGAAGCAATTCACCAATTTCATCTCTACTAAGTACCTTTCCAATTTGTTTGTGAAAAACGCAAAGCAAGTCAAACTCTGTGCCTGTTAGCTCAAGTTCTTTTCCATCAATAAATGCACTTCTTGCGGCATAATTCATAACAATATTATTATCAACATCCTCCTCTTTTATCTCTGAACGTCTCAAGAGCGCCTTTATTCTTGCAAGTAGCTCTCTTGGATTGAATGGCTTACCCATATAATCATCAGAACCTAACTCTAAGCCCAAGATACGATCAAGATCATCACTGGCAGCTGTCAACATAATAATGGGTATATTTGAGTTTTGGCGAACCCTTTTACAAACTTCAAGGCCGTCTATTCCAGGAAGACCAATGTCTAAAATAATTAAACTATATTTACTTTCGCCTTCTTTTAAAAAGGATTCGCCATCAGTAAAGGCATCAACCTCAAAGCTATTTTTTGTTAGATATTGATCCAACAATTTAAGAATTTCTGGATCATCATCAATGATTGCGAGTTGCTTCATTCTTAAATATTATCCAGTAAAAAAAGATTTATTATAGGCATAGAAAATATTTATGCAATTTTGAGAAAAAAAATGACCTCAACTGAGGTCATTTTTTTGTTTCATATAAAAAGCTTTACGCTAAGAAATATTCATCTATTTGGGTCATAACTGTTGTGGATGAAACATCTGCACCTCCCGCCTCTCTAATTTCAACAATATCAGCCCGCTCACCAAATGTTTTTACAAATGACGGGTCCTTCGCTTCAGCCAATACAAAAACAGCCGTTTCATCAGGGTTTGCTCCTGCCCAAATCATCTTTGCACCTTGCTCATTCATTTGAGGCTCCAGGCCTTTTGCCATCTCTGACCAAGTTTTCCAGCCTTTAGAAATATTTATCGTTACCAACATACGTATCATTTGATTTCTCCTTATTGCTTATTAAAATTACATTGTAGTATATTTTTTGATTTTTTTCAGTGTCATGCCGTGACTTAAATTACCAATAATTCAGTCCAGCTTGTCGTGTATCTATTTGACTTGAAGTCAGCCCTTGGTAGCCATCTATTGTTACCTAGCTCACTGGCGTATTTAATTGATTCATTGAATCTTTTATTGACACTTCTTATCGTATTCGATTTTTGGCGTGCCATGGTCTGAATCTGACTATTTTGAGTTATTGAAAATAGATCTTGCTGCTGATAATTTTTAGTGAGGTTTCCTAGCACTAAACCGCCCTTATAAAAGGAATGTCCAGGTTTATAAATCAGTCTTAGTATTTGGGCTACTAAAGGAATAATTTGAGACTGGTCTTGAATAGCTGTTGTCATTCCTACTGTTTTTGATAGGTGAAAACAAGGCTTATCTTTCTTATGAGGATTGGTATAGATGAAAACCGTAATAGTTGTCGTTGCTAACTGATGATTATTGAGCTTATTCACGGCCTTTCTGGTCAGGTTAGTCAAGGCTTGGTTTAGCTCATCAAAATCCTTCAAATCACAGCCAAAGGAGCGTGAAGAGACAATCTGTTGTCTGGCTGGAGGAATAGCCTCAATAGGAATACACGAGCTACCATAAAGCTCCTTATAAATCTTTTTCCCATTGACTCCCAAAAGAGTTTCAATTACACCAACGTCAGATTGATAAAAGTCATGGCTAGTATGAATACCAATACGATTTAATTTTTTAGCACTTTGCCTGCCTATACCCCATAAATCTCCAACCTCAACTGACTTCAACAGCTTGCAATATCTTTCATAGGATAAATCATCGATATCAAAAACACCATCAAATCGTGGGTACTTCTTAGCAATACGATTAGCAAGCTTTGCCAAAACTTTAGTACTCCCAACACCAACACATACCGGGATTCCCGTCCAGCTCTTAACGCGCCTTCTTAGAGAGTGCATGTGATCCATCAAGTTAAGTGGAAGCCTCATGAGATCTATAAAGCTTTCATCGATAGAGTAAACCTCTTGAACAGGTGAGTACTCTCCAATAACCTTCATCACTCTGGAGGACATGTCTCCATATAAAGGATAGTTTGAAGACTTCACCACTACGCCGTTTTGAGTAATTAAGTTTTTGAGTTTGAAGTAAGGCACCCCCATTTTGATACCTAATGCTTTTGCCTCATTAGAGCGTGCAATGATGCAGCCATCATTATTAGAGAGAACAACAATAGGCCTACCCTCTAACTTGGGTTCAAAGACTCTTTCACAGGAAGCATAAAAGTTATTACAATCAACCAGTGCAAACTTGGTTCGATTATTCATATTGGTGTATTACAGATGTCACAACACCCCATATAATGAGTTCGTCGTCACCACTAATTTTAATATCTTCAAAGTCAGGATTTTCAGCCTTAAGGGTTATGTTTCCCTTGTATTTATGTAGACGCTTCACAGTAAATTCACCGTCAACAACTGCGATTACTATTTTTCCACTTTTGGCCCCTAAAGATTTATCAACTATGAGGATATCGCCCTGCTGAATGCCGGCTCCTATCATCGAATCACCCTGAGCTTTAACAAAAAATGTAGCCTCTTTATGGTGAATAAGATGTGTATTTAGGTCGAGAGCATCTTCCAAGTGATCATCTGCTGGAGAGGGAAAACCTGCCTGAACGCGAGAAGTAAAAATTGGAATTGATAGCTCAGTAGGATTGTCCATAACTCCAAGAACTTCGACATCTGATTTAATTTGAGATTTGTATATTTCAATAACAGGATTAATAGAATCTACAAGACTAACAGGCACTCTAATGACTTTCGTTTCTTCTTTGAAACTACCTGAATTTTTTTTACGACCAGCGCCCTTTCGAGAGCCTCCATGAGTACTTTTATTCATTCAACTTGATTTATGTAACAATATTCAAGTTGGGATTATAAATTAACCTATATCGAAGGTCAATAGTTGATTTAAGATAAAACTATGCGTCAGATAATTGACGTAATTTTTTTGCTGCAGTGCTATGGCGATTGATCAATTCAGATTCATCTTTTCCAACAATACCACCATCAACAACTTTCCATTTTCCGGCTACCATAACCCTATCAGCTTTTTGTGCTCCGCACAGTAGTAAAGCAGCCAAAGAGTCATGGCTACCAGAGAATCTGAGCTCATCGAGCTTAAATAAGGCTAGGTCTGCCTGCTTTCCAACCGCAATTTCACCAATATCTGACCTTCCTAGAAGTGCAGCTGAACCTTTGGTAGCCCAGTTATAAGTCTTTTGATGTGTAATCTTTGAGGCGCCATAACGCAAGCGTTGCAAATACATTGCCTGCCTCAACTCAGCAATCATATTAGAGCCATCATTGGAGGCTGAACCATCAACACCAAGGCCAATAATAGATCCTGCATTTTCAAGCTCAAGACTATGACAAATACCAGAAGCTAGCATCATATTTGAAGTTGGACAGTGACAAATACCAACATTATTCTCACCTAACTTTTTAACCTCTTCTTGATTAAAGTGTATGCCATGAGCAAGCCAAGTTCGCCCAGACAACCAGCCGACACTCTCAAGATAGTCAACAGTCCGAAAACCAAATTTTTCTAAACAAAAATTTTCTTCATCTATCGTTTCTGCTAAATGAGTATGAAGACGAACATTCTGCTGCTCAGCAAGCTCAGCAGTCTCAATCATTAAATCAGTGCTTACTGAGAAGGGAGAGCATGGAGCAAGCGCAATTTGAGTCATTGATCCCTCGTTTGCATCATGGTAAGATTTGATGAGTCGCTCACTGTCAGATAGTATCTGTTCTTTAGTCTGAACGACAGATTGCGGCGGTAGACCGCCATCTTTTTCTCCAAGACTCATCGAGCCTCTAGTCAGAACGACGCGCATTCCTAGCTTTTGAGCTTCTTCTACTTGAATATCTATAGCATTTTCAAGCTGATCTGGAAAAAGGTAATGATGATCACTTGCAGTAGTGCATCCAGACAAAAGCAATTCAGACAGTGCTAACTCAGTTGAAACAGATAGCATTTCAGGCTGAATGTTTGCCCAAACCTTATATAGGCTCTTGAGCCATGGAAAAAGCTCCTTATTCAAAGCCTCAGGATAAGCTCTTGTTAGAGTTTGGTAGAAGTGATGATGAGTATTGATCAATCCAGGCAATAAGACGCTTGTACTTGCATCATAAGTTTCATCAATAGTCGCCTTGGGGGTCTGACCCATTTGTACTAATTCGATAATTTTTTGGCCTTGAACAACAACTCCACCTTCACAGTTCTCAGCAAAGACGTCTAAAGGATTTTTAATCCAAATAATAGGTTGATCACTCTTGACCATATAATTTATTGAAAACTAAATAAAGCGATAATACACAATCAAGAACTAAAGAGAAGCACCTTTTTCATTGAACCAGTGGGTGTCGCTTTGGCTGAATCCGACTTTGACAGACTCACCACCCTTAATCGTGGTTTGACTGTTTAATTTTATTGAGATTTCTTGCTTGTCAATCGTTTCACCATAAAGGTAACTATCAGACCCTAACTGTTCAACAGTCTTAACCTGAAGAGAAAGAGTATTTTCATCTTGAATTCTCAGATGCTCAGGCCTAATACCAAAAGTAGTAGCACCCTTTGGTGAAAGCTTTTTAATCTCTTCAGGCAGAGATGAGCAATCTAGAAAATTCATTTTTGGCGAGCCAATAAAGCCTGCTACAAATAGATTGGCTGGTTTATTATATAAATCTAAAGGGGAGCCAGTCTGTTCAATAATGCCATCATGCATGACCACAATTTTATCCGCCATTGTCATCGCTTCAACTTGGTCATGAGTCACATAAATCATTGTATTGCCGAGTCTTGCATGAAGCGCTTTGAGTTCAACGCGTGTGGCAACACGAAGCTCAGCATCAAGGTTAGATAATGGCTCATCGAAAAGATAAATCGATGGTTCTCTGACAATAGCTCTTCCAATTGCAACACGTTGTCTTTGACCTCCAGAAAGTTGCCCTGGTCTTCTTTTAAGGTAATCTTCCATTCTTAGCTGGTTGGCCGCTTTGTTGATCCTTTGCTCAATGTCATCTTTATCTAGCTTAAGATTTTCAAGTCCAAATGCAAGGTTTTGACGAACCGTCATATGAGGGTAAAGTGCGTATGACTGAAAAACCATAGCAAGCCCTCTTTTTGCTGCAGAGACATCGTTGACCCTTTCATCATTAATGAGGATTGACCCCTCAGTAATTGCCTCTAGACCAGCAATCATTCTTAAGAGTGTTGACTTACCGCAACCAGAGGGTCCCACAAGGACACAAAACTCACCATCTAAAACCTCCAGATCAAGCCCATGAATAACCTCTGTCTTTCCGTAAGATTTTTTAATGTCACGTAATTTAAGATTTGCCATAATTTATTTCATGCCTGTTGAGGCAATTCCTGTTGTAATATATTTTTGAAGAAAAACAAAGACCAGTGTTGTTGGTACCAAGCTTACCACCGTCATTGCAAGAGCATAATGCTCCCTCGCAAGATACTCTCCATTAAAGTCAAGCAAACAAAGCTGAATAGTGTAAGCGGCTTTTGTTGTTGAAACAGCTATCATAGGGAGGATGAGATCATTCCAACGCCATATAATAGAAAGAATTCCAAGCACAGCTATTGCAGGCAGTGCCAATGGAAATATAATTCGCCAATAAATTGTCCACTCACTAGCTGCATCCATTCTTGCAGCCTCCAAGAGTTCATCTGGAATCGTAAGCATATATTGCCTGAGCATAAAGACCCCAGTAGGTGTCGCTGCTCCCGGAATGATTACCCCCCAAAGAGAGCCAGAGAGACCTGTCATTGTTACCATTTTAAAAATACCCACAATGAGTACCGATGCAGGAACCATTAAAGTTGCCAAAATGATAACAAAAAAGATGACCTGTCCATTAAATCGATACTTAGATAAGGCGAAAGCTGCCATAGAGTTAATCAGCAGTGTTATCAAGGTTGCTACTATTGTAACGAAGACCGAATTATTGAGACACCTAACCGCATCAAAGCTTTTTAGGGCTTTTTTAGTTAAAGGATCCGTATAGTTGATCCAAGAAGGCTTTAAATTTTTGTTAATAATAATTTCATTTTGAGGAAGCTTGGTTATGCCTCCTTTGGGATTGGAGACAAGCCTTGCATTGACAGTGTCTTTGGTTGGGTTAATTCGGCTCACAGAGTACTCAACTAATTCTCCCGTTTGAGGATCCATCATGGACACCAAAATTTGCGCTGTAAATCCATTCGGTTTATAGGGCTTGAGTCCTAAATATTCAGATAACAACCTCGCATCCTCGTCAACAAGGCTGTCCACTATTGCTTGAGGATCATATTCCTTCTTAGCACTCGGAAACATGCTTGGGTACTTGATGAGCCAGTCAGGTAGGTTTTGGCTAAGAATTAAATCCTTAGCCATTACGGATACCAGTCCAAAGTGCGATCTTAAAGCGTAGTATTCATTTCCACTAAAATTTTTGATATAGTTGACAACGTCCTTTTCAGCTCTTTCGTCATCACTCAAATTTTTCCAAAACATGACCCATGGCTCGAGGTCTTTCATAATAAGAATATCTTTACCATCTGGCCCATAGGTTGTGGCTCTTGCAATACGCTCATAGTCCATTGGTAGAAAATTAGTATCATACTTTTGAAGTAAGAATTGTGACTTAACTGAGTTCATTACTAGCCACAAAACTGGCAAAAAGATGATCAAAAAGCCAAGAAATAAAAAACCATAAGAGATCCAGTCGGTCAGACTAGCTTTCTTTTTGCCCTGTCTACGAGTAAAAAATTTAATGACATCTGTCATAGCTTGACTTGTCTCCTAGTTAAGTAGAATTGAAGCAAAGAAAGAACGATTAATATCAGCGCAACAATTAGAGAAGCCATTGCCGCAATGCCTAGGCCAAAGAATGTTTTTTGGCCACGTATTCCGGCATTTTCAACAATATAAGAAACAAGTGAGATCCACCCAACTTGAAGCGCATAAAGCTCCTCAAATGCCTGAACCGCTTTAATGAGTGACAGTACTGTTACAACTAGTAAGATTGGCATTAATAAGGGCAGTGTAATGCGCCAAAAAACTCGCCTCTCTGAAGTCCCGTCCATTTGAGCAGCCTCATAAAGGTCTCTAGGAATTGACTGAAGTCCAGCCAACAAGATGAGCATATAAAAACCCATATGAGCCCATGTATAGACAAAGATTGACCAGAACATTGTCCAGTTTGGATCCATTAGCCACTGGATCGGCTCACTAATCCAGTTCCAGTCTATTAGTGTTTGAGACAACATGCCTTGCCTCTTCAGTATAAGAGTCCATAAAAATGCAACAACCACAGGGCTCAGCATGACTGGATAAAAAAATACAGCCCTCCAAAAACCCCTTCCAATAACCTCCCTATTGAGAACAATTGCAGTAAAAAGAGCTATGAGTATCATAATAGGCACTTGAAGTATCACAAACACAAATGTGTCATACAGCGCTGATTTGAATTTGGCATTCTCAACGTTAATACCGCCAGTATCAATTTGAATTTCCTGAGTAATTCTTGCCAGGTTATCAAGCCCTGAAAACGCTCTATTCTCAAAGTTGATACTTGTTCCATCGGTCACAGAAAAGCCAAAGTTCATGAACAATGGAAGAAACGTAAAGAGTCCAAATATGAGGATATTTGGAAATAAAAATAAGTAAGGAAGAGATTTAGTTCCAAACAGTTTTTGAGTAAACTCGATGGGCCAGCCAATACTTGACATAAGCTTTGGAATAAAGCCATAGACATCCTTTGCTAATATAAAACCCACCAAAAGATAGAGAGCAAAAAATAGAAACCAACTATTAAGATTTAAAACAGCGTCAAACATTATAAGGATTGAATTTTAAATAAAATTAAGGCCGCCTCAAGAGACGGCCTTAAAGTTTAGAACTTCAGTATAACTGAATAATAACTATTCAGCTATCTTTGCTGCTACGTCAGCATCAATCGCTGCCAAAGCGTCATCAAGGCTCATTTCACCAGTGATCGCTTTAGTTATGTAGTCAGGAACAATACCGTAAATGGCAAAGTTCTTATTGTAACCTTGGAACCAATAGGCTTGCGGAGTAGATTCTGCCGCTTTACCTGCATTTGCTGCAAAAGTAGACAGTCCAGCTGAAACTCTCTGGCTTACGCCTGAGTAATCAATTCCAGCTTTTTGAAGACCTTGGTGTGCAGTAATGTTTGAAGTATTAGATGCAAAGTAACCCGCTCTTCCAGCTTGTGACAAGAAGTCAATGAACGAAGCTGAAACTTCAGGCTCCTTAGTTGATTTAAATGCAACAACTCCAGAACCTCCTGGCATTGCTCCACAACCACCTGATCCACATGGAATAGGAACAACTTTCCACTCAAAGTCAGTGATGTTTGCATCATAGTTACCAAGCATCCAAGATCCTGACATGTGCATAGCTACCGTACCATCTAGGAAAAGAGGTGCTGCATTTTTATAAGCAGTACCGCCACCAGCAGGCCAGCCTTCAGCAGGCATTAAGCCTTCCTCATGCCATCCAACAAACGTTTCAGCAAAAGCTTTGAATCCATCATCAACTAAAATAGGAACGCCATTCTCATGGAATTTAGCGCCATAAGAAAAAGCTGGTCCAGCCCATCTGTGTGCTGTTCTATCCATTGCAAGTCCAGCTGTTAGGCCTAGTTCAGACTTGACAACTCTTAGAGCGTCAGCCCAGTCATCCCAGGTAGCGCCTTCTTCAGGCATATCAACACCAGCATCTTCAAACATCGTTACGTTTACATAAGGACCCGTAACTGTGAGCTGTGCTTGCCAGCCATAAATTCCGTTATCGCCAGATGGTTTTCTATACCATGGCAACGTTGCACCATAGTTTGTTTCCCATTTTCCAGCATCAACATAAGGCGTAAGATCAAGGTAATACTGATTCAATCCACCTAAATTAGTAACACGAGCAACGTCTGGAGCAGAGCCAGCTTCAAGTTGATTCTCAAGCTGATCTCTAACTACATCATAGCCCACTTTTTCAAAGTTAACTGTATTTCCAGTTGAGTTTTCCCAAACAGAAGACATCTCTTCCAAAACGTCACACTCATTAGCGTCCTGATAGCAAAGAAACTTAATTTCTGCTGCGTTAACACTAAACGAGGAGACGGCAAGAAACGATACCAACAAAATACTTTTTTTCATATCTCTCTCCAATTATTTATATAGACAAAAATTACAATATTTGTAATTTGTTTGTTTGATTAATCTCATATATAAAAAAGGAAAAGTTAAAAATATATAAAATTATTCAAATTGGAGTATACATGAATTCATATATAGCAGTAAAATAATCCTATCGTTTTTGGTACACTGTTCCAATATATGAAACTCTGTATTCTTTAACACTTTATTCTAATCTTATATATCAATAATGAATACTCAAAATTTAGGAAAACTGATCCATCTAAAGAAACTTTGCACTGAAAATAATCACTTTCAAATGCTTGCTGTAGATCAAAGACCACCAATCTTTAACATCATATCTCAAGCAACAGGAAAAAAGCATACATACTCACAAGTAGTTGAATGTAAAAAGCTCATAACCTCTCATATGTCAGAGTTTGCTACAGCCATTCTAATGGATCCTCACTATTCTTTGTCTAATCTTCTTTCGTTCAATAAGTCAAAAGGCCTTGTGATTACTTTAGAGGAGCACAGTTTTACAGAAACTAAGAAAGGAAGATACTCTAAAAATATCCCTAATTGGAGTGTTGAAAAAATTAAAAGAGCTGGAGGAGATGCAGTAAAAGTACTTGCTTGGTATAGACCAGATGCAGAGTCTAAATCAATTGAACACCAAAAAAACTACGTTAGAGAAATCGGTCAAGAGTGTGAAAAGTATAGTATCCCTTTTTTACTTGAGCTTCTTGTATATCCGTTTCAAGATGATGAAAATCATACGACTGAATACCAAGAACAAAAACAGAAAAAAACCCAACACGTTATTGATAGTGTTAAAGAATTCGCTAAAGACGAATATAAAGTTGATATTTTTAAATTAGAGAGTCCTGTCGATAGCAGTCAACTTGAAGGCGAAATAAGTCAAGATACAAAAGCAGCATTCAAAGACCTCTCTTTAGCAACTAATAATAAACCATGGGTTGTGCTTTCCTCTGGAATGGGCAAGGATTCATTCTATAAGTGTTTAGAGCTTGCCTACAAAAATGGGGCCTCAGGATATCTTGCAGGGAGAACTATCTGGCTTGATGCCTTCAACCAATATCCAAATATTAAGCAAGTCGAAGAAGGTTTAAAAAAAGACTCTAGAAGCTATGTTAATAAGTTAAATGAATTAACTGCCTCAAATGCTCAATCTCTTGAAACTTATTTTAATAATGGATTTAAAATTGAAAGCCCTGAACAATTTACAAAAGAATTTGGAGGTTTTGAATGATTGGATATTTAGCACTTGCAAGGGAAACCTTTGATGTTGAGTTTGCTGAGTCAAAATTCAGTAACGCCAAGTCACTTTTATTGTCGCTATCTCCGAGTGCAATTGGCTTTAATGAGCTCATTACGAATGATGAAGATGCCAGTAAAGCTTTAACATTTTTTAAAAGTAACCCCTGTGACAAAATTTTTCTCTTTCAAACAACCTTTACAGACGCTAAATTTCTCTTAAATTTTGCTCAAGAAATCAACAAACCCATTTGCATCGTCTCATTTCCAGAGCCAAGAACGGGTGGAAGATTAAGGCTCAACTCGATTTGTGGCCTCAACCTGGGTATGCACTCATTAATAAAGAACAGCATTACTCCAGAATTTGTCATCATGGAGTCTGATGAAAAAGTCAATGAGTCCTCATTTCTAGGTTTTATAAGCGGCACAGCTGAAGTTGATCAACTGTCTTGGAAAGAAGCAACGATTAGTAACAATCACGCTGATTTTGATTACACTATTGACAAGCAAACTATAGGAATTATTGGAACTAGGCCTGAAGGCTTTGATACCTGTGACTATGACTCCAACGAGGTAACGAGTAAGCTCAATGTGTCCCTGATAGATCTCGAGCTTGAAGACCTTTTTGATGAAGCCAAAGAAGTTGAAGCAGATACTATTCTTAAAACCAAGAGCACTGTTTCAAGTTATCTTCAAGGAACCGAGGATCTCGTTCAAGAAGAATTTGATAAAAGCCTTTCAATCTATCATGGTCTTGAGAGTTTAAAAGATAAGCACAATCTTGACGCCTTTGCGATACGATGCTGGCCAGAGACTTTCACAGAGTATGGATGCGCTTCATGTGGACCGATGGCAATGATGAATGAAAAAAAAGTAAGCTGCGCTTGCGAGGCAGACGTACTTGGAGGAATTAGCTGCAACATACTTAACCAAATGAATGACAGCCCTTCCCTTCTCGTAGATATTGTTGACGTTGACAAAGCTGACAATTCCTTGGTATTTTGGCATTGTGGTTTAGCCCCAATCAGTATGGCAAAAAAAGGTACTGCTAAATCTGGAATTCACTCTAATAGAAGAAAACCCCTGCTTCATGATTTCAGTCTTAAGGAGGGTGAAATAACTATATTTAGAGTTTCAAAAGCTCGAAACACACTTCAATTTTTCATTATGAAGGGCAAGGTCATTGATAGACCAAACTCTTTTTCTGGAACCTCTGGAGTAATTAGTCTGGGTGAGAATAGTCCACAAAAATTAGAGGAAATGTTTAAAGGTGGACTTGAGCACCATGTTGCATTTACTTATGGTGATATATCTGATCAATTAATTCATTTTGGTCAGCAAATGAATATACCCACATATACGCTATGACAGAAAAACTAAAATATGCCATTATTGGTGCAGGGTGTATGGGCCAAGAGCACATACTTAATATAGATATTATTGATGATGCTGAGGTTGTTGCATTGTGCGATACTAGTGAAAAATCTATCAAGGAATCTCTTGACTTACTTAATAATGATGTTGCTATTTTTGATAATTACATTGACCTTGTAGAGGCCAACATTGCAGATGCATTTATCATTGCAACACCCAACTTTACGCACATTGAAGTTTTGAAAGAAGTAATGAAATCAGAAGCTCATCTGCTGATAGAAAAGCCGCTCTGTACAACTGTTAAGGACTGTCAAGAATTTGAAAAATTGGCAGTAGACTATCCGGGTGTTATTTGGACTGCGATGGAATATCGCTATATGCCACCTGTCCAAAGAATGATTAAAGAGATTCATAACAAAACTATCGGTGATTTAAAAATGCTCTCTATTCGTGAGCACCGCTTTCCATTTCTTCATAAAGTTGATGACTGGAACCGCTTCGCTATAAAGACTGGAGGCACTCTGGTTGAAAAGTGTTGCCACTTTTTTGACCTAATGAGACTGATTGCTCAAAGTGAACCTCTAAAAGTTTATGCGAGTGGCAATCAAGACGTTAACCATCTAGACGAGTCCTATGACGGAGAAACACCTGATATTCTTGATAATGCGTTTGTCATTGTTGACTTTGAGAATGGAGTCAGAGCATTCCTAGACTTGTGTATGTTTGCAGAAAACTCCGACTATCAAGAGGAGTTGTGCGCAGTAGGTTCTGTAGGAAAAGTAGAAACTGAAGTGCCATCAAATTCCTCCGGAATTACAAACTCGGACATCAGAATTGGACTCAGAGAAAATCAAACTGCACTCAAAGAAAACATAACTGTTGATGCTAAAATCCATCAGGCAGGACACCATCATGGCTCAACATACTATGAACACACCTCGTTCATCAGCGCTATTCGCAACAACACCAAACCAGAAGTCTCGCTCAACGATGGCCTCATTGCAGTTGCAATTGGTGAGGCCGCAGAAATCTCTATCAAAGAAGGAAGGGTTGTCCAGATGAGTGAATTTAACCTCTAGCAACACCCGCCACCTATTTTCATTACAATTGACCCCATGATTACTTGCGTTGGCCCTATTTTTCTAGACAGAGTTGTCAAAATTGATCGCTTTCCTGAAAAGCCAATCAAAATGGTAGCAAATGGACTAGAGAAGCGCCTCGGTGGGCCTGCTCCTGTTGCGAGCTTTGCCATTAGTTCTCTTGGCGGTAATGTAGAATTTATTGGCAGATTTGGGAGTGATGATGCCGCTGATTTTTTAAAGTCAGAGTTTATTAAATCTGGCATCCCAACTCTTAAATCCATCACCGTTCAAGATGCTCAAACGTCACAAAGCCACATCTTTGAAGATAAAAAAGGTGAAAGAATGCTGGCAGTCTTCAATGAGGATAAGCTCATCAATGAAAAGACAATGCCTATTTTTGATTTTTCTATTGGACAGTCTTATCTTGTGGACACCAACTGGATTGAAGCAGCCCATTACGTTGCAGTTCATTGTCAAAATAATAAGCTCAATTGTGTTGTTGATCTTGATAATTTCTCTAATAGCACTCTTCTTGAAGAGGTAGTCAATCTCTCGTCCCATCCAATTTTTTCTGAAATTGGCTTGAATCGATACACAAACAACACACCTATCATAGAAGCACTAAAAAGTCTCTATCAAAGTAACCCAAAATTTTATGCGGTAACCCAAGGATCTAAAGGCGTTTATTGGATCGACAATGGAGAAATTTTTCATTGTGACTCACCCCTCGTTGAAGTAAAAGAAACGAATGGTGCTGGAGATGTTTTTCATGGCGCTTTTGCTCATTTCATTACTACTAAACCCATACAAGAGGCAATCGAACTTGCAACAGCCACAGCATCGCTAAAGTGCACAATGATAGGCGGCATTAATAATCTGCCCAACTCTAACGACGTGGCAGAGTTTTCAAACAAATTACAACCTTCTAGAAAAATTTAAAATGAAAAAAGTACTCATAACAGAATTCATGGAACAGGACAGTGTTGACAAAATGTCTAAACATTTTGAGGTCACTTATGATACAAACCTTCACGAGAATCTTGATAATTTAAGTTCTCTAATAGTGGATACAGATGCTGTCATTGTTCGAAATAAGACTCAGCTTAATGAAGCCCTACTTGCTAATGCAAAAAACTTGAGGTTTGTTGGAAGGCTTGGCGTTGGTTTAGATAATATTGACACTGAGTTCTGCTCTAATAACAATATCTTAGTGCAGCCAGCTTCAGGTATGAATGCAGATTCTGTTGCTGAATACGTCATTACATGCGCCCTTTCTCTATTAAAAAATATCCCAATTGCACACAATGGAACCTCGTCGGGTCAATGGCCTAGAACCTCGATCGAGTCAAGGGAGTTAGGTGGAAAAACTCTTGGGTTACTCGGCTTTGGTGTAATCGGTAAAAAAGTTTCTAAATTAGCTCAAATTTTTGGAGCAGAGGTGATTGCCTATGACCCTTTTGTTTCTCAAGCGGATGCTAATGAGCATCAAGTTTCATTAGTTAAGCAGGAAGAGCTTTATAGTCTTTCGGATGTCATTTCGATTCATCTCCCACTGACTGATGAGACAAGCGATTTAATTAATGAAAATACTTTTAATTTAATGAGAAAAAATCCAATCATTATTAATTCATCTAGAGGAACAATTGTCAACGAGAATGACTTACTAGCGGCCTATCATGAAAATGTAATTAGTGGCTTTGCGCTCGATGTTTATAGCTCAGAACCAGTTAAAGCCGAATTCTATGATGAAATCTCTAACTCAATGAACTGCATCCTTACTCCTCACACTTCGGGAGTTACATCTGAGTCCAACGTGAGAGTCAGTCAATTTATTGCTGAAAAGACGATTAGTTTTCTAGGAAATTAATGATTAGACAAAGTTCGCTTGACAGCATTCTTCCATCCAGCGAGTTTTTTATCTCTTTCGTTGTCTGACATCTTTGAATTAAACTGACTCTCAGATTTCCATGATTTAGCAAAATCTTCCATGGTTGGGTAAAAACCGATTTGCATACCTGCCAAATAAGCAGCTCCAAGTGCTGTTGTCTCTAGGTTCTTTGGTCTATCAACTGGGAGCTGAAGCAAATCTGAAAGCGTTTGCATTGTCCAGTTTGAAGCTGCCATACCGCCATCCACTCTAATCGCACTCAGCTTATGATCGCCTAGATCTTTGGAAATTGCATTAAGCAGATCTGAGGTTTGGTAGCAAACAGACTCAAGTGTAGCCTTTGTAATTTCAGCTGGACCCGTACCTCTCGTAATGCCATAAAGTGCTCCGCGACAATCTGGATCCCAATAAGGCGCCCCAAGTCCCACGAAAGCTGGTACAAGATAAACGTCTTGAGATAAATCTGCTTGCATTGCTAATGAGTCAGACTGATCAGCTGATTCTATGATTTGGAGTCCATCTCGAAGCCATTGAACAGCAGCGCCAGCTACAAATATTGAACCCTCTAGAGCGTAGCAGGTTTTGCTATTAACTTGGAAAGCTAGGGTAGTCAGCAACTTATTATTAGATTTTATCGGCTGATTCCCTGTATTTATTAATACAAAGCAACCCGTTCCATACGTAGACTTGACCATTCCAGGCTCAAAACATGCCTGGCCCACAAGAGCAGAGGGCTGATCACCTATCATAGCTGAAATAGGAATTTCAGTTCCAAAAATTGATTTATGGGCCATAGCAAAGCTTGCTGCATTATCTTTTACTTGGGGAAGCATTGTGATAGGGATATTAAAAAGTTCTAGCATATCCTTATCCCAACAGCCTTCATGAATATTGTATAAAAGCGTTCGACAGGCATTGGTCGCGTCAGTTGAATGGACCTCTTGATTACTTAATCGCCAAAGCAGAAAACTGTCAATTGTTCCAAAAAGTAATTCCCCATCATTCGCTTTTCTTCTGGCTCCCTCAACGTTATCTAAAATCCAGGCTATTTTAGTGCCACAAAAATAAGGGTCAAGCAGAAGACCCGTTTTATTAGTGACAAGATCCTCGTGTCCAAGGTCCCGTAACTTCTGGCACTGATCTGACGTCCTACGATCTTGCCATACAATGGCATTATAGATCGCTTTGCCTGTCTTCTTATCCCATACGACTGTGGTCTCTCTTTGGTTAGTGATGCCTATTGCTGCAATCTGAGCGGGGTCAATTTTTGCTTTTTTAATAGCACTTTTACAGCTCTCAAGCGTTGATTCCCAAATCTCTTCAGGATCATGCTCAACCCATCCTGAATCAGGAAAAATTTGTGTAAATTCTTTCTGACCAATTCCAGCTATTTCATAGTTACTGTCAAACAGCACTCCCCTAGATGAAGTTGTTCCTTGATCAATAGATAAGATATATTTTTTAGGCTCGCTCATTCTACTTTTCCATATAATGGAACTAGGTTTTACTATTGTAAACTTAATCAAAAACAGTATACATTATCTGATAAAATTTAACTCAATAATGAGCATTTAAAAATTAATCAAAAGATTATATTATGACTATTGAAAAGAGAGGAGATGGAACGGTTGGTAAGGCACTAGATGTTTTAAGTGAAGTGGCTGAGATCGGCTCTCCCGTTAGATTTTCTAGCCTACTTAAAACTAGCAAATATCCAAAAGCAACCCTTTACAGACTTCTCCAAACGCTTCTTAACCAGGACATGCTCAGCTACAATGAAGAAGAGCAAACCTATAAATTAGGTCTAAAGCTTGTCAGAATGGCTCATTCTGCCTGGCTGCAAAGCTCGCTAGCACCAGTTGCGGTGCCATTTATTGATGAACTCTCGGCCAAAGTGGGTGAAACCGTTCACCTAGCTGAACTCGACAACGGTCAAGTCTTATATGTAGATAAACGAAACCCTGCTTCACCTATTGAAATGTACTCACAGGCAGGCAAAGTTGGTCCTGCTTACTGTACGGGTGTAGGTAAGGCAATGATGGCCTTTTTAGAGGAGTCTGAACTTAGCAAAGTTATTTCTAAGCAAGCTTTCTTTAAGTATACAGATCACACAATTACCTCAGAGAAAGCCCTTAGAAAGGAGTTGACTATGATCAAAAAAGAAGGGATATCATTTGATCGTCAGGAGCATGAGGAAAAAATTATCTGTATCTCCTCTCCTATCCTTACATCCAATGGAAGAGTAATTGGGGGCCTCTCTATCACAAGCTCAACTGATATTCATAGTTTAGAAAGTCTTGAAAAATATAAACCTGAATTACTGGCAACTTCAGAGCAAATTGGCAAAGAGGCAGGCGCCTGGAGTTTCCCAGAAAAATCAATCAATTAATATAAATTACTATGGCATCATTAAAGATAAAAAACGCAACAAAGAAATATGATGATTTAGAGGTTATTCATGGCATCGATTTAGATATTCAGGATGGTGAATTTTGTGTTTTTGTTGGACCATCAGGTTGTGGTAAGTCTACCTTACTGAGAATGATATCTGGACTAGAGGATGTAACTAGTGGTGCAATTCATATTGGTGAAAATGATGTCACCTCGATGCACCCTGCCGATAGAGGGATTGCCATGGTGTTTCAGTCTTACGCACTTTATCCTCACATGACAGTCAGAGAAAATATGGGATTTGGGCTTAAGATGTCCAAGGTGCCTTCAAATGAAATTGATCAAAAAGTTAATGAGGCTGCAAGTATTCTTCATCTAGAAGAGTACCTAGACAGAAAACCTAAAACCTTGTCAGGTGGTCAAAGACAAAGAGTTGCCATTGGCAGATCAATTGTTAGAGGCCCTGAAGTGTTTTTATTTGATGAACCTTTATCGAACCTTGATGCAGAGCTCAGAGTAGAAATGCGTGTTGAAATTTCACGACTGCATCGTGAGCTTGGAACGACCATCATTTATGTCACCCATGATCAGGTTGAGGCGATGACATTAGCAGACAAAATAGTCATCCTTAAGGATGGACTCATCCAACAAGTAGGTTCACCCTTGTCTCTGTATGATGACCCAGAAAATGTTTTTGTTGCAGGGTTTATTGGTTCGCCAACTATTAACTTCGTCCAGGGCAGAGTAAACGGCGCAAAAATTATAGTTCCTAGTCTAGAGTCGCTCAAACTGAATGCCCCTAAAGATATAGATTCAAATCAATCAGAGCTATTAATTGGATTAAGACCTCAACACATTCAGATTTCAGGTTCGGGTGATCTTGAAGTTGAATTTACTGAGGCTCTAGGTGACGTCTCTTACTTATATCTTAAAACTCCAAATGGAGAAAGAATTGTTGTCGAATCAAGGGACGATAAATTGCCTAAAACAGCTGCAAAAGTTGGTATCAAGGTCGACACTTCAAGAGCTTTATTGTTTGACCCTAAAACTGAACTCAGAGTCAGATAAAACTAACCTTTGATTGACTCCCATATAACACCAGATGGCGGAATACAGACTGAGCCCACATTACACTCTTGATTACTGTAGTTAAACCAGAACCGATGCGTTAAGGTTTCGCGAACCCTGACACAGTCCTCTAATTTTGTTGTTGAAATATCTTTTGATTCGCAAACTCTAGAAAAAATCATTTTTAATGTCATCTGGTCTGCCCATCCAGCAATATAGATATTTTTTTCATGCCCAACAACAGCAGCCCTTCCATCTTCAGTCTCTTCAATGATGTTATCGTAATCGATTAATGTCTCCATCCAAGTTTTAAAGCTTCCAAGACCTTTAATTGAAATAAAAGCATTCGGTCGAAGTGTTTCAGCGCTAGCAACAGTAGCCTTGACTCCTGGAACGATGGGTGGAAGTTGAGAAGGAATAGACATATTAGTAGTTTTAGAGCCAGCCCTTGGACCCGATATAAGGACACCTTCAAATGACTCAATGGCGTCTTCTAATTCTCTACTAACACGCATTAAACCTGGCATAAGAACAACTTTATAGCCTTTGAGATCACTCTGATTTGGAGGCAAAATATCCACCGAAAGGCCAAGACTTCTCAGGGCCCTGTAATTGTCATAAACTAGTTCAAAATAATCAAAGCCTTTGCCTTGAGGTTGAATCTCCCATGCCCAACAACTTTCGTAGTCAAAAATAAGTGCGATCTTAGATTGAACTTGCTCAATATCTTTAAACTCTTTTAATTCAGAAGACACTTGAGAGGCTTGAGTGATTCCTGGGGCATTTTCGCCATCAGGTCTTTGAAGGCCAGCATGCATCTGCTCTTGAGCAAAAGGTGCTTGGCGCCATCGAAAGTAACTGAC
Source organism: Candidatus Pseudothioglobus singularis PS1 (assembly GCF_001281385.1). NCBI lineage: Bacteria > Pseudomonadati > Pseudomonadota > Gammaproteobacteria > Pseudothioglobaceae (SeqCode) > Pseudothioglobus (SeqCode) > Pseudothioglobus singularis (SeqCode). The sequence continues at coordinate 1,005,751 of NZ_CP006911.1, forward strand.
CACCTCTGCGCCATGTGCAATTGCCTCCCATGACCAAAGCCTAACAGCACCAGGGGCTGGTTCAGGGTTATATGGCGCCCAATTCACTGGGCCAGGCTGTTGCTCCATTACCCACCATCGACCTTGTCCAACGGTCCTATATAAATCATGATGAAAGGCCTGAAAATCAGGATCTCCATGGCGCATAAATCTGAGTTTAAATTCGTCATCTTGAGTTGAACGGTCCTCTAGAAAACCCAATGGATAGCTATCCCAGCTAGCTATATCTAGATCTTTACCAACATCGTAGTGATTAAAGTCTGTAATTCGACCCATGTAATTATGAATGAGAGGCATTTTTGTATACTGTCTCATAACTGACGCCTGACTTCGATTGAAGTTGACAACTTGGTCAGAACTAAACCTTTTAAAGTCAAGTTCATGGATTGGGTTAGGGTCTGTGACGGTCAAATTTGGAAGCCCAACCTGATCGAAACTATTGTACTCCATGGACCAAAAAACGTTTTTCCACGCTTTATTAAGCTGGTCAATTGATTCATATTTCTTGGCAATCCAATTCCTGAAGGCTTTTAGTGCTGATGGACTATATGATAGAGTAGTGTCGTGACAGCCATATTCATTATCTAACTGCCAGGCTTTGATGAAGGGGTTATTCCCATAACGTTCTGCAACGGCTTTTGAAATCCTGAGAGATTCTTCAAGGTAGCCTTCATGAGAGAAACAGTAATGCCTCCTTGATCCAAACTGACGAGACCTTCCTTCTACATCAACAAGAAGCATGTCAGGACATTTATCAACAACCCATCTTGGAGGAGCAGCTGTTGGCGTGCTCATCACTATATTAAGACCCACATTTCCAAGAATAGAGATAGCGCGATCTAGCCAATCAAAGTTTTGAACGCCTTGTTCTGGCTCTAAACGGCTCCATGCAAATTCACCGATTCGAACCCAGGATAAGCCAGCAGCAACCATTTCTTCAGCATCCTTTTGCCAGCGTTCTTCTGGCCAGTGCTCAGGATAATAACAACTTCCTAGTTTAGGTTTCATGACAGCCTCAGATCTTTACCTGATATTCAGCTAGACCAGCTATATCAGTTTTAAAGTGAAATACTTTACCAGCCATAGGCTCAGTTTTCAAATCATTATTATTTAATCCTTGAGATGCAGAAGTGATATACAAGGTATCAAAAAACTTCCCGCCAAGAGATGGGCATGTAACTTGAGATACTGGAACCTCTTCAACTCGATCCAGCCACCCTTCAGGACTATATCTCGCAACTCTAGAAGCGCCATACTGAGCATTCCAAATATAACCCTGGCTATCGCAGATAGAGCCATCTGGATGAAGCCCTTGAGCTTTAAGATTGATTAATATTGAGGGCTCATTGAGGGGCCAACCAGTCAATTGGTCTAGATCCTGCTTTAAGATTTTTTTTTGAGATGTATCAGTAAAATAAACAAACTTCCTATCAGGTGAAAAACAAATACTATTTGGAATAGTAATACCTTCATGTAATTTTTTTAGCTGACCTTGATGAAACCGATAAATCGAACCAGCACCTTGCTCTGCCTTAAGGCCCATTGTTCCTATCCAAAAACCGCCCCATGGATCAGCTCGGCCATCATTTGAGCGAGTATGGGGCATGTCAGCCTCTAAATCAATTAAAGTCTCCCTGGTGTCCTTTGAAATCGAGAACTTTATCAATGCGGATGCACTTGCAATAATGAGATGGTCATCATCAATCCAGCCTGCCGCTGAAACTGGCTCAGAAAATGTCCAAGTCTTCAGTATGGCATTCTTCCAGTTAAACATCTTGTGAGAGTTGATATCAAACCAGAACAGAGACTCTAGCCCTGGGTGCCAAAGAGGCCCCTCTCCCAGACTGCAAGGCTCTATTGGTAAGGACTCAGTGATCATTATTTAGCTTTATCATAGGATAAAACAATAGCCTTTGCTTTTTCATAAACAATTTCAGCGCTATCACCAGCTTTGTATAGTCCAGAGCCAATTCCAAAACCAGTTGCACCAGCATCAAACCATGATAAAAAGTTTTCTGGACCGACTCCTCCAACCATATACAAAGGAATGCCTTGCGGTAAAACTGCTCTCAATGCACTTAAATTAGCCTCCCCTAAAAGGGTAGCTGGAAAAAACTTTAAGCCATCAGCACCAGATTTCAAAGCTGAAAAACACTCTGTCGGTGAAATGACACCTGGAAAGCTCATCATTCCCATTTTTTTAGTTGCCTCTACCACCTCTGAGTCAAAATTTGGGGAAACAATAAAGCGAACCCCCCCAATGTCAGAGAGAGTTTCTACTTGTTTTGTATTGGTTACTGTTCCAGCACCAATCTGAATATCGTCCCTAAACTCATCACAAAGCAATTTGATGCTGTCAAAAACATCAGGTGAGTTCATAGGGACTTCGATTTGAGTGATTCCTGAATCCGCAATTGAATGAGCTACAGCCAAGACTTCATTCGGCTTAATTCCTCGAAGAATAGCAATTATCTCTCTTTTCATTATTCTGACTCAGAGTTAAGCTCTTTGTATGCTGAACTTAACCCAGAAAGGGTAGCTGCTTCAAGGCTAAATAATTGACTCTCTCCTCCAAGAATCTTGAGTCCTTGATGGTAATTATTCGACAGAAGTTCAGATCCAATGAGTGTAACGTTGTTGTTTTTCCAATAGCTTTGAGCGCCATTAAGCTCTAGCCCTAATAGAAGACCTGATAACCGTGATCTGGCTTCATCTCTATCTAAATCATTAACAATAGACTCAGATCGTAACGAAAAAAGATCAGAGCCAATTGAGCCTGGGTTTTCAAAGCCTTCATGGATACCTATTTCAAAGCTGGCTTGATTCCATCCCTTTATTGAGGTGGAATGTCTAATCAGTGTGTGATTTGAAATTACACCAAAAAGTTCTCCAGTCATATAAGTTTTAAAGCTTGTTATATGTCTATCTTTAATGCTTACCCATTTTGCATGTGTCCCAGGAAGGCAAACAACGCCATTAAAGTTTGGATTTTCATTAATAAATCCTGCAATTTGAGTTTCTTCACCTCTCATAATGTCAGCAGGTTGGTGCTGCATTACACCAGGAACTAAATAGACCTTAATGTGCGTATTCTTGGTACTTGCAATAGTTAACTGGCTATTGTCGATTGGGACACAAGGCACTTTTAAATACGGCGTTTCCACCCAGCCCTGTTTGGCCCCAACCATGCCGCATGCCATCACATTTGTCACTTTATTGTCATCGAGCCAGTTTTCGATGAGTCTCAATAGTACGGGCTCAAATTCATTTTGTTGAAGGTCTTTCATTCCTTCATTTGACTCCCTATATGCCAAAACACTGTCATTATCTCCAATTGCCCAAGCGCGCATATGAGTTGTTCCCCAATCAGCAGCAATCCATTTCGCTTTTATGTCCATCATCATTCTTTTTTATCCTGTAACTGCAACGCCGCCATCTACCACTAATGCCTGTCCAGTCATCATTCGAGATGCATTGGAAGCCAAGAATAATGCTGAGTCAATTAAATCATTAGGCATTAGGTGCTCCTTAATGCATTGTTTTTCCATAGTAACTGCCAAATCTTTTTCATTGGCCCAAAGCTTTAACTGTCTCTCAGTTAGAACCCATCCAGGAATCAGCGTATTCACTCTAATTCCATCAGGACCAAGCTCTCTCGCTAAACTCCTGGTAAGGCCTGTAATTCCAGCTTTAGAAGTAACATAAGCAGGTAGCCCAGCATTTCCTGTTAAATAGGAGTTAGATGAAAAATTAATGATGCTACCACCACCCTGAGACTTCATCATTGGAGCTACAGCTTGAGCTGAAAAGAAATGTGGCTTTAAATTAATATTGATTGCCTCATCCCATTCTGCTGAGGTCATCTCCTCAAGCGTGTGACGAGTATCATTTGCCGCATTATTAATGAGCACATTTATTCCACCGTTGACTTTGCTTGCATGAGCTATTGCGTTCTTTAGATCATCTGTTCGAGTAATATCGCATTTTATAAATAATGGCTTGTACTTATACTGTGAAGAAACTTTGCTTAAAAATTCATCACAATCAGACCTTTGAACAAAGGCTACTTTGGCTCCTTGAGATAAAAATCCTTCAGTAATGGAGGCGCCAATCCCAGAGCCTCCTCCAGTTATAAAAACAGAAGTATCTTCTAAATCTTTAAAGGTTGCATAATTTTGCATTAGTGTGATTCTCGCGATGGTAGGCGGGTATCTTTTCCCACCAGAAAGTCTAAGTCTGCACCTTTGTCAGCCTGCATGACGTTATCAATATAAAGCTTTGCATAGCCGCGAGTGTAGTTCTCTTTTGGCTGCTTTCTAGATTTTAAGCGCTTTTCAATTTCAGATTCTGGAACGAGAAGCTCAAGCAAGCCTTGACTCACATTAATTTGAATTCGATCGCCAGTCTCAACAATTGAAATCGGTCCACCCACATTTGCCTCAGGAGCAACATGAAGAACTATGGTTCCAAATGCTGTGCCTGACATTCGTGCATCTGAAATACGAATCATATCCCTCACGCCCTGCTCAACAAGTACCTTAGGGATTGGCATATTGCCAACTTCTGGCATTCCAGGATAGCCCTTGGGGCCACACCCTTTTAGAACTAGAATTGTATTTTTTGTAACAGGAAGATCAGGCCTATCAATATTAGCTTTCATATCCTCAATATCTTCAAATACATACGCCAAGCCTTCATGCTTAAGCAAATCTTCTGTTGCAGCTGCTGGCTTAATGATTGCACCATCTGGCGCTAAGTTTCCTCTAAGAACCTTTAAGCCAGCAGATGCTTTAAGAGGGGCGTTAAAAGTTTTAATGACATCTTTATTTAATATTTCAGCCTCATCAAAATAATGAGTAATGTCTTTATTGAGAATTGTATTTGCTGGCTTAATATGGCTTCTGATCTGATCCATAACAGCTGGGATACCACCTGCATAACAAAAATCTTCCATAAGATATTTGCCTGAAGGCATCAGATTGACTAGCAATGGAATATCTTCAGCCTTTTCGAAGTCTGCTAAGTTAAGCTCAATTTCTGCCCTTCCTGCTAACGCCAATAAGTGAATAACTGAATTTGTAGATCCACCAATCGCACTGTTAAGGGTGATTGCGTTTTGGAAGCTTTCTTTGGTTAAAACTTTTGACAAGTTGAGCTCCTCTTCAACCATCTCTACAATTCTTTTTCCAGATAAATGAGCAAGCGTCATTCTCCTTGCGTCAACTGCTGGAAGTGTGGCATTAGTTGGCAAACTAAGGCCCATTCCTTCAACAAGACTGGCCATCGTAGAAGCTGTTCCCATTGTCATACAAACTCCAGACGAGCGGCTCATCCCAGTTTCAGCAGCCATAAATTCTTTTAATGTCATATCTCCAGCTCTTACCTCTTCTGAAAAACGCCATACATCGGTACCAGAGCCAATATCTTGTCCTTTATATTTGCCATTAAGCATGGGGCCTGAAGAAACAACAATAGTTGGCAAATCGACACTTGCCGCACCCATCAGTTGCCCAGGTGTCGTTTTATCACAGCCGCCCAATAGAACAACCCCATCTATTCCATATGCTCTAATACTCTCCTCTACATCCATCGATAAAAGATTTCTAAATAACATAGCGGTAGGTTTCATTTGAGTCTCACCTAAAGACATCACTGGAAACTCTAGAGGCACACCCCCTGCCTCCCAAACACCTCGCTTTACTCCTTCTGCTAGTTTTCTTAAGCCAGCATTGCAAGGGGTAAGCTCTGACCAGGTATTACATATTCCGATAATTGGTCGACCGTCGAAAACATGGTCTGGAAGGCCTTGACTCTTCATCCAGCTGCGATGAATAAAGCCATCTTTATCCATTTTTCCGTACCAGTTTGATGAGCGTCGTTTGTTAGTTTTACTCATGCAGCTATATCTCCCTCAATGACCAACATATTTGCAGGAAAAACTTTAGGAAGTTGTATACCTTGAGTCATCAAAAATTGACCACTTAGCTTTAATGTTTTGGTTAAAAGACCCTCTTCCAATTTACTCAACGAATTAATTTCTTTTTTGTTAACAAGAGAAACATTATACATCGTCATTGGGTTTAACCCCTCAAGCAACAAAGGAGTTGGAGAGCTAAATTTTGATGAAATACTTTGGCCCACAAAAACTACAAAATGATCTAGGCTAGCGTTAACTTGAATTTCAGCCATCACACTTTCATCAATACTGGGTAAACGGAAAATACTCGCCTCTACCATCCATTGGCGGTTGGCCTTCCACCAGGTAGTTACTGATTTAAGTAAGTCTTTGTCTTGTGAGTTCAATTCACGAGGATCCATTTCAAAACCCATGTGTCTTTGGGCGGCAACCCAAGCCCTAAATGACATAGATAATTCGCGTCCAGAGGTGTGGCAAATCTTAGGACCTACATGACTTCCAGTTACAGATATAGGAAGCCACAACAAAGCTTCATGTTGAATACGTAGCCTTTCTAGAGCATCATTACTGTCTGACAGCCAAACCCTTTGAGCATATCTCAAAATACCATAATCAATGCGGCCACCGCCTGAGGAACAAGACTCAATCTCAACCTCTGGGTGTGAGTCACGAATCCGGTTCAGAAGCAGGTAAAGAGATCGTGTTTGGGACGCATCTGGATAGGGCAAAACTCGATTATGATCCCACTTAATATATTCAATTGGATAAACTTCAAGCAAAGCGCTGACCCTCTCAAAGAGATAATCTTGAACCTCTTTCAATGAGATATCAAGAACTAACTGGCCTCTTCCAAGCAATTGATCCTCATCTCCCATGATCCAATTTGGATGCTGACGATACAAGTCGCTATCAGGACTCACCATTTCTGGCTCAAACCATAACCCAAAAGTCATACCCAGAGACTGAATATGATTAACCAATGGGCTTAGCCCATGTGGATATTTAATTTCATCAACAGTCCAGTCGCCAAGGCTAGAATGGGCATTATGGCGACCCTTAAACCATCCATCATCCAGTACAAATCTCTCAGCTCCAATATCAAAAGCGAGGCTTGCTATTTCTTTTAATTGGTCAACATTATGGTCAAAATAGATAGCCTCCCAGCAATTGTAATGGACAGGTCTCAATTTATCCTTAGAAAAATTAACAATAGATTCTGCTACATGCGATCTAAATGCCTTACCAATTCCACTTAATCCCTCTGAAGAGTGACTAATAAATAATTCTGCCGTTTCAAAACTCTTACCCGGACTAAGCTCACTATTTTCAGTATTACCAAATTGAATCTGTCTTCGTCCATCTGGAAGCTGCTCTGCTATCATTCGATGCCCGCCAGACCAGCCATAATGAAAACCATAGCAAGAACCTAAATTTTCTGAGCAAGCCTTAGAAGGAATGATTAAACCAGGGAAATTAGCGTGGCTCGTTGTGCCAGATCTTGACTCCCTCATGTGCACTCCTGTGACCCACGGTGTTAATTGTTTTCTGAATTCTCCGCCCCACTGTCCTCCATAATCAATCATCTCATTACTGCTCTGAGAAGCAGCAATAACAGGGGTAGACAACCACTCCATATTGATTGGATTGTCACTTTCAATCTTGGCACTCAAAGCAAAAATATCATTACTTGAATAGGCAGTTATTGAAGCTATATAGGTTAAGCCTAGTGCTTTGTCAATATAGGTCAAAGCTAGTAGGTTATTATTAACCACTTCACTTTGAAAAATAAAATGAGGCGATAGGATTTGACCATTAATATCTCTTATCTTGCATCCAAGCTGTCCAGTAAAGTTAGCAGACTGTTCAGGAAGGATTGATAGATCAGGAACCTTATCTAATAAGTTATCACCCCAATCTTTTTTGGAGGCTTCAATTAGATCTTCTAAACTTTCATCGCCCGGTAATTTCTGACCCCAATAAATTAGGCACGGAACCCTATTGTCCAAAGATGACAATACTAGCGTTTGGTTATCAGTATCTAGGCGCCAGTGTTTCATTACTTCACAGCTCCTAAAGTTAAACCAGCAATAAAATGCTTCTGCATTAAAAAGAACATTAGTACTGGAGGTAGGGCTGCTATTATCGAGCCAGCCGATACAAGATGCTGATTATAAACCCATTGTCCATTAAGAGAGTTTAAGCCTGCTGTAACAGGCATTGCATCTGCACCCTGAGTTAACACAAGAGCCCAAAAATAATCATTCCAAATAAATGTAAAAATAAGAACTGACAAAGCCGCCATGGCTGGTCGCATCAATGGAAGAACGACATACCAAAAAATTTTAAACTCCGACACGCCTTCAACCCTAGCTGCCTCAATTAGCTCAAATGGAAGAGCGCGAATAAAGTTGCGCATGAAAAAGGTACAAAAGCCAGTCTGAAATGCAATATGAAAAACAACCAGCCCCCAAACTGAGTTATACAATCCAAGAGAGAGTGATAGGTCTCTTACGGGAACCATGAGTATTTGAAAAGGAATAAAGTTGCCAGCAACAAACATAAAAAAGACAAATAGGTTCAGTTTGAAACGGTAAACACCCAGTGCAAAACCTGTAAGGCTTGATAAAACTAATGCGCCAATCACGGTTGGAATAGTTATTTTAAAACTATTTAAAATGTAGTAACCAAGGGGAGAATCTGTAAAAACAGCGGTGTAGTTTTCAATAAAGTTAATTGAAGTTGGCATTCCCCAGTAGTTTCCTGAATTAATATCTGCTCCAGAGCGTATCGAAGTTAAAGCGACAGCTATGAGCGGAAGAAGCCAAATAATAATAGATAGAGGAAGTGCTATCTTGTAGATCAGTTGAGTTGATGGCTTGGTTCTCTCAATGGGTGTTGGAAACATAACTAACCGCCCTTCTCATCTTTATAGAGTCTGTAAAGTATCATGGCAATATAAATCATCATAATTAACAACAAAACAACGGCAATAGCAGCGCCATATCCCATTCGAAATCCATATTCTGAGAAAGCCTTCTCATACATATAGTAAGCAAGAACCCTACTGGATCCCCACGGGCCACCACCAGTCATAATATCAATTAAATCAAATGACCTTAATGCGCCTATTATTGTTACAACAACTGCAATAAAGGTTGCAGGTTTGAGCTGCGGTAATATGACGTACCACAACATTCTCCAGCCTCTCGCGTTATCGATTCGACCGGCCTCAATTTGTTCTGGATCAACAGAGTTTAGACCCGTTAAGTAGAGAATCATACAATATGCTGTTTGAGGCCATAAACCGGCAGCAATAATGCCGTAAGTCACATAATCCTCTTCAGCAAGAATAGCGATGGTGTCAAAACCAAAAAATTCTAAGATAATATTTAAAAGGCCATTTGAAGGGTCATAAAACCAACTAAAAACTAATCCAACAACTACCTGAGAAATAACAAATGGAAAGAAGAATATAGATTTATAGATTCTAATGCCTCTGACTGTTTGATTAAGAAATAAGGCTGCAAAAAGGCCTGCAGGAACCGCTAATAAGTATAAAACAAGCCAAATAACGTTATTTTTTAATGAAACAAAAAAGTACTCATCATCCATCAACTCAATATAGTTTTCAACACCAATATAGGTCTTTGTTCCAAGGCCATTCCATTGATAGAAGCTTAAACTGATTGATTGGAAAATTGGGAAAATAACATACAGAGAAAACATGAATATCCCTGGAGCTAAAAAAATCCAAGGCGCTATCTTCAGTTGGTTATTTTTCCAGTAAGAATACATGCAGATTCAATATTAAAAATATTAAAAAAAAAGTCCCGTGTCAAGAATACTTGAACACGGGACATAGTAAAACCTTATTGATTAATAAAGTTTTTGACGAGCTTTTTCTAGACGCTCTAGAATTTTCTCTAAACGCTCTGGCTTAACCATGAACTCTTGAAAAGCTTCCATACCAATTGAAGCCATTTCTGCTTTTGTGTCACGATCATAGAACTGAGCAACACCACCAGGTGCGTCATTATTAAGCATATTGAACGCTTGGTTTAGGAACTTGTCATCAGTCACACCTGCGCCAGAATTTGTAGGCAGCTGACCTAACGCTTTATTCCAAGCCGTCTGAACATCAGGACGTGCAGCATATGCTAGGAAACGCTTAGCATCAACTGGGTTTTTAGCGCCAGCAGTTAGATGAATCGTATCAGTAGGTGCTTCCTCAGCCATTGGAACTCCCGGAGTAATTGCAGGGAACTGGAATAAACCTAGAGAGCTGTCATCTAGACCTAACTCTTTTAATGGAGCAACAGCAAAGTTACCCATTACATACATAGCGGCCTCACCATTAGCCATTGGAGCTAAAGCTTCCTGCCAGCTAAGTGCAGCATGATTCTCAAGGAAGAAACCACCATCAATTAGCTGTTGATAGTTTGCCATTGTTGCGCGCACTCTATCATCAGTCCAAGCAATGTCACCACTCGTTAATGCCATATGAAATTCATAACCGTTTGTACGAAGGTTTAAGTAGTCAAATACTCCACCCGCAGTCCAAAGATACTTGGTTCCAATAGTAATTGGGGTAATGCCGTTAGCTTTTAAAGTTTCACCAGCAGCCATAAACTCATCCCAATTAGTAGGAACAGCAATACCTAGGTTTTCGAAGATATCTTGACGGTAGTAGACTCCCCAGTTGTAGTAAGTGTAAGGGATACCCCATTTCTGGCCATCCATAGTCATACCTGGAGCTGAAGAAGCCATCAATGAATATAGACCTTGGTCAGCCCATACATCATCAATTGGAGCAAAAAGACCAGCTTCAACAAATGGAGCCATTCTATTTCCTGCATACCAGAAAGCAATATCAGGTGCATCAGCACTAAGGAAGTTACGTATTGCAGCCTTGTAACCTTCATGATCAAAAAGGTTATAAACAACATCTACGTCCGGGTTTTCAGCTTCAAATCCATCAATAACAGCCTGGAAAGCAGCTTTTGGTGCTGGATCTGACGTGTCACCATTGATGACGAGTGTTCCAGCAACAGCAGAAGTACCAGCCAGGATTCCAGCTAGCGCTAAAGCTATTTGATTTTTAAAAATTTTTTTCACTTTTTATCTCCTATTATTTAAAAAAGTAAACTTCTTATTGATTACATACTTGTTGTGATGAAATTCACCTAAATATGACAAATCAATAGTTAGTATACATAAATATGAATACATGTGAATATATTTGTCCAACTATTAGTACCTTGTTCCATTATATGAAACTTATCAAAAAAAACATAGTAAATTCAACAATATCACCTTCTAAAAAAAATAATCGATTAAAGTGTAAAATGGCAATATTGATTTATAGGAGATAAATATCATGGGCATGCCAGGACCATTCGAACTCATTATTATTCTAGTCATTGTGCTTCTTATTTTTGGTGGTAAAAGGCTAAAAAATATCGGTAACGAACTTGGAGGCGCTATTAAAGGCTTCAAATCATCTATGAAAGAATCTGAAAAAGATGACAAAGAAGACATCATTGAAGCAAAGGTAGAAGCTGAAGATGACTCGTCTGATAAAAAATAAACATTTTCTAAAGTATAAACTAGGATGTTTGATTTTGGCTTCTGGGAAATTGCAATAATTGGGATCATCACTCTAATTGTTGTAGGTCCAGAGAAAATGCCCTCACTTGCTCGAAAAGCAGGTCTCTACTTTGGTAAATTTAATAAATTTTTAAATAAAATTAAATCTGACATCAATGAAGAGCTAAAAGTGGATGAGTTCAAAGAGCAAGTCTCAATGGATCAAGAAAAAATATCGCTTTCAGAAGTGGCGGAGGAAGTGCGTTCCAGCATTCATTCTCTTGAAGAAGATAATTTTCTCTCGAAAGAAGACTTAAAAAAATAAATGTCTCAGCAAAAAAATCCTTCTGAAAAACTTCCACTTGTTCAGCATCTGATTGAGCTTAGAAGATCACTACTTAGATCGGTAATAGCGATTGCTATTTTCTTTTTGATACTATTTCCTTTTGCAGATGAAATCTATAACTTTATTGCTGCGCCTATTGTCCAAGCAATACCTGGCTCTAATTTGATTGCAATTGGGGTTATCTCCCCCTTTTTAACGCCTTTAAAAATGTCCTTGATATTAGCCATCTATATTGCAATGCCCTTCCTGCTTTATCAACTCTGGATGTTTGTGGCGCCAGCACTTTATCGTCATGAAAAGAGGCTGATATTGCCGCTTGTCATTTCTTCAACAATCCTATTTTATGTGGGGCTGGTATTCTCTTTCTATGTTGTTTTCCCAGTCATCTTTGGTTTTTTAGCTGGAGTCGGCCCTGAGTCTGTTAATTTTGCGCCTGATATTCAATATTATTTAGATTTTATTCTTAAAGTGTCTTTCGCTTTTGGTGTCGCCTTCGAGGTTCCAGTTGTAACAATTCTTCTTATTATCTTTGGCATTACCACAGCTGAAAAACTTAAAAAGAATCGCTCGTATATTATTATTGGTTCGTTTGTTCTTGGAATGATATTAACGCCTCCAGACGTCATATCACAATTCCTTATCGCTATTCCTATCTGGCTTCTATTTGAAGCTGGCCTAGTCTTTTCTGGTTTCTTTAAGATTCGTAATAACCAAAAACCTGTATCTCAGACCCCTTTTGACAAACCAAAAGACTGGGGGAGTAAATCTCACAATGAAATGATGGACCAAATAGAAGATGAAATGAACGAAAGTGTTGTTGGGAAACAGGATAAAAAATAAATAGAAATTTTTTTAGCTACTCAGCTGCAAATTCATCCAATATGCTATAGAGCCCTTTCTTTCTTTTCTTTGGCGCAAAACTGGCATCAATACTATTTTTGACAAGCCTTAATGCCTGGTCTTTTGAAAGGCCAAGATTGTCATAAAGCGAAACAAAATTTTCAGTCATATAGCCACCAAAATAGGAAGGGTCGTCTGAATTAACGGTTACGCATACTCCTTGTTCTAACATCTCCAGAATAGTATGGCTTGCCATCTCCTCAAAGACCTTTAATTTGACATTCGATAGCGGGCAAACAGTCAGTGGTATTTGATTATTAATTAATCGCAGCATTAGCTCTGGGTCATCAATAGCTCTTATTCCATGGTCAATTCTTTCAATATTAAGAATATCCAATGATCTCCATATATAGCTTGCTGGCCCTTCTTCACCTGCATGCGCTACTAACTTGTAGCCCATATCTTTAGCAGCACTAAAAACATTTGAAAATTTTTCAGGTGGGTTGCCTTTTTCAGAGCTATCTAGACCAACACCATATATATAGTCAGTATATTCTGCTGAATTTTTTAAAGTTTCAATTGCACTCGTCTCATCCAAATGCCTCAAGAAGCACATAATGAGCTTAGATGAAATTCCAAGTCGCTCTTCAGCATCCGCAAGAGCGTCTGAAATGCCATTAATTACAACTTTAAATGGAACGCCTCTATCTGTGTGTGTTTGAGGATCAAAGAAAGGCTCAACATGAAGAACATTTTGCTCTTTACACTTTAATAAGTATGCCCAAGTCAAGTCATAAAAGTCCTGCTCATGAAGAAGCACTTGAGCACCCTGATAGTAGATATCAAGAAAATCTTGAAGATTAGAAAATTGATACGCCTCTTTAACTTCATTGACACCACTAAAATTTAATGGAATAGAATTTCTTTTAGCTAACTCAAACATTAACTCTGGCTCAAGCGTTCCTTCTAAATGAACATGAAGCTCAATTTTAGGTAACTCGTTTAGCCAACTGTGGGAGATTTCAGACATAGGAACTCAAATAAAAATAATTCTATAGATATTACTATAAAGGATTAATACTAACAAAAATATTTTTAATTTGGGAATTGGCTTTCAATACCTTCAACATAAAACTGCATTCCCATTAAGTCAGCAATTGGAGCAGTCTCACCTGCTCCTAGCCATGGCGTTCCATCTTGTTTATTAATTGGCCCAGTAAATGGATCAACTTTTTCCATAGCAAAATCAATGATTGCTTTCATTGCGTCATTCTTAATGTCAGTAGGTATTTTTTGATTCATCGGTGCAAACTTAACCATCCCTTGTTTAATCCCTTCAAAAGAATCTGCTGAAGTCCAAGTACCATCCCTAACAGCCTTTACTCGCTCAACATAATAAGGACCCCAATCATTAATAATGCCTGTCAGTTGTGCATTTGGGCCCCATTTACGCATATCAGAAGCCTGGCCAAATGCAAATACTCCCTTATCTTCTGCAGTTGTCATTACAGCAGTCGAAGCGGTATGCTGAAAAAGTACATCTGCGCCTTGAGCAATGAGAGCATTTGCAGCATTTGATTCCTTACCTGGGTCAAACCATGTATAGACCCATATAATCTTCATCTCAATATTAGGATTAACGGACTTAGCAGCTAGAAAAGCAGAATTAATATCTCGAATTACCTCTGGAATTGGAAATGATGCAACCCATCCAATAATATTATTCTTTGTCATCCCACCCGCAATTCTCCCTAGAACGTGCCTTCCTTCATAAAATTTAGCTTGGTAGTTCGCCACATTCTTAGAAGGCATATAACCAGTTGCATGCTCAAACTTAACATTAGGATAACGCTTTGCAACATTTGCAGTAGGATTCATGTAACCGAATGATGTTGTAAAAACTATGTCATTTTTTCGAGCAAGACTTGTAATAACGCGTTCAGAGTCTGAATCTTCAGGAACATTCTCTACTTCAGTTATGATCACATCATCACCCAAAACTTTTTTTAAGTGGATAACTCCATTGTGATGAGCATATGTCCATCCATGATCACCAATTGGGGTTACGTAGACAAAAGCTGCCTTGACCGGAGTTGCGAAGATATTTGTTGAAATTGACATGAGGGAGGTTAATAGAGAAAACATCAAAGTTCTAATTATTATTTTAGACATATAAATTTTTTTGTTACGTTATTGATAAAAAAAATCGCGCCTCAAGTATACCCTTGAGACGCGATTTTTATTTTAATTAAATGGACTTTTTCTTAGTTCGGGTACTTACTGTCAATACCTTCTACATAGAAATCCATAGTTAGTAGATCTGGGTAGTTTGGAGGAGTTTCACCTTCAGCTAACCATGGAGAACCATCTTGCTTATTAATTGGTCCTGTAAATGGATGAATAGCACCCATAGACAAGTCAATAATTGTTTTCATAGCTTCATTTTTAACATCAATAGGCATATTTTGGTTCATTGGAGCAAATTTAACCATACCTTGCTTCACGCCATCAAATACGTCAACTGACTCCCAAGTCCCATCTTTTACAGCTTGAACTCTATCAAGGTAGTAAGGACCCCAGTCATCAATGATTCCAGTTAACTGAGCGTTCATACCCCATTCACGCATATCAGATGCTTGACCAAATGCATGAATACCTTTCTCCTCAGCAACCGTCATTGGAGCAGTAGAGTCAGTATGCTGCATTAAGATATCAGCGCCTTGTGCGATTAGAGCATTTGCTGCGTCCGCCTCTTTGCCTGGATCGTACCAAGTGTATACCCAAACGATTTTCATTGTTACATCAGGGTTAACAGATTTAGCCGCTAAATATGCTGAATTAATACCTCTAATTACTTCAGGAATTGGGAAAGAAGCAATGTAACCAATTACATTATTCTTTGTCATTCTTCCAGCAATCTTGCCAATAACATGTCTACCCTCATAAAATCTTGCTGAGTAAACTGAAACGTTATCTTCACGCATATATCCTGTTGCATGCTCAAACTTTACATTTGGATAGCGTTTAGCAACTTTAATAGTTGGATTCATGTAACCAAATGACGTTGTAAAAATAATATCATTTTTACGTGCAAGGCTAGTAATAACACGCTCAGAGTCAGAGTTCTCTTCAACACTCTCCACTGTTGTTATGATTACATCATCACCCATCTTTTCTTTTACATATTTTGCACCTTGGTCATGTGCAAAAGTCCATCCATGATCTCCTGTTGGACCAATATATACAAAAGCGGCTTTAACAGGATCAGCAGAGACACTCCCAGTGAATGCGAGAACCACGCTTAAAATCGAGAGCTTTAAGACACTCGAAAATCTTCGATTAGACATACTTTTTCTCCTTTTAGTTATTTAACAAATTTTCTTACTTCTTCTTACTTTTTTACAAATAAATTCAGCAAACTAAGTTGTTGAATGAAATATTCTACCCAAACAATTAGGAACTGTGCGATTTGTTTTATTTTTTAACCTCATTCTTAAACTAACCAGAATAACAATGGTAGCCAGGTAAGGTAGCATCGATAAGTATTGGGCACTAATCCTAATATCAAAACCCTGTGCATGAAGCTGAAGAACTGTAATTCCACCAAATAATACTGCACCTAAGATTACTCTAAACGGCTGCCATGAAGCAAAAACAACCAATCCTATTGCAATCCAACCTCTTCCAGCAGTCATCCCTTCACCCCAAATAGGTACCTGAACAAGGGACAAGAAAGCTCCACCAAGTCCAGCCATTGCACCTCCAAATAAAATCGCCATAAAACGATAAAGAACAACATTATGGCCAATAGCATGAGCAGCATCATGGTTATCACCTATCGCACGCAAAATTAAACCTTGTTTAGTTTTAAATAAAAACCACCAAACTATATAAACCATAAAAAATGCAAGGTAAATAAGTGGATTAAGCGAAAAAAGCGATGGCCCTATATACGGTATTTCAGACAGTATTGGAATATAGATTGGACCAATAAGGTCGATTGTTACCTCGGTGTACTCTCTTCCGGCAAATGCAGCAAAACCTAATCCAAAAAGGGTTAGTGCTAGTCCAGTTGCTACCTGGTTGGTTAGTAAAAATTGAGTTAAAAAAGCGAAAATTGAGGCAATTACCATTCCAGCTACAAGTGCTGCAAGAACAGCTAAATAAGCATTATTAGTATGAGATATAACAACGAAACCAAGAAGAGCTCCGACAATCATCATACCCTCAACACCTAGGTTTAAAACTCCTGAACGCTCAACCAATAGTGCTCCTATAGCCGCAAAAATAAGGGGCGCTGAAGCAACCATTATTCCAATAAATATTTCAATTAACAAGTTTTCAATCATAGTCTTTAATTATTTTTTTTAAAAAGGACAACTTTGTATTTAATTAATATGTCGCATGCTAGAAAATAAAAAAGAAGCATGCCTTGAAAAATTTGAGTTATTGAGCTCGGTAAATTGTAATCTATTTGAACATTTTCACCTCCCACATAGCTCAGTGCAATAAGTAGTGCTGAAAACAATATCCCAACGGGATGAAGCCGTGCTAGAAAGGCTACAATAATTGCAGTGAAGCCATAAAATTGAGGCAGACCCGGAGTGAGCTGCCCTGCTGGACCTGATGCTTCAAATAAGCCAGCGAGTCCCGCCAAACCTCCAGAGATCAATAAGGAGTACCATACAGTCTTATTATCATCAAAACCTGCAAATTTAGCTGCTCGAGGTGCACTTCCAGAGATTTTAATTTGCATTCCAAACATATGCTTCTTTATTCCAAACCATGCTAAGAATGAGAGAAGAATTGCAACAATCAAGCCAATATGTAAGCGGGTGCTTTCCCAGATGATAGGCAGCATTGCGCTATCATGAAACATTCGACTTTCTGGAAAATTAAAACCTGATGGATTTCTTAAGGGTCCTTGGAGCATAGCTTGTAAAAACAATACAGCAACATAAGTCAACATTAAGGTTACAAGAATTTCATTAACCTGATATTTGATACGAAGGAAAGCAGCGATACTTGCATAAAGCATTCCACCAAGAATGCCAGCTATAGCCATCAATGGTAAAAGCCAAAAGCCTTCAACATTATAGAAATACAGTCCAACGGTGCCACCCGCAATACCGCCCATTACAAATTGACCTTCTGCTCCAATATTCCAAATTCCGGCTCTAAAGCCGATCGACAAACCAAGTCCAATAATCATCAATGGAGTTGCTTTGACTAGGAGCTCAGAGAAATAGTATGAATCCAGAAGGGGCTCAGCAAATAATGTGAAAAATACGCTAGAAACTGGAATATCTTCTAAGATAAAAAGGAAGATGACTAATGCAGAGAGTGCAGTAAGTGTAAGCGCAATGATTGGTGATAATATGATCATCGCTTTTGAGTTTTCTGCTCTTGGAATTAGTTTGATCATGATTTATGACCTCCTACCATCAGCTGTGAAATTTTCTCTAAGCCACCTTTTTTCATATCGACTGCTTCTGAAAGACTACCCTCTGAAAGAACATGAATTTGTTCACATAGACTTAAAATTTCATCCAAATCTTGGGAGATAATTAAAACTGCAGACCCTTGATCTGCCAGGGATATTAAAGATTGATGAATGTTGTTGGCTGACCCTGCGTCAACGCCCCATGTTGGCTGAGCAACTATTATTAGTTTTGGTTTTCTAATGAGCTCCCTTCCCACCATAAATTTCTGTAAATTTCCCCCAGATAAGGATTTGGCAAGCATTCTACTTGAGGGAGTTTGGACATCAAAGTCACTTATCACTTGATCTGAAAAACGCGTAACAGCCTTCCAATCAATAACACCATTCGATGTCATTCCTTCAGACTCTGGTCGACTCAATAACATATTCTCATCAAGTGTCATATCTGGAACGGCGCCATGACCTAGTCGCTCCTCAGGAACAAAAAACATCGAAAGTTGTCTTCTTTCGTGCGAGTTTAGTGAACCAATGTCTTCACCATCAAAAGTCAAAACATTATCTGCAGATGACTTTTCACCTATGAGAAGCTCCATTAATTCGTCTTGCCCATTTCCCGCAACTCCTGCAATTCCAACGATACTTCCTTGTTTCATTGTTAAAGAGATATCATGCAAGTGAACGCCATACATGTCGTCACTTTTACGACTTAAATTTTTAATTGAGAAGATATCTGAACCAATATTAATATTAGTTCTGGCCAATTCTGTTAGTTTTTTTCCAATCATCATTTCAGCGAGCTCTTTTTGAGTGTGCTCTTGTGGAATGCAGCTTTGGACTAACTTTCCTCCTCTTAAGATTGTAGCTTCAATACAGATCTCGCGAACCTCTTCAAGTTTGTGAGAAATATATAAAATAGCACAGCCATCGTCAGCAAGTTTATTAAGTGTCAAAAAGAGATCGGAAACTTCCTGTGGGGTTAAAACAGAAGTGGGTTCATCCATAATAAGAAGCTTCGGATTTTGAATTAAACATCGAATAATTTCTACTCTCTGGCGCTCACCTACAGAGAGGTCTCCAACAACTTGTTGGGGATTAACATCGAGGCCATATTGCTTTGAGTATTTTAAGATCTCATCTGTAAAGTTTTCATTTAGACCGACTTTATCAAGGCCCAAGATAATGTTTTCTTCAACCGTCAGAGACTCAAATAAAGAGAAATGCTGGAACACCATTGCAATACCATTCTCTCTGGCCTCAAAAGGACTCTTTGGACTGTACTTCTCACCAGCCCATTTCATCTGACCTGCATCTGGCATCAAGGAGCCATAGATAATCTTTACTAGGGTGGATTTGCCTGCACCATTCTCCCCAAGCAGTGCGTGAATGGATGAACTCTTAATACTTAAAGAGACATCGTCATTCGCCTTAAGGTCTCCATAAGATTTAGTGATATTTGAAATTTCTAATTGATACTTCATGATAATTCAGATTGTTTTTTATTTTCAATAAAATTAATCAAATCCATTGCTATTGTTATGGCAATAGAGGTGGGTGATTTTAAAAGTTTCTGTTTTTCACCAATCGGACAAGTAAATTTATCAATTACATCCTTTGAATAATTTTTTTGAGCAAAGCGATCTCTAAATTTTCTCCCCTTAATCGATGAACCAATCATACCCAAATAACTAAAGTTATTTTGAATAATCATCTTCTCACAAATTTCAAAATCAATTTGATGGCTATAAGTAATAACCAAAGTATAAATCTCATTTGGTAAATCCGCCATACTAGTCAGAAAGTCATCACAAATAATATTAATTTGAGAGGTATCACCAACATATTGATCAAACTGCTCCTGTCTATCATCGATCCAATACAGCTTAATTGGAAGGTTGATTATTATGGGCATCAACGCTCTAGAGATATGACCCGCCCCAAAGACTACCACGGGCAAAACCTCGCTCGAGTTAACTTTCTCAAGTAAAACTTGAGCCTTAGTCTCTGAGTCATCCTCAAATTCAACGATAGTTGGGCTTTGAGCGCTCTGCATCAAATTTGAAGCGCTTTCCTCTATAAAGTTTGATAATTTTTTATTACCAAGAGAGGAGTAAAAATTGTTGTTTGTGTAAATACACTTTTGAGTACTTGAGTGATTTTTTTTATCAATATCAATGATTGTTGCCAAAATAAAATCTTCGCCCTTTTTATAGAGAGCTGATACTTGTTCAATCCACGAATTATTATGACTTAAGCCTTCATCATCGTCTATAAAGCTTTCAAATAACACCTTAACATAGCCGCCACAACATTGCCCCAATGTTGCGCCTAGTGGATACTTGACGAGTTGCCGAGTATTCATTTTTTGACCTAACATCTCTTTAGCAAATGCAAGCGATTTAAACTCTAGATTGCCACCACCAATACTCCCAAATGAATTCTCATTCTTCGTGAAAACAATCTTGTCTCCATTCCTACATGGCGTTGAACCTTTTGTAGCAATAATGGTCAATAAAACAAACCCATTATTCAATGAAATTTCTGTTTTTACAGGGTCAAGCCAACTATCCATATCTTTCTACTTATGACCGCTTATTCAGACTAAAAAATACTTCCTCAAAATTTGCAGGTGCATTTAGCCCTGTTTTATTTGTTTCATCTGCATTATAAATAGCATTTTTTAACGCAAGCCAGGTTGAGATAGCAAGCATAAGTGGGGGCTCACCAACTGCTTTTGATTTATGAATTGTATTTTCATGATTTGAAATATTTGGTTTAATTTTGACCTCAAAGTGTTCAGGAGTATCTCCTATTGCAGGTATTTTATAAGTTGAGGCGCCCATTGTTAGCAATGCTCCGGAATCATTCCATTTCAGTTCCTCAGAGCAAAGCCAGCCCATGCCTTGAATAAACCCTCCAACTATTTGTCCCATATCAATTGCAGGATTAAGCGAGGCACCAACATCATGCAAAATATCTACTGCTAAAAGTTTGTATTCACCAGTCAAACAGTCGACTATAACCTCGCTAACGCATGCACCATATGAATAATAAAAAAAAGGACGACCTTTTTGTTTAATAGCATCGAAATAAATCTTTGGGGTTTTATAGAAGCCATTACTAAATAGCTCAACTCTATTTAAATATGCTGTTAATACAAATTCGTCAAATGCTATCCTTTTCTTACCAACAGTAACAAAAGAGTCTTTAAACTCAATGTCATCATTACCTTCACCATAGAAATCTTGGGCAAAGACAGTTAAATTTTTCTTAATACGAAGGCAAGCCTCTCTAGCGGCCATTCCATTTAAATCTGAACCTGAAGAAGCAGCTGTTGGAGATGTATTGGGTACCTTTGCAGTCGAGGTTGCTGAAACCTTTACACGTTCTAAATTAACTCCAAACTCATTAGCAACAACCTGAGCAACCTTAATAAATAGACCTTGACCCATTTCAGTTCCGCCATGATTTATATATATACTGCCATCTTTATAGATATTTACCAATGCCCCTGCTTGATTCAATAACTGAGTAGTAAAAGAAATACCAAATTTAACAGGAGAGAAAGCCAATCCCTTTTTGAGATATGTATTATTCTTATTAAAATTCTTAATACTCTCTCTTCTAGCCAAATACTGACTATCATCTATGAGTTCACTTGTAATCTCGTTAACAATATTATCTTCAACAACTTGATCATATGGCGTTACATTATTTGTTTCCTTTTGATAATAGTTTAATTGTCTAATCTCAAGTGGATCGACACCAATATTCATAGCTATTTCTTCAATAATATTTTCTATAGCAAGCATGCCTTGAGGTCCACCAAATCCTCTAAATGCGGTATTTGAAGCAGTATTTGTTTTGCATAGGAAGCCCCTAAAAGTAGCATTTGGTAAGAAATATGCATTATCAGCATGGAATAGGGCTCTAGAGACTATTGCTTTTGAGAGATCGAGTGAGTATCCACATCTTGCAGCAAGATCAACTTCAATTCCTAAAATCCTACCATCATCATCATAGCCAACTTTATAGTTCGCTTTGAAATCATGTCTCTTTCCAGTCATCAAAATATCATCTTTCCTTGAAAGCCTAGCCTTTATTGGGAGCTTAGTCTGGTTTGCAAAAATTGCACAAACGCATGCTAGCTGAGATGAATCAGTCTCTTTACCACCAAAGCCACCTCCCATTCTTCGAGTAACTACTTCAATTGCATTCTGTGGAACATCCAGAACATGTGCTACTAAATGCTGAACTTCAGTTGGATTTTGAGTAGAAGAGTGAACTACCATTTCATTATCCTCTGTTGGAATTGCAAAGGCGACCTGCCCCTCAAGGTAATAATGCTCTTGGCCTCCAATAGAAATGCTGCCATCTAGCTTATTTTTTGATGAGTCAATAGCTTTATTTGAGTCTCCTGTAGAGACAATTATTGGCTCATCAAGAAAGCTTTTTTTAGCCATTGCCTGATCAATAGTCACAACTGCCTCAAGCTCTTTTACATCTGTGGTAATTAGCAGTGCCGCTGCTCTTGCATTTTCATGACTATCAGCCAAGACAGCAGCGATTGCTTGACCATAAAATAAAACCTCTTCATCAGCTAAAATAGGCTCATCATGTTTAATTGCCCCTATGTAAAGATTTTCTATGTCTTTTGCCAAGAGAATACTATGAACGCCCTCAGCCTCCTTAGCGCTTGAAATATCAATCTTATTTATTTTTCCATGAGCGACCTCACTTAATGCAAAGGCGACATGAAGAGTACCTTTTGGAGCTGGCATATCATCAATATAAGCCGCACTTCCTTGGACATGCATATGAGCACTATCATGAGCAATAGATTCGCCAATTATTGAGCTTTTAAGCTGAGAAGAATTTTTGGTGCTTTTATTAATTTGTCCTTACTCCCTAAATTAATTTAAATGAGTATATTCAGCAAGATTTTCGATTGACTCACCTAAATACATCAAAATAGTTTTTTTAACTAAGTTTGCAGAAACTTGCAATCGATATTCTGAAGACGCCCTTACATCAGTAAAAGGAGAAAATTCTTCATTTAAAACCTTATAAGATAATGAAGCTATATCGTCATTTTGCCAATGCTTTAATAAAAAATCTTCAAGTTTTTTTGATCTTTGAGGGATACCTGACATACCGCCAAAGGCTATCTTAAATGATTCTGGCTTATTGTTCTTAGATGAAATATTGATTGCCATACATACAGCTGAAATATCATCCTCATATCTTTTCGACATTTTATGAGTTATGAGTTGCTGATTACCATTTGGCTTAGGAATGATAATACTTTCAATAAATTCACCTTGTTGAATAACTGTTTTTTTATATGTAATAAAAAAATCTTCTAGATTAATTATTCGGCTATCAGCACCCTTTCTAAGCTTTAATTTTGCATCTAAAGCAATCAAAACTGGAGGCATATCTCCAATAGGTGAAGCATTAGCTATATTACCTCCAATAGTGGCCCAATTCTTAATTGGTAACGAAGCAAAACGCTGCAAAAAAGCGGCTAAGTCAGGCCAATTACTTATGAGACAAGAAGCGGCATCTTCATAACTAACTGCAGCTCCAATTTCTATCTCATTTGCACCATCTTTAATCTCTTTCAATTCAATAACCTTGTTAACGCTTACAATATGAGAGAATTCTTTCATTGACTGGGTAATTTCAAGGCTAAGGTCAGTTCCAGCAGCAATAATATTAGTCGATGTATTATTAATAAGGATATTAGAGAGCTCATCTATTGTTGAAGGAGCATCATATTTAATTGTTTTATTGCTCTTTTTAAAACTTAGACTTAAATGCTCAGGATTATTTAATTTCCCTAAGATATCAGTAATTTTCTTCTTATTTTTTTTATAGTAGTCTAGAGGCTCATCATTTTTGTTTTCAAACATTGAAAATGCTGCTGCAATTATTGGCTTGTAGCCTGTACATCTGCACAAATTGCCTGATAGTGCTTCGTTTATTTGATGAAGATTTACAGAATTTTTATTTTGATATAAAGCAAATAAGGACATGACAAATCCAGGTGTACAAAAACCGCACTGTGAACCATTTTCTAGAACCATAGCCTTTTGAGAGGGGTGGAGCTTATCATCCTCCATTAAGCCCTCAACAGTAACTAAATGCTTACCAACCAAACCATAGGCTAGCGCCATACATGTGTTTATACTCTTGTACTCGATCTTGTTAGTCTTATTATTTGTAACAATTTCACCAATAACAGCAGTACAAGCCCCACAATCTCCTGAACCACAGCCTTCCTTTGTGCCTACAAGCTGATTAGCTCTTAACCACTCCAGAACAGTTGTATTGGGATTAATTACACCAAGATCAGTTGGTGAAGAGTTTTGATTAAGCAAAAAATACATTAGCTTCCTCGATATGTTGAATAACTATAAGGAGAAATTAAAAGTGGCACATGGTAATTTTCACTTTTTTCACTAATACTAAAACGAATAATGACATCTTTTAAAAAAGGACAATTTATATTTTTTGCTTCAAAATAATCATTAACTATAAATTCAAGCTCATAACAGCCCTCATCAAACTCTTCTTCTGACAGCAAGGGTTTGTCACATCGACCATCTGTATTAGTTTTTGTTGATTTAATATGGGTTGAGCTTGTGCCATCTCTTCGATATAAATTTATAACCACATCACTTGCAGGGATGCCTGCCGAAGTATCTAATATATGAGTTGTTAGTTGTCCCATTATGCTTCCTTTTTTTTGTAAATATTTTGACCCAGAATATAGACCTCTTTGATTAGTCTATCATCTCCAAGGGTCATCAAATTAAACAATATATCGCTAATATTATTTGAGGTTTCAAGTTTGTTCTTTATTAATTCTGTGGCCTTTAAATCAATGACAATAAAATCTGCCTCCTTATTAGAATCAAAATTACCAATATGATCTTCCATATTAAGTACTTTAGCAGCAGCTAGTGTTGTCAGATAAAAGGCTTTAACAGGATCTAAGTTATAGTCATTTAACCGACATATTTTGTAAGCTTCATTCATAACCTGAAACATTGAAAAGCTATCACCCCCTCCAACATCTGAAGCGAGTGCAAAATCTATTCCAAAGGCTTCTAATTTATCAACCTCAAATAAACCACTCCCAAGAAATAAATTGGATCTTGGGCATAGCGAAACTTTAGAACCCGAATCAGCAATACGTTTATATTCTTCATCAGTATTATAAATACAATGACCAAAAACTGAATTAGTGCCAGATAAATTAAAGCTGTCGTAGACATCAAAATAGTTTTTTGAATCTGGGAAGAGTTCTTTTACCCACTCAATTTCGTCAATATTTTCATTCAAATGTGTTTGCATGAGCAAACCTTTATTTCCATTAGTATCTGAATACTCATCTAACAATTTAGCTGCCTGCTTAAGTTGTTCAGAAGAAGATGTAGGAGCAAATCTAGGGGTAACTGCATAACTCATTCGTCCCTTATTGTGCCATTTTTCAATAAGCTCTTTTGAATCAAAATAACTATCATCTGAATTGTCGCAAAGGCCTTCTGGAGCATTTCTATCCATCATCACTTTACCAGCAATCATTCTGAGATTTTTCTTTTCAGCAGCAGTAAAAAAAATGTCTACAGATTGCTTGTATGAAGTACAGAAAGTCATTGCTGTAGTGGTACCATTTTTAATGAGTTCATCAAGAAATAAATCTGCAACTTTAGACGCATAAGCCTCATCACAAAATTTTTGTTCTTCAATGAAAGTGTATTTATTAAGCCAGTCTAAAAGACTCGTTCCATATGAAGCTATGACTTTGTACTGAGGGTAATGCACATGAGTATCAATGAAGCCAGGCATTATTAAACTATCCTTAAAATGATTTGATGAATTTGCATTTGGCCACTTAGAAAAAAGTTCATTAAAGGCACCAACTTCAACAATTTTTCCCGAATCAACATCAACAACCATTAGGCCATCCTCTATATAGATTGGCTCTACCTCTCCCCCACTCTCAAAACAGTGGTAAATTGACCCTCGATAGTGATTGTATTCAATCATTAATTTGCCTCAATCCAAATCCCTAATTTCTCTCTCTCTTCATCGGTCATATTTGTAGTGTTAATTATTGGCATAGCTTTAGATAAAACTGCTTGCTTATATATCTGATTCTTATGGGTAATAATATTTTCTTGAGTATCAAGCATTATGCCATTTGGCGCAATTGCAAATGCCTTGTTTGAAGGTTCTGCAGCGTGACAACTTACGCAGTGTTTTTCAATAATGATTTGAGCTTCAGCAATAGTTACTATTTCTTTATTTTGCTTTTGATCTTTACTTTGTGATGGAGCCAAAACATAAATTAAAGCTAATGTTGATAATACAATTATGGCAATTAAGCTATTTTTTGCTTTACCAACTCCCCTTAAATTAAAGTAATGACGTACCATCACTAAAATCCCAATGACAGCGATTAATACCAACCAACCATAATCACCACTATAAATCGTTGGATAATGTCCACTAATCATCATAAATAAAACTGGCAAGGTGAAATAGTTATTATGTCGAGAGCGAAGATATCCTGTTTTTCCAAGCTCTAAACTAACTTCTGTGGCGTTTTCACAAGCATCAACCAGCTTTTTTTGAACTGGAATAATCACAAAAAAAACATTTGCGACCATAACCGTTCCAACCATAGCGCCAATTTGCATGTAAACCGCTCTGGGATTAAAAATATTACTGTAGAAATATGAAAAAAATGAAATCACTATAAATATGATTGCTATAAAAATTGCTGACTTATTAACCAATCTTGACTTACATAAGATGTCATATATAAGCCAAAAAAGTAACAAGCCTAATAAGCTCAACCCAATGCCATTTATTGCAGATATTGAGCTATCAGTAGCTAATAAATAGGTACTAGCATTAAAATAATATATAACTGAGAGAAGCGAAATTCCTGATAGCCAAGTAACGTACGCTTCCCACTTAAACCAATGCAATGGCTCTGGAAGGGTTTGAGGATATTTCTTGTATTTTTCTAGATGATAAAAGCCACCACCATGAACTGCCCATAGATTTCCAGCTATTTCATCTCTATTATTTAATCGATCAAGTTTATTTTCAAGCCAGTTAAAATAGAATGACGCCCCAATCCAAGCTATACCAGCAATTACATGGAGAAGTTTTAAAGCTAAATTAAGCCAATCCATTAGATATATTTGCATCATAAGTTAAACTCCAACACCACATTAATGTCATCAATAGAGACTTCTTCGCACTGCTCAATAGTATCAAATTCCTCATTATGTTTTCTGTCAATCACAATAAATTGTGAATTATCATTAATACTTATGAGTGGAAAATGCCAAACACCTCGTGAATAATTTATTCCTTGCTGCCCATTCGTAATAAAGGCCCTCAAGTTTTCAATGATAGGGCTCTGCGAAGGTGGCGCAACAACTACTATAAAAGGAGAAGAGTGCCTAGGTATGAAAGTTTGGCTAAAGTAAGGATGTTTTTCTAACATTGAAATATGCAGCGGAAATCTCCTACTCTTTGCGACAAATATATGAACACTCGTTTGACCTTTTTCCTCTAAAGTATCAAGAGTTGCGATATCTGAAAATTTTTGAGCAAAGCCATCATTGATTGTTCTGGACTCTTTACTTTCAATTGAAACGACCTCTCCAAAATCGGAAAAATTTTCAGAAGTTAATTTTTCTGGAATAAGTTTTATATTTTGCATAGTTAAATAAATTTACCAATAAATTTTAATCGAGCGATTCCACCATCCGGATAGATATCAACTCGGACATGTGTAAAGGGTTCGTTGTGCAAAATGTCTTTCATACCAAAAGTATGGATTTGATTCATCCCTAGTTTTTTTCTTTCAAGTAGCTTGGTCCAAGACTTACTACTTTCTATAATGCTAGCGTCTTCTTGATCAGAAATATTCGCTGTGGAAAGAGAAAATGTATGTGGAAAGTTACCCTTAAAAAATTTAGTGTCTACAATGATTTCCTCGACCTGAGCAGGCTTTGAAAGTGCGAGAACACCCCAGTCGTTACCTGGCTTTCTTCTCCTTCTAGTTTCCCAGCCATCAGCCATGCTTAATGGCTCATGTTTTTCTAATACATTGCTTAAGCAGCCAAAGTGCTCATCGTTTGCATATAAAGCTTTAGCACCACTCTCTTTAGACAGAACGTTAATACCCTCAAAATTTGAGTCTCTCTCATCCTCCCAGAACTCACCATAAACTCTGAGTCTTGCAATACCTCCATCAGGGTGAAGTGTAATTTTTAAATGGGTAATTGGATTACTTGCTGCACATTCAAAACGGTTATGAGAATCACCCTTAATTTCTTTTTTGCCTAGAAGATCAAACCATTCTGTGACTGCACTACTGTCTACAACGAGATCATCGGTTGTACCGCCAGGAACAGAGCATCCCTGAATTGAAATTCCTGGAGCAAAATTTCCCGTGAAGTGGGTTGTATCAACATTAAAACCTTTGACAGATGCTTTCTTACCTAAACGAATAAAGCAAAAGTCATCCTTACCATCCCTTCTTCTTCGACTTTCCCATCCGTCCATCCATTTGCCATTGTCATCATACTTATCATCAATCCAAACTGGGTCGCTCGGTTGGAGCATGCGAGAAGAGTCAGCAAAGAATTCATCACTACAATAAATGACTTTAGCCCCAGTATCTGAGCAAGCAACATCGATGAGTTCTTTATATTCCATAAATCTCCTTAATTCTAAGCCAAGCTATCTTATTAATTTCAACTAAAGCATTTGTCCTTTCTTCATCTCTAGAGTTATTCTTGCGCCCCAAAAAGGTCGAGATAATTTCGGATTTATTTTTTTCTTTAACAGCCATAATAAAAGGAAAGTCGAACTTTGAAAAATACTCCTCATTGAGCTTTTCAAAAAGTTTAATTTCATCATCAGTGCAGTCACTGAGTCCTGCAGATTTTTGCTCAGTTGTAGAGAAATCTGTCAGCTCATTGTTTTGCGCTTTTTTACCGGCCAATAGTGGATGTGCAGCAATAAGTTCGTCCTGCATATTGTTATCCGATGAGAGCATAATTTCAGACAATGTAGCATGAAATTTTTCAAGGTTGTTATATTTCTCATTCAAAGCTACGAGCTCTAAAGACTGCTCTACAAACCAAGGCGAATGCTCGTAAAGGTTTTTAAAAGTCTTTAGGTACTTTTCTGAGGAGTATGACGCTAAATCAGATGGTAGTTTCATAATCTTAAATCTAAAAATTGTTATACCAATGGTCTGCAATATCTCTTCTAGAGCATAACCAAACATTATCAAAAGTTTTAATATATTCTAAAAATCTTCTCATGGCCATAATCCTCCCAGGCCTTCCCAGTATTCTTGCATGCATCCCAACCGACATCATTTTAGGGCTAGTCTCTCCTTCTTTATATAAAGCATCAAAGCTATCTTTCAAATAATTAAAAAATTGATCACCTGAATTAAAGCCTTGGGGCGAAGCAAACCTCATATCATTTACATCTAAGGTATATGGAATGATTAAGTGCTTCTTTTCAGTGTCAAAGCTATTTGCCCAATAAGGTAAATCATCGTCATAAGAGTCGCTGTCATAGAGAAATCCACCCTCTTCAATAATTAGCCTCCTTGTATTTGGGCTATTTCTTCCTGTATACCATCCTTCGGGTCTCTTTCCTAAGAACTCTGTCAGCATTGAAATACAATCTTTGATGTGATCTCGTTCAGTATTTTCATCAACATACTGGTAGTCTATCCAGCGAAAACCATGAGCACAAATATCATAATTATGCTCAACTAAATAATTAGCTAATTCTTTATTTCTAGCTATCGCAATAGCCACAGCAAAAACAGTAATTGGGATATCAAACTCTTTAAAAAGACGAAGTATCCTCCAAACTCCCACCCTTGATCCGTATTCATAGATCGATTCCATACTCATATGTCTCACACCTTCATATGGCTTTGCGCCAACGATTTCAGAGAGAAAGGCTTCGGAAGCATTATCACCATGAAGTATGCAATTTTCACCACCCTCCTCATAGTTAAGAACAAACTGAACGGCTACTTTTGCATTATTAGGCCACTTTGGGTTGATAGAGTTTTGCCCATATCCAGTCATATCGCGTGGATAACTATTAAGACTCTGAATGATCTTTTTATTCATAATAATTTTAACTATAAATGACTATATAAGCTTCAAAATGCATTAATTATATGCCTAAATTTGATATCGATTATTGTAAACATTCATTTATTAGAATTCAAATAATTGATAAAAAATAATTAACAAACATGGCTGAAAGATACTAAAGATCAAAGAATAAAAAATATATCAATTTTTTTTTGACAAAGACCTCCTTCCAGAATAGAATATTGACAACTCGGGAATTTATTTTCTATATACTTTAAACTAAACTTGAGTTAAATATTAAAGATGTCTTAGCTGTCTTTTTTTTAATGACGGTTTTTCTTTCTATTTATAAATGAGATTAATAACTAAGGAGAGTACACAATGAAAAACATGAAACGTTCACATTTTAGTGGATTGATCAAAAAAACTGGCTTAGCGGTCATTGCTTCTACGTTTCTTTTAGCAGCACCGATAGCTCAAGCTGATGGACATGTTAAACCAGCGGTTGTTTATGATACTGCCGGTAAGAATGACAAGTCTTTTAACGAGGCTGTTTTTAATGGTATTACTAGATTCATGAATGATACTGGTATTGCTGTTACTGAACTTGAGCCAACTAACGAAGCCATGATGGAGCAAAGTCTTAAGAAATTTGCTCAACGTGGTTATTCACCAGTTGTTGCTGTAGGTTTTACTATGGCTAATGCGGTTGCTGCTGCAGCTGCTGAATATCCGGATACTCAGTTCACTATTATTGATGGTGTCGTTGATGCTCCAAATGTTCAAAACGTTATCTATAAAGAACACGAAGGCTCTTTCCTAGTTGGTGTTATGGCTGCTATGGCTTCAAACTCAGGAACTGTTGGATTTGTTGGTGGAATGGACATTCCATTAATTAGTCGTTTTGAGTGTGGCTATAAGCAAGGTGTTGCACATGCTGACAGCTCAATGAATGTTTTAGCTCAGATGACTGGCTCTACACCTGCTGCTTGGGGTAACCCAACTAAGGGTGGTGAAATTACTCGTAGCCAAGTTGAAAATGGCGCTGACGTAGTTTATGCTGCTGCTGGTGGAACTGGTATTGGTGTATATCAAACTGCTGCAGATATGGGTGTTTTAGCGATTGGTGTTGACTCAAACCAAAACTATATGCAACCAGGAACTATGCTTACTTCTATGTATAAGAAGGTAGGATTAGCTGCTTATAACAGTTTTGCAGCTGCTGTTGCTGGTAACTGGGAAGCTGGTTTTAGTGTAAACGGTGTTGGTGCTGCAATGGACGAGTATAACGCAGACCTAGTTTCTGCTGATATGCTTGCTGCTGTTGATGCTGCTAGAGCCGCAATTATTTCTGGTGACATCGTAGTTCATGACTACATGAGTGATAATAGCTGCCCTCTATAAAGAGTAGCTTTTTTATCCTATAAACATCCGGCCCAAAAGGCCGGATGTTTTTTTTTAACTTTAATATGTGATTTTTGTAAGACTATATATTAAAGTTTTAAACGCTTACAACTATAATGAATCTATTTATCGGTTAAAAAATATCTATGGCTAAGTCAAATATTGCTATTGAACTTATAAATGTAGATAAACATTTCGGAGCTGTTCACGCTAACGATAAGGTTAACTTGAGCGTTGAATCTGGCTCAATTCATGGAATTGTGGGAGAGAACGGTGCCGGTAAATCTACACTGATGAGCATCCTATATGGTTTCTATCAGGCAGACTCTGGCCAAATTAAAGTCTTTGACAAAGACTTTAGAGCTACAAGCTCAAAGCAATCTATCGAAGCAGGAATTGGGATGGTCCATCAGCACTTTATGCTTGTGGATAACTTTACGGTACTAGAGAATGTAGTTCTTGGTAGTGAAGGTGGCGCCCTAATAACTGAAAGTCTCTCCAATGCTAGAATTGAGTTGACTAGGCTAGCTAAGGAATATGGATTGGAAGTTGAACTTGATATTGCTGTAGAAGAGCTCTCAGTTGGAATGCAGCAACGAGTTGAAATACTTAAAGGGCTTTATAAGGGTGCTAAAGTACTCATTTTGGATGAGCCGACTGGTGTTTTAACGCCTCAAGAGTCTGATGAATTATTCCGAATATTTGAGGCACTCAAAAATCAAGGCGTCACTATCATATTGATCACTCATAAGTTGCGTGAAATAATGAGCATTACTGATCACGTTTCAGTCATGCGTGCAGGAAAAATGGTTGCACATCGCGAAACAAATAAAACCAACCCTGAAGAACTTGCAGAGCTAATGATTGGCAGAAAAGTTTTACTTAATATTGAGAAATCTAAAGCCAAAATAGGCAGCCCTGTCCTCACAGCAAAGAACCTTGAAATTAAAAATGAGCAAGGCTTAAAACGTGTATCCAATATTAGCTTTGAAGCTCGTTCCGGTGAAATATTAGGCATTGCTGGTGTTACTGGCAACGGCCAGGGAACACTTTTAAAAGCTTTAGCGGGAATTCTTCCGATCTCTAAAGGTTCAATTGAAATTATGGGGGAGACGATCTCCTCTAGTAATAAACTAAACCCTGAACAACTTCGAAATTTAGGTGTTGCGCATGTTCCTGAAGATCGTCAAAGAATGGGAATGATATCTGAATTCACTGCAAGTGAAACTGCTCTTTTGGGCTACCATAATGACAAAAATATTAACCAGGGAGTTTGGTTGAAACGAGCCTCAGTTAAAGCAAACTGCGAATCCTTGATGAAGGCCTTTGATGTGAGACCGAGCAATCCAAACCTTATGTCTTCAAATTTCTCAGGTGGAAACCAGCAAAAACTCATTTTAGCCAGAGAGTTTGAGAGAGACCCTGAAGTTCTAATTATTGGTCAACCTACGAGGGGTGTTGACATTGGTGCCATTGAATTTATTAGAAAACGAATCATCGAAATGAGAGATGCTGGAAAAGCTATTATCTTAATCTCTGTTGAGTTAGAAGAAATCATGTCGCTCAGTGATCGAATTATTGTGATGTGTGATGGAGAAATTACTGGGACAGTTAACGGTGCAGATGCTGATGAAGCGACGCTAGGCATGATGATGGCTAATGCCCTTGAAACTGAAGAAGAAATGAAAGGAGCTCAGCTATGAATCGTGAGAGACGCCTGTCATGGATTAATGGCCTCCTACTGCCACTACTCAATGTCTTGACGGCCTTTTTAGCAACTGCCGTGGTATTTCTTTTAATCGGAGTTGATCCAATCGAGGCAACTAAGATATTAATTTATGGAGCGCTTGGCTACGATGAAGGTTTAGGTTATACGCTTTATTATGCTACCAATTTTGTTTTTACTGGTTTAGCTGTTGCTGTTGCTTTTCATGCTGGATTGTTTAATATTGGTGGTGAGGGCCAAGCCTATGTTGGAGGTCTTGGAACTGCTTTAGTAGCGCTTTATCTTAATCCAGCCTTAAGTGCCTGGATTGTCATCCCTTTAGCGATATCTGGTGGCTTATTATTTGGCGCCCTATGGGCTATTATTCCAGCTTATTTGCAGGCGTATCGTGGTAGTCATATTGTTATTACAACAATTATGTTTAACTTTTTAGCTTCAGCGTTGATGGTCTATGTTCTTGTCAATGTTTTAAGAGAAGTTGGAGAAATGTCACCTGAAAGTGGTGACTTTATTAAAGCTTCATGGCTCCCTTTTGTTCATGATATTTTTGCTAGTTTTGGTTACAAGATTGCTAAATCCCCCCTTAATTTATCGATTCTTGTTGCTTTATTTTTCTCAGGGTTGGTTTGGTTTTTTCTTTGGCATACTCGCTGGGGTTTTGCAATTCGTGCTGTCGGCAAAAGTAATGATGCGGCGATCTATGGCGGTATAAACCCAAAGAAAATAATTATTGTAACAATGTGCATCTCCGGGGCCCTAGCTGGCTTAGTTGGAATCAATGAACTTATGGGTGTTCAGCATCGGTTGTTCTTGAACTTTAATTATGGCTATGGTTTTGGTGGAATTGCAGTTGCACTTATGGGTCGCAACCATCCTATTGGAATACTTATTGCTGCATTCTTGTTTGGGATCCTTTATCAAGGTGGTGCGGAACTTGACTTTGAACTTCAAAACGTTTCTAGGGATATTGTTGTGGTCATGCAGGGTCTTGTTATTTTGTTTTGTGGTGGCCTAGAATATCTTTATCGACCTGTTTTAATTCGCTTTTTAGCCCCTATTGAGGTAACAGAATGAGTGATTTTTTCTTAAGCACTGTATTGACATTAGATGCATCTGTTCGAGTTTGTGTTCCCCTAATTTTTGCATCCATGGCTGGTCTTTTTGCTGAACGATCAGGTGTCGTTGATATTGGACTTGAGGGTAAGCTCTTAATGTCTGCCTTTATTGCTGCAAGTGCCGCTGCAATTTTTGGCTCTCCATGGATTGGGTTGCTAGCTGGTATTTTCGCATCCGCTGCTCTAGCAATGATTCATGGCTTCGCATCCATTACCTACAAAGGAAATCAGATTGTGAGTGGAGTTGCAATTAATATCTTGGCGGCTGGACTCACAATGATCCTAAGCCTGGCATGGTTTAAGAAAGCTGGAATTACTCCAACCCTTAAAAATGACCAAAGGTTTCTATCGATTGACTTGCCAGGTCTTGAACTAGTCGATCATATACCCGTTTTAGGAGTTATTTATAGAGAGCTTATCAGTGGACATAACATTTTGGTTTACCTTGCTTTTGCAATTGTTCCTATGGTTTGGTGGGTTGTGTTTCGCACTCGATTTGGTCTTCGACTTCGAGCTGTAGGAGAGAACCCAAAGGCGGTTGATACTGCCGGAATTTCTGTTGAAGCTCTTAGATATAAAGCACTTTTAATAGGCGGAATTTTATGTGGAATTGGGGGTGTATATCTTGCTACAGCCTATAATGCACAGTTTGTCAAAGACATGACTGCTGGTAGTGGGTTTATTGCTCTTGCTGCCCTTATTTTTGGAAAATGGCACCCCTATAAAGTACTCGCAGCGTGCTTTCTATTTGCTTTTTTAGATGCTATCTCGATAAGGCTTCAGGGTATAGCTATCCCTGGTGTTGGCGAAATTCCTGTTCAACTCATTGAAGCAACACCTTATATTCTAACAATTATTCTGCTAGCTGGGTTTATTGGAAAAGCTGTCCCACCTAAAGCTTCTGCACAGCCTTACATTAAGGAGTTATAGAAATGAATGAAGAGAGCAACATCAAAGCTACTAAGGAAGCTATGAGCAAAGCATACGTTCCCTATTCAAACTATCCAGTTGGTGTCTTAATTATTACAGACAAAGGCAATAAGTTCACTGGATGTAATGTTGAAAATGCAAGCTATCCCCTTGGAAATTGTGCAGAAGCGTCTGCTATTGCAGCAATGGTTATGGGTGGAGAGAGAAAAATAAATCAAATTTATGTAATGACAAAAAATGACGAAGGTGGAATACCTTGTGGTGGCTGTAGACAAAGAATTAGAGAGTTCTCAGATTCGACTACGCAGATTATTATGTGCTCGCCAGACGGAATTCAAAATCGAATGAATCTATCTGAGCTTCTCCCTCAATCATTTGGACCGGAGCACCTCTAATGAGTCAAGTGCAAGATTGTGTTGATGTTATTCATCAACATACTAAGGGCTTTAAGCCTCAAATTGGACTTATCCTAGGTTCAGGATTAGGGCAATTTTGTGACAACATGAAAACAGAGTCTAGCCTTGACTTTAAGGACTTGCCAGGCTTTCCTATGGCTGGTGTTGGGGGTCATGCTGGGAAGCTTTTGTTTGGTGAAATTAAAGAGACTAAGGTTGTTATCATGCAGGGCCGCGCTCATTATTATGAACAGGGTCAGGCCAGTATTATGGCAGTAGCTATTCAAACTTTATGTGCAATCGGCTGTGAAAGCTTAGTTTTAACTAATGCTGCAGGAAGCACAGTCAAGGAAGCCTCACCTGGAAGTGTTATGCTAATAACGGACCATATTAACATGACAGGCGTTTCCCCACTTTTTGGAGCTGAAGGAAATGAGCGGTTTGTTGATATGGTTAACGCATATGATCCAAAATTAAATGATGATATGCGCTTATCAGCAGCTCAAAATAACATAAGTTTACATGAAGGCGTATATGCTTGGTTTAGTGGACCTCAATTTGAAACTCCTGCTGAAATTAATGCAGTTAAAGTGCTAGGTGCCCATGCTGTAGGGATGTCAACTGTTCCAGAAGTCATTTTAGCTCGCCATCAGGGTATTCGGCTATGTGCTCTCTCAGTGATAACAAATTATGCAGCAGGAATGGGTGATACTAAAATAAGCCACGAACAAACAATTGCTTTTGCAAATAAAGCTGCAGAGACAGTTGAAAAAATATTAATTTCTTATCTAAAAAATCAGTAATATGAATTGAGCATAAAGACTATGAATACTAAAAAAAACTCAACTAATAATCTTGATTCTTTAGAGGATAACAAAATCATTAATTTGGTCGATTCGCACCCAATTGAAGAGTATAAAGATAATATAAGAAACCCTGGTATAGATTTCAGACTTGATGAAATCTCCAGCATATCAATTAACAAAAGTGCTGTAGAGAGGCGTTGTAGTAATTATGGGACTCGTCGAAGTATTAAAAAAGACAAGCAAGCTGCTTGGCTTCTTAAGGCGATCAGTTTAATGGACTTAACTACACTTTCTGGTGACGATACAGATGCCCGTGTTAAGCGCCTTTGTCGCAAAGCAAAGCAGCCTATTAGTTCGAATCTTGAAAAGCAGCTAGGTGTTCAATCCTTAAACTTAAGTGTCGCTGCCGTCTGCGTTTATCACGATATGCTTAGTGCAGCTAAAAATATAATAAAGGACACCAATATTCATCTTGCTGCAGTTTCTACTGGCTTTCCTGCAGGCCTTTCTCCACTTCCTCTCAGACTTCAAGAAATTCAATACTCGGTAGATTCTGGTGCTAATGAAATTGATATCGTTATCAGCAGAAGACATGTCTTAGATGGAAACTGGGAAGCATTATATGAAGAAGTTAAGCTTTTTAGAGAAAAGTGTGGTGATGCCCATATGAAAACAATAATAGCTACTGGTGAGCTAGGAAACCTTACAAACATTGCAAAAGCTTCGCAAATTTGTATGATGGCTGGTGCGGACTTTATAAAAACATCGACTGGAAAAGAGCCTACTAATGCAACTCTTCCTGTCAGTCTTGTAATGACTAGAATGATTAGAGATTTTTATACTGAGACTGGCATTAAAATTGGCTTTAAAGCTGCTGGTGGAATTAGTGATACCAAGACTGCACTTTTGTATATGACAATGATTAGAGAAGAATTAGGTCGACGTTGGTTGGAGCCTGATTTATTTAGATTTGGTGCATCTAGTCTTTTGGGAGATATTGAACGTCAGTTAGATCACTTTTCGTCAGGATTCTATTCAGCCCCTTATCGTCATCCAATCGCATAGGACTTATATATGACACTTTTAAAATCTTTTGAAGACCTTGATTATAGTGAAGCGCTTGAAAGCAATAAGGAGGCACAGGATTGGCTTGAAAGTAATAATCGCAGATTTGGTCAACTAATTAATGGCAAATTTGTCACCGTTAAAAATGCTAAGTTAATTGAGAGTCTAAACCCATCCACTAGTGAATTATTGGCTCATATAGAAATTGCAAACTCTGAGCAGCTAGAATCTGCAGTAAAGTCAGCTAGAAAAGCTCAGCCCTCTTGGGAAAAACTTGGAGGACATGGACGTGCAAAAGCTCTTTACGCCCTAGCGAGGTTAATGCAAAAACATGCTAGAATCATATCTGTTCTCGAAACACTCGATAATGGTAAACCCATTCGAGAAAGTCGAGATATCGATATTCCTCTTGCTATTCGACATTTTTATCACCATGCCGGATGGGCCCAGCTTCAAGAAAAAGATTTTTCTAGTTATCAGTCGATTGGAGTTGTTGCACAAATCGTACCCTGGAATTTTCCATTATTAATGCTCTCTTGGAAGATTGCGCCTGCCCTTGCCATGGGGAATACAATTGTCTTTAAGGCGGCAGAACAAACCCCGATTACTGCGATGTTCTTTGCACAGCTATGCAACGAGGCTGGGATTCCTCCTGGCGTCATTAATATGATCAATGGAGATGGGGTCATTGGCGCGGAACTTGCTGCACATAAGGGTGTAGATAAAGTTGCATTTACCGGTTCAACTGCTGTGGGTCAGTCCATCAGAAAGAGCACTGCTGGCCAAGGAAAAAAACTTACTCTGGAGCTGGGTGGAAAGTCAGCTTTCATTGTCTTCGAAGATGCAGATCTTGATGCTGCAGTTGAAGGTTTAGTTGACTCCATTTGGTTTAATCAGGGTGAGGTTTGTTGTGCTGGCTCAAGGTTACTCGTTCAGGCTGAAGTGGCTAAAGAGCTTCACCTAAAAATTAAGAGAAGAATTAAACAATTAAGGCTGGGTAAACCTTTAGATAAGTCGACAGATTTAGGAAGCCTTGTAAGTAAAACTCAATTTAATAGAGTTAGTGAAATGGTTCAAGAGGGTTTGAATCATGGTGGTGAAATCTATCAAGCTTGTGATATTGATGCAAAAGGAAATTATTATCCCCCCACTCTCATTACCGACGTAGACTCAAGTCACCCTCTAGTTCAGGAGGAAATTTTTGGTCCTGTACTTGTCTCTATGACATTCAGAACTCAATCTGAAGCAGTAGAGCTAGCAAATAATAGTCGGTATGGTCTAGCAGCCAGTGTCTGGAGCGAAAATATAAACCGGGCTATGGACGTAGCCCCTAAAGTCAAAGCTGGGGTTATCTGGATTAATTGTCACAACCAGTTTGATGCATCATGTGGTTTTGGCGGTGTAAGAGAGTCAGGATTTGGAAGAGAAGGTGGAAAAGAGGGTCTGTATGAATACCTTAAGCCCATTGGACTGGAGTTACCAGACAAAACATCTCTAATCTCCGCATCACTCAAACCAAAAGACAATGTTATTGATCGCACTCTGAAGTTTTACATTGGCGGCAAGCAAGTTAGGCCTGATGGTGGCCATAGCCTTGCTAATTTCAATGCAGATGGAACTCATGCTGTTTATGTAGGATCTGGCAATAGAAAAGATATACGGAATGCGGTCAGTGCCGCCTCCAAGGCTTCATCTTGGGGCTCCCAAAGTGGCCATGCAAGAGCTCAAATCATTTATTTCATTGCAGAAAACTTATCGGTTAGAGAGTCTGAATGGATTCAACGATTGGTGACTTTGTGTGGCGTTTCAAAAAAACAAGCTAAAGCAGAATTTGATCAGAGTATTAGTAGACTATTTAGCTACGCAGCTTGGGCTGATAAATATGATGGTGCTGTCCATAGTGCGCCATATCGAGGCGTTACTATGGCGCTTCCTGAGCCAATTGGAGTTCTTTCTCAAATTGCTCCAGAGGAAACACCTCTTCTTTCAACAATTTCATTGATTGCTCCCGCAATAGCCATGGGCAATAGAGTTGTACTTATTCCTAGTGAGAGGTTTGCTAGCGTTGCCCTAGAGTTGGTGCAAGTGTTTGAAACCTCAGATGTCCCTGGCGGTGTCATCAATATTGTCAGTGGCAACAAACGAGAACTCGCAGAGCAGCTTGCAGGTCATGCTGAAGTCGACGCTATGTGGTGTTGGGCTAATCAAGAAACAGTCACGTCAATAGAGACTATTAGTGCAACAGACCTAAAAAGGCTATGGGTCCATCATGATGGAGATAGAGACTGGCTAGATCCAGAACAAGGTGAAAGCTCAGAATTTCTTAGAAACGCAACAGAAGTGAAAAATATTTGGACACCATACGGCGACTAAGACTAGACCAATGAGCGAATTATTCCTACCCCAAGAGTTAATCAGAAAAAAACGTGACGGTATTACTCTAACTGATCCTGAAATCGGCTTTCTTGTTCAGGGCATTAGTGATGGAAGTTTGACTGATGCGCAGCTTGGTGCATTTGCAATGGCTGTATTTAAGTGCGGCATGTCTTTGGATGAGCGTGTTGATTTGACTCGACATATGATGAACTCAGGCGAAACACTTCAATGGGGTCAGCTTGAGCTGGATGGTCCAGTCGTTGACAAACATTCAACGGGAGGTGTTGGAGACAAAATAAGCTTAATGCTTGCGCCAATTGTTGCTTCTTGCGGAGGTTATGTTCCTATGATTTCAGGTCGTGGACTGGGACATACAGGTGGGACATTAGATAAACTCGAGAGCATTCCTGGTTATGATGGAACACCTAATAATTCTAAGTTTCAATCTCTTGTTAAGGAGGTGGGTTGCGCTATTATTGGACAAACTGCCAATTTAGCGCCAGCGGATCAGCGCTTTTATGCAACCAGAGACGTTACGGCGACTGTTGAATCGATTGATTTAATTACTGCATCAATTTTATCTAAGAAGCTTGCTTCTGGACTCGATGCATTAGTTATGGATATCAAGACAGGTAATGGTGCTTTCGCAGCAGACTTCAAGATGGCTCAAGAGCTAGCCCAAAGCATTGCGAATGTATCAAGTCAATCTGGGGTTCCTACTAGTTGTTTGATTACAGATATGAATCAAGTTCTTGGACATAGTGTAGGAAATGCTACCGAAGTCAGTGAGTGTCTTGATTTTTTAATTAACCCTAATGAAGCAAATACTAGGCTATTAAATCTAACAATTGAATTGGCTGCCTATATGCTTCAATTAAGTGGTCTAGAAAAAGATTTAGTTGCGGCCAGACAGAAATCCCTAGAGGCGCTTAATTCTGGCAAGGCTGCCTCTGTATTTGGAAAAATGATATTTGAACTTGGTGGGCCAATAGATTTATTAGAAAATCCATTAAAACACCTACCCTCAATGCCAGTGATTAGCTCAGTAAAGTCTCCATCTTCAGGTTATATCTCAGAGATTGATGTTCGTGCGGTTGGCCTTAGTATGATTCATTTAAAAGCTGGAAGAACGAAGTCTACTGATCCAATAGACCATGGTGTTGGACTGAGCGAAATTGTCAGTATCGGGCAATGGGTTAACAAGGGAGACACTCTTGCAATGGCGCATTGTAGAGATAAAGATCAATTGAGCTATCTTGAAAAAACGCTTCCATCCTTAATCACTCTGAATGAGAATCAAAATGAAAGTCTTGTTTTAATCCACGAAGTGCTCAGCTCAACAACGGACTCTTCTCATGAATAGAGCAATCATCCTAGTATTGGACTCGCTTGGACTCGGCTCTAGTGATGACGCGCATCTTTATGGTGATGAGGGATCTGATACATTAGGACATATTATCGAAGAATGTGCTTCTGGAAATGCGAATAGTGATAAACGAACTGGACCCCTAGTCATTCCAAATTTAATTAGATGGGGGCTTGGAGAAGCGGCTATAGCAAGCCGAAAAGCAACCCTTCCAATTGATAGAGTAACCCCAGAAGGTTCTTTTGGATATGCTAAAGAAGTTAGTGCAGGGAAAGATACGCCTAGTGGGCATTGGGAAATTTGTGGACTGCCCGTTCCATTTGAATGGGGCGTATTTCCAAAGACCAAAAACTGCTTCCCGGAAACACTGATTAATGAACTTATGAAGGAAGGTGATATTCTTGGCACCTTAGCCAATAAGCACGCCTCAGGCACTAAAGTTATCGAAGAATTTGGTGAAGAGCATATCCGCTCTGGATTGCCAATCTGCTATACCTCTGCAGACTCAGTATTTCAAATTGCAGCTCACGAAGAGCACTTTGGTCTTGAGAGACTTTACGAATTATGTGAAGTTGCTAAACGACTCGTCGACCCTCTTAACATTACTCGAGTTATTGCAAGACCTTTTATTGGAAATTCAAAAGATGGATTTAAAAGAACTTCTAATCGAAGAGATATAACAACACCACCAAGTGACTTGACATTACTTGATAACATTATTGAGGCTAAAGGGCAGGTTGTCTCAGTAGGCAAGATTGGTGATATTTTCTCCAATCAAGGCGTCAGCTATACTGTCAAAGCCCCTAATAACATGGGTCTAGTAGATCAGCTCCTCTCAGAAATGAAAAAAGTTAATGAAGGCTTAATCTTTGTTAATCTTGTAGACTTTGATACTAATTTTGGCCACCGCAGAGATCTTTCAGGATATGCATCGGCGCTTGAAGAGTTTGACAATAGAATTCCTGAAATTGAGTCCAATCTTCAAAAAAATGATCTTGTTCTCATTACTGCTGATCATGGCTGTGACCCATCATGGCCTGGGAGTGACCATACACGTGAGCATGTTCCAGTAGTATTCTATGGAAAGACAATCAAAAATAACAACCTAGGCAAAAGAGATACTTTTGCAGACATGGGCCAGACCATTGCTCATCACCTTCAAATTAAGTCACTTAAAAATGGAACAGCTTGCAATCTTCAGTAAATGTTAAGCCAGATATCACAACTTCCAAAAATCGAACTTCATAGTCATCTTGAAGGTACTCTCAAACCAGAACTTGTTAATGTCATTGCTAAAAGAAATGGTATTCATGTTGACCAAAATCTTTTCAATAGTCAAGGTGAGTATGCCTGGACAGATTTTGCTAGCTTTCTTTCTGCCTATGATGCGGCAAGCTCTTGTCTAAAAAATGGTAATGACTATAGGGACATTACTTACGAATACTTTAAGTCTTGTGCCTCAGAAAACGTCATCTATGCTGAAACATTTATCTCTCCGGATCACGCTGCTGATTGCGGAATTACTTACGATGACATGATTTATGGATGTGTTCAAGGAATTGACGATGCTAAGAGGGATTTTGGGATTATTGGTCGCATTATTGTTACTTGCGTTAGGCATCTAGGACCTCAGCAAGGAGTTAATGTCGCCAAACAGATGGTAGACAATCCTCACCCATATATTGTTGGCTTCGGAATGGGTGGTGATGAAAATGCCTTCACTCTTGAAGACTATGCCCCAGCATTTAATATTGCTGCAGAGGCTGGATATCCTTGCACTGTTCATGCTGGAGAGCTATGCGGCCCAGAGAGCGTTTGGGATGCAATTAATTTCCTACCTATTCGACGCATAGGGCATGGCGTCAATAGTATTCTGGATGCAAAATTACTTGATGAACTTGTCAAACGCAATATTCATTTAGAGATTTGTCCGGGAAGTAATTTATCTTTGTCCATTTTTGCAGACTGGGATAGTCACCCTCTCCCATCTTTTATTTCTAAGGGAATCAGTGTTAGCCTTAATTCTGACGATCCACCCTTTTTTCATACCTCTGTAGGATTAGAGTATATCAATAGTGCCAAACATATGAACATTAGTCTTGAAAAACTAAAAAATATCTCTCTAATGGCGATGGATGCTTCATTTGCTGACGCTGATACAAAATCACGCCTAATGAACAAAATTATTGAATTCTAAATAGCAATTTTATAAATCAAAAGTTAAAAACCCTATAAAATTTATGTATTAATTTTCGGAATCTTAAAATGTCTATTGCAAAAAAATATATAACAGCAGATGAGCTTCTTCATGACTCTTTTAAGCTCGGTGTTCAAATTCATAATAGTGGCTTCAAGCCTGACTTTATTGTCGGTGTCTGGAGAGGTGGAACCCCTGTAGGAATAGCTATCCAAGAGATACTTGCCTACCTAGGAAATGATTCAGATCACATCGCAATAAGAACTTCTTCCTACTTCGGCATTAATCAACAATCTAAAGAGGTTAGAGTTCACGGTATAGATTATCTGATTAGCCACATGAATGCTGAAGATAAATTACTCATTGTTGATGATGTATTTGACTCTGGCAGAAGCATAAAAGCAATACTCGATACTCTTCATGATAAATCACGA
Organism: Candidatus Pseudothioglobus singularis PS1; assembly: GCF_001281385.1. NCBI lineage: Bacteria > Pseudomonadati > Pseudomonadota > Gammaproteobacteria > Pseudothioglobaceae (SeqCode) > Pseudothioglobus (SeqCode) > Pseudothioglobus singularis (SeqCode). The sequence continues at coordinate 1,049,900 of NZ_CP006911.1, forward strand.
AAAAACATTCCACATGACATTCGTATGGCAATGCCATGGTATAAGCCTGAGAGAAATATTATAGATGTAGAGCCTGATTATTTTGTTCATGAGACTGATGATTGGCTAGTTTTTCCTCACGAAATGGATGGACTTTCTGAAAAAGAAATCTTCAAAAATAAAGAAGGAATGAAGGAAATTTTATCTCAGGTTAAATAGTAAGGCACTAACTCACTGAACCTTTAATTACGTCCCAAAGACCATAAAAAATAGCGAGCCAAATCAGCCCTTTTATGAGAAAAAAAAGAAAAGGCAGGCCAATCAATAGCCATTTATTTTTAATGCGCTTTTTAAGGAATTTAATCACTAAAGTGGCAGGCTACGCTATGGCTTGATGAGGATTCGCTAAACTCTGGCTTTTCAATTGAACAAACCTCTTGCGCTTTATGGCATCTCGTCCTAAATACACAGCCTGAAGGTGGATTGATTGGTGAGGGTAAGTCGCCCTCTATTAAAATTAATTTCTTGTTTTTTTCAATACTAGGGTCAGGAATCGGGACTGCAGAAATCAGCGCTTGAGTATAGGGGTGACTTGGATTTTGATAAATCTCATTACTGTTTGCAAGTTCCACTATATTTCCCAAATAGAGTACCATAATTTTTGTACTGATATGTTTCACAACACTTAAATCGTGGGCAATAAATATCAGCGCCAAATCCATCTCTTTCTGTAAATCCATCAGCAAATTGACAACTTGCGCCTGTATCGAAACATCTAGAGCTGAAACTGGCTCATCACAAATAATCAGCTTTGGTTTTAATATTAAAGCGCGAGCTATACCGATTCTTTGGCATTGCCCCCCTGAGAATTCATGAGGATATCTATTAACTAGATTATCAAGAAGTCCTACTTTATTCATTACATCACTCACTCTTGCTTGCACATCAGATTCAGCCGTTTTGGGATAGTGCGTTCTTAAAGGTTCAGCAATAATTTCTCCAATATTCATTCTTGGATTTAGGCTTGCCAAAGGGTCTTGAAAAATCATTTGGATTTGTTTGCGATATTGCCTTGTTTCAGAATTACTGAGGCTTAGAAGATCATTTCCAAGCCATAGAACCTTGCCAGCTTCAGCTGGAACCATTTTAACAATGGCCCTTGCCAAGGTAGATTTACCGCAGCCTGACTCCCCAACAATGCCTAATGTCTCTCCTGAATTTAAAGTGAACGAAATATCATTAACTGCTTGAAGTTTTTTTGGCTTCGTCCAGGGCATATCACCTTCAGAACTAACATCAAAGTTTACCTTTAAGTTTTCTACCTGAAGAATTGTTTGTTTACTCATACTATTCTCTCAACCTCGACGTGACAAGCCCTGTAATGACGACTCTTGTCTACACTAGACAAAATTGGAGATACCTTTGTGCATTTATCATTAGAGTAATTACATCGTGGTGAAAATGGACAGCCTTCAGGGGGCTTCATCATGTTCGGAGGGTTGCCCGGAATTGTGATTAATCTCTCCTCTGAATCATTCAGTCTAGGAACAGCGCTCATTAAACCCTGAGTGTATGGATGTGTTGGCTTTGAATATAGGCTTTCTGTTTTCCCAATTTCCATGATTTCACCGCCATACATAACCAGCATATCATCACTGTTACCTGCAACAACGCCTAGATCATGAGTAATTAAAATAATAGACATCCCAAAGTCTTTCTGAAGGTCAGCCAGAAGCTGCATTATTTGTGCCTGAACTGTAACGTCAAGCGCAGTAGTAGGCTCATCAGCGATCAGTAGCTTTGGTCGGCATAATAGAGAAATAGCAATCATTACGCGCTGCCTCATCCCTCCTGAGAATTCATGCGGATACATTCTGATCCGGTTACTTGGATCAGGAATCCTTACAGCATCCAGCATGCTAATTGACTGTTTAAGTGCGTCTGATTTTGAGAGTCCTTGATGGTGAACTAGTACTTCAGTCATTTGGTCAGAGACTCTAACATAGGGATTAAGGCTCGTCATCGGGTCTTGAAAAATCATGGCGATTTTTTCTGCTCGAATCTTGTTTAGTTGCCTGTTAGAAAGATTAAGAATCTCTTCGCCTTGAAATTTAACACTTCCAGTTGCGCTTCCATTGTGATCCAAAAGACCAGTCATAGCAAATACAGTTTGACTTTTGCCACTACCTGACTCACCAACAATAGCTAAAATCTTCCCTTCATCTAATGAAAAGTTGACATTATTAACAGCGTTGACTTCACCATCAGCAGTTTCAAACCTGACCTTTAGATTGCTGACTTCTAATAAACTCATTTAGAACTACCTTTCCTTTGGATCGAGCGCATCGCGAAGACCATCCCCAATAAAATAAAAACAAAAAAGACTGACAACAAAAAAAGCTAGTGGAAAGAGTAGTTGCCACTCGGTGTCATAACTGATCGTTCCTGCCCCTTCCTTGATTAAAGCGCCCCAACTGGTTGAAGGCTCCTGAACTCCCAAACCTAGGAACGAAATAAAACTCTCCGCAAGAATAATTCCAGGGACCAATAAGGTTGCGTAGACTGCTACAATACCCAAAAGATTAGGAACAATATGACGCGTTATAATCTTAAAATCACTCACTCCGGTAACCTTAGCTGCCTCAATAAACTCTTTATTCTTTAGGTTAAGTGTTTGACCTCGAACAATCCTGCTCATATCAAGCCAAGATAAAAGTCCAATTCCAATAAACAGCATCCCAATTGATCGGCCGAATACCACAAGTAGAAGAATTAAAACAAACATATAGGGAATTGACATTAATATATCGACAATTCGCATCATGATTTGATCTGTCTTGCCTCCTAAATATCCTGATGTGGCGCCATATAACGTTCCAACAATCACTGCGACTGTTGCACCTAAAACTCCTACCATTAATGAAATCTGTGTGCCCTGAATAACTCTTGAATAGAGATCACGTCCTAAGTCATCCGTTCCAAAATAATGGCCACTCTCAATAGAGGGCATTCCAACTCTAGCAGCAGAGCCCATCGCATTCCAATCGATCTGTTCATAGCTCCAGACAGCAAAGTAAGGACCTACAAAGGAAAAAGAAACAATTAGGATTAATACAAATAGACTCAAAGTTGCAGCCTTATTTTGAATAAAGCGCAACCTGGCATCTTTCCAGAGAGAGCGACCAGCTCCAGACTCAGAAAGATTCTGTGCCATATTTTTAATTTTATTTTTATTGGCTACTACCATTGAATTAATACCTTATTTTTGGGTCTATCCAGGCATATAGCAGATCTGCAATCAAGCTAAATAAAATAGTAAGTCCACCCACAACAATAGTAATTCCCATCATGACTGAGTAGTCACGATTAAAAGCAGCATTAACAAAAAAGTAACCCATTCCCCCTGTTGAAAAATAAATATCAATAATAACTGAACCCGTAATCAGTCCAACGAATGCTGGACCTAAATAAGAAATAACTGGAAGAAGGGATGGTTTGAGAACATGTCTAAAGAAAATCACCTTAGTTGGGAGACCTTTAGATTTAGCTGTTCTAATATAGTTAGTGTGTAATACTTCGAGCATAGATGATCTTGTTATACGAGCTATTGAGGCCATATAGCTTGTAGAGAGTGCAATCACTGGCATAACCAGGTACTCCCATGACCCTCCATTCCAGCCACCCCCAGGAAGCCAATCTAACCAGAGTGTAAAAACAATAATCAAAAGAGGCGCCATTACAAAATTTGGTAAAACTTGCGCTCCAATTGAGACTCCTACAGCCAGGTAATCTATCCAAGTATTTTTTCGAATAGCTGCGATAGCCCCCAAAGGGATTCCAACACCAACAGCGGCAATAAATGACCAAAAACCGTACTTTAAAGTAATTGGAAAACCATGTCCAATAATCTCATTAACAGTTCTGTCATGGTATTTGTAGGACGGTCCGAAGTCAAATTCAGTGACAACACCCCACAAATAATTAATCATTTGACGCCAGATGGGCTGGTCTAGGCCATACTTGGCTTCAATATTAGCAAGAACTTGAGCGGGAAGTGGCCTCTCGGATGTAAAGGGGCCTCCTGGTGCAGCGTGCATCAGATAAAAACTCACTGCAATTAAGATTAGAAGTGTGGGTATTGCAATTCCAATCCGCTTTATTATGTAGTTGATCATTTCAGAAATAGACCAGTAAATATTTAAAGAATTATTGTACCGTACAAACAAAAAAAAGCACCACACAATAACTGTGTGGTGCTTTATTTTTTTAGAACTAAAGGTTACTTCGCAACTTTATAAAGGTTACGAGAGTATACGTTCTGTTCTACGTTGTTATAAGGCCAACCTTTAACATCAGTCTTAAGCATAAATACACCTGCATAGTGATAAATTGGAATCACTGGCATTTCATTTGCCAAGATCTCTTCAACACGAGTGTAATTAGATGATGCATCATCCATAGTTCTAGCATCTAACATTAGAGCGTCTACTTCAGCATTACTGAATTTACCATCATTGTAGCCAGATGGTGAAGTTAGTAGATCTAGGAATGTTGAAGCTTCGTTATAGTCACCACACCATGCGCCACGAGCTAACTCAAAACCTTGAGCACCACGTGTTTTCAAGAATGTTTTCCATTCTTGATTCGCCAAAGTAACTTGAGCACCAAGCACTTCCTTCCACATTTGTTGAGCTGCAATTGCGATCTTCTTATGTCCTTCAGAAGTATTGTAGATGTACTCAAAGCTCAGTGGATTATCAGCACCATAGCCTGCTTCGGCAAGAAGCTCTTTTGCTTTAGCTTCACGCTCATCTTGAGACATTTGGCCAAATGCTACAGGAGGAACTTCAAAACCAGCAGTTGCACCAGGTGTGAATGTGAACGCATTAATTTGCCCTGCTTGCAAGATTTTTTCAGTAATTACTGAACGATCAATTGCATGTGCAAGAGCTTGACGAACTCTAACATCTTTAAAAGCCTCTGGACCACTATCAGACAAGTTAAAAGTCATGTAGTAGTTACAAAGTCTTGGGAATGATGTTGCTTCATCAGGATAGTCCTGCTTCAAGCGAATGTATTGACCTGAAGGCACTGTACCTTTGTCAAGTTCATTAGCTAAATAACGAGTAAAGTCAACATTTTCGTCATTAATCACAAGAGCGACAACCTTTTCTAGAATTGTATCATCATTATTCCAATACATTGGATTACGCTCACGAACTGAACGTTCATTAGGAATATGCTCTGTTAAAACGTAAGCACCATTAGACACAATATTTTCTGGCTTAGTCCAGTCATTTCCTGAAGTTCTAACTATCCATTCAGGTGAAGGAAAGGTAGAAGAGTGAGTCGTCATTGCTGCAAAATATGGCAATGATGAAGTCAATCTTACCTCAAGCGTGTGATTATCTAATGCAGTAACACCTAGAGTCTCAGGTGCAGCATCGCCCGACATTACGTCACCAACATTTTCAAGTGCCATAATTTCTGCAAACCATGAATATGGTGAAGCGGTAGCAGGATCAGCAAGACGTCTCCAAGCATAAACAAAGTCATGTGCAGTTACAGGGTTACCATCTGACCACATCGCGTTATCACGAAGTGTAAATGTATAAACATCCTTTGCATCATTAGTTGAATAACCAGTAGCAACACCCGGAACAAGATTTCCATCAGCGTCTTGATTCATTAGACCTTCAAAAAGGTCACGAACAATGTCAGCACCTGACACGTCTTCAACAATTTGTGGGTCTACCGAAGTAAATTCGTCCAACAAACTATAAGTAAATGTCTGGTCTTCGGCAAGAGTTTCTCCTGTTACTGGATGTGTCGCTGCAAATACTGCTGATGAAGCAAACAAAGCCAATACGAAACCCGTAGCCAAAGATTTTGGCAAATAGTTCATATTTCTCTCCTTAATATTAAAAAAAACAAAAACCCTTCATATTTAAATGAGGATAAAAGAAGTTTATACTTTTTTTATAGACTAAGGTTATTTTTTGAAGAATTTCAGAGACAAAAAAGCCTGAATTAGTTCAGGCCTTTAAATAATATGGTGGGGCGTGAGCGACTTGAACGCTCGACCAGCGGATTAAAAGTCCGATGCTCTACCAACTGAGCTAACGCCCCATATAAAAACGAGAAATTATACTGAACTAAAGTTCATTAATCAATCGTAAATTAGCCTTTATTAACTGCTTCTTTAAGTAACTTTCCAGGCTTAAAAAATGGTACAAATTTTTCAGCAACTTCCGTCTTTTGGCCAGTCTTTGGATTAATACCAAGTCTACCTTTTCTGTGTCTTTTTTGGAAACCACCAAATCCTCGTACTTCAACACCCTTACCTGAGACAATTGCAGAGCTTATTTCTTCTAAAATAATTTCAACGGATTGTTTAGCTTCAGAACGAGTAATTTTAACTTCTTTTGAAATAGCTTCAATGAGATCGATTTTTTTCATATAAAAAGTTGCTGCCATGCCTTAACATAGCAGCTATCGTGTTTTTTTATTTATCTTTGGCTTCTTTTAATAAATCACCAAGTGTTGAGCCAGAAGATTGTGATGATTGACTATTGTAGTCTTCCATAGCAGCTTTCTCTTCAACGGAGTCCTTAGCCTTCATACTTAGGTTTACTTTTCTTGTTCTCTTATCAATTAAAGTAATAGCAACTTCTACTTCCTCTCCTTGCTTAAGAACTGTAGAAGCATCCTCAACTCTGTCTTGTGAAATTTCAGAGGCCTTTAGATAGCCTGTAATACCCTCAGCTAAAACAATAACAGCGCCCCTTGCATCGACTTCTTGAATCGTTCCTTTTACAATCGATCCCTTAGAATTTGCAGTTGCATATTGTGAAAAGTTATCTGACGTTAATTGCTTAATTCCTAGTGAGATTCTTTCTTTCTCAGCATCTATATTAAGAATAACGACATCAAGTTCTTGACCTTTTGAGTATGTTGAAACGACTTGGTCAGCAGATTGCTTCTCCCAAGAGATATCAGCTAAATGGATAAGTCCATCAATTCCACCAGGAAGTCCAACAAACAGACCAAAGTCAGTAATAGATTTAACAGTAACATTAATCATATCGCCCTTATTGTGAGAAGACTCAAAAGCCTCCCAAGGGTTCTCTTTAGCTTGTTTCATACTTAATGAAATTCTATGCTTTGACTCTTGAACATCAAGAACAACAACGTCAACCTCTTGTCCAAGCTTCACAAACTTAGAAGGTCTAGCATTTGCATTAGTCCAATCCATCTCACTCACATGAACCAATCCTTCAACGCCCTCTTCGATTCTTACGAAAGCACCATAGTCAGTAAGATTAGAAACAACACCTGAAACTTTCTTACCCATAGGTAGACGCTCAGAAATATTATCCCAAGGACTTGGCGTTAACTGCTTGAGTCCAAGCGATACTCTCATTTTCTCTTTATCGTAACTTAGAACTTTGACAGTAATCTTGTCACCGATGGAAAGTTTTTCAGATGGATGGTTAACTCTCTGCCAAGAAATATCAGTGATATGAAGTAGGCCATCAACACCGCCTAGATCCACAAAAGCACCATAGTCAGCAAGGTTCTTAACAATTCCCTCAACCTCTTTACCAGTATCAAGATTCTCAATAAGAGCCTCCCTATCTGCAGAGTTAACTTCTTGCATAACTGCTTTTCTAGAAATGACGATATTATTTCTAACTTCGTCCATTTTAATAACTAAAGCTTCAATTTCTTGCCCTAATAGGAAGTCGAAATCTTTAACAGGACGCACATCCACGAGTGAGCCAGGTAAGAAAGCTTTGATGACACCAATATCTACTGTCATTCCACCTTTTACTGATCCTGTAACAATTCCTTTGACGACTTCTTTTGAGTTCATTGCAGCTTCAAGCTCTTGCCACATCTTAATGCGTTTTGCTTTCTCGCGTGATAGAAGCGTATGGCCTAAACCATCATCAATAGAGTCAAGGGCAACTTCAACCACATCACCTTCAGTGATTTCAAGTTCGCCTTTGGCATCTTTAAATTCATTTAATGAAATAAAACCTTCAGACTTCAAACCAACATTGATAATCGCTTTTTCGCGATTCATGCTGACGACTGTTCCCATTAATAGGGCGCCCGGTTTTACGTTTTGTTGTATTTCGCTATTCTCAAATAGCTCTGAAAATGATTCTGACATATGTTCTCGATGTTGACCGGTAAATATTAAGTTATATCGGTTTAAACTTAACTCTTATCGGGTTAATTAAAAAAAGGTTTGACCGCTCAAACCTTAACTAGTGTCATTACTTTTGTAACGACTTCATTAATCGTCAGATTTGATGTATCTATGATTAATGCATCTTTAGCTGGCTTAAGAGGAGAGTGTTTGCGACTTGCGTCTCTTTCATCTCTTTTCTTAACCTCATCTAAAGTGTGCGAAATGTTACCAGCAATGCCTTTGTCTTGCAACTGTTTTAGTCGTCTTTTAGCTCTTTCCTCAACATTTGCCGTTAAAAAGACCTTAAAGGGTGCGTCTTTAAATACAACGGTGCCCATATCCCTTCCATCAGCAACTAACCCAGGCAGTTCTTTGAACCTTTGTTGTCTGATTAGAAGTGACTCTCTAAGAGAGCCAATCAAGGCAAATTTTGAGGCCAGTTCAGCAGTTTTCTCTGTTCGCAGTTCGGATGAAACTTCGACATTATCTAGATAAACACTGAGCTTCTTATTTTCTGGATCAGATACAAACTTAAGATTTAAATTAGATGCCAAACTCAATAACGCCTTAGTATCCTTAATTGTGATGTTTCTTTTAGAGGCTGCTAAAGCGAATGCCCTATAGATTGCTCCTGAATCTAAAAGATTCCAGTTCAACGTTGAGGCAACAATGTTTGCAACTGTCCCCTTTCCTACGCCACTCGGTCCATCTATAGTTAAGACTGGAATCATAATTACAAATTAACACTCGCGCCTAAATCACTTTTCATACTCAGGCCTCATATGAGGAAATAGCAAGACATCTCTGATCGATGCTGAATTAGTAAACAACATAACAAGGCGATCAATGCCTATCCCCTCTCCCGCTGTTGGAGGCATTCCATACTCTAGCGCTCTAATATAGTCAGCGTCATAATGCATAGCTTCGTCATCACCCGCATCCTTCTCACTCACTTGGTCTCTGAACCTTTGGGCTTGATCCTCTGAATCGTTGAGCTCTGAGAACCCATTTGCAATTTCACGACCACCAATAAACAATTCAAAACGATCCGTTATAAAAGGGTTGTCATCGTTCCGGCGAGCTAGTGGGGAAACTTCAGTTGGGTATTCAGTAACAAAGGTAGGCTGAATCAATTTTTCTTCAACTGTGGCCTCAAAAATTTCTATTTGAATCTTACCCAGACCCCAACTATCATTAATGTGAATACCGAGAGATTTTGCAGTCATTTTAACATTATCTTCTGATAAGTCAGAGATTGACATGGTTGGATTATATTTCAGTATTGAGTCAACCACACTAAGACGATCAAAAGGCTTTGAGAAATCAAACTCATAACCTTGGTAATTAATAATATTCGACTTACAAACATCTGAAGCAATACCCCTTAATAACTTTTCAGTCAAATCCATATAGTCATGATAGGTAGCGTAAGCTTGATAGAATTCAGCCATTGTAAATTCAGGATTATGTCTTGGTGAGAGCCCTTCATTCCTGAAGTTACGATTAATCTCAAACACTCGATCTAAACCGCCTACCACGAGTCTCTTAAGATAAAGCTCAGGCGCAATTCTTAGATATAAATCCATATCCAAAGCATTGTGATGTGTGATAAATGGTTTGGCCGCAGCGCCGCCAGGAATGACCTGCATCATTGGCGTCTCAACCTCCAGATAATCATGCTCAATAAAGAACTGCCTGATATAAGAGATGATTTGAGATCTAAGCTTAAAAACCCTTCTTGAGTCCTCATTCATAATTAAGTCAACGTATCGCTGACGGTAAATTGTTTCTTGGTCAGATAAGCCATGAAATTTCTCTGGTAAGGGCCTTAGAGACTTCGTTAGCAATCTTATGTCGTTGACTCTGACAGAGAGTTCGCCTGTCTGCGTTTTAAAGAGAGTACCAGAGGCGCCAACAATATCGCCAATATCCCACTTCTTAAACTGTTCATTATAAAAACCATCTTCAAGCTCATCTCGTGTAACGAAGAGTTGAATTTGACCAGAGGTATCTTGAAGCTGCACAAAGCTTGCTTTGCCCATGATCCTCTTCAGCATGATGCGTCCAGCAATTGTCACTGATTCTTTAATATCTTGAAGCTCTTCATTAGAATTTTCATCAAACTTAGAGTGAATATCTAAAGCTAAGTTGAGCGGCTTGAAGTCATTGACATAGGGGTTACCAGCTTCTCTCAGCAAAGCTAATTTTGATTTTCTTTCAGCTATCAATTTGTTTTCGTCTAGATCGCTCACATTTATCCTATTGTTTTTTTGATTGTTCAATTTCTTCTTGGGCCAGTTTTTTTGCTTTAGCAAAATCTTTTTCAGATAATTTACTTTTACCTAGTCGCTTATATACTGACCCACGATTATAGTATGCCTGATAAAAATTATTATCTAAATCAATTGCAAACGTTAAATCCTTAAGTGCCAATTCATCTTTTGCTATTTTAGAGTAAGCATTACCCCTATTATAGTAAGCTGCAATATATTCTGAATCCAAAGCAATTGCCTTAGAGTAGATTTCAATTGAATCAAAACTCTTATTGAGACGATCATAACAGTTTCCTAAGTTGTTAAGGGCGCCTGCATCCTCAGGCTTAATTTTGAGTGCAGATTCAAAAAAACTAATCGCTTCATTAAAATTTTCCTTCTCTTGCTCCATATAAGCCAAACAAAAGAATGCTTCAGAGCTATTAGGGTTTGCCTTTATGGCTTTAGCCATACTCTCATAGGCAAGATCATTATTACCTTGTTGAAGATGCAAATTACCAAGATTGAGTTGCGCATTGGCTGATAACTCTTGTGTAACTAAGGGATGATTTAAAAGCTCATTCCAAGATTGAATTGCAAGAGAGAGTTGCCCATCCTTTTGATTTGAATAGGCCTTTATAATTAAATCACTGATTTCATTTTCACTCATATAAGATTCACTTATTAAACTACTTTAATAATTTTTTAGCTTTTTCAATGTCACTCTCGCTGATGGCTTCTTTATTAGACTTTTGTCGAGTTGATCGAAACAAGTAGAATAAAGAGAGAAGCAAAGCTATAAGAGGTGCAAACCATAATAGATAGGTCTTTGGACTGACTGGAGGTTTATAGACAACAAACTCTCCGTATCGCTCGACCATGAAAGAATAGATTTCAGAATCAGATTGATTGTCTAATATCATCTCACGCACCTTCCCCCTCAAATCTTTCGCAAGGTCTGAGTTTGAACCCCCAATGCTCTGGCCTTGGCATACTGGGCAGCGAATATTTTCAATCAACTCAGTGTATCGACTTTCCTGTTTAGTGGTTTCAAAGTCACTGACTTCAATACTTTCAGCGAAAGGCGCTTGAATAAGTAAAAGTCCAATTACAAAATGAATAAAATAACGCATTAGTAAAGCTGTTATTTAAAGTTTCAATTTTAACTTATGCCACTTATAACCTTAGACAATATTTCTCTTAGATTTTCTGAAAAAGTGATCCTTGATGAAATCAATGCAACCATTCATAAAGGTGACAAGATTGGTCTCATTGGTCGTAATGGCGAAGGCAAGTCTACTTTTTTAAAAGTCCTAGCTGGAATAGTGGCAGCTGATGATGGCGATCTTAAGATTCAAAATAGTACAAGAATTAGCTATTTAGAGCAGCAGCCGCCTGAAGATAACGACAATACACTTTTCAATATTGTTGCACATGGGCTTGGAGAGAGTGGAAAAATTATTTCAAAGTATCATAATGCTTTAAAAGATGGAAATATTTCTGAAAGTTCTCAACTACAAGAGCAAATTGAGAGTCAAGATTTGTGGCCTTATTTACATAAAATTGAAACTGTCTTAAATCGATTTAAGCTTAGTGCAGATTCATCCCTATCAACTCTCTCAGGGGGATGGAAGAGAAGAGTAATGCTTGCAAAAGCGATTGTCCAGGAACCAGATATTCTTTTGCTGGATGAGCCCACTAACCATATGGACATAACGGCGATTCTTGATTTGGAAAAAATGCTCAAAGATTTTCATGGAACTTTAATTTTGATCAGTCATGATCGCTCATTTGTTAAGGGAATTGTCAATAAGATCTTTGATTTAGATCGTGGCAATCTATCTATATTTGACTGTGGCTACCAAGATTACCTTAAACGCAAAGAAAATTTGCTTAATAGTGAGGAGCTTGAAAATGCAAGGTTTAATAAAAAGCTCGCTCAAGAAGAAGCTTGGATTCGTCAAGGAATCAAAGCACGAAGAACTCGTAATGAAGGAAGAGTTAGGGCGCTTGAGGCTATGCGTAAACAATTTTTCAGTAAACGAAAACAGCAAGGAAACGTCAAAATACATGCGCTAGAAGATGAGAGGCGCGTTTCTAAAATAGTTTTTGAAGTTAAAAATATTGACTTCTCAATGGAAGAGCTTGAGCTTGTAAAGCATTTTTCTCTTCTCGTTTTAAAAGGTGAAAAAATTGGAATTATTGGAGGCAATGGGTCCGGTAAATCGACCTTAATAAAGTTGCTTCTTGGAGAGCTTCTTCCTAGTGAAGGAAGCATAAGGCGCTCAAAAACGATTCAGCTTGCCTACTTTGATCAAATGAGAGAGTCGCTTGATCCTAACATAAAGGCTATGGATTTTGTCTCTGGTGGTAAAGACTATATTGATATTAACGGAAAAAGTAAACATGTCATTGGCTATCTCAGACAATTCCTATTTACAGGTAAACAAGCAATGGCGCCTATCAAAATGTTCTCTGGTGGTGAGAAAAATCGGTTAATGCTCGCGAAAATTCTGTCTCAACCAGCCAACCTTTTAGTGCTTGATGAGCCTACCAATGACTTGGATGTGGAAACGCTTGAACTTTTAGAGGAGATGCTGGTTGATTATGCAGGCACACTGATCCTAATATCACATGACAGAACCTTCTTAAATAACATCGTCAGCTCCACCATCGTGATGGAAGGTAACGCTGTTATTGAGCAGTATTCTGGGGGCTATGATGACTACATACTTCAAAAAAATGAAAGATTAAATGATAAAGCTCCTAAACAGTCTATTACCAAATCTAAATCCAAAAAATCTTCTCAAAAGCTCTCCTATAATGATCAGCAACTATTAAAATCTTTACCTGAGAAAATTGAAGACTTGGAAAATGAGATCACGATGGCGCAAAAAATGTTGTCAGATCCAGATTTTTATCAAAACCCAGATGCTCAAAATTTGACAATTAAACTCAGCAGTATGGAAAAAGAAATAGGTCAGCTTTATGATAAATGGAGTGAATTAGATAATGGATAATAGCAATGTGCCACTCATTGTTGATCTTGATCACACACTAATTGACACCGATTTATTGTTTTTATCGTCATTGGGTGTCCTATCAAAGAGGCCCTGGCTGATTGGTCATTACTTATTCTGGTTATTTAAAGGGAAAGGTTTCTTAAAAGATCAGCTTGTTAGACGATTTGAAATTAACATTCCTGAACTGCCTTATAACGAGAGCGTTATAAGCTACATTATGGAACGCAAAAAAGAGGGCTCTAAAATTTTTTTGGCAACTGCCTCACACAAAAATTATGCCTTTGCTGTTGCTAAACATCTCAAATTTTTCGATGATGTTATGGCTACTAACAAAGACTTCAATCTCTCAAGTCAAAACAAGGCAGATACGTTAGTTAATCGATTTGGTGAGAAAAACTTTGACTACATGGGAGATCATATGAGGGACCTTCCAGTATGGGAAGTGTCCAGACTATCCATTATTGTGAATGCGACAAACCGAATCATTACAAGCACAATGCATCTTAAAACCTTTGTGTTATCCAGTAAAGCTTAAGACCCTTCTACCAAATAAGATAGTCCTGATAGAACCAAAAAAATCACAAAGGTAGCGCCAAGAACATAAGTTGCAATTTTTGATAATGAAACATTTTTTCCCATGACGCGCGTGTTGAATAACCAAATCAAATAACTAACAACGAGAGCAGCGATTAAAAGTCGGAGTATAAACATAAATTCAATTTATTTCTTTAAAGATTCTAGTATTTTAGTCGCTAATTTATAATTAATGCCAACTACTTTTTGAAGCTCATCTAAGCTTGCATTTTCTATTTCTTGAATACCGCCAAAGTGATTTAATAGTGCACTTCTTTTATTTACACCAACCCCCTTGATGGACTCCAAAGAAGACTGAGTTCTTTTTTTAGCTCTTTTCTTGCGATGATTTTTGATTGCAAACCGATGTGACTCATCTCTGATATGGTTGATTAAAAGGAGAGCGGGATCAAATGGCGGAAGAGAAATTCTTTTTACTTTGTCATTTTCAACGGTGATTAAAGTCTCTAGCCCTGCTTTTCTGCCCTCGCCCTTAGCAACACCGACCAGCAGAACTGAGTCAATTCCAATAGAATTCATAACCATGATGGCTTGGTTAAGCTGACCCAGCCCGCCATCAATAAAAACAATATCTGGCATCTCCTTTTTAGAATCTAGTAGACGAGAATACCTTCTAAAGACAGCCTGATTAATCGCTGCATAGTCATCGCCAGGGGTTATATCTTTGATGTTGAACTGTCTGTACTCACTAGTCTTGGGTAATCCTTTTTCAAACACAACACAGGAGGCAGTCGTCGCCTCTCCCATGGTGTGACTGATGTCAAAACATTCCATCACCTCAGGTAGTGAATCTAGTGCTAAGGTTTTTTGAATCCCCTCAAGCTGCTTCTTTTTTGTATACTTAAGTAAAAGGCGCTGCTTTAAATTTTCTTTAGCGTTTAGAGTTGCCGTTTCCAAAAAAAGTTTTTTATCAATCTTTGGCTTATGGATAAGCTTTGTCGATAGCCCAGACTCTAAAAGAATTTTATCCCCCAGCTTGTGGCTTATGACAATCTCCTTTGGCGTATTTTTACCTAAATAATAGAGCGGTAAAAAAGCGCTTAGGACTCTTTCACAAGAATCTTTTTTTGCATTTTTTGGAAAGAATGTCTCGTTACCAATTTGTTTTCCTGAACGAACAAAAACAATCTCAATGCAGTGCACCTCAGCATCTTTTAAGATGCTGACAACGTCCATATCGGATGTAAATTGTGAGCTGTGCTTTTCTTGAATTGTTCTGAGGCTGATAAGCTGATCTCTGTATTTTGCAGCGGCTTCAAAATCAAGATCAGTAGAGGCAGACTTCATTTTTTTGGATACCTGATTGAGAAGCTTTGTTGACTTGCCATTTAAAAATAAAGAGACCAATTCAACATCCTGGTCATACCTTTCGTCAGAGATTTTTCCAACACATGGGGCGCTGCATAATCCAATTTGGTACTCGAGACAGGGGCGCGACCTTGCCCTGTAAAAACTGTTACTGCATTGCCTTACCTTAAATATTTTTTTTAAAAGAACTAGAGCATCTCTTGCTGCATATTTAGATGGATAAGGGCCAAAGTAGTGGTAGTCTTTATTTTTCTTGCCTCTAAACATCCCTAAACGGGGATGCTTGTCGTTACTAATATAAATATAAGGGTAGCTCTTTGAGTCCTTAAGAAGAATGTTGTACTTTGGCTTAAACTGTTTAATAAGATCATTCTCTAAAAGAAGTGCTTGAGTTTCAGTTTTGGTAATGATGATTGAAAAATCATCAATATTTTTTTGGAGTAACTGTGTTTTTTCGTCTTGGTTTGACTTTGCAAAATAATTTGAAACACGATTTTTTAGGTTTTTTGCTTTGCCAACATAGATAACTTTTCCTGATTTATCAAGCATCTTATAGACGCCAGATTTTTTTGAAAGGTTTTCTAATTTAATTTTTAAATTTTCGTTTTTCATTTCAATAATTTATTTCACAGTTATAGTACAATAACTACATGAAATTTGTCCTTAATATTTTAAAGGCATTCCTGATCAGTTTTCTCTTTATCGGGGTAACACATGCCGCAACTAACTGCCCCTCAATTTCTCCAAAATTAGCTGGTGATGGTCCAACAGAACAGGTTGAGGCTATTCTGAATGATGTTGTCTGCTCTTTTATTGAACTTCACAATCAAGACAACGAGACATTAACATCAACCTTAAATTTAACTAAAAAGAAAATCATCCCATATATTGATCTTGAATATAGTACTGAACTTGCTCTTGACAAACACTGGAGTCTGCTTGATAAAAAACAAAAGAAAATATTTGAAAGGGATATTAAGAACTCATTAATTCAAGACTATGTGCCCTATCTTGTTGATTACCCAGATTGGGAAAATATCAATATTGTTGTAAATGAAAACTTTAGTCAAAGAGAGAATTTTGCTAATGTTAAACTTCTAGTATCTATTGAAGATAATAGCTACCCTTTAACTATTATTTTAAAACTTAAGAAATCTAATAGATGGAAGATTTATGATTTAGACATTCAATCAGTCAGTCTTATTGACATTTTTAAGATTGGTTATGACTCCAAAATTAAACGTCAAGGTATCGAAAGACTAGTTAATAAAATGCTCTCTAATTCCTAAAGAAATGTATAAATTAGTTATCAATGGAGGCACTCCCTTAAAGGGTAGTATTAAAACCTCTGGCTCAAAAAATGCAACATTACCTATCTTTTTTTCATCGATTCTTGCTGATGAACCACTAAAACTTTCTAACACTCCTCAGCTTAGTGATGTTTCAACTACTCTGAGGCTGCTCATGGATATGGGGTCAAACTTTGTTTTGGAAGAGGATGGATCGATATTTATTGACTCTTCAGCACTCACTAATTTGACCGCTGAATACTCACTCGTTAAAACCATGAGAGCATCAATTTTAACTCTTGGACCCATGCTTGCAAAATACAAGAAAGCGAAGATATCTCTCCCTGGAGGCTGCGCTATTGGAACGCGTCCAGTCAACCTTCACCTTGATGCTTTAGAAAAAATGGGTGCAACGATTGAGGTTAAAAATGGCTATATTTATGCTTCTACTAAAGGTCTCGTTGGCGCTCAAATAAATTTTGATCTAATATCTGTAACAGCTACTGAAAATATAGTTATGGCGGCCTCTCTTGCTAAAGGCATTACTACAATTAATAATGCTGCGCAAGAACCTGAGGTAACCGATCTTATTCGCTGCCTTAAAAAAATGGGCGCAAAAATTTCAGGTGAGAATACCTCGACTCTTGTGATTGAAGGTGTTGATATTTTAAGCGGCGTAGAATATGCTATTTGCCCAGATCGAATCGAAGCTGGCACTTACCTCGTTGCAGCGGCTATAACAGGCGGTAAAATTACGGTCAACAATATTGAACCAGATGCCATGCGCGCTGTTATAGGTAAACTGATTGAAACTGGTGCAGATATTCAAACCAATCAAAACTCTATTAAGCTTGATATGAAAGGAAAAAGGCCTTATCCTGTCAATATTCGAACGAGCGCGTATCCCAACTTTCCAACCGATATGCAGGCCCAATTCATGGCGCTTAATTCAATTGCTGAGGGAAGCAGCACCATTACAGAAACGATCTTTGAAAATCGCTTTATGCACGTTCCTGAGCTAAGTCGTATGGGAGCCAACCTCAAACTAGAAGGCAACACAGTGGTTTGTAAAGGGGTAAAATCTTTGTCTGGCGCAAATTTGATGGCTACAGACCTTAGAGCTTCTGCCAGTCTAGTATTGGCTGGACTAGCTGCTCAAGGGTCTACAACAATCGAGCGCGTCTATCATCTTGATCGTGGCTATGAGATGATTGAAGAAAAATTTAAAATGCTAGGTGCAGATATTGAACGCGTTCAGCACTAGAATAACAAAACAACTAGATAATAACTATGTTAACGATTGCACTATCGAAAGGTCGTATATTAGACCAAACTCTGCCTCTTCTTGAGAAGGCTGGAATCAGCATTTCAAAGAGTGAGCTGGAGAGTAGAAAATTAATTCTAGATACTAATCTTAATGACGTTAAAGTGATTGTGATTAGGGCGAGTGATGTCCCTGTTTTTGTTCAGCACGGGGCTGCTGACTTTGGTATTGCTGGAAAAGATGTCTTGTTAGAGCATGGTGCAAATGGAATTTTTGAGTTGCTAGATTTAAATATCTCTAAATGCAGACTCATGGTTGCCTCTAAAAAAGATCAAGACTTAAATAAGAGCACTCTGAAGGTTGCGACAAAGTATGTCAAATCAGCAAAAGAGTATTTTTATAGGCAAGGCAAACAGGTTGAAGTCATTAAGCTATACGGTGCTATGGAGCTTGCGCCTATTGTTGGACTATCAGACTGCATCGTTGATCTTGTAGATACTGGAAACACTTTAAAGGCAAATAATTTAGTTCCGATTGCATTAATACAAAAAATCAGCTCTAGACTCATTGTGAACTCTGCTGCTTTCAACACAAAACACAAAGAAATTAAGCTATGGATCCAAAAAATAAAGCAAAACTTATGATTAATAAGTTGTCCTCTAAGGATCAAAATTTCACTGCTCAGCTCAAAGCATTAACGTCTTGGGATCAATCTTCCAATGAAGAGATAAACAGCACAGTTAAAACAATTATTGGTGACGTTATCAAAAATGGTGACCAATCTGTTTTAGATTACACTCAAAAGTTTGACTCTGTCTATGCGGGATCTATTTCTGAGCTCGTTATCTCAAAAGAGAGACTTAAAGAGTCCTTTGATAATTTAGATGAGGAGCAAAAAACAGCACTCTCTTTAGCAGCTGATCGCATCAGGTCTTATCACCAAAAGCAAATTCAAGAGTCATGGAGCTATACTGAAGAGGATGGAACCGTTTTAGGTCAAAAAATTATTCCATTAGAGCGAGCTGGTCTCTACGTTCCTGGAGGAAAAGCTGCCTATCCATCTTCTGTCCTTATGAACGCTATACCGGCAAAAGTAGCCGGCGTTAAAGAGCTCGTCATGGTTGTTCCAACACCCAAAGGGATTATTAATGAGCTTGTTTTAGCTGCCGCTTATGTCGCTGAGGTTGACCTTGTATTTACAATTGGAGGCGCTCAAGCCATCGCAGCACTCGCTTATGGAACTGAGACAGTACCCAAAGTAGATAAGATTGTTGGCCCGGGAAATATCTATGTGGCCTCAGCAAAGAGACACGTTTTTGGTCAGGTCGGCATTGATATGATCGCGGGCCCTTCAGAAATACTGATTATTTGTGATGGTTCAACGAACCCAGACTGGATTGCAATGGACCTTTTCTCGCAGGCTGAGCATGATGAGGATGCTCAGGCAATCCTTCTATGTCCAGACAAAGATTTTATAAGTCAGGTTGAAGAGAGTATTAAAAAGCTTCTTCCTTCAATGGATCGAGCAGAAATCATTAGATCTTCACTGAAGAATAGAGGTGCTCTCATTCTTACTAAAGACATTGCTGAGGCGATACAAATCTCCAATAGCATAGCGCCAGAGCACCTTGAGCTTTCAGTCGAGGACCCTGAGGGTATTGTTGATCAAATCAAACATGCTGGTGCAATCTTTATGGGCCAGTACTCTTCTGAAGCACTCGGAGATTATTGCGCCGGAACAAACCATGTTCTTCCAACATCAAGTACTGCAAGATTTTCATCGCCGCTTGGAGTCTATGACTTTACAAAGAGGTCTAGCATCATTATGGTTTCAAAAGATGGTGCTAATAAACTTGGTAAGACTGCTTCAACGCTGGCTTATGGTGAAGGCCTTCAGGCGCATGCGCTATCGGCTCTTTATCGAACAGACAAAGAGTAGCTAGCCAGGCATTGCTTGGTAATAACCGTTTTCTTTAATGACCTTGATTGGCCAGTCAAAAAGGTTGGTCAGGTTAGCATTCGTTAAAATTTCATCCTTGTTGCCATCGTCGATAATTTCACCCTCTTTTAAAAGAATGACTCTGGTTACCTCGGGCGGTATTTCATGAACATGATGCGTTACCAAGACCACTTTTTTGCCCATACTGATGAGCTCTCTTATGATTTCAAGATACTGAAAACAGGTACTCATATCTAGGCCACTTGTAGGCTCATCGAACACTAATACGGCAGGATCATTGACTAGAGATCTTGCAAGCAAGAATTTTCGTTGCTCTCCTGTAGACATCGAAGAGAATGCTCTATCTTGCAAATCAAATATAGACAATAGATCCATCACCTCTTGGGCTCGATTTAATTTCTCATCTTCAAATTTTTGGTGCTGCCATATCCCGTCGCTCGAATAAAAACCAGAGAGAACAACATACAAACCAATTGCACACTCAGAATAACCATGCTGAAGGTGCTGGGAGACGACGCCAAGGTTTGATCTCAGGTCGTCAACATTCCACTTGTCTTTTTCAAAAATCTTAAGACTGCTCTTTGGATCTTCAACGATGTAAAGTTCTCGATTTAAGAGCTTAAGGAGGGTTGTTTTGCCAGAGCCATTTGGACCTAGAATGACAGTGCTTTGACTTTCGTCAATCGTTAAAGAGAAATTATCAAGGACCTTATTTCTTCCTTGAAATACCGTTATGTTTTGAAGATCGATAATATTCATCAATTTCCACTATTGTATTAAACACAAAGAAGCTGGCTAATCATACCATGAGAAATAGTTTTTCTTAGATTAGCTTTTTTTAAGGCTTAAACGAGGCAATAACTGAGATAAGAACATTCCAGAAAGCATTAATCCACAACCGATAAGACCTTTCATTGATAGGTTTTCATCTAATATGAGCCAGCCACCAAGAACTGCAAAAGCTCCCTCTAATCCCAATATGATAGCGGCGTGAGATGATTTAGCGTGCTGCTGAGCAACAACCTGAAGCGTATATCCAACCCCAATTGACATAACTCCAGCATAAAGCAGTGGAATTGCAGTATCGACAATCATCTGCCAAGTGATCACTTCGATAGCAATTGCAATAAAGAAACTCAAAACGCCCGAAACAACATATTGAATCAGGGAAAGCTTTAAAGGATCCATTCTTTTAGCAACATAGCCCACGACTAAAATATGTGCAGCAAAGAAAACAGCGCATATAAGCTGAAGCAAATCACCGCGTGCAATACTAAAGTCATCATTGATACTTAGAAGATAGAGCCCTATGACTGCTATAAATGCACCCAACCAAGTTCCAGAGCCAGTTCTTTGACCAAAAAAGATGCCAATCAGTGGTACAAAAAAAATGTACAAACCAGTTATAAAACCGGCTTTTCCAGCAGTTGTATACTGAATTCCAACTTGCTGAAAACTTGAAGCTAAAAATAAAAATAATCCAGCAATTGTGCCTGCAATTAATAATTTCTTAGTTGATGTTTCCTTGTTTGTAGGAGTCTTATTTTTCTTTGACAGATACCAGACCAATGGAAATAAAACAGCTGAGCCTATAAAGAATCTAGCAGCATTAAAAAGAAATGGACCCATCGTCTCCATGCCTTCTCGCTGCGCAACAAATGCAAATCCCCATATTGCTGCTGCAAGAAGCATAATGAGATCGGCCCTAATTACTTTATTTTTTATCATTAGTCTTAGTTAAAGAATTGAATGTTAAGCAGTCATGCATTTTAGTCAAAAATAAATGACCTATCATTCTATTTATTACTAACCTTTATCCAGATTATTGGAATACCAAGAATGTATAAATAATGTTAATAGCACTATAAAGCCACCAATTAATGCACTACTTGAAGGCTCTTCACTAATGATTAACCATCCAGCTACAATTCCAAAAATTGCCCCTAACGGCATAAACATTCCTACTTCGGTTGCCGGGATATACCTGCCCGCACTTGTAATCAAACTAAATGATAAAGCCTGCATTACGCCCATTGCAAAAATATAGATCATAGCATCAAAGCTCAATATCACTGCTTCAATAAAAACCAAGGCAACCACCGACTGAACGAGCCCATTAATACCCATAGCAGGAATCATACTTATATTTTTATTTTTTCTTATAAGAGTAAAACCAGTCGCACCTAAAGTTACAGAAAGAAATGCCAGTAGATTTCCATAGAGATTTGAACCCTTAGTCTCTCCGCTCATCACAATATAAATTCCAATGACAACAATAACCATTGAAATCCAAGTAAAAATTCCTGACTTTTCTCTTAGAATGAGCCATGAAATAACCGCAATCATCATTGGCATGATGCTCACAATAATGAGCGTACTGGCTATTGTAGTGTGTTGAATTGAAAACACAAATGTCACACTTCCAAGGCCTGTAAGGATGCCAATGAATATGCCGTCTTTACCTATTTGCTTAAATTCATCAACAGCTTTGGAGCCTGAAGTCATCAAAAGAATAATAAGAACGCCAATTGCGAAAAAAAAGCCACGCCAAAAAATAATTGACCAGCTGTCTGCATCAGCTAAACGAATTAAGACGCCATCAGGTGTTAATATAAAAACACCAAGAAAAGCCATCAACATGCCTTTTAAGTGAGCAGACATCTAACAGTCCCTAGATTTTTTCAAGTTTATGAGCTTGCTTAGTGCTATACCAGGAATGCAAGAATAAGGTAACAATAACGATAGAGCCTCCAATGAGAGCATTCATTGTTGGCTCCTCTTTAATGATATACCAAGCAATCAACGAACCCAGAACAGTCTCTAAAGGCATAATCATTCCAACTTCAGCAGCAGGCATATACCTTGGCGCAATGGTAATTAAACTAAAGGAGATTGAAAGTATTACGCCCATTGCAATAATGTAAGAAACTACTTCTTTGGGGATCGCTATTGTATTGGCCATAAAAACAGCTATTATTGCTGCAATGAGACCGCCAATGGCATTCACAGGAACCATATTGATGTCTTTATATTTTCTAGTCAGCGTAAAGGTAAAGCCCATCATCACAGCAGTGATAAGAGCGAAAAAGTCACCCACAAGGCTCTTACCACCAACACTGCCACTCATCACAATATAAATTCCAATAAAAACAATAACCATTGCAATCCAGGTCACCAGGCTTGACTTCTCTCTAAGCAAGACCCACGCCACAATTGCAATCATGATGGGGCCCGTACTGATAATAACGAGAGCATTTGCAATCGATGTGTAGACAATAGCAAAGACAAAGGTTCCTGTACTAATGCCTGAAAAGAAACCAATTAACAAGCCACCCTTTCCAATATTTTTGAATTCTGATATGGTCTTGGAGCGATACTTTAAAAAGACCAGTGTCGAGACTCCAACTGCATATAAAGCGCCTCTCCAAAAAAGCACCGTCCAACTATCAACATCAGGGGATGCATCCTCGACTAATCTAATTAAAACTGAATCAGGGCTGAGGATGACTACCGCAAAGATAGTCATTAAGAGTCCTTTTAAATGATTACTCATAGCATCAATTTGATCAATTTAAAAAATAATTGATCAAAACAAAAAACTTTAATTAAAAATTAAAGAATCTTTCTGATTGAAAATTTGCAAATTTGAGTAGTTACGCAAAGCCAAGTAAGATCCAAAAATTGCGCCTGACCAGATGAGATCTCCAGCAATTGTGTTTTGGAAAAAAGGAATCGCCATCGTATAGCAAAGAACTAAGCCTTCAAATGTTTTTGCGTACATCGGAGAGAACGCCCAAACTGCAAAATTGGTTGCTATAAAGAACACGCTTGAGCTCGCAAGAGCCGCACCCGCTATTCTTAAGACACCTAGCTTTTTTTGAAGAAAGCTCTTAAATACAATTGGAAACAGTAATGCCAAATAAACAACAAACATGGACTTAGAGCCAAACCATTCTGCAGACAATGTTCCAAAGGCAAAGTAATCACATAGAAGCATTGTTACCACTACAGCAACAACGGCCATATATCTCTTAACGAAAATGAAGCCTGCAAAAAGTGCAATCGCCGCCATTGGCGTAAAGTTTGGTGGATGCGGAAGCAGTCTTCCTGCAACACCTAGGGCAATTAAGACTGCCAAAATAACTAAATAACTAAAACCTGAGTTAAGTTTATAATCTTGATTGTCCATCATTTCTCTCCATTAAATTTGAAACAATAATATCTTAAAAGTCTTCCATATTCAAGCGAATAAATGTGTCGTCTAAAAGAATCACATCTTGCGCTCCAACCATCGACATCGAGCCGTTCACATATAAAGCCCAATAGGTATTTTCAATAGCCTCAACTCCGCCCATAGACATGATTTGTGGACCATAGCTTGTATCTTTCACTCCTACAACAACTAACTGCTTAATAGCTTCATAAGCATTCAAACCTTTTTCAACCATCTTGACAGCTGTTAAATTGATCCTGTCATCTGCAGTAACTGCCAAGGTAAGCTGGACCGATTCAGGCGACTCGTCGGCATAAGATACCGAAGAGAACATTGAAAAGAGGCCTATCAATAGAAATGTTAAGATTCTGAGATTTAGTTTCATCGATTCACTAGGCTAAACAATTTGTCGAATTTTATATCAAAAACGATAAACTACAAGATGCATCAACAAAAATAATTCTAGCCTTACCCTTGATTTCTTAATAGTTCAGTATTTGTTTTCTATTCTTTTTCTTCTTTTTCTAAATGCCAAACCTTTGAAACAATCTTCCAGCCATTCTGACCTTTAACAAATGCTAAATGATCAACAAAAACATTCTTGTGTGTTTGGATTCTAATTTTCACTGAAGAACTAATAGGAGATAAGTAATCAATCATTAGTACTTCTGATTTCATGATTTGTCCAACACTTGCCGGCGAAGTTCTCATTGAAAGATCTTCTAAAAAACTATCAATTGTTTCTACAAAAATATTTCCATTATCTGCATCAAAAAGACTTGATTCAGGGTGAAAAACTTCTTTCAATTTAGATACATCACACTCATGAATTCCTTCAAAATACAAATGAACTGCTTCTAATAAATCTTTCATTTTCTATTCTCTATGCGCTCTTATTTTCAGAATAAATTTGAGCTAGAAAGGAAATTTCTTATTACCAAAGCCAGGCATCTTTGACATATCAGGCATACCGCCCTGCCCCTGCATATCGCCCATCTGCTGCATCATCTTTTTCATCTTACCGCCCTTCATCTTTTTCATTGTTTTTTGCATCTTTTCGAACTGCTTCAATAATTTATTGACATGCTGAACATCGGTCCCAGAGCCATTCGCAATTCTCTTTTTGCGGGAACCTTTAATTAAATTGACGTGGTTTCTTTCTTTAGGCGTCATTGAATTAATAATAGCAATCATTCTGGAGCTCTCAGAGTCACCAATCACCTGATTTTTAACGCTTTGCGGAATTTGCCCCATTCCAGGAAGTTTATCCATCAAAGCGCCCATTCCGCCCATCTCCTGCATCTGCATCAACTGATCTCTCATATCATCAAGATCAAATCGGCCTTTTGCCATTTTTTGGACATTTTTTTGGGCTTTCTTGTGATCAACCTTCTTAGAAATTTCATCAACAAGAGAAAGGACATCTCCCATTCCAAGTATTCGAGAAACAATCCTATCTGGATGAAAAGGTTCTAGAGCATCCGTTTTCTCACCCACACCCATAAATTTAATAGGCTTGCCGGTGATGTGTCTCACTGAAAGCGCCGCACCACCTCTGGCATCACCATCCGTCTTCGTGAGGATGACGCCCGTCAATGGGAGTTTATCTGAGAATGCTTTTGCAGTATGAGCAGCATCTTGACCGGTCATTGAATCAACAACGAATAGTGTTTCAATCGGATTGACTTTCTTTTGAAGTAATTGGATCTCTGACATCATCTGCTCATCAATCGCAAGTCTGCCTGCGGTATCGACTAAGAGTACATCGTGAAACTGAGATTGGGCTTGCTTTTTAGCATCACTGACTATTTTTTCAGGCTTGTCATCAATCGTTGATGGGAAAAAATCAACATCGATCTGCTCTGCAAGAACTTTCAACTGTTCTATCGCTGCAGGCCTGTAGACATCTGCACTTACAACAAGTACTTTCTTTTTTTGCTCCTCTTTAAGGAACCTAGCAAGCTTTGCAATGGACGTTGTCTTACCAGAACCCTGAAGACCCGCAACCATGACTACGGCTGGTGGCTGAGTTGAGAGGTTTAAGGATTCGGTTTGACCACCAATAACATCAGTTAACTCCGACTCGACTAGCTTGACAAAGGCTTGGGATGGGCTGAGTCCTTCACCTACCTTAAGACCCACCGCTTTGGTTTGAACACGTTCAATGAAATACTTAATGACATCAAGCGCTACATCGGCCTCAAGAAGGGATCGTCTGACTTCACGAATAGCCTCTTTAATGTTGCCTTCAGATAATTTATTTTTGCCTTGAAGGGCCTTAAAACTATTGGATAGACGATCTGTTAAATTATCAAACATTGCTTTCTAGCTCTTTGAAATATCGTATTATATAATCTTTTGCAAAGACAAAGCTAGAGATGCCTTTACTACACACTCTACCATTTATTGCTTATTTGCTCGCTGGGCTTCTTCTGACTCGCTATTTTCTGCTAGACACAGTGACAAGCCAACATCGATTAGTCGTCAATTTAATGCTCTTAGTCGCTGTCTCCTCGCACGGATACATACTGTTTGAAATGTGGCAACATAACGGCGTTTTTTTTGGGCTCACTGTGAGTGTTTCTTTTGTAGCATGGGTTGTAGCAACGTTATTGTTTCTAACATCCTTCACAAAACCGATTCACTCTTTGGGAATGCTGGTATACCCACTCAGCGCTATAGCTGTGATTGTCTCCTTTTTGCTTCCTGGAAGTGAAGGAAAGCTCCTTTCTATTTCGATTGCTGCGCATGTTTTTTTATCAATCGGAGCCTATGCCCTTCTAGCTCTTGCGGTTGGTCAATCAATCCTTTTGAGTATTCAGGAGCGCCTGCTGCACGAACATAACTTCAACACCTTTGTAGACAAACTTCCAGCACTTCAAACCATGGAAGACTTTCTCTATCAGACGCTAAAGATGGGTTTTTTACTGCTTACACTCTCATTAATATCGGGTTACCTTTATATTTCTGATTTCTTCACCCAGCAGCTGACCTACAAAACAATCTTATCAGTCATGGCTTGGATCGGTTTTGCTGTCATTTTATTTGGCCACATGATCTTTGGATGGAGAGGAAAGCTCATTGTCTTATCGACCCAGGTTGCCTTCGCGGTTCTCGTCTTATCTTATTTTGGTACGAAGTTCTTTATAGAGTTTTTAGCAGCATAATGTTAGCCTTATGAAAACGCACAAAACATTAAAGGGTGAGTGTCTATGTGGTGAGGTCTCCTGGCAGCTATCAGGTCCCTACGAATTTTTTGGCATGTGTCAGTGCTCACGCTGCAGAAAGGCAACTGGCGCAGCATTTGCGACCAATTTGTTTGTGAAGGCTGAGCAGTTTAAATGGCTTTCGGGCAAAGAGATGGTGCATGAGTATGTGATGGAAAAGCCCAATACTTTTGGAAACGCCTTTTGTAAAAAGTGTGGCTCAAGGTCGCCAAGATTCTCTCCTGCAAGGGGCTGGATGATGGCGCCTCTTGGAAGCACTATGGAAACTCCTGAAATCGAGCCAACACTCGTCTGCGCAAAAAATCACACTGACTGGTTCAAAAAGCTGGAGGAGATTCTTTAGTCGATATGAAGGACGGCAAGAAACGCTTCTTGCGGAATATCTACCCTTCCAATTGAGCGCATTCTCTTCTTACCTTTCTTCTGCTTTTCAAGTAGCTTTCTTTTTCGGGTGATGTCACCGCCGTAACACTTAGCAGTCACATTTTTTCTGAGCGCTTTGACATTGGTTCTAGAGATGATCTTAACACCAATACAAGCCTGAATGGCGACGTCAAACATCTGTCTTGGAATAAGCTCTTTCATTTTTTCAGCAATCTCACGGCCTTTATAGACCGAGTTGTCTCTGTGGATAATGAGCGCTAAGGCGTCAACGCCTTCATTATTAATAAGAATATCAAGGCGAATTAAGTCAGAGGCTTGGTAGCGCTCAAATTGGTAGTCCATCGAGGCAAATCCGCGTGAGACTGATTTCAGCTTATCAAAAAAATCTAGAACGACCTCATTCAGAGGTAACTCATAGACAATCGAGACTTGCCTTCCCATATAGTTGATGCTCTTTTGTACGCCTCTTTTTTCTACACAGAGACTGATGACAGGCCCAACATACTCATTCGTTACCAGTATATTTGCTGTGATGATTGGCTCCCTGAACTCAGCAATGGTTTGCGGTGGTGGCAGCTTTGAAGGACTATCAATTCTAGAAACGTTCCCCTTGGTATCTAGAATCTCATAGATTACAGTCGGAGCAGTCGTAATTAGATCGAGGTCATATTCACGTTCAAGTCTCTCTTGAACAATCTCCATATGAAGAAGGCCCAAGAAACCAATTCTAAATCCAAATCCGAGGGCATCAGAGTTTTCTGGCTCGTACTGAAGTGCTGCGTCATTCAATCGCAGTTTTGCTAGCGCATCTCTGAATTTTTCATAGTCCTCACCCGAGGTCGGAAATAAGCCGGCAAAGACTCTTGGTTGAACCGGTTTAAATCCCTCAAGAGGAACATCAACAGGATTCTTGCTTCCTGTTATTGTATCGCCTACTGGAGCGCCATCAATGTTTTTGATGCTCGCAATTAAGAAGCCAACTTCACCAGCCTTTAAGCTTTCCGTTTTTGTTCTCTTAGGGGTAAAAATACCAACTTCGTCTACGAGATGCTCGTTCTTGTTTGAGAAGATTTTAATTTTTGTTTTGGGTTTTATCTCTCCGTCAATGACTCTTACTAAGGAGACAACGCCAAGATAATTATCAAACCATGAATCAATAATGAGCGCCTTAATTGGGGCATCTAGATCACCCTCTGGCGCAGGAATTTTCTCTACTATCTGCTCAAGGATTTCCTCTATACCGATGCCAGATTTGGCGCTCGCGTGAACCGCGTCGTGCGCCTCAACGCCGACCACATCTTCAATCTCATCAACCACTCTCTCTGGCTCAGCAGCAGGAAGATCAATCTTATTGAGAACGGCCAATACTTCTAAGCCCTGATCCATCGCCGTATAACAATTGGCAACGGTTTGCGCTTCTACCCCCTGAGAGGCATCGACGATGAGTAAAGCACCCTCACAGGCAGATAACGACCTTGAAACCTCGTAAGAAAAATCAACGTGCCCCGGAGTATCAATAAAGTTAAGATGATAGGTTTCTCCATCCTTTGAGTTAAAGTCAAGGGATACACTCTGTGACTTAATCGTGATGCCTCTCTCTTTCTCAATATCCATAGAATCAAGAACCTGAGAAGACATCTCCCGATCACTAAGTCCGCCGCAAAATTGAATGAAGCGATCGGCAATGGTTGACTTGCCATGATCGATGTGCGCAATGATAGAAAAATTTCGGATTTTTTGCATATCAATGATAAAATGACTGCTTTTATTAAAACCATGAGATTATATCGTATATGAATAAAGTAAACCCTACTACATGTGTCGCAACAAGTGATCTAAATGTAAACATTCCTGATGACCAAGGAAGAAATATTGTTCTCTACTTTTATCCGAAGGATGACACCCCTGGGTGCACCATTGAAGGCAACGACTTTACAAGGCTGAATGAAGACTTTGCTGCAAATAATTCAGTGATCTATGGCGTCTCTAGAGACTCAATTGCATCGCACGATAAATTCATCAAGAAGTTCAACTACACAATCGACCTAATCTCAGACGAGGATGAGTCTTTGTGTAAGCAGTTTGATGTTTTAAAGCTTAAAAAAATGTACGGAAAAGAGCACATCGGTATTGTCAGATCGACTTTCGTTATTAGTCCAGATGGAGACATTCTCAAGCAGTGGGATAAAGTCAAGGTGGATGGCCACGCTGAAGAAGTACTCGACTTTATAAAGGCGCTATGAATTCAAACGTTGACCACGAAGAGGTAAATAAATTTGCAGCCCTAGCAGCGCGCTGGTGGGATAGAAATTCAGAGTTTAAACCGCTTCATGATATTAATCCGCTTCGACTTAACTATATTAAAGAGCAGTGCGGGGGCACTCTCGAAGGTAAGCGCATTCTAGATGTCGGTTGCGGCGGCGGAATACTCAGTGAGTCTCTAGCACTCGAAGGCGCTACTGTTGTTGGAATTGATCTCGCTGAAGCAGGACTTGAAGTGGCTAAACTTCACCTCCTCGAGTCTGGTCTGGATATTGATTACCAGTCCATATCAGCCGAGGATTTAACTGAAAAAGAAACTGAATCTTTTGATGTCATCGCGTGCCTTGAAATGTTAGAGCATGTTCCTGACCCATCACTGGTGATCGAGGCCTGCTCAAAATTAGTGAAGCCACAAGGCCAAGTCTTCTTCTCAACGATTAACAGGAACCCCAAGTCATACTTCTTTGCCATTGTTGGCGCTGAATATGTCCTGAATCTCCTGCCGAAAGGGACCCACAACTATGAGAAGTTTATTCGTCCAAGCGAGATTGATGAGTGGGCTAGGTCATCTGAGTTATCCATCAGCTCGATGATTGGAATGACCTACAACCCAATTACAAAAAAGTATAAGTTGGGTGACGATGTCAGTGTGAATTATATGGTCCACTACGAAAAAAAATAGTCATCAATCAGTCGTGCACTCCCAGATCAAATGAAGTTTTGACTTTGCTCTAAGTTGACTTATAATTACATTTATTGTGTATCAAAATACACTGGCTATCTAAAGGCTCACCTATGCCACTCAGAATTACACTAGGAAACCTTTTACATGAATGTGCTGAAAAATTTGCCGAACGACAATTCTTAGTCATTGCTGAAACTGGTGAGTCATTGACTTACAATGAGTTTGAAGTTCTTACCAATCGAATTACTAACGGTTTGTTGGAACAATTCCCTGAAAAAATAAAATATGTTAATATTTTTCTTGAAAATAGCTCTCAATATCTCGCATTAACTTATGCTCTAAAAAAAGCGAACGCGATAGAGGTATCGATAAACCCAGCTATGCGTGGTGAATCTCTTGCTAGAATGATTAATCAAACAGGGTCAAAATTATTATTTACCTCAGGAATTCAACTTGAAGCTTTAGATCAAATTCGAGACTCAATAACAAACATTGAAAGTTTAATTATGTTGGATTCAGTTGATCAGGCGCAAAAATTATTCCCAGAACTTCAAATCATTTTTTTTGAAGATTTACTTTCAAATTGCCAAGACCATATTGATTCACTTGCAAAAGATACCGACATTGCAACAATTCTTTTTACATCAGGCACGACTGGAGTGTCAAAAGGATGCCTGTTATCTCATCGATACGCTGTTAGAACTGCAGAAAACTTAATTGAACCCAATAAGATTACAATAAAAGATTCTGTATATACATTTTATCCTTTGTCTCATATTGGTCCTGCCTACTATGACATTCTTCCAACCATTATGACGGGGGGTCGAGTAATACTGCGTCAGCGTTTTAGTGTTTCAAATTTTTGGTTAGAAGCCAAAAAATATGGAGCTACTTGGTTCATGATGCTAGGCTCTGTTCAGCAGCTTTTATGGGCACATCCAAGCTGCCCAGAGGAAAAAGATCACAAAGTAACTCGGTGCTGGGGTACTCCAGCACCCGTTCCAAAAAAAGATTTTGATGCGCGGTTTAATTTGCATTTAGTTCCTGGTGGTGGTTACGGATCTACAGATGCTGGATGGGTAGTTGCACCTCAATGGGATCACCCTGGTGGGATAGTTTTACCTCATTTTGAAGTGGCCATTCACGATGAAAATGATGACCCATTACCTCCCAATACGCCAGGAGAAATGGTAGTTCGACCTTTAGAGCCTGGAGTCATGAGTAGCGGGTATTTTGGCATGCCAGAGAGAACTCTTAAAAGTTGGAGGAATCTTTGGTTTCATACAGGCGATATTGGACGAATGGATGATGAGGGTAGGTTCTATTTCATGCATAGAATCAGTGAGCGTATACGCGTCAAAGGTGAAATGGTTTCAGCTTATGAGATCGAAGAAGGCGTGTTGTTGCACCCAGATGTAAAGGACTGTGCTGTTATTGGAGTAGCAGGTGAAATGACTGAGGAAGATATTAAATTATTTGTCATTAAAAAAGATAATGCCCAGCTTACAAGTGAAGATTTAATTATGCATTGCAAAGAGCGTATGGCACGCTTTATGGTTCCAAAGCATATCGTCTTCCTTGATGAAATACCAAGAACATCAACTGGAAAACCAGAAAAAGGCAAACTAGCAACGCTAAATTTTTAGACAGTTCAATCTTAGTATGAAAAATAACAGGCTAGTCATTAAAAGCAAAAGACGCTTTTATAGGACTAAGTTGCTCCTTCCCTAAAATCATATCTGCAGCGCGAGCAGCTATCATTTGGGTAGGTGCATTTAAATTGCCTGATATAATTTGAGGCATCACTGACGCATCAACCACACGAAGATTCTTAACTCCATGAACCTTCATCTGCTCATCAACCACCGCCATCTTGCTATTTCCCATCACACATGAGCAGCTTGGGTGATAGTCTGTCTCCGCAACATCTCTAATAAACTTCACCAAGTCATCATCTGATTCAACCTCAGGGCCAGGTATTAACTCCTCTCCCCGATACTCATCAAATGCCTGCTGCGAGATAAGCTCACGCGCCTTTTTGACGCCGCATAACATTTCGGCCAAGTCTTCTGGATGTTGCAAGTAATTAAAGGTCATTAATGGTTTTTCGAGCGGGTCTGCCGATTTCAGAGTGACCTCTCCCCTACTCCTCGGCCTGAGCTGATCAACATGAATGGCAAAGGCTTGTAATAAAGAGATTTTATTGTCTTCATATTCAAAGCCTACTGGGCCAAAGTGATACTGAATATCGGGGTATGCCACCTTTGAGCTACTTCTGATAAGTCCGCCAGCCTCCCATATATTTGAAGCTCCAATCCCCTTTTTCGTAAAGACCCACTTAATTCCTGTTGCTAACTTTCGATGCGGCTGATTGACCTTGTGAATTGGAAAACTTTTTTTACAGGCGTATTGAAGTATGACGCAAGAATGGTCTTGGAGGTTTTGACCGACACCAGGCAGATCAACATTGACATCAATACCGTGCTCTTTGAGGTGTTTTTCTGGACCAATACCAGAGAGCATCAGTAGGTGAGGTGAGTTAATAGCGCCGCCCGAGAGTATGACCTCTTTATTGGCCTTAATTGAGCGTGTCTCTCCTCTGTGCTTAAAGGTCACTCCGCTTACTGAGTTATTGGTCATATTAATTTTGAGAACCTGAGATTTGGTAAGAAGCGTTACGTTCCCCCTTGCAAGGGCAGGCCTGAGATGCGCCACAGCAGCGCTGCATCTTCTTCCGTGCTTTCTTGTGGCGTCAAGCCTTGCGATGC
Organism: Candidatus Pseudothioglobus singularis PS1; assembly: GCF_001281385.1. NCBI lineage: Bacteria > Pseudomonadati > Pseudomonadota > Gammaproteobacteria > Pseudothioglobaceae (SeqCode) > Pseudothioglobus (SeqCode) > Pseudothioglobus singularis (SeqCode). The sequence goes on from NZ_CP006911.1 coordinate 1,083,308, forward strand.
CCTCAGGGTTATAACCATTAAGGTCCTCAGAGTAGCCCTGTCCAGACTGACGCCCAGCCTCCTCAAACGCCTCAAATAGTGGGTTTTCAAAAGAGCCCTTCGAGACGCCAAGATTACCGCTACCCCCTCGCCACTGATCTTCACCACGATCCGAACTCTCGCCCTCTTTGAAATAAGGAAGGCACTGATCATAAGACCACTCTTTTAATCCGCACTCCGATTGCCATCGGTCATAATCGAGCGGGTGACCGCGCATGTAAACCATTGAGTTGATTGAGGATGACCCGCCAACCACCTTACCTCTTGGCATTGGAACCTTTCGATTAAAGAGCTCTGGCTCATTCTCCGTTAAGTAGTTCCAGTTGGTCTTTGGGTTTCGATAAGCCTTATAGACGCCAGCGGGTATATGGATCATTAGGTTGGAGTCCATTGGTCCTGCTTCCAAGACTAAGATTCGATGCCCCTTGTCTTCGCCAAGCTTATTGGCAAGAACGCACCCTGCAGAGCCAGCGCCAACGATGACATAATCATAACTGTCCATAAAACTAACACTCAATATTCATTAAGCATTAGTTTATATTGAAATATAATTTGATTATGAAAATTGATATAAAAAATGAAATAGAAACGCACCGCTATGAGTCCGGACAGAAGCTATCTGAAGGCCTTTGGATGAATGGCAAGAAGGAAGGCGTCTGGACGGAGTGGCATGAGAACGGTCAGATTAAAAGCCAGGAGTCATACAAAGAGAATATATGGCACGGAAAACATAATTACTGGTACGAGAATGGTCAGAAGATGAAAGAGAGTATTGATATAAATGGCCTATATGAGGGCCTATGGGTTACTTGGCATGAAAATGGTCAGAAATGGGAAGAAGGCAACTATAGAAAAGAGAAGAAAGAAGGCCTCTGGACGAAGTGGGATGAAAATGGTCAGATTATTGCTCAAGAAAACTTCAAGGATGGAAAGCTAGTCTAGACTTACAAAATGAAGATCAATAAAAAATTTGTCATTTGGATACTCTTTAATATCTTAGCAAGTGTGATCTTTCTAGCCTTTGTGCATAACTAATGGTCTGGCTTTTATCAATAGTGGACTCTATTGTCACAACTGTTTTTAGTTTCTTTCTTTGGATAGTAATGCTCTGGACAATCACAATGTCATCTATGTTTGGAACTGAAAATGGACAGCAGCTTTATTGCGACAATGCTGATGCTGGAGTCGAGCTCTGTCAAAAGAAAGAATGGAGTATAGTAACCTGATGAAAGACGTAGAACACACACAGAAGCTCTTCAATGACATGAAGCAGGTGACAACCTATAGAGACGGCAAAAAGCATGGTAAGGAAACGTATTGGTATCCGATAGGGCAGAAAGCCTCAGAATGCTTCTATATAGATAACAAACTTGAAGGTGAACTGACTGCTTGGACTGAGTTTGGGCTCGTGATTCAACAGGACAATTACAAGAGTGGTCTACTTCATGGGCTATCTAGAGTTTGGAATGAGGAGGGACAACTTGAATCAGAAATTATGTTCAAGCATGGAAAGCCTTCAGGAAAATTTACCTTCTATGAGAATGGTGTTAAAGTCAAAGAAGGAGTTGCAGATTACAGTAACGATGACTCACCCTACAACTTTGATAACGAAACTGTTAATTAACGAATACGAGAATGGGATTCGCATAAAGCTCTGTAACCCCATATATCATAGGATTTAATAAATTATCATTAAAATTCTACTCATATTTCTACTCACAAATAAGTAGTTATTTAATAGGAAATAAATAACTATCCCTCGCATATTTATTTTGACTTTGAAGGTACAGGGGGAGCCCCTCTCGACATCATAGATAGATATATACACCTTCCCTCACACATCAAACGAAGTTTGGACTTTGACTAGGTTTTGATTAACTTATAATATTAAAATGAAAAAAAATGCACGTGTTGTAGTTATAGGTGGAGGCATTGCCGGGTGTTCTACCTTGTATCATCTAACTCAAGAAGGCTGGTCCGATGTTGTTCTTTTAGAGCGCAATGATCTTACGAGCGGAACAACATGGCACTCAGCGGCTCAGGTAACTAATTTTGGTATGAACCAAACAATGGTTGGTCTAAAGACTCATTCAATAAACCTATACAAAGAATTAGCTAATGACCCTGATCACCCAATCAACTATAACCATTCAGATGGTGGAATACGCCTAGCAAATACTGAAGAACAAATGCAGGGTTATCGACACTTTGCCTCGATGGCTAAAGGTATGGGTGTTGATTTTGAGGTAATAGATGCTAAAGAGTGCCAACGACGCCATCCATTAATATCAACTAAAAATTTAATTGGTGGTCTCTGGGACCCTCATGATGGAGACATTGACCCATATCAATTGTGTCATTCCTTGGTTCGAAAAGCGCGTGAAGCTGGTGCGAAAGTTTATACAGATACGCCTGTAACTGCTCTCGAGCAATATAAAGATAACACCTGGAAGGTATCCACTGAACATGGTGATATTGACTGTGAGATTATTGTTAATGCTTGTGGCTACAGGGTTAATGAAGTTGGAGCAATGATGGGTGTTCACCACCCTGTAGCGTCAATGGAGCATCAATATTTTTTAACTGAAGATATTCCTGAAATTGCACAGGCAGGTCACCGTATGCCTCTACTTCGCTGTCCAATATCTGACTATTATTGCCGACAAGATAAGGGTGGGCTTTTGATTGGTTTTTATGAGCAAAATTGTAAGACATGGGGGATGGACGGGATTGATCCAAACTTTGTTAACGCGCTCTGCCCTGATGATTTAGAGAGAGTAGCTGATGTTTTGGATGGAGCATTTGAGCGGATGCCAGCACTCATGAATGCTGGAATTCGGAGTATTGTTAATGGCCCAATTACATACACAATTGATGGGGCGCCACTAGTTGGAAAAATCCCAGGCAAGGAAAACGCTTTTTGTATTATCGGTTTACGCGCAGGATTAGGTGAGGGTGGAGGACATGGTTGGCTTCTTGCTCAACAGATTGTTAATGGCGAGGCATGTTATGATACTTGGTGTCTTGACCCTCGAAGATTTACCGCACATGCTAATGTTGAGATGACCTCTTTAAAAGCTATTGAGGACTATCAAAACGAGTTTCGATTTCATTTTCCCCATGAACATCGCCCAGCTGCTCGTAAAGCAAAAACCACTTCACTTACTCCTATCATGGCTGCAGAAAATGCGGCATTTACAGTTATTAACGGGTGGGAGCGTGTTGAATATATTAAGCCTTCTGAGGACTTCTATCCTTCGCTTTCATTTCATTTTGATGAAACATTTGACATAGTTGCTAAAGAAATTATAAATATTCGTGATAACGTTGGTCTTTGTGAGGTTAATGGCTTTAATCGCTTTGAAATAACTGGCTTAGACGCTGAGAATTTTATAGATCGTATGTTTTGTGGGAACATCACACATAAACCTGGTCGCGTAGGATTAGGTTATCTTCTTAATGATTTTGGAATGGTAAAAAGTGAAGCGACTATTGCTAATATCCCAGCCTCAGATAGGGGTTCTACTAGAATTTGGTATGGCTCAGCTGCGGCATCAGAGTTCCATGATATGGATTGGCTAACACAACACATTAATGCTGATGAAGATGTTCACATTAAAAGCCTAACGAATGATCAAACTATTCTCATTATTGCTGGTCCAAAAGCTCGAAAAGTCTTGTCAGCATGTAGTCGTGACGACTGGAGTAAAGAGGTATTTCCATGGCTGAGCGTAAGAGAGTGCTTTATTGGATTCACAGCTGCTACTGTAATGTCAGTCAGTTTTTCAGGAGAACTTGCCTATGAAGTTCATGTTCCAAACTCTTCACTCTATGCAGCCTACCTTACCCTCTCAGAAGCTGGTAAAGAATTTGGAATGAAGCTCTTCGGATCCAGGGCTGTCGAATCCATGAGAATGGAGAAAGGATTTTTGTCATGGAAGTCTGATTTATTAACTGAATTTGATCCTTTTGAAACTGGTCTTGATCGTTTTGTAAATCTAAAAAAAGATAACTTTATTGGTAAAACTGCGTTACAAAAACGCGTTAAAGATGGCCCAAAACAGAGGCTTGTTTGCCTTGATGTTGATTGTAAACATGCGCCTTCTCATAGTGGAGCCTCTTTAATTGAAAATGGTAAAGTTGTAGGGACAATAACTTCTGGTGAATGGGGACATAGAGTGAATCAAAACTTAGCATATGCATTCGTAAATCCAGACAAATCTAAAGAAGGAACTAAGTTGATGATGGATTTACTGGGAGAAATGATTTCAGTACAAGTGATTCCATTTGGAGCCTATGATAGAAGCTATAGTAGATTATTAGCATAAAGAAGGAGGTCCTCCCTCATACATCAAAAGAAATTTAAACTTTAGTTCTAATTGACATATAATTAATTTACAGTCTTATAGCTTATGACTGTATATAAAATCTGCCAAAGTTTAATCTAAGGCATTAATAAATATTATCAAAATCAAAGGAGAAAATGATATGTTGGGAGAAAAGATTGGTTCAATTTCTGGACCTGCAACAAATAAAGTGTTGTCAGCTGAAGGTTCTTTACCTAAGTTCAGCACCTCTACAGAAGGTGTTGGAACACTTGCTGGAGCAGAAGTCCAAAGTATGGCAACTTATAGTTCCAGTATGAGAGCAGATGGCACACTTTATGGCGAGTGCCCTAATCAAGGTGTAATAATGACACAGGATGGAGTAGCCACATTCAGGGCAACAGGAATGGGTACTTTTACAGCTGATGGAGGGTCAAACTTTAGAGGGGCGTGTTATTTTCAAGCAACTGCACCATCACTTTCGAGTCTTAATGGTGTTTGTTGTGTTTACCATTTTGATGTTGATGCAGAAGGAAACGCTACTTGGGACATTTGGGAGTGGAACTAGTTTAAGGTAATCTTTTTAATTGTTAGATAGAAATATAATATTCATAAAGAATCTAAAAAATAAAGCCCTTATACAGGGTTTTATTTTTTTTAACCCTCGCTTACACATCAAAGGAAATTTGGACTTTAGCTCAAGTTGATATACAATCGATATTATGAAAAATCTACCATAATAAAGAGGTTATACAGACTTTTATTTAAAGAACGTTCTCTGCAGACACTTCAATCGCGTGAAGCATAGAGCGGCCAAATGAACGCATTGTTAAAAGAACATAGGAGTCATCGCCATCCCTAAAGATGATGGTTCCTATATGCTCCATGATTGTCCTAGATACGCTGCCTACAGGAAACGCTTCTACACTTATATCGACTGGGCAGATTCTCTCGAGCACATCCCTACTTCTCTGACCACTAACCCTAATCATAGCCCAGGTATCGGACTGATCCGTATAGTATGCTGGCGCAGATAACCGTCTAGATAAGTGAGCTTCTGCGTCATTACCCTCATAAGTAAAGTACGCTAAAACTTGGTTCTTTTGCAGACGCCAGAGCATAATCGAAGAATCCTTTGAAAGGGTTGATCGCTCCATTTCTGGGAGCTTAAGACCGCAAGACTTATCGATTGAAGACTCAACCTCACTAAAATTTTCTCTTGGAAGTGCAACCATCACGAGAGACTTGTCAGTCACCTCAGTAATATTGAAGCCATCCATCTCTATCTCGACGCCACCTAGCGGTGACTCTGGCAATAATTCGTAATCAGACACGTAGACGCCCTCCTTCAGGATCATAGAAGTGTGGACTACAAATCTCAACCTCTATATCACTATTTCTAACTAAATCAACGGCACGAACGAACTCACCCTTTCTATTCAGTCCATCTTTAATAAATCCGAGGCCAATATAACAGCCCAGCATCGGGGAGTAGATCGACGAAGAAATCCAGCCCTGGTCATTATGCGTTGTCGCCTCTTCTCTGAGTCCGAGGAGATGCGCACCAGCCATTGAGTGGCCTTTATCAACTAAAGCATTTTTGTTCACCGGCTTGAAACCAACCATCTGCATACGATCATTCCTGAGTAGCTCTTCTCTTTGACCTAACTTGTAACCGATAAAGTCTTTTTTGCCTGAGACCATACCGCCCATTCCAAGATCATAAGCACTCGTCTGACCGTTGAGTTCTGGTCCCGCTGCGTGCCCCTTTTCAATTCTCATAACGCCAAGCGCCTCAGTTCCATAAGGAACGACATCGAACTCTTCACCTGCATGCATCATTGCTCTCATGAGAGCATCACCGTAACGCGTTGGAACCGCAATTTCGTAGGCCAGTTCGCCCGAGAAAGAGATCCTAAAAAGTCTTGCAGGGATGCCGCCACAAACTGTGATTGCGCCTGCCCCCATGAAAGGGAACGCTTCATTTGAAATGTCGTGTTCAGGATCAACAATCTTTTGCAATAGGTTACGAGAGTTAGGTCCTGCGACTGCGTACTGAGCGTACTGCTCGGTCACTGAAATCATGTGGACATCGAGATCAGGCCATAGCACCTGGTGACAGAACTGAAGGTGACGATAAACGCTGACCGCGTTAGCAGTCGTCGTTGTCATCACGAAGTGATCTTCAGCGAGTCTTGCCGTTGTACCATCATCCATCGCCATGCTGTCTTCTCTAAGCATCAGGCCGTACCGTGTCTTTCCGACCGGCAGCTTCGCAAAAGCGTTGACGTAAACCTTGTTCAAGAATTCAGAGACGTCTGATCCTTTAATATCAATTTTTCCAAGTGTTGTGACATCACAGATGCCGACAGAAGCGCGCGTCTTAATGACCTCACGATCAACGGACTGACGCCAGTGCGTCTCACCCGGCTGAGGGAACCACTGCGAGCGATACCACATCCCAACCTCAACGAACACAGCGCCCTGCTCTTCAGACCACTTGTGGCTCGGCGTGTACCTTGTTGGATAGAACTCCATCCCTCTTCTTCTTCCAGCAAATGCACCAACTGCAACAGGAGAGTATGGCGGCCTGAAAATGGTTGTTCCAGTCTCCTCCATAGTCTGACCCATGTTCTCAGCCATGATGCCGATACCTAAAACGTTAGCGGTTTTGCCTTGGTCCGTTGCCATGCCTAGCGTTGTGTAGCGCTTGACGTGCTCAACCGACTTAAATCCTTCTTGGTTCGCTAAGCGAACATCTTTCGCGGTGACATCATTCTGGAAGTCAACCCAAGCGCGATTTTTGCCACTTTCAACGCCCCAGTTAGCGACCACATTGTAGGCAACCGCTGGCGTTGATGCAGCCTTAAGGTCTGCAGATTTGTAGCCTAATTCTAAGGCAACACTAGAACCTAAATCGTGACCCTCTTTCATTGCATCAGAGAGAACCATGGTTCCTTTTGCTCTACCCGCAACGCTCATCCCAGGAGGCGTCGCCTCATCTGGAATAAAAGAGGCAATCTCTTCATTCCATTTCGGAATCCCTCTGTGGTGACAGGTTAAATGTAGGTTGGGATTCCAGCCACCCGAAACAGCTAGTGAGTCGGTGTCAAGAGTCTTGCCATTTGAAAGCGTAATGGACTTCAGTGCCCTTCTGCCTTTAGTATCGACAACATCCGTACCCATAAAGATTTCAGCGCCTTGAATCGGCATCACTGGGCTGATAGAGCGCGAATCAATGACCGCAACAATATTAACACCCTTAGACCTTAAATCTTTAGCTGTTTGCCAGCCGTCATCATTGTTTGTGTAGACCGTGACTTTATTCCCCGTTGCAACCGCAAATCGATTCATATAAGCCCTCACCGCACCTGCAAGCATAATGCCTGGGCGATCATTGTTTCCAAAGGCGATTGAGCGCTCAATGGCGCCCGCACATAGAATTGATTTTTTCGCATAAATTCGCCAGTTGACCTGTCTCGGTTTATTGCTATCCGCTCTAGACTCTGACGATCTGTTTTCTAGTGCACCGTATATTCCGTGGTCGTAGACACCAAAGATGGTCGTATCTGACATCAAGGTGACGTTCTCCATCGCGCTGAGTTTTTCAACGGCGCTTTTTGCCCACTCGCTACCTTTGATATTATCAATCTTAGCTGTTTCAGTATTTAAGCGGCCTCCCATCAGGAAGTCCTCATCAGCCAGTATTACTTTAGCGCCTGAGCTTGCAGCTGTCAGAGCAGCAGACAGGCCAGTTGCACCGGCTCCAATAATTAATATATCGCAGTAACGAAACCCTTTGTCATAGGTGTCAGGATCTGGCTCTTTAGAAAGCGTTCCGAGACCGGCTGAATTACGAATAGCTGGCTCATAGATCTTTTCCCAAAAAGCCTTAGGCCACATAAATGTTTTGTAGTAGAAGCCAGCTCCAAGCAGCGGCGATAAAAAGTCGGTGATCGCCATTAAATCGAAACCGAGAGGTCCTCTATGATTTTGGCTATTCGCCTCTAAACCGTTATAAAGCTGAGTCACAGTTGCGCGCGTGTTGGGCTCCTTGTGAGCACCGCTTCCGATCTCCATGATAGCATTCGGCTCTTCAGAGCCAACCGTCACGATTCCGCGTGGACGGTGATACTTAAAGGACCTTCCAACCAAGTGCTTGTTATTAGCAAGCAGTGCGGATGCTAGAGTGTCTCCCTCGTAGCCTCTTAAGATTTGACCGTTAAAGGTAAAGGTTAGCGTTTTCTTTTGGTCTATGAGACCGCCGTCTTGTCTATGTGTTTGACTCATTTTCCGCGTCCCATTGATCTTGAGACATCTTGAGCAAGCTCAACCTTTGTGATCTCATGTGATAAAGTGTTCCTAGTTACAACCAGCCAAGACTGATCGCCCTGCTCGTGATACCAAAGCTCTTGATGATCACCAGCGATATTTTCTCTGATGTACTGATACTGATAGAAGTCCTCAGCTGAGGCTTCGTCTTCCCAATTAGTGGGCCTATTAATAAGGTCAGTCGACCCCAGGTAGACAAATTCTTCTGAATCTCGAGGACCTAGTAATGGATGATTAATGATCATGTTACGTCCCCCTTAGTGTAAGTTTGGTTGAGCGCCAACACCCTTCTCATCGATAATAGCGCCGCGCCTAAATCGATCCAGTTTGTAAGCTGTAGCAACCTCGTGTGACTCGTTCGTTGCCAATAAGTGGGCATAACAGAATCCGCTCGCAGGTGTCGCCTTAAAGCCGCCATAACACCAGCCGCCATTAAAAAACAACTCTTCAACCTCTGTGTTATCAATGAATGGAGATCCATCCATAGACATGTCCATGATTCCGCCCCACATTCTAAGAAGCCTGGCTCGACCAATCGATGGCATAATCGCCATACCGCCAGAACAGACATCCTCAACAACCGGTAAATTTCCTCTCTGCGCATAGGTGTTGTAGCCATCTATATCGCCGCCGAATACAAGACCTCCCTTGTCAGACTGTGAGCAGTAGAAGTGACCTGCACCAAAAGTGATGACGTTATCCATAACTGGCTTTAAGCCCTCTGTTACAAATGCCTGAAGTACGTGACTTTCAATCGGCAATTTAATACCTGCTTTTGCCATCACTCTTCCAGATGAGCCTGCAACACAAACGCCAACTCTGCCAGCTTTAATGTCACCTTTAGTCGTCTTAACACCTAAACACTTTCCATTCTCAATATTAAAGCCTGTGACCTCACAGTTTTGAATAATATCAACACCAAGGTCGCTCGCCCCTCTCGCGTATCCCCATGCAACCGCATCATGCCTTACTGTTCCGCCGCGAGGCTGAGCAAGTGCTGCTTTAATTGGGAATCTAGGGTTATCCATATCTAAGAATGGGTATCTCTCTTTAACTTCTTTCGCTTCAATAAATTCACAGCCCGCATCTGCAAAAAGCATCGCGTTACCCCTCCTAATGAAAGCGTCTCTCTGAGCGTCAGAGTGAATAAGGTTCATGATGCCACGCTGAGAGACCATCGCGTTGTAGTTCAAGTCTTGTTCTAGGTTTTCCCAGAGCTGCATAGACAATTCATAAAAGGGTTCGTTACCTGGAAGCAAATAATTTGAGCGAATAATGGTTGTATTTCTTCCAACATTACCGCCACCAATCCAGCCCTTCTCAATGACAGCTACGTTAGTTATTCCGTGATTTTTTGCAAGATAATAGGCAGTCGCCAATCCATGGCCACCTCCGCCAACAATAACAACGTCATAGCCTTCAGCCTTTGGTTCAGCATCTCGCCAGGTCGGCTCCCAGCCTTTATGGCCCGTTAATGCTTCTTTTAATACTTTGAAGGCAGAATATTTTGTCTTGCTCACAGTTTAACTCCAAGGATAAGGACTATTCGATACTGGGTGAAGTTTACCTTCTTTGAAGCGGCTAAATCTAAATGGCTCTAGAAGCTCTTGCTTTTCTCCTAATAGCTCTTCAGCAACTAGGCATCCAACGCCCAACATCTTGTAACCGTGGTTACTGTCCGCAATGATCGTGACGTTATTATTAAAGGTATCAATAACTGGGAAACTGTCTGGCGTAAAGCATCCAATGCCGCCTGAAGGCTCCTTGTGATAGTGAGGCATCATGCCTTCAAATCTTTTGTGACAGTGTGCAAGAGCTGAGACCCACATTTCAGGGAAATCTTTACTGGCAGTGAACTCTTTGCTTTCTGGTCCATAAGGGTCAATAGCCACTTCATTTACTGGCGTATCAACAGTGTAAGGTGAAGCTCCGCCCTGGATACCACCAAAACCCCAGTCAGGTTTATAATAAATACCCCACATTTGATCGGTGATGAGTGAACCATCTACCGTTGAATATAAAGGCGCATCTGTATCAACGTGAAGAACGGGTGGAATCTTTCCATCGTTCGTTGTTAACGTCTCTGGTGGAATCTCTAAAACACCCTCCTCTAACTGCCAAAAGCGCCACATGTCGATGTTTTCGTGAAGCTCTCCATTTAAATCTTTCAGCTCGATTTGAGAAGGAAGGCCAATCATATTCCAAAAATCACGGACCCATGGCCCAGCGCCTACGATTAAGTTATCGCACTGAATGGTTCCCTTGTCAGTATTAACAGCAGTAACACTTTGCCCTGAACCCTCTGTCTCAAAACCTGTAATTTCAGTGTTAAGGACAACAGTGACTCCAAGGTCTAAAACTTTCTTTGAGAGTCCTTCCATTGCTTTAACATTGTTCGCATAACCGCCCGGCTTTTCATGAAGTACTGAGGTAATGCCTTCAGCTTGCCAGTCATCAAAAAGATTCAGCATGTATTCTCGTGACTCTTCTTCGCCTTCGATAAAGACGCTTTCATATCCAATTGCCGCTTGCTCAGTGTGAATCTGTCTGACGTCATCTCTCATTTTTTCGCATGAGATTTGCATATAGCCATTTGCATGATAACTAAATGCCTCTGGATCGCTTTCCCAGATGCTGACCGAGTGAGCCATCAGCTTGCGCATAGCAGGTTGAAAATAGTTATTACGAACAACGCCGCATGCGATACCCGTTGCACCTGCCGCAATTCTGTCTGCCTTATCAATGATCACAATACGACCATCGATGCCTTCTCCCTTCTCGGTTAAGCGTTCAGCTAGCCTCCATGCAGTTGATAATCCGTGAATTCCTGCGCCAGCTATAACGTATTCGGCTTGATTTGGTAAAGACATATTAATCTCCTTGTGATTTTAGTGTTTTTGAAATATTAAACAAACATATAAATGATTTTTTCAGTAAACATAATTATCAATATTTTGAAAGGCATGTCAGGTTAAAAAATTCAAATCGAATTGAAAATAATTCTATATACTTGAAAAAATTATATATAGACTCTATTCACACACTATGAAAGGGGTTTCAGTTGAGTTGTTTTTTTTATTAAATCTCTATTTTCAAAGCTATTAAAGCATATAGCGCATATGCGCTCTAAATTTTTAGCAGCTTCATTGATAGATAAAAAGGCTCAACATGAACATAAAATATAAAAAGTAAGTATACTTATATTCAACATTAGGGGAATATTTATGTCACGTAGATATTACAAATTACCGCCGTTAACTTCACTAGCGACATTCGAGACAGCTGCTCGTCATAGAAGTTTTAAAGGTGCAGCAGAAGAGCTTGGAGTTACTCCAGGCGCGGTCAGTCACCAAATAAAGTTTTTAGAAACTGAACTTGGACTCTCTCTATTTGATAGAAAGCACCACGGTAATAATTTAACGGATCATGGTGAATCTTTGTTTGCTGTTCTTCAGAGTAGTTTTACTGCGGTATCGTCAACTCTTGCAAATCTTAGACGCTCTGCCAGTGACAAAGAAGTTATTATTAGCGGAACAACAGCGGTTTCATTTATGTGGCTCCCGCCTCGCTTAGCTGAATTCTGGAAGCAGCATCCAGAAATTCCGGTGAATCAGCATGTAACTGACAATCCTGACTCACAAGGTGTTGCTGTTGACCTAAAGATTTGTTACGGGTTTGTTGAAAACGAATCGACTCAAAAACATACGCTATTTCAAGATGAATTGGTTCCTTTGTGTAGCCCTTCATTTGCAAAAGAATTTCCATATACCTCTATCGAAGATTTAGCGCAAGCCCCTTTAATTCATCTCAGGGCTAAGGATAAGAACTGGTCGAATTGGTTTTCATGGTTTAATGCTTTAGGCTACAAAGGGAAAATAGCGCCAGGTACCCATGTTAATAACTACATGATTGGGCTTCAAGTTGCCGGTGACGGTATGGGAATTGTTCTAGGATGGAAACATCTTTGTAAACCTAAGATTGATAGTGGTGAACTTTTAATCTATGGAGATACATCGATTCCTGCGCCTTCTGCGCTCTACATCATGAGTGAAAAAGAAGAGTTGCTTCCGGAAAATGTCAAAATACTAAGAGACTTCTTAATCGCTAAACCCTAGTTTAATTTCAAGCTAATGAAATATATTCAATTTTTTATTTGAATTTTATTGTCTTTCATTTATTCTGCTCGATAGTATCATATCGTTTTTTGAGTTATTTTTTTTATAATGTCTTCCATTCCACATAGTAACTTAGATTCTGTTCTCACTTCAACTGATAAGGCGAAGGGACTTCCTAACGAGCATTACGTCAGCGAGGCAGTTTTTGAAGAAGAAAAGAAAGCCATTCTTTTTGATAACTGGTCAGCCATTGGAACGGGTAAAGATATACCTAATATAGGTGATGTCAAACCGCTCCATTTTGTTGGCATGCCGCTCATCATGGTTCGTGATGAAAACAATCAGATTAATGTCTTTCAAAATACGTGTCGGCACAGGGGAATGATACTCATTGAAGAGCCTACCAACATTAGCGGCATTATTCGCTGCCCATACCACAGCTGGTGCTACAACCTTAAAGGTGATCTCTGCGCAACGCCAATGGTTGGAGGCATCGATACTAATTCTCATGACTCTATAAAGAATAAAGAGCTGGGCTTATTTGAAATAAGATCTAACGTTTGGCAAGACATTATTTTTGTCAATATTTCAGGAACGGCGCCTGCGTTTAAAGAATACGCATCCAAGGTCATTGAGAGGTGGTCTGAATTTGAAAAGCCAATTTATCATGGCGGTAAAACATCGTCTTTCTCTCTGGCCTTAGAGACGAACTGGAAGCTTGCCGTTGAAAACTACTGTGAGAGCTACCATTTGCCATGGGTACACCCTGAGCTCAACGTCACATCAAGTATTGAAGATCACTACCATATCGAAGAAATAGGCGCTTTCTCAGGACAAGGCTCCCATGTCTACAATCAAATTAAAAATGAAGATGGAAAAGTGTTCCCAGATTTTGATGGACTCTCAAACAAATGGGATAAGACGAGTGAATACATTGCTCTTTATCCGAACGTCCTTTTAGGGGTTCACAGAGACCACTTTTTTTCCATCATTATTGAGCCGATTGCGACCAACAAGACAATCGAGCATATCTCTCTTTACTACTCAAAGAATCCTTCGGAGATGCCGCAGTTAAATAGCCTCATCGATGAGAATGCCTCATTCTGGAAGACTGTATTTCAGGAAGATATTGGCGTTGTTGAAGGCATGCAGCGCGGCAGGAATGGCCTTATGTTTGATGGTGGTAAGTTCTCACCCATTATGGATAGTGCAACCCACTGCTTTCATCGCTGGATCGCGCAAACCCTTAAAGACTTTAGGTCTGACTTATAGCTTGGCTTGGTAGGCCGTTAAAGTATTCTCAAGAAGGACCGCAATCGTCATCGGTCCAACGCCTCCAGGAACTGGAGAGATAGCTGAGACAGTATCCTTAACATCGTCAAAATCAACGTCACCCGTCATCGACCCATCCTCAAGTCGATTGATGCCAACATCAATAATGACCGCGCCCTCTTTAACCCACTCACTGTTAACAAGGTTAGCCACGCCAGCAGCAGCGACAATAATGTCGGCTGACTTCGTTTTTTGTTTAATGTCCTTAGTTTCTTTATGACACACCTGGACAGTCGCTCCCGCATTAAGGAACTCCATCGCCATCGGTCTTCCAACAATATTGGATGCACCAATAATGACGCAGTCTTTTCCTCTCAGATCGCACTTGATAGAGTCTAGCATTTTAATAACGCCCTTAGGCGTACAAGGACTAATAAAAGGTTTATTTAAACTGAGCTTACCAACATTTTCACTGCTGAATCCGTCTACATCCTTTTCAGGAATAATAGCCTCAATAATCTCGTTGGCATCAATGTGAGAAGGCAAAGGAAGCTGCACCAAAATACCATCAATGTTATTATTTTCATTCAGCCTTTGAACTTCTGACAACAGCTCCTCTTGAGTAATGTTTGCTGATTTATGGATTTGATCGGAATAAAAACCAACCTCAACACATGCTCTCGATTTATTTCTAACATAGACTTGTGAAGCTTGATCATCGCCCACGAGTAAAACCGCCAAACCAGGAGGCCTTGAGTACTGCTTCACTTCGTTAGCAATATTTTTTCTGAGATTTTCAGCAAGTGTCTTGCCGTCAATAATCTTCATTTGGCGTACCCCTAATTAATAATCTATGGTTAGATATTATCAACAGAATGATTCATGAAATTGGTAATTAATTTCACTTAGATTTGAATTTAAAAGGGTTCTATTAGAAATGGATAGAATCTAGTCAATACCCAGCAACTTTCTTCTCTTCGTTGCCCAGGTCTGGATTAAATGATCCACTGTAAGACCGATAAACGCCACGCATAAACCAAGCATTAGACCACTTCCAATATTGCCTCCAGAAAAAAGTTGTTGCATTATTTCTTGACCTAAATCTTCAGTGCCAATAAACGCACCTATAATAACCATAAACAATGCAAAAACAACGCACTGATTGACGCCCAGCATAATATGTGGGAAAGCTAATGGGAACTCGATTTTAACCAAACGTTGAAGTTTTGTTGTGCCCGACATATCCGCCGCATCAAGCAGAGATTCTGGCACATTTCTCAGGCCTTCTACGGTGTAGCGAGTAGGCGGAATAACAGCGTAGACAATGACCGCAATTAACACTGAAGTGTCAGTCACACCAAAGAGCATAATCACCGGAATAAGATAAATGAACGACGGAAAAGTTTGAAAAGTGTCACAAACCAAAAGAATGAATTTGGCTGCCCTCTTATTTTGCACACAGATTGCACCAACAATCGTACCAATAAAAACAGAAACAATGACTGCAAACGTCAGCATATACATAGTGATTAAGGCTCTTTCCCACCAGGGTGTTAGAGCAATAAACAACATAAACGAACCAACCACAATCGCAGAACGAATGCCACCGATAATGTAACCAACGCCCATCGTTAGAACAAAAGTTGCTATTGCTGGCATGGCCAGATAAGATGCTTTCATTGGCATCAACACTTCCACCAGCAACCACACGTTAAATATTTTAATATCCGCTCTCCAATTTGAAACCATGTAGTCAACGCCTGCCTGCCAAAATGGCTCAGTGGTAATACCTTTGTTGTGAGGAATCAAATAAAAATAATTAATACCTTTTGTAGTATCAGCAAACACCCAGTTTCCAAACCAAGCAAACAAAAGAGCGGCAAAGAAAACTGCAACAAACAAAAGCGCTGTTTTATTTCTCTCAACAAAAGAAAGGTCGGCAAAGTAGTCGGTTTGCTTATCGGCCCAAGCTAAAGATAATTTATCTAACACTACAGCAATCAGGACAATACATATTCCTAATTCTAGCGCTTGACCTACCCTTAGTTGGTTTAGAGCGAGTAATAAGTTAAAACCCAGGCCCATAGCTCCAATAAAAGACGCAATCACTGCCATAGCCAAGCACTGCATAATTACCTGGTTGACGCCAATTAAAATGTCGCGCCTTGCAGTAGGTATCAAAACTTTAAACATCAGTTGATAATTACGGCAACCACTCATCCTGCCTGCATCTAAAACCTCTGGAGAGACTCTTTTTAGACCTAGCAAGGTGAGTCGAATCATCGGAGGTGTTGCAAAAATTATTGTTGCAATCGCACCCGCATGGTCACCAATACCAAAGAAGACGATTATTGGTACCAAATACGCGAAATGTGGAAACGTTTGTGCAACGAGGAGCAATGGCGTTATTACTCTCTCAACCGTTCTGCTCTTGTAGGCAAGCACACCCCAGATAACACCAAATAAAACAGAGACCGGCGCAGCAACCAACACAAAAGAGAGTGTCTGCATTGCGGGTTCCCATTGGCCGAATACAGCCAAGTAAATACAACTCAAACCAGCCAATATAGAAAGACCCACACCTTTAAGTTTATAACCCAAAATAAAAGCACCAGCAGTTAATACTGTCCAAGGAATAGCAGGGACACTGGAGTACCACTTATCCTTATTTTCATTCAACCAATCCCAGCCGGATTGATCACTAAAAATATTGGCAAGTGAAACGACTGTCTCAAAACCACCAATCAATAATTCCCGAACTAAATTAATTAAAAACAATAAGGTAGCGCCAATAGATCGGGTAAATAATCGAACTCGACCATAGTCTTCATAGTCTTCAATTTCTGGGTCGTAAACTGGTGTCTGCCAAAATTCAAATATGAGGTACTGAGAAAAATCTTGCAACATTGATGGTATTTCCCAAAACGTACTTCTTGTAACCTCACCAAAAAACCAGTTATACAAAGTAGGTATAAACAGAAGACCCA
Source organism: Candidatus Pseudothioglobus singularis PS1 (assembly GCF_001281385.1). Classification (NCBI taxonomy): domain Bacteria; kingdom Pseudomonadati; phylum Pseudomonadota; class Gammaproteobacteria; family Pseudothioglobaceae (SeqCode); genus Pseudothioglobus (SeqCode); species Pseudothioglobus singularis (SeqCode). The sequence goes on from NZ_CP006911.1 coordinate 1,100,378, forward strand.
CAATAATGCCAACAAATCCCTTGCTAATAATTTGAAACCAATTGACACGTAACCAATTTGATTTATTGACGCTCTCTGCAAAGCTTTTGTATAAGAGCCCAGCAGTTACCATTAAAGCTATTAGAACATAGGTGGCGGAAGTGTTAATAACAGGGTGATAAAAAGTCAGCTCAGGAATTCTAACGAGTTGAGGAGGAAGTTGCCAATTCAAAATCATTGACATGGATTCAGCAAAACCAACCGAAGATTGTATTTCTCCCTTAACAACAGACTTGGCAAATAGATGACGCTCTACTATCAAATCATGGTAGAGCCCTGTCATTGACATCAGGATGAAAAAGCCAACAAGCACGACGGCGAGCTGAACTAGTGGTTTGTTCTTAGTTAAAAATTCCATAATCTAGTCTTTCTTTTGAGTACCAGAGCGATCACCAAATAGTATGTGAAGAATGGTTGAACAGTTCAATAATCCTATCGTATTACCATCATCATCAAGAACCGCTACAGGCTTTTGTTGACCTAACACCTCTTCAGCCACAGTCTCAATAATGGCGTCTTTTGAAACTTGAAGGTCACTCAACTCGGCTTTTTCATCAACAGGATCCATCACAGATTCAATTTTAAGAACCTTCTCCCTTGGAACATCCTCTGTAAACTTGCGAACGTATTCTGTTGCTGGATTAAGAACGATATTTGCCGGTGTATCCAATTGCTCGATAATGCCATCTTTCATGATTGCAATTCGATCGGCAAGCCTTAATGCTTCATCAAAGTCATGAGTAACGAACAGAATGGTCTTATTTAGCACACCCTGAAGTCTTAGAAACTCATCTTGCATCTCTTTACGAATTAACGGATCTAATGCTGAGAAGGGCTCATCTAAGAACCAAATGTCGGGCTCAACTGCTAACGATCTAGCGATACCAACGCGCTGCTGCTGACCTCCAGATAACTCTCTTGGAAAGTAATTCTCACGACCAGTTAAGCCAACAAGGTCAACCATTTCTTTGGCTCTTTGTATGCTGTCTTTTGTGCTATTGCCTTTCACTTGCAATGGAAAGGCAATATTTTCTAATACGGTTTTATGGGGTAATAATGCAAAACTCTGAAACACCATGCCCATCTTGTTGCGACGAAGTTCTATCAACTCCTTATCACTCATTGAGGTTAGATCTTCACCCTCAATATAAATATTCCCTGCAGTGGCATCGGTTAGTCTTGAAATACAACGAAGCAAGGTCGACTTGCCTGAGCCTGAAAGACCCATAACCACAAGCATCTCACCCTTGTTAACCTCGAAGGAGGCATTATTAACACCGACCACACAGCCAGCTTTTTGAAATTCTTCAGCAACAACCTTGCCATTGGCATTTTGAAGCATTTTTTCGGCATTTTCGCCAAATATTTTATAAACGGAATCGCATTTAATTACAGGTTGCTGATCAGACATAATATCTTCCTAAATTCTTTGAAACAAATAACACACTACCAGTATATATAAAAATACCCCTACCCCCTCATAATAAATTTGAGGGCAAGGGTACTTAACAAACACCCCTTATTCTATTTGAATGAAGAGTGCTCTAGATTAAAGGATTATTTGGTGAAAGCCATCCAAACATCCTCGTTATCCGCAAGCCACTTAGCTGCAGCATCTTCATGAGACATCTTATCAATATCAACTAGAGCAGCCATCTGACCGATCATGCCAGTCGTGAAGTCTATCTTAGTGTATGCCTTATACGCCATTGGATGAGTCTTAGGGAACTTATAATTCGCCGCTTTCTTCAACCAACCTCTAGGAGATCCACAAGCCCCGTCACCACCTTCTGTTTCACGGCAACCAAAGAAGTATGGAGGAAACTCTATGAAGTAAAAACCATCACTATCCGTAAAGTTAGGTGTCCAGTTAAATATAATTATGCCTTCTCCAGCAGCTTCTGCAGAATCAATAGCGGCCCAAAGGGCGTCTGCACTACCAGTTTGTTTATAAGTATATTCATCATCTAAACCAAGAGCTCCAATACGATCTTCAAATAGATTCTTTCCGGTTTCAGCATCAACGTGCCAAGGACCGTCTAAGAAAACACCTTTACCACCAGAATCGGCAGTGGCAAAAACTGATCCACAACCTTTAAGAGCTTCCCAATTTGGAAGTCCAGGACATAGATTTTGTTCTATTACGAAGTTAGGAACGCCCATATCTTCAATAGTCAAGGCAGAATGGGTACCAGCTTCTATTAGGCCGCCCTTCTCCATGGCTGTATAGTAAGCGTTGCCAAAGGCTCCTTCCCAAACTTCGTGAGATATAGTAACGTCTCCAAGACGAATCGATTCATATACACCTGACGAGTCAGCAGGAACGTAAGATACGTTGTTACCCATAGACTCAAAAATACCACCAATAACGTAGGACATAACCACTTGGCTTGACCAGTTATGAATTGGTATAACGATTGGCTTTGAAGAGTCTGCAACAGCTTGAACTGAAACAGAAGCTAAAGACATCGTTAAAGCAGCTGCAGCTACTTTACTTGTAAACTTATTCATTTATTTCTCCTTTATTTAATTAATTAAATATTTTTAAGAACAATATAAAAACCTTAAAAAATCTAACAAAAATGACTTTTATAACAAATATAGTCCTAAAAATCACACTTACAATCTCAGATATAATTACAAATCCAAGATTTTCTTTTGCCTGAAAATAACTACATTCTTACTCGAGTTTTTTCAGGATCATAAAATGGAAAGCGGACCACCTTTGCAGATAAACGCTTATGGTGTCCATCGAGCTTTCCTACTTCAACTTCATTGTCAATCTCTGACGCTGAAACTGAAATTCGACATAATGCAATGTTCTTTTTAAGTATCGGCGAACGTGTTGCACTTGTAATAATTCCAACTTGTTGTTTTCCAATATACACCCCATCACCATGGAGCGCAACTTCATTAGTATCTAATTCTAACCCAACAAGGACTCTTTGTGGTGAATTCTTACGAAGAATTAAAGATTCTTTTCCAGAAAAATCATCCTCTTTTGTCTTAAGAGGTACCGTGAATGCTATGCCAGCTTCAAACGGGTCCGTCTGATCGCAAAACTCATAGCCAGCAAAGATTAATCCTGCTTCAATGCGAAGCATATCAAGTGCATTCAGTCCTAATGGACAAATGTCAAACTCTTCACCTGCCTCTGCAATTGCATCCCAAACTGCCTCACAGTCTTTTGGATGAGCAAAAACCTCATAACCTAACTCGCCTGAATAGCCGGTTCTTGAAACCATGACTGGAATACCAAATTCTCCACCAATCCTTCCAATCGTAAATCGGAACCATTTAAGGTCTTCGATCGTCGTTTGTAATTTAGGTATCCAAATAATTTTAGAGAGTGTCTCGCGACTCTTAGGGCCCTGAACCGCAACATTATGAAGCTGGTCTGTTGAGGATTTCACCCGAACATCTAGTCCACGATCTTCAGCAATTTTTCTGAGATGCTTACCGCCATCATCAGAACCACCAATCCATCGAAAATTATTATCATCAAGACGGAATAGCGTTCCATCGTCAATCATGCACCCGTTGTCATAGCACATAGCTGAATAAACAACCTGGCCAATTGCGAGTTTGCGAACATCTTTGGTGATCGCATATTGCATGAGAACCTCTGAGTCTTGGCCATAAATCTCAAACTTTCTGAGCGGAGCCAGATCAATCATGACTACCCCCTCTCTGGCTTGCCAGTATTCCTTAATAGCACCTAAATTGGTGTATTCGAGTGGCAGCCAATAGCCGTTATAGTTATCGAAGTTTTTGGTTAGTTTCGATGTGTTTTTATGAAAACCAGTTTCTTTTGTCATAGTCGGTATGGATTGTGGATCAGGCCTAAAGGCCGTTGCCGATGAAAAATTATTCGATTTATCGTAAATCCTGACATGTATATCAGTAGGATTCCAGCCATTAGAGGATGTTGTGTCGTCAGGACATGCTGAGGAAACACAGACCAAATCATCAACAGCCCTTAATAAAACGTAATCTCCTGGTCTTGACCATGAGACGTCTGAGCTGAGTGAGTGGCACTCTTCAATCGCTGTATTAAAAAAGAGATTGACGGCTGCCCAGTTTCTTCTTGGAGCTACGCCGAACTCCGCTAGAGATGAGTTAAAGTTATCAGTACAACTTATATGTCCAGGGAAGCCGCGATCTTCATAATATTTAGCATTACAGGCCAATCCAAATGTATCGTGCCTACACACTGTATCCTGAATGACCTCAACTAGAGGGACTGAGTTTTGATTATAAAATTTATCATGAGTTCCAGGTGCTGGATAACTCGCTAACATCTGTGAGCGAGTCACAGTTGGATCCAGGCAGAGTTCCAAGTTATTATTAAGATCTTCCTCTAAAAATGCCTGAAAATCTGAGCACTGTTGGCCCTCGACATCAATGATTTGAATGTACTCACCCGCCTTCACTTTATAGGCCACTGCAGAGCTATCTTTAACCCGAATCTCTTTTGTTGGTTTTGCTAATGGTTCAGGTAAACGCTCAGAAGGAATCGTTGGATTTGAACGAGAGACATTGATTAAAATTTCTGTAGGTGAATTTTGTTGATCAACCAGCATTGGACCGCCCTCTGCATCAAAGACGCACAAGAGGTCATTATTAGTATTAAAGGATTGTCGCGTATCTGCAGGACTGGACTCAGAAAAAAGCTCGGTAGCTTGAAACTCTTTTGATTTTATTTTCTTACCATTAAGGATTGCTTTCAGCATTTCAGAGCAATCACCTGAGGAGATTTTATTTGAATTATTTTTTGGCTTTGTGTTCCAGTTAAGGGAAGATAAGGCGGATGACTTTTTAGAATCAAATGCAAGAACGCTGCACTTTTGATCACCCTCAACGTCAACTATTTCAACTGAATCACCACTTTTTAAATCAATTGAGATTGCCTCACCGCCCAGTATTTGGTAGGTTTCACAATCACCGTTATATCTAATATTTGAAACTCTCACTTACTAAAAACCCCACGTAATAATAATCGAGTATACATAGAATATAGAAAATCTCAATTTCAAAAATCTCATCAGGAGATGAAATAGATTCTATATCTCTATCAAAATTCTAGTTTATTCAGCACCTCAGGGGGTGAGGTGCCGATAAACTAAGGAGAGGAAAAAGAAACAAGGTCTCTTAATGCCCCCCCTTTTAAATCACTTACAGTAATTAGAACTTACGGTAAGCGTTATTGAGATCAACCATTGGATGGTTTTCAGACATTTGAAACTTAATCAAAAGTTCACGCGCAATCATGTCACGCTCTTGTTGATTATTTGGCAGTTTTATATTATCTGGAATCGTAACCCAACCATTAATATTTCTATCAAAAACAGCGGCCTGATCTCCCTCATACCCCATATGGATGTCCTCTAACCAGTTAAGATCTTTCCAGCCCATTTTGTCAATGTACTTCTGCAAAAAAGGTGTAATAAACTTAAGATCAGGAACAAGGTTAACATCATATCGATAACCGATATGTTGTCCAATCATTTGCTCACGATCGGTATCTAAGCCGTCAGCTCCAACTACAAATTCTTCTTCTTTAGTGCTCATAATTTCTCCTATCCTTAAAAGCGTGTCAAATCTGGACGACCAACGGTGTGCTGAGAACCTGCAATAGGAACCTGAGCACATGCTGATGCTTCCATAGTCAAAGCAGCTAAATCTTCTGGCTCTAGAGAGTGAATATTTGTCTTACCACAGGCACGAGCCATCATTTGGCACTCGATTGCTAGTGTATGTAAGAAGTTATAAACTCTTTCTGAAGCAGCATCAGGATCTAGACGTTGTCTAAGAACTGGGTCTTGAGTCGCAACACCCACTGGGCATCGACCTGTATGACAGTGATAACATTCACCTGCGTTGACACCCATTTCTTTTGGATAATCAGCTTCAGGAGTATCTCTGTTACAGTTAAGCGCCATAAGCGCAGAGTGTCCAATTGCAACTGCGTCTGCACCAAGTGCTACCGCTTTAGCAACGTCACCACCATTTCGAATACCACCAGCATAGACGAGTGAAATTCTGCCTGTCATGCCAACGTCATCGATTGCTCTTCGTGCTTGACGAATGGCAGCAATACCAGGAACGCCCGTTTCTTCTGTTGCAATATGAGGTCCAGCAGCAGTACCACCTTCCATTCCATCGATGTAAATACTGTCACAACCGGTTTTAGCAGCCATACGAACGTCATCGTATACGCGAGCAGCACCTAGTTTCAATTGAATAGGAATCTGACCATCTGTCGCTTCACGAATCTCTTCGATTTTAAGCGCCAAATCATCGGGTCCTAGCCAGTCTGGATGCCTTGCTGGAGAGCGCTGATCAATACCCGCTGGCAGTGAACGCATCTCAGCAACCTGATCGGTTACTTTTTGACCCATCAAGTGGCCACCTAATCCAACCTTACAACCTTGTCCAATAAAGAACTCGACACTATCTGCTAAACGCAAATGTTGTGGGTTAAAGCCATAACGTGACTGAATACACTGATAAAACCACTTACTGGAGTAGCGTCTTTCATCTGGAATCATTCCACCTTCGCCAGAACAAGTTGCTGTTCCAGCCATCGTAGCGCCCCTAGCCAAAGCTGTTTTAGCTTCATAACTCAAAGCACCAAAGCTCATTCCCGTAATGTAGATTGGAATATCAAGCTCTAACGGTCTTGGCGCCTCTGGCCCAATAATCGTTTTCGTTAAACACTTTTCTCTGTAACCCTCAATAACAAATCGAGTTAATGTTCCAGGCATAAAAGTTAAGTCATCCCAAGTTGGAATCTTTTTAAATAGAGAGAACCCTCTCATTCTGTATCGTCCCAAATCAGATTTGATATGAATATCATCCATCACACCTTTAGGGAAGATAAAACTTTTACCTAGTCTGCTTTTTTCATCTATATCGCTCATAATATTTCCTTTAGTTTAATTTGATAAAAATCCGATTAAAGAATTAGTTTTTTCTCGGCAGGCTCTAAATTGTCGTAGTTCCATAACGTCTTACCTGAAACATACTTCTGCATTTTTTCTACCCCTTTTGGTGATTTCATGCCATAAAGTGCTAATTTCTCTGTCAAGTATCTCACATCGAGTTCAGTCATTTCTCCTGGTACACAGTCCACTCCAAGCTCCTCAACTTCGCCGCCGACATAGATTGTGCCGTCATACATTGAGTCACCCAAGTTCATTCCTGCATCACCACAGATAATCATGCGACCACGCTGCATCATGAAGCCAGAGAACGCGCCTGTTTTACCGCCAACAAGAATCGTGCCACCTTTCTGGTCAATTCCTGTACGGGCACCAACACTTCCCTTACAAACAAGATCACCGCCACGAATAGCTGCGCCAAATGTTGATCCAGCATTTCCATCAATCACAACCGTTCCAGACATCATGTTTTCAGCACAAGACCAACCTACGCGCCCTTTAATGTGTACGTTAGGTCCATCAATTAAGCCGCAACCAAAATAACCTAGGCTGTCTGAAAAAGTTAAGTTAAGACGGTTCAAGATACCAACTCCAACGCCATGTCTTGACATTGGGTTGTCAACAGTAATGTCACCAACTCCACTTTCCATCAATGCTCTGATCTCGCGATTGATCTCTCTTGGAGTCATATCCAGTGCGTCAATTGTAGCGCTCTTGTTAGTGTCGACTTCAAATGAATGAAAATAAGTTAAATTCTCACTCTCATCAATAGAGAAAAAACGTTGTTGAGTTCTTCCTTTTAACTGCTCTTCGTGAAGTCCCATCTCATGAGACGACTCTTTTCTTAGTTCTGCCATACTTTTACCTCTCCGTGATATGGGTCAAATGTTTCAATACGGTGATCAAATAATGTTCTAATTGCAACTTCTTCAGAAGCTAGAGCAATCATGTCATCACCCTCGTAAACTACCATTGGTTTAGCGGCCATTACATCCTTAGCCATTCCAAGTTGATCTTTAGTAGCAACCAGATATGTAAATACACCATCAAGATATTCAACAGAGTCTTTCATAGCTGTCTCTAAATCTTTTCCTTGGCTCATTCTTTCTGCAATATAAACTGCGATAAGTTCTGAGTCACAGTTTGAAGAAAAACGATGCCCTTTCAGTTCAAGCGCGCGCCTATTTGTCCAGTAATTCGTTAACTGGCCGTTGTGGACTACCGCAACGTCACTGAATGGGTATGCCCAGTATGGGTGAGCAGAACGAATATCTACGTCTGACTCAGTCGCCATTCTTGTGTGCCCAATGCCATGAGTGCCATTGAATTGATTCAAGCCATACTGTTCAGATACGACTGATGCATCGCCAAGATCTTTAATTAACTCAAGAGAGTTACCAATTGATAAAATTTCAACGCCTTCAATATCCTCAACAAAGTCAGCTAACTTTTTCATATCGCCAGAGAATTGAATCTCGTAACGATGAGCATATTCCGTTGCACTGTCCTCTTTAACAACTTTTGCACCTAAATCTTTAAGTCTGGATTTAACCATTGCAATTCTTGATTCAATTTGAGCATGTATATCAAAACTGCCTTCAAGATCAGCTGCTTCAGCAACCTTAAACCTAACGACTTGATTTCCATTATCATCGCCATACATAGCATAACCAGTTGAATCTGGCCCTCTATGTTTTAAAGCTTGAAGCATTGATGTCATTTGCTCACCAATGTTTACATCTTTGCCAGCATTCTTATGAATGATTCCTGCTATTCCGCACATATAATCTCCCTTTCCCTAAAAATTGCCCACCGCTAGGTGGGCACTCCAAATAAAACCTAAAGAAGCTAGCCTATGGCAAGCAGTCTATATAAGTCTCCAAATCCCAGTCCGTAACAGTGTGGTTGAATCTCTCCCACTCATCTGTCTTGTAATGGTTATATACTGTATACATTTCATCTGGCATAGCAGATTTAATGACTTCATCATTTGCAAGTTCATTCATCGCATCACCCAGTGACATTGGAAGCTTGGTAACGTCTTTACCCGCCTCCATTGCTGCATAGATATTTCTTTCTTCTGGCTCACCTGCATCAATATTATTATCAATACCGTCACCCATAGCTTTTAATAGAGCTGAGCCCATTAAGTAAGGATTTACCATAGAGTCAACCGAGCGGTACTCAAAACGACCCGGCGCTGAAACGCGGAGCGCACAAGTACGGTTTTGGTAACCCCAGTCAGCGAAGATTGGTGCCCAAAAACCTGTATCCCAGAGACGGCGATAAGAGTTAACCGTTGATGAACCAATTGATGTTAGTGCAGGTAAGTGCTTAATCACACCACCAATTGAGTTCAAACCAATTGGACCTGGCATCTTCTCGTCGATAGATGGGTCTGGCATAAATGTATTCTCACCACCTTCTTTATACATAAAGCAACCAGGCATTCCTGGAAGTTCGCCATCACCAGTAGCTATTTCTGGATGAAAGACATCCTTTCCGCCCTTCCAAAGAGACATATTATGGTGGCAACCTGAGGCCGAAACGCCCATAAAAGGTTTACTCATAAAGCAAGCAATCAGACCAAATTCACGCGCTACTTGAGCACAAATCTGACGATATGTTGTTAAACGGTCTGCGTTTCTTAAAACGTCATCAAACTGAGTGTTAAGTTCTAGCTGACCTGGAGCATCCTCATGGTCACCTTGAATAATATCAAGACCCATTTGCTCTGAATATTCAATCACCTTCATGAACACTGGTCGAAGCTCTTCAAACTGATCGATGTGGTAACAATTTGGCTTCGTAACTCCACCATTAGGACCACCATCCTCACCACGCTTAAGCCACATCATTTCTGGCTCAGTGCCGCAGCGCATATCTAAACCATATTGGTCTTGAAATTCTTTGTGTTGTCTATGCAGGTTTCCACGACAATCAGACGTTAATGCTGCACCTGGGTTTTCACGCTCTTCACGGTTTCTATAAAGTCTACAGAATACGCGCGCTACTCTTTTATCCCAAGGAAGTTGACAAAAAGTTTCTGGATCTGGAATACCAACAAGCTCTGATGACTCTGGACCATAACCGATATAGTCTCCATGTCTATCCACAAACAAGTTAGCAGTTGAACCATAAACCAGTTGGAATCCTTTTTCAGCTAATCTCTCCCAGTGTCTTGCTGGAATACCTTTACCGACAATACGTCCGGTAACAGATACAAATTGATAATATACATATGTAACACCCAAAGCGTCGATTTTAGCTTTAACTTCTTTTACAAGTTTGTCGCGTCCAGGCTCGTTAACGTGTTGTTCTAAATCTGTCATTTAATCTCTCCGAAAAAATAAAAAAAATCTTTAAATAAAGATTTGCCCCCTAGTAGATTTTATTTAGATTCGTAAAATAAACCCAAATAAAAACCAGATTAATTTACTAACTATATAGATACAGATAAGTATCTATTTGTGTAACTCAAATATCCACTCAAAAAATGAGTGTTTCAGTAAATTATGCATGGAGTATACTCCTAATGATAATCCATTGTCAAGAAATTTTTTTTATTTTAAAGAAATTTAATAAAGTGTTGTTTTTCTTCTAAAAATGTTTAAAAAAACATGAAAAAAAACTGATTTGAGAGCTTGCTTGAGGAAGTTAATGATGAGCAAAAAAAAATTACTCATTTGTTCTTAGTAATTATTGTTAATCAGAGTTATTCGTGCAAATAATGGTCAGAAACTGGCACTCATCGCTGATTATTTTTTTAGGCCCATGAGGCTTATCAGAATCAAAATATAAAGAGTCGCCTTTTTTAAAGTGGTAGATCTTAGTTCCATAATAATAATCCATCTGACCTTTAAGCATATAAATGAACTCTACGCCCTTGTGTTGAAATTCAGGAAATTCATAGTCTCTTGAAGTAATCGTAATTAAGCAAGGCTCGACGTTTAACGAACCTCCAACCGTGTGGCCTAGTAATTGGTAATGACGACTCTCATCTGAACCCGCTCTCTCGATCGTTAGGCCGTCACCTGATTTAATAAAGGTGGGCTCAACATCTTTATCATGTTGCTTGAATAGTGAAGTAATTGAAATGTTGAGTGCATGGCAGATGAGCTGGATTGTTTTGAGCGACGCACTGATTTGGCCATTTTCAATTTTAGAGAGCATACTGGCAGACAAAAGCGATTGCTTTGATAGCTGCTGCAATGTGACGCCAGCATTTTTTCTAGCAATACGAACCTGTTTACCTATTGAAGCCTCAAGCTGTTTATCACTCCCAAAAGAAGGAAGATTTTTGTCAATGATGGAAACACCTTTCTCTTTAGGCGGCGGGTTTTTTGTAGAAGCCACAACAAAATAATTTACTTAGAATAAAAAAAATTATACTACAAGGAAAATTATTTAATGAACCAATTCGAATTTAAAATTAAATATTGGGCCTTAAGACCTTGAGCGGCGGCTCCTTCTCTGCTTCACTGGCTTTGAATCATCGCCCTTAAAGATCGATCTTGAGCCCTCAGACATTTGCCCTACCTTCTCTTCAATTTCTTCGAGGGTTGGCGCTGAAGTGACAATGTGTTCGTCCATTGCTTTCCTCATTGCTCTGACATGATCAAAAGTGGTCCCACAACAACCACCAATAATGTTGGCGCCTGAATTCATGGCAATTTTTACATACTCAGACATGAGCTCTTCGGTTCCAGAATAAACGATACTACCATCGACAAACTCCGGAATGCCGCAGTTCGCTTTAGAGATAACCACTGTCTCAGGCTCAACACTCTTCGAGATGTCATTGATTGTTGCCAATAGGTCAGGCGCACCAATACCGCAATTGGCACCAAAACCCATTAAATTTAAATCTTTAGATCTTTTGGCAAGATTTGAAGGTGTAATCCCCATCATTGTTTTGCCAGCGGTATCAAAACTCATTGTCGCGCAGACAGGGAGCCCAATATCTTTGACCGCATCTATTGCTGCCTCGAGCTCCTCCATCGCATACATAGTCTCAAGCCAAAGCACATCTACTCCGCCCTCAGCCAGGCCCTCTGCTTGAGCCCTAAAAGCAGCTGTCGCTTCGCTAGGCGTCATCAGTCCATGAGGCTCAATCATTTCTCCGGTTGGCCCCATTGCCCCTGCAACAATGACTAGGCGATCAGCATTATCAGCAACCTCCCTAGCTACAACTCCAGCAGCTTTGTTAAGCTCAAAGACTTGATTCTCAAGATTATGTAACTTCAGTCTAAAGGATGTTCCGCCAAAACTGTTTGTTAAAAACAAATCAGAACCCGCATCAACAAAACCTTGATGCAAGGAGCGGATTCTGTCCTTATGCTCAAGGTTCCAAGGTTCAGGAGGATCGCCTGTCTCTAAACCCATTCCAAACAAATTGGTTCCTGTAGCGCCATCAGCCAAAATATGACTTTTGTCTTTAAGTATTTTTAAGAAATTGTTCATGAAGCGATTAAGTGCTGAGGGTAAGGTAAATACAATTTTGAAGTTTACGGATAATTATACTGGACGCTGAATTATTAGTAATTTAATATATTCAATCTATGCTTAATAATATTCATAAAATAATATTCTATAAATCACAACTAGAATAAAAAAATTACCCTACAATTTGTAATGCAAATTTTTAAATAATTATGCGATGAGACTGCCTAATCTCTATATAATTTGATTTAAAAAAATAAACTCACAAATTGTGACTATTTTAACTTTACAGCAAGCACAAAATAGCATGCTCATTAACGGCATGATTGGTAAATCTTACCTGCACCCAGTATTTATAAATTCAAGCCACCCTTCCCCCATAAATTACAGGAATAATGAACAATAATTCTAACTCGCATGAAGATGTGATCAGTCGCTTTATTAATTATGGCGAATCTAATTTTGAATCCAATACTGCTCCAAATAGCCCCACTCAAAGCGCTGCCCAGCTTGGTGTTCTCAGGCTCATCTATGCCTTTCGATTTTCGGGACACTTAAGGGCCACCTTAGATCCACTCAAGAGACCAAGACACCACTCAACGCCGCCATTTACGCTTGAAGAGTTTGGTTTGAGTGAAGCGGATTTAGATACCACGTTTGATATGGGCTCTTACCAGGGACCCAACTGCAACACACTAAGAGAGCTTTTTGAGTCACTCAACAAAACTTATTGCTCTAGCCTTGGTGTCGAGTATATGCACATCCCTAATCTTGAAGAGAGGAAGTGGATCCAAACAAAGATTGAAACGATGTCTTTGGAGCAAAATGAATCACCTGAATATAAAAAATGGCTCCTTCAAAGGATCACCGCTGCCGAAGTTTTTGAGAAATTTCTTCATAATAAGTATGTCGGTCAAAAACGCTTTTCTCTCGAAGGGAGTGACACCCTCATTCCCTTATTAAATGTATTAATTGAGCACTCAGGCGAATACCTGATGAATAGAATATGCCTCGGCATGGCCCATAGAGGCCGCTTAAACGTTCTCATTAATATTATGGGGAAGAGGGCTGAAAAACTCTTCAAAGAGTTTGCTGGAGATCTTGGCTTAAGTAAAAAACAGACGGGTGATGTCAAATATCATCAAGGCTTTTCATCAGATATTAAAACTAGTAAAAAAGATGTTCACCTTGCCTTAATGTTTAATCCTTCTCATCTTGAACTAGTCAACCCTGTCATTGAAGGATACGCCAGGTATCACCAAGATAAAAATAATGAATCAGATCGACAAAAGATACTTCCTGTTCTAATCCATGGTGATGCCGCCTTTTCAGGCCAAGGCATTGTGATGGAGACCTTAAATATGTCTCAATCACGAGGCTATAGAACGATGGGCACTGTTCACATTATTATTAACAATCAGATTGGCTTTACGACCTCAAAACAAACGGATGCCAGGTCAACGGATTACTGTACTGACGTTGTAAAAATGATTAATGCGCCAGTCTTTCATGTCAACGCAGAAGACCCAGAAATGGTTAGTTTTATAACTAAGCTCGCACTTGACTATCGCATGCGCTACAAGAAAGATGTGGTTATTGACCTCATGTGCTATAGAAGACACGGTCACAATGAGGCTGACGAACCAGCTGTCACTCAGCCGTTAATGTATGAGGCCATCAGAAAACTTCCGACGACGCGTGCAAACTATGCCAATACATTAATGAAACAAGGTGTCATTGATCAATCAGAGGTTGACGCGATGATTGCTGACTATCGACAAGAACTGAAAGACGGCAACAGAGTAGCCTACAACATCCTAGAGCCAAAAAATAAAAGGGCTTGGGAATTACTTTGGGAAGATTATTTTGACTCAACTTGGCATGATCCCTATAAATCTGCAATCAGCAAAAAACATATCAAGGATCTCAACAAAAAACTGCAGCATGTCCCAGATGGATTCGAAGTTCATCCACGCGTTAAAAAGATGATGTCAGAGAGAAACAAAATGGCTAATGACAAAATTAATGCTGACTGGGGATTTGCTGAAACGCTTGCTTTTGCCAGTTTAACTGAAGTTGGGGTTCCCATTAGACTCACTGGACAAGACTGCGGCAGAGGAACTTTTTTTCATAGGAATGCAGTCTTACATAATCAGCTCGCTAATGAAGATTACACCCCACTTATGAACATTAATGAGAATCAAGGCAGAGTTCAAATATTTGACTCAATCCTCTCTGAGGAGGCAGCGCTTGGATTTGAATATGGTTACGCCACTGCAAACCCAGAGTCCCTCGTTATATGGGAAGCTCAGTTTGGAGACTTTGTGAATGGCGCTCAAGCAATTATTGATCAATTTATAGCCTCGGGAGAAGCTAAATGGGGCCGCCTATCAAACCTCGTTATGCTTCTACCTCATGGCCTTGAAGGTCAAGGACCTGAGCACTCCTCAGGAAGACTAGAGCGCTTTCTTCAGCTTTGTGCAAGTCATAATATGCAGGTTTGTGTTCCATCAACGGCCTCACAAATTTTCCATCTACTTAGGCGTCAAGTCCTCAGAAAGTTTAGGGCACCACTGATTATTATGTCTCCTAAAAGCTTGCTTAGAAACCCTCTTGCAGCCTCTCCTTTATTTAAGTTTACTGAGGGTAAATTTAGAGATGTTTATGAAGAACAATATGACAACATTAAACCTAAAAAGGTTGATCGAGTCGTAATGTGCAGTGGAAAAGTTTTTTATGAGTTACTAACGCGTCGTCAAGATGATCAAATAAATAATGTTGCTATTCTTAGACTAGAGCAGCTCTACCCTTTTCCTGATGAAGCGCTTCAATCTGAGTTAGCTAAATTTACGGGGGCCAAGGATATAGTTTGGTGTCAAGAAGAGCCCATCAATCAAGGCGCTTGGTATACCTCAAGACATAACTTTATGGAAAGCATTAAAAAGGGACAAACTCTTCATGTAGTAGCGCGTGAGCTTTATGCTGCTCCTGCAGAAGGCAGTGTTAGAATGCATAATATTAATCAAAGTCACATTATTGAAAAAGGACTAGGCATTCAGCCTATTAATAAAGCTAGGAGCATTAAGAAATGAAAGAAGTAAAAGTACCTGTTTTGCCAGAATCGATTAACGAGGCAACCGTTGCTGCATGGCATAAAAAACCTGGAGACTCTGTAGAGGTTGATGATGTTATCGTCGAAATTGAGACAGATAAAGTCGTTCTTGAAGTTCCTGCAGAAGAGTCTGGCATCCTCACTGAAATTCTAGCTGAAGAGGGAGAAACCGTTAATGAGCAGCAAGTTCTTGGTCTTTTAGATGATTCGGCAGATGCTTCAAATGATGATACTCCTCAAGAGGAGCATGTCGCCCAAGAAGAGCCTGTAAAAGCTACCCAGGTAAGCCCTGAAGAAGCTCCAAAAGAAGAGGTCAAAAAAGAGCCAGTTGCTGCGCCTGAAATTTCTAGAGAAGAGCCAGCCGCTGCCCCAGTTTCGCAACCTTCTCAACCGAGCAGTAACCGAATGGAGGAGAGAGTCCCAATGACTCGAATCCGTAAAACGATTGCAAATAGGCTTCATTCGGCGACTCAAAACACTGCCATGCTGACAACCTTTAATGAAGTTGATATGAGTGAAATCTTGGCAATGAGAGCGAGCTATAAAGAGGCCTTCGAGAGGAAGTACTCTGTGAAATTAGGATTCATGTCTTTCTTTGTGAAAGCAGCCGTCGAGTCACTCAAAAAATTCCCAACAGTCAATGCCTATTTAGATGGTGACGATATTGTTTATCATGCCTTCTGTGACGTTTCTGTTGCTGTTTCTTCTGATAGAGGTCTCGTTGTTCCCGTTCTTCGTGATGCCCACAAAATGGGGATGCATGATATTGAGAAAGGGATTATGGATTATGCTGGTAGAGCTCAAGATGGGACGCTTGGGATTGAAGAGATGAGTGGTGGCACCTTTACGATTTCTAATGGCGGCGTCTTTGGCTCACTACTTTCAACGCCCATCCTTAATTCACCTCAGAGCGCTATCTTGGGAATGCATAAGACGCAAGAGCGTCCTATTGCAGTGAATGGTGAAGTCGTTATAAAACCCATGATGTACCTGGCTCTATCTTATGATCATCGCATTATTGATGGCAAAGAGGCGGTTCAATTTTTGATCTCAATTAAAGAGGCTTTAGAAGATCCAGCGAGACTATTACTTAAAGTTTAACGGATTCAATCTTACAAAAAAAAGGGCGGTATTTTCATACCGCCCTTTTTCGTTTTATTGCTTTTTACAGTTATTTATAGTGCTCTTGCTCGTCAGCATTGCCTTTAGCTAAAACCGCTATCAACATTACTGATGCAATCACCGTCCACCATCCAGGCGCAGATGAGCCTGATCCGATGTACATGCCCATGTCAATCCAACCATCGGCATTATAAAGTTCTGCAAAAGATTCAGCAAAATATCCCATATTATTTCTCCTTATTAAGAATCAGACTCAGGACTAACCATTGACTCAGGGTATGCCTGAGCAGGAACCTTGACAGCGTCAAGACCTTTGATTTGAACTGATTCTGGGATACGCAACATACCTGCTTTATGGACTAACCAAGATACGATGTATCCCGGAACAAATCCTAGCAAGAACATGACTACTGCACCAACGACTTGGCCAAACAGGCTGATTGCAACTGTATCTTCTGGCGCAAAAGCACCCAGTCCTGGCGCACCAGAACCCAAGACACCAAGCATCACAACGCCGAAGAGACCAATCGTTCCGTGAACCGTAACACAGCCAACAGCATCATCAATACCAAAACCCTCTAACCAGTCTGCACAAGGCTTCAAGATCATACCGGCAACCATTGCAATAACTATTACAGTAGAGCCAAAGTATATATCAAGGCCCGAGGCAACAGAAATAATACCTGCAAGACAGCCAGACATCATCCAGAACGGATCTTTGGTTATGATCCAGGCACCAATAATACCGCCCGAAGCAGCCAAACATACGTTGAATGCTAGAGCAGAAAGCGTCATCGGCGTACCATAAATGGTTGTACCTTGGTCCGCGTACCAACTCCAGCCTTCACCAGGCAGAATGATACAGGCCATTAGGAATCCGAAGAAACCAACAATAATCAGCATTAAGCCGGTTACTGTGAGCGGCATGTTGTGACCAGCGATGTGGTTAGCAGAGCCATCAGCGTTGAACTTTCCAACACGTGGACCTAAATTAATTAGGATACCAAGCGCGAAGAATCCTGCGACAGCGTGCACGAGACCTGCAGCACCAAAGTCATGAAAACCGAACTCAGTCACTAGCCAACCGTCTGCGTGCCAACCCCAAGCAGCAGCGACAACCCATGCAAAAGAACCTAGCACGATCGCACAGATTACAAAACCAACGGTTTGTATTCTCTCGATTAGTGCACCAGATGCAATCGATGCAGTGGTCGCAGCAAACAGAGCGAAAGCACCCCAGAATACACCTGATGCGTGATCAGCCATATTTGGACCCATGTATTGAGCAGAGTCGCCCCATGGCAATGCTATAGCACTTGCATATTCGATACCTGAAATCTCCATATATCCTGCGCCAGAGGCGAGGTCATACGGGAACGTTGGTAAGGCCCAATAGAACCACCAACCAAACAGATAGAACGTGATGATTGTAAACGCGAACGCGAGTAAGTTTTTCGTACCCGATGATAGAACGTTCTTCACACGAGTAGCACCCATCTCATAGAGAAGGAAGCCGGCATGAATAAGAACCATCAGAGGGATTGTTAAGTAGTAGTACGCTTCAGCAAACATCGTGTTTGTGACCTGAGCCGCACTTTTGACAGCAGCTAACTCTGCCGTTAAAGCTAATATTTGATCTTCCAAAACATTATCTCCTTTTTTAGTTTAAAGAATCTCTCTCCTTTTTTTGACTCGTAGGAAATTTATATCCCTACGAGTAGTGAGTATATAGAAAGAATATATTTAAATCTATAAAAATTATCTGTAAATAAGTCTAAAAATAGAAACTATTTAAAGATATATATGAAATAACAATTAGTTAGTTGCTGAAGAAAAAAATTTTTTTTTTTTTGAACTAGATTTCAAATTGAACTACACTAGCAAATAAACCTATTTTTTAGCTACCATATCTCTCAACAATGCTGATGACTTGTTGCTTAAAGCTATCCTCGTAATGCTCTGCAAATTCTTCTATGGTTGTGAGAGAACTCGAGTCTGCCATTCGATCGGTATAGATGAGACCGTCAAGATGATCGAGCTCATGCTGAAAGGTTCCAGCGCTGATTCCCTTTGATATAAAGCTGACATTATTTCCTTCACGGTCATACCCTTCAATCTGAATTTCAGGGCAGCGATCAACCTTGCCTCTCATATTGGGGACTGAAAGGCATCCTTCAAAGACGTTGATTCTGTCTTCCGTTAGAAAGGTGACTTTTGGATTAATTAATACAGTTAATGGAATGTCTGGCTTGTAAGGATAGCGAGGGTTTTTTTTCACCTCAATCACGCAGATTCTTTTATGAATAGCAATTTGAGTAGAGGCCAGACCCGCGCCATTAGCATCCCTCATGGTTTCAATAAGGTCATCAATGAGGGCTTGAATTTCATCAGATTGAATCTGACTGACATCGACAGGATCAGCAACCTGACGAAGCGCTGGGTTGCCTATTTGTAGAATTGCTCTAATCATTCAAAAGAAGCTCTCAGTTAAATAAAATTAACAATCAGAATAAGAAGTAGCAATAAACTTGCAGCCCAAAATAATTGGTAAGCCTTATTCATTACCCCGCGTATATCTCGGAGTTCTTTTAATATCTTTTCAACTTGTTCATCATTCATCATGAGGCTCCTTTGAATTTATATATTTTAAAATGGATAGTATATATATTGAGTTTTAATAAGGGCAATTTTTACAGCCATTATTACAGCAATCACCCTGCTTAATCAGATACCACTTACTAAATACATAGAGCCCATCGTTGATCGTATAGTCAACATTTTTAACAAGCTTTGTTTGAGTACGGTGTGGCTCTACAAATTTTTGAAATTCTTCCATACCTTTCTCTCTAACAAGAGAGTCAATTTTCTGGTTAATTGCCTCACTAAGGCATGATGGACAATAACAGTCCTCCTCAGAAGTTGGGGCCATGATTGGCGGAAAGCTAATGCACCAGCAATTCCCTGTTCCTGCACCGCATCCAAATGACTCATTACATTGGGAGCAATTTTTTGCAGTCATAATCTCATGCGAATCAAAAACTTAATTTTGACATTGATTTTAGTGAAATGCAATTAATTAAAAACCAGATCACACCAATTATTAAATAAAGTTTGGGAAGCTTTATTATTTGAGGATAAATTCTTTGTAAATTCGTCTTGAAAACTGGCAAGGCCATCCTTACCCAAAAGATTCTCAAGACTCGATGGTATTCCTGGAATACACATCCAGCCTTCGAATGTATGGCCGCAAACCTCAGGATGGAACTGGCAAGAAAAAGCATTCTCAGAGACCTGCATAATATGATTATGACAATTACTAGAGGATGCCAAGATGGTTGAACCTTGAGGAGTCTTTGAGACTTCAACTAAATGAACGTTTACCCACTTATCTGAAAAATTAAAATTCTTTAAAAGAGCATGACTCTTTCCCTCTTTTGTGGGTTGAATTTCGAATAAACCGATCTCATGATTATCCGTTTTTTTAGCCTCACCACCTAAAGCCTCTGCGAGAAGTTGGTGCCCCAAACATATACCAAGAAATGGCATCTTGAGGCCTTGAACTGCATGACGGATAGCTTTCTTTTCTTCAATAAGCCAGGGATATTGATCTTCCTCCCAAACATTCATAGAGCCGCCCATCACCCAGAGACCATCAAAGTCATTTAATTCTGGAATTGGCTCGCCTGCATGAAGATCAATTTCATGGAACGCAATACTTCGAGTTTCAGCAAAATCCCTAAAAATTCCTGGATTCTGTGAAGTCATATGTTTAAAAACAAGGATATTCTTTTTCAAAATTTCAATCTATTATTTTAAAAATAACATTCTAATTTAGAAAAATGAAAAATAGTTGTTATTATTTTATTAAGGTAATTGAGTAGAATTCAATTTTTAGATTACGAACGCACTTGTAAAAATATATATTAGAACAAGCGATTAAAGGACAACTCGGTATTTTTGGACAAGTCTTGAGAGTTTATATTGTAACCAAGCTTAAGGTCCTTATACCTGAGACCTATATAGCTTGATCTGGCTAAATCAGAATCTTGATTATGGTTTAAGTTACTTGTTAAAAGGTGTTTAACTGAGAAACCAATCCCGTCATCTAGGTCTTTGCGATAAGTCAATCCATAAACCATTTGTCTTCCAGTTGGCTTTAAATTGATATTAGTATTTCGATAAGAAATACTTCCATCTGATTCAGCTAAATTAGACAATCTAATTGACATCTCACCATTATTGACTCTATTAGGCTGACTGACTGAGAATTGTAAACTGTCATCACCCATAATATTTTTCTGCGTCGCAATCAAACTAACACTTGAAGATTTAACATTACTGGCAGAATTGATAAAACTTTCTGAAGGCTCAGTCATATCGGTTTTAGCTAAAGAAGCAATTCCAGTTAGTGTTAGATTATTCTTAAGTTTATTCTGAGCTTTAAAAGCTGCAAAAGTAGTGTTAGATTTGGATCCAGACATTGAATAGGCATCATTACCGGTTAGGCCTAATAGGTTTTCTTTATCTTGAGTAATGCCTGTCATTATAGTAACTGCCCTCTCTGATGGATCGCCATACTCTAAGGATGCAATTAAAGATTTTCTTTGGCCAACTATTTCTCCAGTTAGATTGTCAACCATAATAGGGGTTGTCGCACCAAGCATGAGGCGATTATTGCCCATTTGATAATTTGTATTTATTCCAAGACCGCCCTCTCCATTCTTTAAATATGGAGCTTGGAAATCCGAAAGATTAGTTTCTAAATCTGAGTTTGACCCATAGAAGCTTTGAACTGGGAAAGAGCTGGCTCCAAGAGTGAAAGAGCTCTCTAATTTTTTTGTCTTGGACAGTGTGGATACAACATTACTAAAATTTCGCTTCCAATCTGAACTACTTCTTGATTGCAATGGGGTATCTAACTTTGATAACTCAGATGTCAAGCTAATGGTTGGTGCTCTATAATTGACCACATTTACTGTTTTTGACATGTCATACTTAAAGCCTCCATTTAAATCATCATAAGCATATCCAATCTCTCCAATTAGTCCTTGAGAAATTGCATTACCAAATGAGGCAGACGGCGTTATGTATGATGCACCAAGTGAAGAAGATTTACTTGATTGAATTGAATTACCAGTATACAAAAACATTGATGCAGGATTTCCATTTGAAGTAATCGGACTTAATGCAGCATAAAAATCTGGAACTCCGTGACCCCAAGTCGAGTGATAGCCATGCTTTATACTATTACCATGAGTTGTGAATATGACCAAGATGACCCGAAAGAAATTCTACCAGTGTTGTATTGACTGGTTCCACTATCAACATATGTTGCAGCATAAACATCCCACCCATCGACTGACAAGCAATATTCTGCAGTCGAGCCGCATTTGTTTCCTTTAAGAGTAAATTCAGATGAAGTGGCATTTGATAAATCTGAGTCACCAGTATACTCAACAACATTAGCGACTAGCCACGCCTCTCCGAGTTGAGGAAATAATTCTGGCAAACCTGCCATAGCATTTGCGTCTGACTCACCAGAATCATTGGCAGCTGCCCAGACCATTACACCAGAGTCCTCAAAATCATTTAATGCTGTAATATAGGTATTTGCATCAGTTAAAGCTTGGCCAGAAGTTGACCCATGCATTAAACCCGCTAAACCCTGAGCATTGGTTAAACTGTTGCTAGATATATAAGATTCAAGTTCAGAGATATTGTAACTACTTCCACCTGAGTTATATCCCCAGCTCTGGTTTGAGGCTATTGCACCTGCGGCCCTTGCAGCATCTAAATCACGCGCATAATCGTCACCCTCATTTGACCCTTCAACATTTGGTATGCTGGAAAAGACTAAATCTGCATCAGGAGCCACCCCACTTCTAGCGCCAACGTCTCCGGCAGCAAACATAGCCACTCCCTGGCAATGATTGTTACTAGATGTCGCAGCGCTGAAAGTGCTCTCACCAGAGCCACCATCATCTAAATTTGTTATTGTTTTGTTATCATAAATTTCATGATTAACATCACAATTAAAATCAGCTACATGAATTGTTTGACCAACTCCAGTCAAATAGGTTCCACCCGATGAAAAAGATTGAACTTTGTGGATCCCCATTTGTTCATAAGGGTGAGTTGCTCCACCAGCTTCTATTGCTGTCCAAGTAGATCTGTTTTTTATAGTATTTTGTTCAGAGGAAGTTCCTTCCGAAAATGCAGTCTTAGAAATCAGAGCATACTCATTAATGGTAATCGTAACGCTTTGAGTTCCATTCTCTGTTGCTCCTCCTCCAGAGACTCCTGTAATACTTAAAATAGCTGTCTCATTATTGCTTTCATAAGCTGAATCACTTGTGGGATCAAAAGTTGAGGTGCCGGTTGTATTGCCCGCACTTACTGATATGTCAGACACATTGCTGTAGTCTGTTCCCTCAGTCGCGGTGCCTGAAGATCCAATAGTGACATCAACATCCTCAGCAACTGCACAGGAGAGAGTTGCTGTAAGCGTAAGCAATCCTGCTGATGACTCATAAATTGAATTAGCACTACTAGAAAGTGTGACTTCTGGATTACATACTGGTGCTGGTGCTGGAGTTGAAACTGCAGCTGCTGTTGAACTTCCACCTCCAGCTTGACAGCCATATAAAGACAATGATGTGACAACAATGAGGCAACAAGTTTTAAAATTCATATCAATCAATTATATATGAGTAAATAATAAAATAAACTCTCAACTTTTGGTTAAAAAGTTTATTCATTTCATTGATAACTGTAACACTTTAAATTGCTCATTCATCAATAAACTCATCAAAGGTATACTGCCATCTTATCTTCATATTATTAAGAAAAATAAAACAATGATTTGCACTAAATGTTACCCAATGAGCCAATGAATTTAACTATAATTTTTGTATTATTTTTATAGTTAATTAAATGGCTTTAAGATCAATCGAAGCAATACTTCCGCCAGACAACCTTCACTTCGTTGGAGATGGATTTAGAGTTTATGGAATCTTAGGAAGAAGAGAGCCCTTAACAATGAAACGGATGAGTCCTTTTCTACTGATGGACTATGCTCCAGTTCACTATTTTCCTCCCAATAATGGAGCGCCACTTGGTGTTGGCTCCCATCCACATAGAGGAATTGAAACAGTCACGATTGCCTATAAAGGAAAAGTTGAGCACAACGATAGTACTGGCGCAGGGGGAGTTATTGAAGAAGGTGGTATACAATGGATGACTTCTGGCAAAGGAATATTACATAAAGAATATCACGAAAAAAACTTTAGTAAAAAAGGTGGTGATATGCAGATGGTTCAGCTGTGGGTTAACCTACCCGCCAAAGATAAAATGACAGAGCCGAAGTATCAGAACATTGAAAACAAGGATTTAGCTAAAGTTGATCTTGGTAATGGAGTTGGATCGATCGATATTATTGCAGGTGAGTTTGAAAATAACAAAGGTCCAGCATCTTCATTTTCACCTTTAAGCCTTTTTAATCTGAAACTAAATAAAGGAAAGGGAACCAGTTTAAGCTTTAAAGAAAGTCACAATACTGGACTATTAATTACAAAAGGAAACGTCACCATTAATAATTCAGAGAGGGCACCAACAAATCATTTTGTACTCTTTAAAAACAAAGGCTCAGAATTTACAATAAGAGCTGATGATGATGCTGAAATACTTATTCTAAGCGGTGAACCCATTGATGAACCTATAGCCTCATATGGGCCATTTGTTATGAATACAAATGATGAGATTAGGCAGACAATTGATGATTTCAATAGTGGAAAATTTGGTTACTTAGACTAAATATAAAAAATTCTTAATCCTCAACTGAAGCCTCTAGCTTTGGATACTTATAGGCCAAAGTCACCCCCCTTGCAATTGAAAAGATAATAAGTGAGGCCCAAAGCCCATGATTGCCGTATTTAGGTAACAGTAATGCCAAAGCAATCAGATAGACGCAAAATGAAATAAACATCATATTGCGCATATCTGCGGTCCTGGTTGCACCAATAAAAATGCCATCCAGCATCCAGGCTGCTGCCCCAACAAGAGGTGCAAGAACCATCCATGGTAGATACTCATAGCTTACGGCTCTGACGTCCTCAGCAGTAGTCATGACATTAATAATAGTATTTCCAAAAACATAAAAAGTGAGCGCCATGACAACAACCGAGCCAAAACCCCACTGACTTGTCATAACCGCTGACCTTCGAAATATTAATCTATTTTTAGCGCCAAGCGCCTTACCAACCAGAGCCTCTGCTGCAAAGGCAAAACCATCCATAGCGTAAGCAGTTATATTTAAAAACTGAATGAGTACTTGATTCGCTGCCAGGGTAGCATCATCAAAGCTAGAACCAAGAAAAAGAAAACTTACAAAAGCTATTTCAAGTAAAACAGATCGAATCAAAATATCACTGTTCACTTTAGCCATCTTGGTTAGTCTTGCTCTGTCAAATATTTGACTCCAGTTTCTCCAATACCCATTTTTGAAGCCCTTTCTTGCAAGCCATAATCCAAAAAATAGTCCGCTCCACTCCGCAATAAGTGTTGCATATGCGACCCCTTCAACCCCCCAACCTAGCCTCAGAACAAAGACAAAATCTAAAACTATATTGATGGAATTGATAAGCAACATGAGAACCAAAACAGCTCGCGTCCTCTCATTCGCAATAAGCCAACCTGTAATTCCAAAGATAGCTATTGCTGCTGGAGCACTATACACCCTTATCTTCAAATACTCTTGAGCCAAAGACTCAACCTCAAAGGAGGCTGGTGCTATTCCAAGAGCAGCACTGAATAGAGGAATTTGAGTCATTATGAGGACTAAACCTGCACCAAGACCAATAAGGATCCCTCTAACTAAAAGTGCTGATGTTTCTGAATGATCGTTAGAACCAATAGCCTGAGCGGTAAGTCCCGTTGTACCCATTCTCAGAAAACCGAAGAGCCAATAAATAGCTGAAATAATAATAGCACCAATTCCAACAGCTCCAATTGGAACAGCAAGTCCCATCTGACCAACAACGCCTGTGTCAACTGCTCCTAGTATAGGGATGGTTGCATTCGCCAAGACAATGGGTATGGCAACGCCTAATACTCTTTTGTGAGTAAGCTTAGTTGAGCTTGGATTCATTGATTTAAATATAGGATTTAGCTAGACAAGGTACGGTTGAAAATCTTGAATCGCCAATAAAGAATGAATGCAAGGAAGGCATACAAAATCTTAGCAAGGCTAAAGATAACTGGAAGACTAGCAAACTTTGCAAGCCAGCCGTAGCCCTTGGTATTGCTCCAAACATAGATAAAAGCATCAACGCCTTTGATTTCTCGTCCATCTGGAAACTCTACATAAAGGGCTTTTAGGTATTTATCACCCTTTTGACTGCAGTTCTCATATTCAAGCTTAGATCGCTTTTTATAGTGCTTTATTTCGAAGTTACAAATACTACACTCTTCATTAAATAAAACTTTTCCATCTGAATCATTTTTCATAATCGGTTATTCTTATCAGTTCATAGATTCTTTTAGTGGCTCTATTTGAATCCCTCAACGACTTGCCATGAACTTACTTCCTCTAGTTTAACTGCCTTTTCTAAACAGCCATTAATTAATAAACTGAGTGCAATTAAAGTAAAAATTTTATATTTATCTAAAGCATTCTTCATACTGACATATTATATATTACTAATGATTTAATCAAATTAGATTGACTAACTTTCAGCCTTATTAAGGTATAGTTTAATTATCAAAATAAAGAGTCCTTCAATTGATAAATAGACTACTCAACGAACTCCAAATAATTCAATTTTTTAATTTGCAAAGCCCTCAAACTAAAGCAATCATTTTAAATATTTCTTCTATCGTTCTTTTTTCAATCATGGTTATTTTTATTAGAAAAGCATCGGAAAGCTTACATATTCTTGAAGTTGTTTTTTTCAGAAACCTTTTGGCTTTAATTGTCATGCTGCCAATTATAAAATCTATTGGCTTAGCCGCAATCAAAATGAATAACACTAGATTATTTTTTATGAGGGGCTTTGTTGGTGCTATTGGAATGATTGCAGGGTTTACCTGCTTAACGCTTATACCACTTGCCCAAGCTACGGCAATTAGCTTCTCTCAGCCCCTATTTATTACCATTGGAGCAACTATTTTTTTAGGTGAGATCATTAAGGCTCGAAGAATTGCTGCCATTATTGTTGGAATTATTGGAATGCTCATCATTGTGCAGCCAGGGTTCAATAGCCTCTCATTAGGAATAATACTCGCCATTATTTCAGCCTTAGCGTTATCAGTTAACGCTTTAATAGTGAAAAAACTTACCCTGACAGACACGCCGCATGCAATTATTATATGGATGGTAGTCATGCTTATTCCAATTACTTTGATACCAGCTATCCCAGTTTGGGAGTGGCCCAGCTTAGAAGCTTGGCTATACTTATGGGGAATTGCAATTTTAGGAACCCTGGCACACTTCTCATGGACTAAGTCCTATGCAATGGCAGACATAACCAGCCTTGAGCCAATCGGATTCATAAAACTTCCAATTATGGCTCTGTTAGGGTGGATGATTTTTTCAGAAATACCTGGAACCTGGACTTGGGTTGGGGGATTGATAATTTTCATGTCGACAATTTATATCAGCCAACGAGAAGCTAAAGCTTCTGGCTCTCATAAACCTAATAAAGGTGCTCAAGAGCCAAAACTATAATCAAGCTTCAGAAAAACTTTATCACTTCTGAGTGCAGTTTTTCCAATTTAGAAAGTGGGCGAATGTAATTGTAATTGAACCTAGTAAAGTAATTAACTCCTCACCTAAAAAGATCTCTTCAATTGTAACAGCACTTATAAGCATTAAAATTCCAGCAAGTCCAAGAAGAAAAATTGGCATCCTTTTGTGTTTTTTATAGCCACTTGATAAAGCATATAAACTTACTGGAACAATTACCCACAACATCAACCGATGTAAGAATTCATTATCTAATTGACCTGAGAAAAATAGAGGTATAGCCAAAACAAATGATGGCATCAATAAGCAATGAGCTGCACAGGCCATTGATAGTCCAATAGCAATTTTATCATTCAGGTATTTATATTGAAGAGCAAGTGTTGACATATGATTTTCCTTGTAATAGTATTTTATTAATGCAATATTATTGCATTTAAAATTCAAATGTCAATACTTAATAGATTATTTAGTTATTAATGACGAAAAAATCTGTAAATTGAGTGAACTTGCTTTGTGTTGATTTGATAGATTTATGATGTAGATTAACCTTTACTTAATTAAAGTATCTATACTCCTACCTTTTATTACCTATTTTTTAATATGAAAAAACTACTTACTCTTATATTTTGTTCGCTATTTGTATCACAAGCTTTTGCTCATAAGCCAGTGCTTAATGAAAATTCAACCTATCCTGCAGATTCACCTTATGAAATTGAAGAACCAGAAATTTCAAAAGCAATCTATTCAACTCTAACGGGTGATCCGCACTACTACCGAATTCAGTCTGATATTGATTTTGATTTCTATGCGGGAATCCTAGCTGCCAAAATTGGTGAATGTCCTTTAGAGCAAAAGTTTTCATTTGAGGTCTTAGACTCTGAATTTCATAATATCAGTCTAGCAGACGGTGAAAACTTTGAATGGACTCCCTGGTATGAAGAGTATGGAAAACAGTGGTATTGGAACGGTCCAGAGATTGGTGAAAAGTTTTTATCTGATAGAGTCTATGAAGCAGGAACATACTATATTAAAGTATTCAATGACTCAAACACAGGACAATACATTATGGCTGTGGGGGATATTGAAAAATTCTCGTTTACTGATATAGTTGGATTATTATTTTCAATGGGTGACATCGAAGATGAGTATTGGGACCCAAGCCTTTGCTCCCTAGGCTGATCTTAACTCAATAACCGTGTCAATTACACGAGTATATTAAAAATGTTAAAAAAATTACTCGTCATCCCTCTCATCATTTTATTAGTAGGATGCAATCCTGATGATAAAGATAAAAGCTCAGATTATCTAGTGCAGTCTGGTGAGGCAATTTATAATAAAAATTGTGCAAGCTGTCACGGTCCTAATGGTCAAGGTCTTGCTGAAGATTGGAGGATAAAGGATGCGAATGGCAACTATCCAGCACCACCTCTTAATGGAACGGCTCACACTTGGCATCATTCACCGGCTCAATTACTTTATACAATTAATAAGGGTGGCACAGAAATGGGTGGTCAAATGCCTGCATTTGAAGACTTACTTTCTGAAACAGAAAAACAAGCCTTAATAGACTATATGTATAATCTATGGCCTAACGAAATTCAAACAAGATATGATGAGAGATATAAATAGGAGACAAGATGCAATTTATTCCAGCAATAAATGATGGTTTTTGGCTTTGTAAGCACACCTGGAAAAGAAGTAGATTGAATACATTTTGGTGTTTACTTGGCTGTTCAATCGGTGATTTTGGCACAATTTTTACCTTTCAAATGATTGAGCATAGCTGGTCTGTCTGGATGGTTATGACGCTTGCAATAATGAATGGGCTTCTAACGAGTATTGCTCTAGAAACAATCATTCTTAGCAAGCAAATGGCAATAAAATTAGCGTTTAAAACTGCTATAGGTATGAGCTTTATATCTATGATTGCTATGGAATTTGCAATGAATTTAACAGATGTACTCCTTACAGGCGGTGCAGTTCTAACTTGGTGGGTGATTCCTTTTATGCTTTTAGCAGGATTTGCTACGCCTTTGCCATACAACTACTGGCGTTTGAAGAAATATGGTATAGCTTGTCATTAACTCAGCCAGGGGTATGATGTTAAATATGTTGTAGCCAACAGGTTTTATCTTAAAGTAATCAGTATGTATTGGTCGGGACGGCAAGATTTGAACTTGCGACCACTTGACCCCCAGTCAAGTGCGCTACCAGGCTGCGCTACGCCCCGTTTCAATAATAAATAAACTATCTAAATTTACCGTAAAGATAGCCAATAATTGTTGCGATTAATCCAAAAGGGATTGCGACTGAAAACCATGGAGTCAGATTGTTAATACTTGGGCTCATTGCAAAAGGCTGGATATAAAAAGAAGTTGAAATAAAGAGGCTCCAAGCAAGAAAGGTTCTCGCATAGAAGTTCGCCTTACTTCCAATTTCAGATTTTGGCTTTACGATCCTAAAAAATAAATATCCAAAACCAACCGAAACCAGGGTACTAATAAAAATTAACATTTTTAAACTCCATAAAAAATATTGCTGTTGTTATTGACTTGAGTTACAAACCGGGCACTTCAAATCTTTACTAATCTTAACTTTTCTAAAACTTAAATCAAGGGCATCAACTAGGAGTAGAGAGCCACTCAGCTGGTCTCCCAATTGCAATATAACTTTAATCGCTTGCAAAGCCTGTATGGTGCCAACAAGTCCAGCAACAGGCGCTAACACTCCATTATCTATACAGCTTTCATTGTCTTCACCCTCAACACTATAGAGGCACTGGTAACAGGGCTGGTCTTTTTCATAGCCCTTAAAAACTGAAACCTGACCTTCAAATCTGACCACAGCAGCTGAGACAAGAGGTTTCTGATGCTCAACGCAGATCTGATTAATTTCAAAGCGGCTTTCAAAGTTGTCAGTCCCATCTAAGACAATGTCGACACCTTTAATCAGATCAGGGAGATTACCGGTATGAATAAGTTCATTGGCAATCGTGATCTTAATGTTTGGGTTGAGCTCAGTCAACTTGTTCTTTGCAGAGTTCACCTTGTCATCACCAATGTCTTTGGTCTGATGAATAATTTGTCGCTGTAGATTTGATAATTCAACTTGATCAAAGTCAGCGATAATAAGGTGCCCTACCCCAGCTGCTGCCAAATACAGAGCGGTGGGTGACCCAAGACCCCCCATTCCAACAATAAGGACTGTAGCGTCCATAATTTTTTGCTGACCCTCAACATCGACCTGAGGCAACATAATTTGCTTGGAGTATCTCAGTAGTTCTTGATCTTCCATGAATCTCTCTATTTAAAGTATTTAGTCACTTTAGGTAATATCACCATTTGGCAATAAGGCTGATTTGAATTATTATTAAAGTAGTTTTGATGATAAACCTCAGCTGGATAAAAAACATCAAGCTCCGTAACCTCAGTCACAGCACCCTTAATTTTTCCAATCACTGAAGTTGCAATCTCTTTTTGCGAATCATTTGTATAGAAGACAGCAGATCGATACTGAGTTCCTCTATCAGCACCCTGCCGATTAAGACTCGTTGGATCATGCGTCTCCACAAAAACTTCTAATAACGCCTCAAAGGTTACCTCGTCTTCATCAAAGTCAACCCTTAAAACTTCTGCATGCCCTGTCTGGCCAGTGCATATTGATTCATAGGATGGATTTATTGTTGTTCCGTTACAGTAACCATTTTCTACTTCTTTGACACCTTTAACGCGCTGAAATATAGCTTCTACGCACCAAAAGCAACCACCTGCAAGATAAGCTGTTTGCATGTATTCTTGTTTAATATTTAAAACAATATAGTATACTTTATCTCTCTAAGAAGAGATAACTACAAGGAGTCAATGTGACAGAAAGTGTTAATAATCGTCATGGTAATGGTTTAGTATTAATTCTTCTAGCGCTTTCCATTCTTGCAATAGTCTGGCTATTTACTCCCTTCATTGCCTACCTATTCTTATCTCTTTTAATTTGTATATCGACCTTTAGTAGTTTTGATAAGCTTGCACAGAAGCAGTCCAAAAATAGAGCCGCACTTATTATGACTCTAGTTGTCACGGTGCTTTTGATTTTGCCACTTGGATACATTTTGTTGGTCAGTGGTATCGAGACTACTGCGCTCATTAACAGACTTCAGAGTGACTTTCAGCTCAGTGAAATAAGCAGAATTACAGATGAAATTATCATGGGTCTTCCTTTGTCT
Organism: Candidatus Pseudothioglobus singularis PS1; assembly: GCF_001281385.1. Lineage (NCBI taxonomy): Bacteria > Pseudomonadati > Pseudomonadota > Gammaproteobacteria > Pseudothioglobaceae (SeqCode) > Pseudothioglobus (SeqCode) > Pseudothioglobus singularis (SeqCode). The sequence continues at coordinate 1,131,997 of NZ_CP006911.1, forward strand.
GACTCTATTCGAGAGTTTTTAGATAGCTCACTTAGAAACAATCTTGAGAGTATTGCTATCGCAATTAAAGACTTCTCTATTGTAATTCTTAAAAGCATTACGAAGCTCTCCAGTCAGTTCGTCTTTTTTGTAATCATTACCATCTTCTCACTTTACTATTTTTATATAGATGGCCCCTCTTTCATTGAAAAGATAAGAAAGGTCTCTCCTCTGGATAATAAGATTAATGATTTACTTCTTAATCAGTTCTCTGGACTATCACTGACTCTAGTAGGAAGTGTTTTTTTAGTTGCTTTAACGCAAGGTATTGCGTTTGCAATTGGGGTCATGATCGTTGGTCTGCCTGCGTTATTTTTTGGCGTAGCGATGGCTCTTGCTAGCTTTATTCCAGTTTTGGGAGGCGTTTTAGTTTGGCTTCCAATTTCAATCTATCTGTTTGCTATTGGCGAGCCAACCAGCGCTATTATTATTATTATTTTTGGCGCCATTATAGCGGGCACAATCATTGATAACTTTTTGAGACCCGTTATTATCATGAGGCTCTCAAGCTCAATGAAGCATCAAAGCCCACTCAACCATACTCTAATTACTGTTCTTTCTACGCTTGCAGGAATCATTAAGTTTGGTATTTTGGGTCTTTTCATTGGCCCAATCATCGCCGCCATGTCGATTACTATCTTCGACATTTATCAAATTCAATTTGGTAAGTCTAAGTAAATCTTTGTTAAAATTCTCATCTTCATTATCAACAAAGTGGAAGCATGCTTAAAGAGCTAATTGAATATATAAAAGAGTACGAGGGTGACAATGATCTCGGTGACTATCTTGACACGCGTTATGTCAGACTGACTGATCAGCACTATGATCAAATTGCAAGCGCTATGTCAGATGGCGAACTAGAACTTAAAAAATCTTCAAGTTGCCCCGCTGAACGATTCTTTCTTCACTTTAATGAGACCATCTTATTCGTCAATAAGCAGACTCAGGATCCAAGCGCGACGTATGATGTTGAGATGGTTGAAAATCAGGGAGAAGCGGATGATACTTCAGATCTATTATTTGCCTCTTTTTCGCTGAGTGATGACTACACCCCAACTCTTAAAAAGCGAGCTTCAAGTGGAAAAACACAGGACGAAAACCATCAACAACTTGTCATGCTCTCTGTGATACCAATATTAAAGGGTTTTATGGTTGCAATAACCGACTAGAGCTACTTCTTACCTTTTTGTGTGGCTAATTTAAGCTTTGGTCCGGCCTTAAAAGTAACCACTTTCCTGGCACTGATCATCACCTCTTCACCTGTCTTAGGGTTTCTGCCAGGTCGGGGCGTTTTATTGCGAACAACAAAATTGCCAAAACTAGATAGTTTTATTTCTTCGCCTGATTTAAGAGTTTCAATGATTTGATCGAAAAATTGATTGGTTAGGGCTAGCGCTTGTGTTTGAGTAAGCTCTGTTTTTTTGACGAGAGTATTAGCAATATCTTGTTTTGTAAGGGACATGTTTTATCTTAATTTAGCTGAAAAATTTGTTTCTAAATGAGCCACTATTTTACTAACTTTTTCAGCCAGTTGTTCATCAGTTAAGGTAACTTCTGTCGATTGATAAGTTAAATTTAGAGCCACACTTTTACTGCCCTGTTCGATATGCTCCCCTTCATAGACATCGAACAAGTTAACATCCACCAGATCGGCTTGCTTTAAAGATTGGATAGAACCAATAATCTCATCAGCACTGAGCTCTTTTGAGACTACAATCGCAATATCTCTTTGAGAGGCCTGAAAAGATGAGAAAGACGCATAAATTGGCGTTTCACCTTGCTCAATCTCTGACTGAATAAGTTCGAAAAGAAAAGCCGTTGGCATCGATAGCTTCTTTTGAAGTTTCGGTGATAATGCGCCTACCCAACCGATCTGTTTTTTTCCATTCATTATTTTTGCGCTCTGACCCATCTGCAGTGCAGGATGCTCAGCAGCCTCAAAAGAATAGTCTTTTTTGCTCAGAGCTAATAACGCTTCAACATCTGACTTAATGTCAAAGAAATCAACCTCACGTTCGCTACTTCCCCATTGCGAGTTATAGCGATTACCTGAAATAATGCCGGCAATTTTTTGAACTTGATCCTCAACTGAAATGCCAGAGAAGCAAAGCCCTAGCTCGAAGAAGCGCGAGTTAAGGTGACCTCTTCTTATGTTTGATTTGGCAGATTGAATTAAACCTGACCATAGACTCGATCGCATTACTGCCATATCGTCTGAGATTGGATTTTGAAGCAAAATTTTCTTTGACTTAGGGTCAACCAAATCATGCATCTCGTTTGAGATAAAGCTATAAGCGATGACCTCTTGATAGCCTCTATTAACCAGAGAACTTGATAGAACATGAGAGCTAACTTGGGCCTGCGATGCATTTGATATATTGGCTTCAATTGAGAGCCTCTTAACAGGAATCTTGTCGTAGCCATAAAGCCGAGCGAGCTCCTCAATAATATCTGCAGGAATCCGAATATCAAAACGAAAACTTGGCGGCGTGATTGTCCAAGAGTCATCATTGTTTGTCTTAAAATCTAACTCAAGAAACTGAAACTTAGATTCAATCCATGATGTCTCAAGTTCAAAACCTAGAACCTTTGAAATTTTTTCTTTTGAGATTTCGATGGGCTCAATTTGAGGTAGTGAATCTGAGTGAGTACACTCATTAATCTTGGATGCCTGTCCGCCGCAAATTTCGAGAACGAGCTCAGTTGCCCTCTCCATTGCTTGACTCGTAATGTTAAAGTCAACGCCTCTCTCAAACCTTAGAGATGCCTCTGTATGAAGTCCATATGACCTTGCTACGCCTGAAATTGCAACTGGCTCAAAAAAGGCACTTTCTAATAAAATCTCAGTTGAATCTTCCAGAGTGGATGATCCCATGCCGCCAATGACCCCAGCTATTGCTATGGCAGATTTCTCGTCAGCAATGACTAGAGTGTCCTCAGTAAGCTCAACGCTTTGTCCATTTAAAAGCTCAAGTGGCTCATTTTTTTTGGCAGATCTCACATTAATGTCACCATTAATTTTCGACAAATCAAAGGCATGCATCGGCTGACCGAGCTCTAAAAGAACATAATTGGTTATATCAACAATCGGTGAATGGAGCTGCTGGGAGGCGCGTGATAATTTTTGAGCCATCCATTTTGGTGTTTGAGTAGTATTATCAACGCCGCTGATTACGCGCGTTAGATACCTTGGGCACTCTTTCGGGTTGCTGACTGTCGAGGTGAATGATATATTTCCTTTTTGAGACGCTTTATAATTAAGGGCTGGCATTGAAAGATCATAGTTAACGCAAACCTCTCTAGCAACACCAAGAACACTGAAACAGTCACCACGGTTTGGGGTAATATCAAGCTCGATGATTTGATCATCAAGATCGAGAACTGATCGAACATTCTCACCAATCTGAGACTCTGAATCAAGCTCAATGATGCCGTCATGGCTATCTGACATACCCATCTCGGACTCTGAGCATAGCATCCCATTGGACTCAACCCCTCTCAGTTTGGCGCGTTTGATTTTAAGTTTACTCGGAAGAACTGAGCCAACTGTTGCAACGGCCACCTTTAAATCCTCTCTGACATTAGGTGCACCGCAAATAATTTGAAGATTTTCATCAGCGCCAACATCGACTTCACACAGACTTAATTTGTCTGCATTGGGATGTTTCCCGCAGCTTACAACGTGCCCTACAACTAGGCCTTCAAATGGAGGAGCCACTGGGGCAATCTGGTCAACCTCCAAACCGGCCATTGTTAATTTTTCAGAGAGCTCTATGTCGCTTACATCTGGACTGACCCATTCTCTTAACCATCTAGTTGAAATATTCATGACTGATAACCTTGCACTAGAATTGATTTAAAAAGCGAACGTCATTCTCAAAAAATAATCTGAGATCATTGACGCTATATCTGAGCATCGCAAGTCTCTCAACGCCCATTCCAAAAGCGAGCCCTGAATAATCTTCAGAGTCAATATTAACCGCATTCAAAACGTTTGGATGAACAACGCCGCAACCCAAAACTTCTAACCAGCCTGACTTTTTACAGACGCGGCAACCTTCTCCGCCGCATATCACGCATTCAATATCAGCCTCAGCTGATGGCTCCGTGAACGGAAAGTAAGAGGGACGAAAGCGAACTTTGAGGTCATCTTTTTCAAAGTAAGCTCTTAAGAAGTCGATGAGCAAACCTTTGAGCTGAGAGAATGAGGCCTCTTTGTCAACAATGAGCCCCTCTACCTGGTGAAACATCGGTGTATGAGTGACATCAGAGTCACACCTATACACCTTGCCAGGGACAATGACCCTGACGGGTGGCTTTTGTCTCTCTAGCGTTCTGATTTGAACGGGAGATGTATGCGTTCTTAGTACCGTATTAGCGTCGAAATAGAACGTGTCATGCATCGCTCTTGCAGGATGATGCTCAGGAATATTGAGCGCACTAAAGTTATGAAAATCATCCTCAATTTCAGGCCCAATCTCTATCTCAAAACCGGCCTTAGTAAAAATGTCTTGAATATGGTTGAGAGTTTGCGTGATCGGATGAAGGCTCCCTTTTTCAGAATTCCTTCCAGGAAGTGTGACGTCAATTTTTTCATCGAGCAGTCTTTGGTTCAGTGCGATCTCTTCGAGTTCCTCTTTGCGAGTTTCGATGAGCTTTTGAATCTTAACCTTCGCCTCATTGATTGCCTCACCCATCGCTGGACGCTCCTCTTTCGAGAGCTTTCCTAAGCCTTTAAGTAGGTCAGTCAATTCACCCTTTTTACCCAGATACTGGACCCTTGAATCGTCGAGCGCTTTTAAATCTATCGCGCTGGCTATTGCTTTTGAGGCGTCGGTGATAATTTTGTTAATCAAAATGCTTACTTTATTTTTGTTTAAAAGACTGTAACCTATGTTACAGTCTTTTAGTAAGATTTTACTACTGTGCTAACCCAGCTTTTGCTTGATCAGCAATTTTAGCAAAGGCATCTTTATCAAAGATGGCGATGTCTGATAGAACTTTACGATCAATCTCAACACCAGCTTTGTTTAAACCGTTGATAAATTGTGAGTAGCTTAAGCCGTTATTTCTTGCCTCAGCGTTAATACGTACAATCCATAATCTACGGAACTGACGACGACGTTGACGACGGTCACGATAGGCATATTGCCCCGCTTTAATTACCGCCTGCTTAGCAACGCGATAGACTTTAGAGCGAGCACCATAGTAACCTTTGGCTTTCTTTAAAACTTTTTTGTGTTTAGCGTGCGCTTGCACACCTCTTGAAACTCTTGCCATAGTAATACTCCTTTAACTGTACGGTAACATTCTTTTAACCATTGGTACATCGACCTTCTCAATGGTGTCAGGTGAACGCAGCGAGCGTTTTCTTGAAGTACTCTTCTTGGTCAAAATATGCCTCAAGTGCGAGTGTTTACTTTTGTAACCGCCACTGGCGGTCTTTTTGAAACGCTTTGCAGCGCCTCTATTGGTCTTTAACTTCGGCATCATTTACTCCTTGACCCTCTTCGGGTTCAACTTTTCGGGCTTGCACCTTACTTTTCTTAGATTTGGGTGCTAGCATCATGCCAAGCTGGCGACCCTCCATTTTTGCCTTCTGTTCAACAGTGGCAAATTCTTCTGTTTCACTTTCAATTCTATCCAGCATCTCCATCCCTAACTCGCGATGCTGAACTTCTCGACCACGAAACCAAATAACTACTTTGACTTTGTCGCCATTTTCAATAAATTTAACCAAGTTTCTAAACTTGATTTGATAATCTGCTTCCTCAGTTCCAGGACGATATTTAATCATCTTGACGTGAGTTTTTTTCTGTTTCTTCTTAGCGTCGCTCTTTTGCTTCTTTAATTCATACTGAAACTTTCCAAAGTCCATCACGCGGCATACTGGCGGATCTGCATTTGGAGAAACTTCTACTAAGTCTAAACCTGCGTTTACTGCTAATTCAAGAGCTTCATCATTACTAAGGACTCCTAATTGCTCTCCCTTGTCATCGATGACTCTGACTTTTGGTGAGCTGATTAATTGATTAATCCTTGTAGTTACCTTATTTGGTCTTTTAATAATTACTCCTGATTTATTAATTCTGTCAAGGCCTCTAGAGACATTGAACCCAAGTCCTCTCCGCCCCTTCGACGAACAGATACTTGGTTATTTTCTTGCTCCCGATCACCAACCACTAAAATGTATGGGTAGCGTTGCATCGAGTGCTCGCGTATTTTAAAGCCTATCTTCTCATTTCGCAAGTCCGAAATGACTCTAAGTCCTTGTTTTTTTAGATTGATCTCGACATTCTTGCTATATTCCTCTTGTTTTTGAGAAATATTGAGAATAACTGCCTGAATTGGAGCAAGCCATGATGGAAAAGCTCCCTCATAGTGCTCAATTAAAATTCCAGTAAATCTCTCGATTGATCCAACAATAACCCTGTGAAGCATGACGGGTGTCTGCTTAGAGCCATCCTCAGCTATGTACTGCGCATCAAGGCGCTCAGGCATTGAAAAGTCTGCCTGAATCGTTCCACACTGCCATTCACGTTCAAGACAGTCTTTCAAAACAAACTCAACTTTTGGCCCATAAAAAGCGCCTTCGCCCTCTTGAAGCTCCCATTCAATTCCTTTTGCATCAAGCGCTTCTGATAGTGAGGCTTCTGCTTGATCCCAGACCTCGTCTGAGCCGACACGCTTTTCAGGCCTTGTAGACAACTTAATGTCTATATTTTCAAAGCCAAAGTGTTTATAGACCTTAAACGTTAGATCAATAAATTCTGAAACCTCAGATTGAATTTGGTCTATGGTACAAAAAATATGCGCATCATCCTGTACAAAATTACGAACGCGCATGATTCCGTGAAGCGTTCCTGAAGGTTCATTACGGTGGCATGAGCCGAACTCACCGAGCCTAAGCGGCAAATCACGATAAGATTTGAGCCCTTGCTTATAAATCTGAACGTGCCCAGGACAGTTCATTGGCTTCACTGCATAATCTCGGTTCTCAGAGTGTGTTGTAAACATAGCATCACCAAACTTATCCCAGTGGCCTGATTTCTCCCACATGGATCTGTCCATAATTTCTGGGGTATGAACCTCTTGATAGCCATTATCTTTAAAGACCTGACTCATATACTGAACAATGATCTGGTAAAGCGTCCAGCCCTTTGGATGCCAAAAAACCATCCCTGGGGCCTCTTCTTGGGTGTGGAATAAGTTTTGCGTTTTACCAATTTTTCTGTGGTCCCTTTTTTCAGCTTCTTCAAGTCTATGAAGGTGCGCTGCAAGATCCTCTTTATTCTCCCAGGCGGTGCCGTAGACTCTTTGGAGCATCTCATTATTTGAGTCACCTCGCCAATAGGCACCAGCAAGCTTCATGAGCTTGAAGGCCTTTAACTTACTTGTTGATGGAACATGTGGGCCTCTACACAGATCAACGAAATCTCCTTGCTTATAAAGAGAGAGAGTCTCATCCGTTGGAATAGACTCAATAATTTCAGCTTTGTAATGCTCACCCAACGATTTAAAGAATTTGACCGCATCATCCCTGCTCATCTCCATTCTCTCTATTGGCAAGTTTTGCTTCACAATGGCGGTCATCTTTTTTTCGATCTTCGCTAAATCTTGCTCAGAAAAACCATCCTTGTAAGCAAAGTCATAATAAAAGCCGTTATCAATCACGGGACCAATTGTAACTTGCGCTTTAGGATAAAGCTGCTGAGTAGCCTGTGCCAAAAGGTGGGCAGTTGAATGACGAATCACTTCAAGTGCTTTGTCGTCCTTATTGGTAATAATTGCAAGATCACTATCATTTTCAATCATGAAAGAAGTATCAACCAGCTGGCCATTAATCTCTCCAGCTATAGCAGCTTTAGCAAGGCCAGAGCCTATAGATGAAGCAACTTCTGCAACAGTCAGAGACTGATCAAAAGATTTAACTGAGCCATCAGGTAGTGTTACATTAGGCATAACTTCATGATTAAAATAAAAAAAACTCATTTTACCTTGATAGAGTCCATCTCTTTATCAAAATTAAGACTTTAAATATCTTTTAAATGGCACTTTAAAGGTATATTAGGCCGCTATGAAAATCAATCGCCAATCACCAGAATTTTTAATCCTCTTAATGACAATTGGCTCAGCAATTAGCTGGGCTGTATGGCTTAACCTGCTTAATAATTTTGCTATCGAAGAGATTGACTTTACGGGCGCTGAAATGGGGATACTCCAAAGTGTTCGTGAAATTCCAGGCTTCTTAGCGTTCACTGTGATCTTTGTTTTGGCTTTTATTAGAGAACAGAAACTGGCCTACATCTCATTGGCACTTCTTGGAATAGGAATTGCCATTACAGGGTTTGTCGAGACTAATATGAACTTTTATCTAGCAACTATCATTATGTCGACAGGTTTTCATTATTTTGAAACCATTAATGGCTCGCTAACTCTACAGTGGATTGAAAAAGATAAAACCGCTGAATTCTTAGGGCGAGTTATTGCAACTCGTTCTGCCGCCTCTATTGTTTCATTCAGTTTTGTATGGCTTTTATATGAACAATTTCATTTTAGCTATTTGTGGCTATATTTACTGGGTGGTGGAATATCAGTGATGATCGTTCTTTACTGCTGGCAAAACTTTCCCTTATTCCCTGAAAAGGTCTCTCAAACTAAAAAAATTATTCTTAGAAAGCGCTACTGGCTCTACTATGCACTTCAGTTTATGAGTGGTGCAAGAAGGCAAATCTTTGTCGTTTTTGCAGGATTTTTGATGGTTGAAAAGTTCAATTTTAGTGTCGCTGAAATCTCACTTTTACTTCTTGCAAATGCGGCAATTAATGTCTTTTTTGCACCGAAAATTGGTAGGCTTATTCAAAGGTTTGGAGAGCGCAAATCTCTAATATTTGAGTACGTTGGGCTCGCCTTTATTTTTATTGGTTACGCCTTTGTTGAGAGTGGTTACTTTGCAGTCTTTCTGTATATTGCGGATCACCTCTTTTTCTCGATTGCTATTGCCCTTAAAACCTATTTTCAAAAGATTGCTGACCCTGCTGATATTGCTTCAAGTGCCGGCGTCTCCTTTACAATCAATCATATTGCTGCAGTCTTTATTCCTGTCGTGTTTGGTCTGATATGGCTTTATTCACCCTCACTTGTTTTCTTAGCAGGCGCAGGTATGGCCTGTATCTCACTGCTTCTTGCATTTAATATGCCGTCAGAACCCTCTTCTGGAAATGAGGTTTTATTAGGAAAATTTTCTTAAGTCAGCTTCTAATAAAACTTAAGTTAATTTTTTTTAAAAAAATATAATCTAGTTCAAACTGATATACTTTATTCATTATGATTTATTTTGAATTATTTTATGAATGAGCAGTTCAGAATTGCACAAAAATTAGGTCTCATGTTTCGTCCAGAAAATCCATTACCTGAAGACATAAAATCATGGGCAATAAAACAACTCAACGCAAAATCACCTGCATTAGGAGTCAACAACACTCAAGCAAAAAAAATTCAGGAATGGCCAGATCAGCTTCAACCCGACCTGCTCACCCGAGATAACCTCTACAGCGAATACAAATATAACAGACAGAGAGAAGAAATGGATCTGGCGGGCTACTCCTCAGAAGCCGCCAAGCAGGATAACGAAAAAAAACACTTGTTACTTAAGACAGACCAATTGAAATTTTCACACAGAAATGTTTTTGGTAACGATCAAGTCAAACTCCGATTCTCTTCCTTTTGGACAAATCACTTTACTACCGGAAATATTTGGGACAACCAAAACCATATTGGTCACATGATGGAGGAGGCAATCCTTGCAAACCTAAATAACAACTTCTCCGAAATGTTATACAAAGTGACAACACACCCATCAATGCTGGTTTATTTGGATAATTGCTGGAGCTGCGGAGAGAGATCTCAAACTGCGATATGGGCTAAACAAAACGGCGAGCAAGCTGGGCTAAATGATAACCTTGGTAGAGAGCTACTCGAGCTCCACACTGTATCGCCATCTGCAAAATATACTGAGTCTGACATTAGAGGAGCTGCCAATACTTTGGCCGGCTGGGGCATATGGCCAGGAAGAATATCAGATCAATCAGAGTTGTTGTCGATTCCACAGAGACACCAAAAACTGTTAAAGATGGGAGGAACAATCAATTCCTGGGACTTCTTCAAACAGGATCATGCAGAACCTGGCAATAAAAAAGTTTTAGGCAAGGTGGTACCTGCTGGTAAAGGTGGTCTCAGACAGCTTACTGATTTTCTTGCTGCGCACGAACACACCGTCAAGCATATCTCTTTTAAATTGGCTCAGCACTTTGTGAGCGATAACCCAAGCAAAGCTGATACTGACTTTATAGCTAATGCCTGGAGAAAAAGTAACGGTAGTCTGGATGAAATTCATTCTGCTGTGATTGAACGTGCTATTCAGTCAAAAGAGCCTAAATTTCAATGGCCAATGACTTGGTTATTCCAAGTTGTAAGGCTTAGCGATGCAAGATTTTTCAAGGGTTGGGCTCAATTAAATAGGTACGATAATTACATAATGGAATCTCGTGAGATTTTTGAGGAGCTTGGTCAGGGTTTTTGGCATGAAAGGCAGCCTGACGGTTACTCGAGTGACAAGAAAGAGTGGCTGTCTGGTGAAATGTTTGAGCGGCGCATTCGATTTGCTGATGCCATTTATACTGCTGGAAGGCCAAAATTTAAGTCGGACGATATCATGAATAGAATCAATGCAAATGATACAACTCGAAACCTTGTAGCTAGTGTTGGTATGAGTGAAAAAACAAAATTCATTGCGTTGATGTGTAGTCCTGAAATAATGGGGTTGGAGAATGCCTAAATTAAATTTAACGAGAAGACAGTTCTTAAAGACATCAGGGGCCTCATTATTTCTTGCAGGCCTTCCTCTTCCCGGCTTCACAAAAGATAAACCTCCAGGAACGATTTCAGTCATTATGCTTGAAGGTGGAATGGATGGCTTAGCCGCTGTGCCGCCCATAGGTGACCCTGATCTTTCTAGAATGAGAAAGGGATTGGTTCCTGACAACTATCTAAAACTCAACTCTCTATTTGCGTTGCACCCATCCTTTCAATACTTTGGTGGACTGATGGCTAAAAATAATGCCTCAATTGTTCATGCAACAAACTTTCCATATACTTTAAGATCGCACTTTGAAGGCCAAAACTTAATGCAAGGTGGTGGATTAAGTCCATTTTCGGAGTCTACTGGTTGGCTCGGAAGAGCGCTTGATCTAGCAATGCTACCTGGAAGATCACTCTCACTGGATATGCCATTACTGTTAAGGGGTACTGATAAAAACGATAACTTCTACCCAGCCAGTGTCCGAAGCTCCAGCAAGCTATCAACCCAACTTATTGATATGATTTCTATGGCTCACTCCAAGGAAGGCGCTTCAGTTTTCAACAAGGTCAGTCAAAAAAGTACTCAGAAGGACTCCATCGTTCCAAGAGACCCGGCCAGTTTAGCCAAATATGCCGGTAAGGCAATGTCTCAAGAAGGTGGTCCTCTGTCCTCCGTTATTAAAGTCACTCAGTTTGATACGCATGCTAGTCAGGGAGCCAATGAAAATGGCTACCATGGCAGGCAAATGACTTTGATTGATGACATTATTGCAGGATACAGAGAGGGGCTTGGTGATGCCTGGGACAGAAGCATTATCTTAACCTTAACTGAGTTTGGAAGAACAGTCAAAATTAATGGGACCTGGGGGACAGATCATGGTTATGGCTCTGCGGGACTTTTGGCGGGAGGTTCAATTACTAAAAGTAGAGTTATTTCTGAATGGCCTGGACTTGCTGAGCGTGACCTATTTCAAAAAAGGGATGTAATGTCAACCATTGACTATCGCTCTGTATGTGCTGCCTGTATCGAGAATGCCCTCGGGCTTGATCACGATTTGATTGCGGATAAGGTCTTCTTTACCCCTAAATTACCTCGAGTCTACGACTATATTTTTTCATAAAAACTCAACTCACACCTTGGAGTGGTATTAATTTGCTAAAAAGCAAAGGAGATTCAAAAATTATATGAATAAAATATACCTGCTTTTATTTCTGACATTGTTCTCTGTAAAAAGCTACGCAGGGGATTGTCCTGATGGTAGCGATCCGATTAAATCGATTTCAGATGATGGTACATACTTTGTATACAAGTGTGGTGGTAGTTCAAATAATAACTCAGCAGCTGATACGTCATCAAATAATACTTCATCGGTCAAAGCCTCAGAAATAGAGATATATGACGTTGCTTTTTCTTCTGATGTTTTAGAGGATTTACTAAATAGGATAGTCTCAAAACTGGATTATGACTTCAGTAATCATAAGTTGGCAAAAAGTGTTGAAGATGCAAACTGTAGGTTCACCTTAAAAAGAATCGTCTACGATAAAAGTGAATCTGGCGAATTGGAAAATTGGAACATGGCCTTAGGCTATATTAATATTAAGGATGCAAATGTAGATTTTGTTAAATCCTCTTGGAGGATGGGTGGACTTTCGATTGATCCAAGTTTCTTCATTGACGAAACAAATATAAAGCTCACAGAAGATGGTCACTTTGTTGGGAAAATGGCCTACTTTAATAGAAGCGTAGATAAAGGCGAAGTCCCAGAAAACCCTACATATCCCACTCTCATTAAACACCAAAGGTCAAATGCTGCAACTTTTAAAGATAACAAAATAGTTGAGGCGAAGTACTTTATTGATGTTGAGGATTGGGCTGGAGGCGTATTATTTGTAACCGGCTGCAGGGATGGTATTCTAGTTCCAAAAAAACCTAAGACAGTTAAAAAAGTAGCCAAAAAAGTTGAAACTAAAGAAAAAGCAACAGAAAACAAAACAAAAAAAGTAGCCCCAACCACTCAACCATCGACCTCTGCATCAGACCCAGTTATATCAAAAGTGGTTGAGGTTACGCATGGAGACAAACTTGTTGTAAACATTGCCGAACCTCATGAGCTTGCTGACAACTATATAAAAGTATCTTTGAAAGATATTGACGCGCCAGATGCTACAAAATCATGCCCTAAGCAGATCGAATTTGGAGTCAAGGTAAGGGATTATGTCTCCAAAAGACTGAGTGATGCGTCTTCTATCAAACTTAGCAACATCAGAAAAACAAATACCAAGCTCATTGCACAAGTTATTGTTGATGGCAAAGATTTAGGTAATGAGCTCGTAGAAATGGGTTACGCATCTGAAGAGTACGGCTTCTGGAAGCCATACTATTGTAGTGCTTTAACAGCGGTTCAAGCGGGCCAACAACTCTTTGATAAAGACCCTGACATGTCTATCTTCTGGCTTGAGCGCTCATTGATATTAGACCCAGATGGCAGCAACAATACGTTATCAACCTTTCTTCTAAGCCAGCAATATGAAAATAAGGGTGAGGAAAAAATATCTATTGATTATCTAAAGAGATCTGCATCACTAGGATGGGTCCAAGCAATGGAAGAGCTTGGACAGCAATATCTTATTGGTAGCAGAGTTAATCAAGATAAAAATCAAGGAAAAAAATGGCTTAAAAAGGCTCACGACAAAGGTAGTCAAATTGCTGAGACAATATTCTGCAACTCACTTCCTGTTGCAAAACAAAACTCTTGTAGATTATAGTCATTGCTCATCTGTAAATTCTAGTTAAGAGCTTTCAATTGACTCAATCATAAGCTGCAAAGACTCATTCCCTCTAAATGAATTGACATTGAGCTTATAAGCCACCCTAGCCTTCTTGGAATCAAGCTTTTCCTGAAAAAAAGCGATTCCCTCTAAAACTGAATTTGTACCTTGGAGTTTTAAATTACACTTGAGATGTTTTTCACCCACAATTCTCTGTTCAACTAGCTCAAAGTCACCATAAAAAATGGGCTCTTCAAAACCCTGACCCCAGGGTGAAGCTTGCCTCAACAGCTCTGCATTTTTAAGGGTTATTTCAGCTGAATCAAGACTTCCATCGGTTAGAAGCTCGATAATTGGTTTTTTACCTTTGAGATGCTTTGTTATTTCCTCAGTAAATGCATTTTTGAACTGCTCAAAGTTATCTGGATTGATGGTCAAACCTGCCGCCATCGCATGGCCACCAAACTTCTCAATGAGTCCTTGATTTTCTCTATCAACAAGGTCTAGCAAGTCTTTGATGTGGACATCTGGAATAGAGCGTATAGAGCCCTTTAAAACGTTATCTGCCTTGGCAAACACTGCAGATGGGCACTGATAGGTTTCTTTGAGTTTTCCAGCAACAATACCGACCACTCCCTCGTGCCAAGACTCGTCATAGAGAACGATTGCAAAATCACTCTTATCGATAGCTTGATCTTCAACAATAGCTAGAGCCTCGTCCTGCATACGAGTCTGCTCTTTGCGCCTTTTAATATTAAACTCTTCAAGCGTTTGCGCATACCTTCTCGCATCATTCATATCATCTGATAAGAGGCAGCGAATCCCCTGAGAAATATCACTGAGTCTTCCTGCCGCATTGATTCTTGGTGCGACTGTAAATCCAAGGTCAGATGCTTGAAGCGACTCAACTGGCCTTTTTGTTAACTCAAGGATGGCAAGGATGCCTTTTGAGCACCGTTTTTCACGAATACGCTTGATTCCTTCATTCACTAGAATTCGATTGTTTTGATCCAGTTTTACAACATCTGCAACGGTTCCAAGTGCAACTAAATCAAGAAGCGTTCGAAGGTCTGGATTTTGAATATTATTCTTTTCAAAATAACCTTGTTTTGTGAGATAGGTTTTAAGTGATGAAAACAAATAAAAACAGACCCCAACCCCAGCCAAATTTTTTGATGGAAAATCACAACCCCTTAAATTGGGATTAATAATCGCATTGGCATTGGGAAGCTCATTAGGCGGAAGGTGATGATCTGTGATAATGACGTCAATATCAAGGGATCTTGCAAGTTCTGCACCCTCATTACTTGATATGCCATTATCGACCGTAATAATGAGATCTGGCTCTTTATCACGCTTTGCCTCATTAACGATCTCAGGACTGAGACCATAGCCATGCTTAAAACGATTTGGAACTAAAAAATCGACATGTTTTGCACCCATGAGTCTTAGCGCCTTAATAGCCACTGCACTGGCAGTTGCACCGTCCGCATCAAAATCTCCAACAATCAGGATCTGCTTATCCTCTAAGAGGCATTTCTCAAGAAGCTCTAGGGCGATATTGAGTTGGTCAAAGTTGGGCTTAAGAAGACCAGGAAGCGCCATTGAGAGCTGCGACTCAGAGACGCCTCTGGCTGCATAGATTCTTTTGAGAATTAAGGGTATATCGTCAGAATATGACTCATACAAGGATTGATCAATCTCTCTAGTCAGCACTTCTTACAAGTCTTACAAAAGTGTCAATGGTTTTCTCACGCGCCTTTGAGCCGCCATAGAAAAAAGGCACCTCGAAGGCGAGTTTAGGGCTATTTGTGACTGAATCAGAGGTCCAATAAGTATTCTTCTGAGTGTTAGGAAAAAAGTCTGTATTAATGAGCGTATCGCTCTCACCATAATAGTCAACAATCGTATTTAATTCATCAAGTGATGGAAGGCGCCAATCTGCATAACCACAAAGATTGGCTTTATTTATATCGGCAGTAAAGGACAGTGTATTGCAGTTTTTACCCCAATAACAATTCTTAGTATAGGTCCCATTATCTCTCCCACTCTCACCATCAAACCAAGTATAGGTGTTGAGGCTATATTGAATGCCTTCTTCTTCACTCTTGACTTCCCAGAGAAGTGACTTACTGTCATCTAAAACGCAGGACCAAGCCTCACTATCTAAAGCTAAAATTTCGCCAGAATCTGAAACTTTATGCATTTCAGCTAATGCCGAAATACTCATCAAATAAAGTAAAGGTAATAAAAGAAATTTATTCATTGAGTTTGAGTGGAATGCATTTATTTAATATTCTACCACTTATGGTGATTCTCGATGCTATTGGAATTTTATTTACTAGTCGATTTTCTCTCAAATATGAGAAGTGCAACGCCCAAAAAGATTAAGCTGTCTGCTATATTAAAGACAGGCCAATAGAAACTATTGACATGAACATCAATGAAGTCGATGACAAAACCATACTGCGCCCTATCAATTAAATTGCCTACAGCACCTGAGAGAAGTAGAAACTGTCCTGTTAACTTTTGACGATAAATTGAAGATGTCTTTTGCGTCCAAATCACGATCCAAATAGAAACTAAGATAGAGACAACTAAAAGAAATGACTTTTGCATCATACCCCCGCCTGCGAGAAAACTAAAAGCAGCGCCTGTATTTTGAAGATAGGTCCAACTGAGGAAAGGATTAACAACGATTGACTGACCTAAATCAAACGAAGACATAAAAATTTGCTTGGTAAATTGATCTGTTAAAACCAATCCAAGAAATAATAGGTAGTAGCCTTTGTGCTTCATAAATATCTTCAGTAATTGTTAAATTTAAGAGTCCGTGATTAACTTTAAATAATCCTCAACATTTATTAAGTAAACAGCATCTATTTAGTCAATGTGTTTATAATTAAACCCTAACTGTATTATAAATATTATGGAGGTTTCATGGGTTTTTTAACAGGTAAAAAAGCACTCATTGTTGGCGTTGCTTCAAACCGCTCTATAGCTTGGGGAATTGCTGAATCAATGGCAGCAAATGGCTGTGAACTTGCCTTTACTTATCAAACTGAGAAACTTAAAGGTCGCGTTGAAAAGTGTGCTGAAATCTGTAACTCATCTATTGTAATTCCTTGTGATGTATCCAGTGATAAGCAAATTAATGAAACTTTTGATGAACTTAAAAAATCATGGGATAGTTTTGACATTTTAATTCACTCAGTGGCTTTTGCAGAAAGAGCTGAGCTCGATGGTAATTATCTTGAGGTCACAACGCGTGAAGGATTCCTCAAGGCGCATGAAATTAGCTCATATAGCTTTACTGCACTTGCAAAATCAGCGATGCCGATGCTTAATGAGAACGGTGCCCTATTAACACTGAGTTACTTAGGAGCTCTTAGAGCAATTCCTAATTACAATGTGATGGGTATTGCTAAAGCCTCTCTTGAAGCCAATGTTAGATATATGGCTGCAGCAATGGGAGCTGAAAAAGGTATTCGCGTCAACGCGGTATCAGCAGGCGCAATCAAAACACTTGCAGCAAGTGGCATTAAAGGGTTTGGAAAATTACTTGATCATGCTGCTGAGAGCTCTGCGCTTAAACGCAATGTCAGCATTGAGGAAGTCGGCAATGTGGCAGCATTTTTATGCTCAGATCTAGCCTCTGGAGTAACCGGTGAGGTTACCTACGTTGATGCAGGGTATAACTTCTATGAGAAAGGCCCAGATCTTTAAACACTAAAAAAAAATATTCTTTGATATTGATAAATTTAGGATTTTTAGTATACTAATATCCTGATTTTAGGGGTTATTTTTCTTTTTTAGAGTCAATAATGAGTAATCGATTTCATTTGGCTATTGAGGCTGGAAAATTAAGCAATACTGTTAAATTTTATACTGATGTACTTGGATGTCAGCTTGATATGTCTGAAGAGGGTAAATGGCAAGACGTGGATTTTTGGGGGAATGAACTTACCCTACATCAATCAAAGCCTCGAAATAGTGATAGCCTTGAAAGGCATAGACATAGTGTAGATATGGGCGATGTCATTGTGCCTCACTTAGGAATACATTTACCATTAGAAGAATATCAAAGAGTTAAAGCCAGTGTTGCTTCTTCTGTAGGTTTTGTAGATAAGCCTTATATCAGGTTTGAAGATACAGACTATCAACAAGAAACTTTCTTCGTTGAAGATCCCAACTTCAATGTTCTTGAGATTAAGAGTATGGTCAAACCTAGAGACTAATAAACCTTTGAAATTTAATTTAAATTAAATCTATAGTAAATCAGAGAACACTCTAATTTCAGCATTATCTCTTAACTGCCTAATAAGAGTAACAAACATTTCATTGTTCTCCTGGCTCAAATAAAGCGCTGAGATGCCAGTATTTGTATCCTCCTCAGGAACTCTAACTCCGCTTAAATCAATCACCAAAGAAGTTAATTGGTTAGCACTTTGAGCACTATAAGTGTGTCTTCCTTCTTCAGGTTTTGATAAAGCAAATGATATAGATGCAACATTATAAGGCAACTCACTAGCTCTTGAAAGCCAGCCTTCAGAAACCCACTCTAGGTTGTTCTCTAAGATTAATTTATTGGCTGTTTGCTCATCACCACTTGAGAATGCAGAGGCAATACTTTCAGCAATGTTTTCAATCACTTCTTTTGCTGAAGCTGTCTTAAGAGTGGACTCAATTTGATCTTCTACTTCAATTAAATCTCTCTCACGCTCTGACTGCAGATCAGATAAAGCCAAAACAACAAATTTTTCTGAATCAATCTCCATAACTTCAGAATTATCACCGTCATCGATAACTGAAGAACTAAATGCAGAAGCAACAAATTTTGCATCATACAGACTGCTGCCATTACCAAAATATTCACTACTTTGAAGCTCAAGCCCAAACTGATCAGCAACAATATCTAGAGACTCTTCATAAGATAAATTAATGAACTCCTCTAAAGAGCTAAATAACATCTTTTCTTTTGCATTTTTAATATAAAGTGCTGCTAATTGCTCCTCAACTTCATTAAAAGCTTGCATTGTTTCAGCTTCTATATCTGTAAGCTTAATGATATGAAAATAACCATAATCAGTAGCAACCACATCACTAACATCGCCAATATTCATTGCAAATGCAGCCTCATCAAATTCAGCACCCATTAACTCTTTTTCAAAAAAACCAAGATCTCCGCCCTCTTCACTTGAAGAGCTGTCTTCAGATTTTGCTTTAGCGAGTTCAGCAAAGTCAGCGCCCTGATTGATCTGCTTTAATAGGTCATTAGCTAATTCTTCACTCTCAACTAGTATATGCTGCGCCCTTCTTCTTTCTGAGTTTGTATAGAGTTCAGCATTGTCGTCGTAAAGATTTTGAAGATCATCATTAGTTGGATTTTCAGGCTCATCCATACTGTCTAATGTAAGCTCTACAAAATCCACTTTAACCTTTCGTCCTTCAATAAAGCTTGATCTATTTTCATTAAAATAATCTGAAATTTGATCCTTTGAAACACTAACTTGATCTAGATAATTACTTGTATTCAGGGCAATATACGAAACCTCTCTTTGCTGAGATGCAAGATCATTAAGTTGATCAATTTGAATCGATGACATAAAAGCTGAACCACTCAGATTTCTCTTAATTTGTTCCCGTGTTAATGATTTTGATTGAGCTAATTCATAGCCAGCAGGTGAATAACTGTTAAGTCTTAATAATTGAGTATATCGATCTTGTGAAAATTCACCATCTACTGAGAAAGCTTGATTTAATTCAATAACCGATTTAACCTCATCATCTAGGGTAACAATATCTAATGAGTTGGCATAATTTTCTATCAGCTTTTCATTAATCATGGAATCTAAAAGAGTTTGCTTGATAGCATCATCAATCTCTTGGGTGTAGGCAGCGCCTAATTGTTGCTGCAAGTTGCGTTGTTGTGTATTTAATTCTTGGTAATAAACATTAATATCAATATCTTCTCCATCAACTGTAGCAATCGAGTTATTTGCAGAACGACTTACATAATCTTGAATTCCGAACAAGGCAAATGGAACCGTTATTAAGCCAACGATGAGATAAGCGACCCAACCTTTTGATTTATTTCTTATTGCACTTAACATAATAATATTTTTACCAAAAATGTTGATACTATTTTAGTATCAACCAATTACAATTAACTCAAATTCAATTTGAGAGACCTATCAAGAGTCAAAACTAACTCGTGATTTAATTATTTTTTTAGCTATAGGGATCTTGTATCAATGCAGATCTTACCATTTGCTTGGTGAAGCATTATACAAGGCTATACACTTCATCTATAAAAGTTTTTAAACCTTAAAATTTACCCGTATTTTTGTGATAATTTGTCTAAAAGATTTGTAATATCATTTTGATCAGTATTCCATGCAGTCACAAATCGAACAGCTTTCCCGTCCAGCTCTTCTTCATTGATGTCATAGCCAGCATTATTTAAATAATCAATGACATCTCTAGGAAGATGAACAAAAACTTCATTTGACTCAGTTGGATAGGCTAAATTGATATTTGAAAAGGCATTTAAGCCTTTACTTAATTTCTTTGCCATTGCATTTGCATGACTAGCATTTCGAATCCATACATCATTGGAGACATAAGCATTTAACTGAGATGATATAAAACGCATTTTTGAGAGAAGCTGGCCAGACCTTTTATGAAGGAATGGAAAATTACCAACCATCTCAGGTTTAAAAAATATGATTGCTTCTGCAGCGAGGCAACCATTTTTAGTACCACCCAAGGTTAGAACATCAACTCCTGACTTCCATGTCATCTCTGCCGGGCTTTCTCCAAGAGATACGAGACCATTTGCAAACCGCGCACCATCCATATGGACACTCATCTTATGCTTATGGGCTATTTTTGATATTTCTTGAATCTCATCTAATTGATAAACTGTCCCTGTTTCACACGATTGAGTAATACTGACAACTGAAGGCTGAGTCACATGAACATTACCAGATCCTCTAACAATCTCATCAAGCTCTTTAGCATTAATTCTTCCATTACTACTTCTCATTGGATTTAGCTTAGCACCGCCAGTAAAAAGCTCAGGTGCCCCGCACTCATCAGTATTAATATGAGAGAGCTCATGACAGTAGATTTTTCCATAAACAGGAGCTAACGCAGATAATGCTAATGCATTTGAAGCAGTCCCAGAAACTGTTAAAAAAACCTCGACATTGGTTTCAAAGACATCAGATAATTTTTCTTTGAGTCTAGATGACCATTCATCTTCACCATATGATTCTGAAATACCAGAATTAGCATTAATGACAGCATCCATAACCTCTGGGCAAGCACTCGTCACATTATCTGAAGCAAATAAAGCATTCATTTTTTCTCCTAATATAAAGGCAATAACAAACTATGAAGCTACACTGGAACCGCAACAACACCCAGAAAATCTCCATTTACTATCAGCCCTGGAAAATGTCTTCCAGTATAAATACCATCAATACCAGCAAAATATTCAGCAGGCTCATCTCCTGTTTTTTCAATGTTGTAAATCTTTGCCACAAGTTGCCCTTCACTAACTGGATCACCTAAATCAACACAATGCTCTAAAAGCCCAGTTGATTCACTAAAAATATAGCATCTTTGATCAGGCATGTCTAAATTAAGTGTTTCTGATACCTCTAGATCTCCTTCACAAATACCAGTATGTTTTAACAAATTACGAATTCCTTTTTTTGCAATTTCGACTGAATAAGCCGTTGTTGATCCACCTCCACCAAGCTCTGTACTAATAAACACTTTCCCCATATTTTCAGCAGCAGTATCATACATGTTGACAGCATCAATCTCAAGAAGCATTACTGAATGAGGGGCGTTAAAAGCTTTCATTGCATCAATACAACGAGACTGTTGTTCTTTATCATCTAGAAAATGAGCACAACAAAAAGGTAAAAAATCTAATGTCTTTCCGCCAGAATGAAAATCTACAACATAATCTGCAAGAGGAAGAAGAGTCCGATTAAAGTAATCAGCTATCTTCTCAGTAAAGGTTCCTTCAGGATTGCCAGGGAAAACTCGATTCATATTACCACCATCAATTGGAGATGTTCTTTTTCCAGCCTGAAAAGCTGGATAATTCATCCCAGGAATAATTATCACTCTTCCTTTAATATCAGAAGATCTGATGTGATTTGCTAAATCAAATAATGCTACAGGACCTTCATATTCATCACCATGATTAGCCCCAGTAAAAAGAATTGTTGGCCCATTTCCATTTTTTGCTACAGTTATAGGAATCACTATAGAGCCCCAGGCAGAGCCATCATGAGAGTGAGGAAGTTTAAGATAGCCATGCTGAATTCCATCTTTCTCAAAGTCAACACTTAGGCTTATTGGGCTATCCTTCATAAGAAATTAGAAAGCAAATAAAACTAAAACGTCATTGTACTTCATCAACAAAATATTTACAATCTACGAAAACTCTAAAAAAAATTATTTAAACAATAAAGCACCATTGCCAAAATGGCTTTTATACAAATCAATATCATCTCCATAAATTTCATTAACAAGATTGACTTCTAATTCTGTGAACATTGATTTGTAACTTGGCAAACGGCCATTATTTTTCATTTTTTCAAGATCTATATCTTTAATCTTTGAGAAATCTCCATCAACTTTTTCAAAACTTGAAATATCATGATTTAAGATCTTCCTAGTATCATAAACTTTAAAACCTTTAGATTTCAATAAGTCAATTGCATCAGAAAAGAGCTCCAAAGAAAAATAATCATCATAATGCTCATAATGAAGAAAATCTGACTGATTTCTCCAGTGTTCCTCCATATTTTCTCTACTTTGAGATTTTATATATTCTAGAAATTCATTAAAATTTAAACTCGCTTTATTACCAAAATTATCATTAAAGTTAATTTTTCCATCTACCACTTTATCTAAATAACAAGAAGCAATTCTAGTATATGGGCAACGCAAAACAACAAAAGTATGTTTTGCAAGAGAAACTTCTCTTTGAGATGAAATAAAGGTTTGGTTATTTTGATGAATCCAATTAATATCATCAACGTCTTTAACAAAGCCATTTGCAATGGCAATTGAAAACCTTAATGAAGAGCAACAATTCTTTGGAATATAAGTACAAACAGCCTCCAATGGATAGATAGATAAAGCATGACTAGATGAAAAATTATAAAGTTCATTTTCAGTCACTTTTGAGATTTCTATTCTTGCATTCTTTAATTGTCGACCATTGTTCACTTTCAATTCCTTTTTTAAATTATTTGACTCTAAAGATAAAACACATATATTAAGAGGCAAATTACTTTTAGCAGTTATCTTTTCAAGTAGTTGAATACAATTATTTTAATAAATATTCAATCACCAGGTAAAAATTCAAGTGCCAGATTTCTTAATTCTTCATCAGACTTTTTACCTTTACAAGCAATAAGATATAAAGCATAGTCCTCCGGTCTTCTTCCACCTATCCATTTCTGAAAGCCCGCTTCAATAAAAAAATTCAATAAAGATGAATAAGTAAACCCACACTTGTGTGCCATAAACTCATTCCCTTCTTCAAGGGCAGCTCTTAACCCATACAAAATATCAATGGGAGCTATTGGGACTGGAGTTTCGTATAGTGGATCATAAAGTTTATCTTTGAGAATTGCATCGCAAACACTTTGTAAATCTGGGCAAATAAGAACAACTACGCCATCATCTTTCAATACTCTAAGAAACTCTTTTACAACAATTGGAACTTGATGAGGATATACGTGTTCAATGTTATGTGATGAGTAAACTGCTTCAACACTATTTGAAGCAACTTTACTCATATCCAACAATGTTCCAACAATATCTGGATTGACAGTTTTATCAATATCAAATCGAACTTCTTTCCATTGATCATTATCAAAACCTTTTAAACCAATTTTTGTTTGAGGACCACAGCCTACATGGAGAAATGTTTTCATAAAAGAAATTAACTGTAATTATTTAAATTTTTTTAATTATATCAAGATAAATATAATTCAAAAAAAATAGATTTGGAAATTCTTAAACTAAGATATTGCAAATTAAAATGGCGGAGCGGACGGGGGTCGAACCCGCGACCTCCTGCGTGACAGGCAGGCGTTCTAACCAACTGAACTACCGCTCCATATTTCTTGGTGGGCGCTACAAGACTTGAACTTGTGACCCTCGCCTTGTAAGGGCGATGCTCTCCCAACTGAGCTAAGCGCCCAAAAAAATGCCCGAATCAAATAAGGAAACGGGCATATTATACTTCGAAAAAATCTGATTAGTTAACAGATTCCTTTAATAATTTTCCTGCTTTAAATGCGGGTGCATTTGATGCTGAAATTTGTATTGCAGCACCAGTTTGCGGGTTACGGCCAGTGCGTGCTGCGCGTGCTCTTACTAAAAAACTACCAAAACCAGTGATAGCTACTGAGTCGCCACTTGCCAATGTGGTAGAGATTGCAGTAGTTGTTGCCTCTAAAGCACGAGCTGCATCAGCTTTCGAAAGACCTGAGTTATCAGCAATTGCTGAAACTAAATCTGATTTGTTCATTTGTTAACTCCTTAGTTTTAAAAAGAATTTATGTAAAACCCACTAATTTTATTGAAAAGTGTAAAATAATTATACATCTAAGAACCCTTATTTCAAGCGACATTCAACAATAAATATAAATTGGGGTAAAAATACTATAAAAAAATACTTTTATAATGTCTCTAAAAAAACCTGGAAATTTTTACTCCAAACTTCTGGAGTTATTTCTCCGATATGTTTATAAAGAATTAATCCTTCTCTATTAATTAAAAAGGTTTCTGGGGTTGCATAAACACCAAGCTCCATTCCAACTCTTCCATCTGGGTCAAAAATAATCTCATCAAATGGATTTCCCATTATGTCTAGATACTTCTGACCATCATTTTTTTGATCTTTGTAGTTAATGCCAATTAACTTTAGACTCTCATTATTTGCTATATTCATAATTACTTGATGCTCCTTCCTACAGGTAACACACCATGACGCCCAGACATTGATAAGTATCATTTGATTGCCTATCAAATCATTCAATTTGACATTTTCATTCGTATAAAAGTCTTTTCCATTGACCTCTGGAACAATCTTTCCTAATAGAGGTGATGGAAGCTTATTGGGATTAGAATTAAGACTTAAGAATAAAAAAATTCCTATTATAAAAAATATAATTAGAGGTATTATTTTTTTCATTGCTGAGAACTTGTAATCTCTAAAGCAGCAGCTACCTCTGGAGGCATATAATTTTCATCATGCTTCGCTAAAACTTCTTTAGCAGTAAATTTATAAGTACATAGCTTGCCTGCCCAAGCTTTTTTGCACTCCTTCTTAATTGAACCACTTGCCACGACTCCCTGGCCCTCTCTAAAAAGGTCAGGCAAAATACCCTCATATGCAACTTTAATTGTTTGGTTATTATCTGTGACTGAAAAAGTAGCTATCATTCCTTCCCTACTAAAACTATCAGTCTCAACAAGGCCTCCCAGTCTAAAACTCTTATTTGCTGGAGCCTTTCCATCGACAATATCAGAGGGAGTATAAAAGTATAATAAGTTTTCACTAAACGCCTTAATCCCCAAATATCCTGCCAGGAAAACACCAGATACTAAAAGCCCAACCAATATCATTCGGTTTTGTCTTTTAGTCATTGATTGAGAATTTATTTTTGAGAGACAAAATAGTCTTAGTGTGGATTCTCTTTGCACTAATAAAAAGAGTAATTATTGTCAAGAAGGAAACACCATATGCGAGCCAAACATAAAATGCATACTTCCCATAAGGCAGAAAGGAAAAATACTCAACCATAGTCATGATACTACTCCCTCAACTTCATCTTTGACCCAGCGAGAATTTTGCTCACGAACTAGAACCTCTGTTCTTGCTTTAATTACAACAAGAAGCGCATAAAGAAAAATTGACGCTACAAACATTATTGCAAGTGCAATTTGCATGTCTGGATCTTTTAAACCACCAGTACCAACCGAATAACCTTGGTGAAGGGTGTTCCACCATTTAACTGAGTAATGAATAATTGGTAAATTAATTAGGCCAACGATAGCAAGTATAGAGCTAGCTTTTGCAGCAGTCTTTGGGTTATCAAATGCGCTATTAAGAGACATGTATGCTAGATATAAAAACAATAATATGAGCTCAGAAGTTAATCTAGCATCCCAGACCCACCATGCTCCCCACATCGGCTTACCCCAAATTGCTCCAGATGCCAATGCAATGATTGTAAAAGCTGCGCCAATTGGCGCCGAAACCTTTGCCACCACTTCAGCCATTTTAATTTGCCAAATGAGTCCAATACCCCCAGCAATTGCCATGATTGCATAAACCATCATTGACAAGATAGCACTTGGAACATGAATGAATATTATTCTATAACCATCACCTTGCTGATAATCAGGCGGTGATATAACAAGAGACCAAAATAAACCAATCACCAAAAGGCTAGCAAAAGGCCAAAAAAACCATGGTGTAAGCCTAGAACAGGTTCCATAAAAAACTTTCGGTGAGGCCTGCCTTTGAATCCATTTCCACATAAATAAATGCAGTGATAAAAAAGAGATTTATTTTAATGATTTTTGAGCCACATTGTTTCGTAAATATATCGGCTGGGGTAGCTCAAAGTCGCTAGTCTCTCCCCTACTAAATGACTCAAGTGCTAAATCTATTAAACTAGAGGATTCTGGAAAAATTGTGAGATCAGTTTCAATTACACCAGAAGCAGAACTGAGCATATCACCATAGGCATCCCATCCTGTCCCAACTCCAATATAATTAGTATCGAGAATATCTACATCATTAGGATTACATATGCGCAATTTACTGATTTTTCCTTGATTGTAAATAGCCCAATAGACCTCTCCCATTCTAGCATCAAGTGCTACAGCTATTTTTTCAGAACTAAGAATCTGTGAAGCCCTAAATCCAAGCAACTCAAGTGTCGAAAATCCAATCGTTGGAATATTACAGGACATTGAAAGCCCCTGAACAACGCCAACACACATTCTTACACCTGTAAATGCACCAGGCCCTTTAGTAAAGATTATTGAATCAACATCCTTTATTAGAGTTCCTGTTTCCTGAAAGACTTCATCACAAAGCTTAAGAATATGGCCAGAGCTTTTTTGAATCCCTGACAAAACGCGACTAACTCTTGACTCTTTGGTCATTAGAGTGACCGATGCAATTTCAGTACAGGTATCTATCGCAAGTAAATTCATCAAAATATTTTTTTGTAGTTTTCGTGCATCTTCAAAATCATCTTAACTCGCCTATCCAGCCTATCAGGAAAGTTAATAGGATTATAGTAAGAAGGCCCTTTAAGCAAGGCAACAAGTGTTGCCATATCTTCTAAACTCAAATCCTTAACATCTTTATCAAAGTAGAAATAACTTCCACTGGCAAAGCCGTGGTAGGCCATATCTCCTTTTTGGGCTAAATATACCGTATTCATATACCTCTCAAGAATAAATTCTTTATCGTAAGACAACTCTAAAAGTAATGCCATCAAAACCTCTTCAAACTTTCTGGAAAAAGTTTTTTCCCGAGTTAGAAGCGAATTCTTAACTAATTGCTGAGTAATTGTACTGGCTCCTCTAAGCGCCTTATCATCAAATAAATATCCGTAAATAACTCTCCCAATCTCTTTAAAATCAACACCATGATGATGGAAATATGATTGGTCTTCCACTAAAAGAAGCATATTAATAAGCTCTGGAGGGTAATCATTAAAGGAGAAATTGATTTGAGTGATAGTGTTTGAGACTTTTATCTCAGTTGAAAATTGAGACTTTACTATAATGTTAAGATAGAATAAATAAGCTGAGAAGATAAATATAAATATTAAACTTACAATCTTGATCCAAAATTTATACATTGATTGCAGTTTTAATTTCTTTAATAGTTTGACTATCTGTAATTTTTCTATTTTGTCTATGAATTGAGCAAGAAGAATGAAGCCAAGCAAAGTGACAATCAGAGAGAATTTCACTTATGTTTTGAGGGTTTATGCCTGAGCCTGGCATAATTTCAATTCTGCCAGATGCTCTTTGTTGCATTTCCTTCAAAACTGCCAATCCCTCCATAACAGTCTCATAGCCACCAGATGACAAGATCGTATCAAAACCTAAATTAATTGCAATTTCAACTGCTTCAATAGTCTTTGGGATAGTATCTACTGCTCGATGCAAAGTTTTTTTAATGCCATCGCTATATCTAATTAATTGACCTAAAAATTCTTGATCAAGCTCACCATTCAAAAGCGTAGCGCCAAATACAACGCCGTCGAAGTTGTATGATCGAGCTTTATCAATATCATCAAACATTTGATGAAGATCCCCTGATGAGTATTCAAAACTGCCTTTTTTAGGCCGAATCATTACCCTGCAAGGTATATTCACTTCTGAAGCAAGCTTCATTAATTCATCAGATGGCGTCAATCCTCCAAGCTCTAATGAGCTGCAGAGCTCAATTCGGTCTGCCTTTCCATTGATGCAGGCCTCTAGACCAGAAATGCTATCGATACAGACTTCTAGTTTGGATTTCATAAATCCAAGTTTATATTAATGTTCATCATAATACGAGAAGAAGCGCAAATAATTGATAAGTATAGAGTAACTAGTATAAAATACCCTCTTCCTTGCTTGACCAGCCCTTGTTGGCAAGCTTTTTTTAATCCATAAGGAGATGTTAATGAGACATTATGAAATAACTCTCATTGTTCACCCTGACCAAAGTTCTCAGGTTACAACAATGATTGAGAAGTACAAAGAGCTAATCACTTCAGGCAAAGGTATAGTCCATAGGGACGAAGACTGGGGTCGTAAACATTTAGCCTATCCAATCAACAAAATTTATAAAGCACATTACTTAATGATGAATATCGAGTGTGACAAAGATACACTTGATAAATTAAACTACAACTTTCGCTTCAACGATGCCATCCTAAGAAATTTAATTATTTCTAAGTCAGAGGCAATCACTGAACCATCAATTATGGTTGCAGAAGCAGGCAAAGATTCAGATAAAGTTAAAGATCAAGGCAAAGACAAAGCCAAAGGTCAAGACTCAGAAAAGAAATAGGAGACTGTAATGGCTAAAAAACAAGTTAACAAAAGACGCAAATTTCAAATCCCTATAAACCGCTTTTGTCGTTTTACAAAAGCAGGTTTTAAGGAAATTGACTACAAAGATGTTGAAATACTTCTTAAGAATATTGATGAAAGTGGAAAAATTACGCCATCAAGAATAACTGGTACTTCTGCAAAGTTTCAAAGACAATTGACAACTGCAATTAAAAGAGCTAGATTCTTGGCACTAATCCCTTACACCGATAAACACAAAAAATAGGAGGCCTTATGCAAGTAATTTTATTAGAAAAAAATGAAAAACTAGGTAATCTTGGTGACATAGCAAACGTTAAGTCTGGCTATGCTCGCAACTACCTAATTCCGCAAGGTAAAGCCAAACCTGCTAATAAAGCTAACATGGCAGTTTTTGAAACAATCCGTGCAGAGCTTGAGGCAAAAGAAGTCGCCGCTTTATCAGATGCTGAATCAAAAGAATTAGCGATGAAAGATGTTGTTTGTACAATTTCTGCGAATGCGGGTGAAGAAGGGAAGCTCTACGGCTCTGTCAGCACTACAGAAATAGCTGCCAATCTTCTGGAGCAAGGTTTTGAGGTTGAAAAGCGTGACATCAACATGCCAGAGGCAATCAGAAATACTGGTGAATATGAAGTCACCGTATCTCTCTATGCTGAGGTTGTGGTGCCAGTAAAAATTATAGTAATTGCTGCAACTGAAACAGAATAAGTTAATCCAATTCACTTAAGTGAGTTAAAATAAAAAGCCCTCTCTGAGGGCTTTTTATTTTTCTAAAATGTGACAATGGATATTGACAACCCTAAAATACCACCTAACTCTATAGACTCCGAGCAGTCTGTACTTGGCGGCCTTCTTCTTCATAATGAATCTTGGGATAATGTTGTTAACATTCTTAGCTCTGACGACTTTTATCAAACCTCACACCGCATCATCTACGATGCTATTGTCATACTACTTGAACACGACAAGCCAGCGGATATTCTAACAGTCAAAGAACAGGTCATTAAAACGCATGACGAGGATTCAATAGGAGGTTTCGCTTACTTAGCTCAGATAGCTGAAAATACACCTAGCGTCTCTAATATTGAAGCTTATGCTAAACATGTTCGTGAGCTCTCAATCTACAGGCAGCTCATAAAGATTGGAAAAGAAATGGCTGATACTGCTTTTAGTCCAAAAGACATTGAAGTCAACGATCTTCTGGATTTATCAGAAAGAAAAATCTTTGAAATAGCTGAACAAGTCAGTCGTAACAAGCAAGAAATTACGAATGTAAAAGATATTATCAAGGATGTAGTGAACCGCGTTCATGAAATGCAAGAATTAAAAGGTTACAAAGGAGCCGAAACTGGTTTTTCAGAATTTGACAAATTAACTTCAGGTCTCCAAAATGGCGATCTCATTATTATCGCCGGAAGGCCCAGCATGGGTAAGACTGCTCTTTCAATGAATATTGTCGAGCATGTAGCAATTCATAACTCTACGCCAGTAGCAGTATTCAGTTTGGAGATGCCAACTGAGCAATTAGTCATCCGAATGATTTCATCATTTGGAAGAATTGACTCAAGTAAATTGCGTGATGGAGATATGTCTGAGATTGATTGGAACAGCTTCAATCATGCAGTCAGAGCCTTTGAAGAAAATACAATTCTAATCGATGAAACGCCTTCAATAACGCCTACCGAAATCAGGGCAAAATGTAGAAGACTTAAAAGAAGGTATCCAGATCTGGGTCTAATCATGGTGGATTATTTACAACTCATGACAGTGCACGGTAAATCTGAGAACCGCGTTCAAGAAATTTCAGAAATCTCTCGCTCACTTAAGGCTCTTGCAAAGGAGATTAATGTTCCAGTCATAGCTCTATCACAGCTTAATCGAGGAGTTGAATCTAGAGCTAAAACTGGTAAAGGCAGAATTCCTCAGATGGCTGACCTTAGAGAATCAGGATCTATTGAACAGGATGCTGATATTATTGGATTTATCTACAGGGATGAGGTTTATCATGATGATGCATACACGAATCCTGAAGAAGTAGGAAAAGCAGACTTAAGAATAGCAAAACACAGAAATGGAGCTACTGGAAATATTAAGCTGGCCTTTGTGGGTCAATATTCAAGATTTGAAGATTTAGCCTTTGAAGATAGATTCCAGGGCGTGAACGATGAGCAAATGGACGCTTCATATGTTAACAATATGACAAATTTTGATCAGGGTGATTTTTAGAGTTACAGAAAATTTGCATTAAGATTTATTATGAACATCGCCAATCAATAATCAAAGTATTAAGTTAATGATGAATGATCAGATTCAAACCAAACTCATATATAACAAACAAAAGGTAACTTATAAAAATCTATCGGAGATTTTTGAACTTAACTTTATTAAAATCTCAAGACTCATTCCACTTCTCGCTTCTATTACTGAAGAAACAATTGGAATTAAAAGCCAATCAAATGATCTTTTCATAATCTGCCATGAAAAGTCTCCTTACACTGGAACATATACACTGACTCACAAGATTAAATCTATGGATAAAGTGATCAACCGTCCAGATATTCGTTTTAAAATTTATTTTGATGCAAAACTCTTAGAGGTTGAATCAATATGTAAAGAAACAAGAATTAATTCTAATCACCCCTTACTCGTTGATTGTAGTGATTTGTCCTTTCAACTTGAACTTAACCTATTCATGCTAAGATGGCTCGATTACTGCTTAGATAAGTACAACGGAGCAAAGTGGATAACAAAAAATTAAAATCTGAAAATACCAAGTTAGTTATTGCAATCTCATCAAGGGCATTATTCAATCTAGATCAATCTCACAAGATATTTAAAGAAAAGGGAATTGAGGCTTATGCTAAGCATCAGCAAGAAAACGAGCATGTCATTTTAGAACCAGGGGTTGGCTTTACCCTCGTTAAAAAATTATTAAAACTCAACAGTAAAAAAACGCCAATTGATGTCATCCTTCTATCCAGAAATAGTGCAGATACAGGTCTTAGAATATTTAACTCAATTGAGCATTACGATCTAAATATTTCAAGGGCTGCGTTCACGAGAGGAGAGAGTACTCACCCTTTTGTAGGGGCTTTTGAAGCTGACTTGTTTCTATCTAGCAACTACAATGATGTCCAGAAAGCACTCCAATCAGGATATGCTGCAGCCTCTATCGTTGAATCAAAGTCCAATAATAGCCACCCATCTCAGCTAAGGATTGCTTTTGATGGTGATGCAGTAATCTTTTCCGATGAATCTGAGAGAATTTTTCAGGAAAAAGGACTAGAGGCATTTCATGAAAACGAGATTTTATCTGAAAAAATTGAGCTAAAAGCGGGGCCATTTAAGTCATTTTTAGTATCTTTACAAAAAATTCAATCTACATTTCCAGAGGAAGATAACCCAATAAGAACAGCTCTCGTTACAGCAAGATCAGCTCCATCACATAGAAGAGTTATTCATACTATGAGAAAGTGGGGCATTCGTATTGACGAATCATTCTTTTTAGGTGGCCTTGAAAAAGGCGTTTTTTTAAGACAATTTGCAGCAGATATATTTTTTGATGATCAGCAACAACATTGTGAGTCTGCATCTCAATATGTCCCTACAGGACATGTACCGAGTGGAATAAAAAATAGTTAAGATTTTAGGACTTGGTTATTGCAAGGACTCAAGCCAAGAATTAATTGGTAAAATACTTTTTAATTACATTTTAAGATTATAAATGTCAAAAAAAATTCAAGCTATCCGTGGAATGAACGATCTTCTTCCTTCAGATTCAAATATCTGGAGTTTTTTAGATAGTACCATTAGCAATCTGCTTCTTTCATATGGCTATAAATATTGCCGAACTCCCAACATTGAGAGCACAGAAACTTTTGCAAGAGCTATTGGAGAAGTAACCGATATTGTTGAGAAAGAAATGTATACCTGGAAGGACAATAATGGAGACTCTCTTACCTTAAGGCCAGAGGGAACAGCTGGTGTTGTAAGAATGATGATTGAGCATAATTTACCCAGAGAGGGAATTCAAAAAGTTTTTTATAATGGCCCCATGTTTAGGCATGAGCGTCCTCAAAAGGGGAGATACCGTCAATTTCATCAGGTTGGTGCTGAAGTATTTGGCGTTTCTGATGCGAAAATTGATGCTGAATTGATATCCATAACTCAGATTCTCTGGAAGACATTAGGAATTGATGCTGAACTGGAAATCAATTCTCTTGGCTCTGCGCAAAGTCGCGCCTCTTACAGAGAAATATTGTCAGGATACTTTAACGATAACAAGGATCAACTAGATGAAGATAGTCTGAGACGTTTAAAAACGAATCCACTGAGAATTCTAGACAGTAAAAATAAAGAACTTGAGAGTTTAATTTCTGGCGCTCCAAAAATGATTGATTATCTTGATGATGATTCTAATCATCATTTTAATGCCTTAAAGAATTACCTAGAGAGCCTTGATATTTCATATAAGGTCAATCCTAAACTGGTTAGAGGGCTTGACTACTATAATCAAACTGTTTTTGAATGGATTTCAAATGATCTTGGCGCTCAAGGAACTATATGCGGCGGTGGAAGATATGATGGACTTGTTGAAAAAATGGGAGGTAATGCAACACCAGCAATTGGCTTTGCTATGGGATTAGAGCGAATAGCCCTCCTCATTGAAGATAAGTCTGATCAAATAATTAACAAGAGGCCTCATTTGTATTTTGCCTCAATCGGAGATAGCGCCAATATTGAGTCTATGAACCTATCTAAAAAAATTATTGAAGCTCTCCCTCATATTACTATTACTAATGATATGAGCATTGGCACGCTTAAAAATCAAATGAAAAAAGCAAATAAATCAGAGGCTGACTTTGCTATGATTCTTGGAGAACAGGAATTATCAGAGGGCCATATAAGTATAAAGCCTCTAAAGGGCCAAGGAGTTCAGCAATCAATTAAACTTGAGGGTATCATTCACCATCTTCAGGAGATATTATGAAAAACTTTATAGAAATTAGCGATTCAGAAGAAGAGCAAGTTGATAAGATTAAAAAATGGTGGGATGCCAATGGTAAACAAATTATTGCAGGAGCTGTTCTTGGACTTGCAGGCGTCTTTGGTTGGAACTATTATGTTGATTATCAAGATAGTCAGGCTTTGAATGCTCGATCGCTTTATTTAAGCTATGCGTCAGACTCAGCCAATGTTGGTGCTTATGACAAACTGATTAAAGATCACTCGTCAAGTAGCTATGCTGATCAAGGGACTCTTTTGATGGCTAAATATTTATTTGTTGCAGGCAATTACTCTCTAGCGCTAGATGCTCTTAAGCCCTTAACAACAAGAGAAAATTCAGTCATTGCATCGACAGCAATATTACGATCAGCGTCGCTTCATCTTGAACTTGGGCAACATGAAGAAGCTCTATCTGTTCTCAATATAGAGAATGAAGAGGGCTTTTCGGGACTCTTTTATAATCTTGCTGGAGATGTTTTTCTAGATCTTGGAAATATTGAAGAAGCTAAAAAGAATTACACTCTAGCGATTGACAATATCACTGAAAACTCTAGCCTTACGCAATTGATTCAGATCAAGCTGGACGATCTCAGTTAAAAACATTGCTGGTTACTGATTGTGAGCTACCCTATCATATCTCTGGTTGGCAGGCCTAATGTAGGCAAGTCAACGCTGTTTAATCGTCTAAGCAATTCAAGGCAAGCCCTCGTCTCTGATTTTGAAGGACTGACTAGAGATCGTCAATATGCAAGCATAGAGTTAGATAATGGTATTTATTGCTCTATTGTCGATACTGGCGGCCTAACTAATGAAGATTCAATCATTGATACGGGTATTCATAGTCAAGTAATTAATGCACTCAACGAGTCAGATGTCATATACTTTATTGTCAGCAATAAGGATGGAGTTACTTCTTTAGATTTTGATATTTCAGCCCAGCTAAGAAAGCTAAAGAAAAATATTATTTTAGTTTGTAACAAAGCTGAGGGTTTAAATAAAGCTTCAGCTGCAGAATTTTATGAACTAGGATTAGGTGATCCAACACTTATTTCAGCAGAACATAATCAAGGCATTACTGACCTTATAGAAAAAACAATCCCACTACTGCCTAAAGCTGTTGAGTTTAAAAAACCTGAACTAGAGGGAATTGCAGTTGCTGTTCTTGGTAGGCCCAATGTTGGAAAATCAACTCTAATTAATCGAATTTTAGGAGAAGAAAGAGTCATGGCGGTAGATCTACCTGGAACTACTCGAGATTCAATATTTATTCCTTTTGAAAGAGAGGGTCAGCAATACACTCTGATTGATACAGCCGGTATAAGACGTAAAAGAAGCGTAAGTGAAAAGGTCGAAATTTTTAGCATTATCAAAGCTAAAGATGCCATCAATGATTCACATGTTGTTATTTTGGTATTGGATGCCCATGAAGGAGTCACTGAGCAAGATGCAACACTCTTAGGGCTAATAGCTGACAAAGGAAGGGCCTTACTCATTGTTATCAACAAATGGGATGGCTTAGATGATTATCAAAAAAGTGAAGTAAAAAGAAAGTTAGATATAAAACTCTCATTTGTAAATTACGCAACAGTTCATTACATTTCTGCACTCCACGGCTCAGGTGTTGGTAGATTATTCTCGCCCATTAAAAGATCTTATGAGAATGCAGGCGGAAGGTTTCCTACCTCACTCCTAAATCGAATATTAGAACAGGCCAACAACACACATCAACCTCCTCCAGTTGCTGGAAAGAGAATGAGGCTAAAGTTTGTCAATCAATCTGATGTTTTTCCGCCCACATTGATTTTTCATGGCAACCATGTTCAAAATGTACCAAATAGTTATGAGCGCTTTCTAAAGAATTTTTTTATTACAGCTCTCAAGTTAACGAATACTCCTATTAAAATTCAATACAAAAGTGGCGACAACCCATTTAAAGATAAAAAAAATATTCTATCTGCACGCCAAATTCAAAAGAAAAAGCGGCTGATGAAGTTTGTCAAAAAGAAATAAAATTAAATCTTTAAAACCTTCGAACTGAAAACTCATGAATTGGAATGGGGGACTCCTCCCCTGTGATAATTGACTCCACAATCTCAGCAGTAATGGGAGCTAGCGTAAGGCCTATATGGCCATGACCAAAAGCATAAACAACATCATTACCTTTTCTAGAAGCTGAAATAACAGGCTTACTATCAGGAATTGATGGTCTAAATCCTAACCATGACCTATTTGACTTTCCTAAGTCTGGAAAAAAATTTGATGCACCAATCTCGAGATGATTAATTCTATGATTAGAAATCTGAGGACTAACTCCGCCTAGCTCTACAGTTCCAGCCACTCTTAATCTACCTGTCATTGGAGACATATAAAAACCTCCATCAGCAGAACAGCAAGGTCTATTGAGGAGTGGTTCATTCATATCATATTCGACATGGTATCCTCTCTCAACATCTAAAGGTATATTGTCTCCCGCTTGTTTTGCAAACTTCTTAGAAAAAGCACCTGCAGATACAACTAGGTGATTTGATAATATTATAGATTTGTCATCTAAAGTTACTTCGATACCAGTCTTTGATCTTTCAACATTCTTAGCAGACTGCCTAATAACATGACATCCTTTATCAATACAAGCACCTAACAATAGCTTCATCATTTTTCCAGGATCACTCATATAATTACAGTCTGGAAAATAGGCTGCGCCGCCTTCAGTTAGATTAATATTAGGTTCCAACTTATTAAGCTCTGAAGGGGTTAGCATTTGTGCATTCAAGCCTAAAGTTTTTCTATGATTAATATCTTTTTCACCAGCGTCATAGATTGACTTTGACCTATAGATATAGATACTTCCATTACTATTAAGTAGAGAACTTCCATTGATTTGACTTGCCAAATCCTCCCAACGAAGCCTTGCATTAACTAGTAAGCCAGCGATCGATTGCGCATTTTTTGCAGCCTGTTTTGGCATCGATTGATACAAGAATTTCATTAGCCAAGGAGCAAGTGAGAGAATTTCAGAGCGTTTAATTGCAATTGGGCTATTTTTATTAAATAAAAGTGCAGGCAATCTCTTTATCACTTCTGGAGAGCCAACAGGTAGAACTGCATATTCTGCAATTGTGCCGGCATTCCCATATGAAGCTCCGGAACCTGGCTCTTCGCAATCAATAAGAGTAACTTCCTTACCTAGGTTAAGCATTCTTAGGGCAACTGAAAGGCCTATAACGCCTCCACCCAAAACTAAAATATCAGTTTTTTCCATCTAAAAAACCCCAATATTAAATAAAAGTACACAGAATTTAGGAAAGTATCAAATTGTGCGCTTCCTTTGCAGCGTTAATAAAGCTTTCAAAGAGCGGATGGCCGTCTCTAGGTGTTGAGGTAAATTCAGGATGAAATTGACAGGCAACAAACCAAGGATGATCAGTAATTTCAACCATTTCAACAAGTGAGCCATCATTTGATCTTCCAGAAACAGCAAGTCCTGCTGCTTCAATTTGAGATATAAGCTTATTATTCACTTCATATCTATGGCGATGCCTTTCTGTCACTTTTAAGGACCCATAGATCTTTTGTGAATGACTTCCTTCAACAAGAGCACATTCTTGACCACCAAGCCTCATAGTGCCGCCTAAATCTGAATCAGTATCTCTCGTCTGGGTATCACCATTTTCATCTTGCCATTCAGTGATAAGTCCGATCACTGGATAAGCTGTATTTTCATCAAACTCAGTACTATTTGCTCCTTCCATATTGGCTTGATGACGAGCAAACTCTATAACAGCAACCTGAAGACCTAAACAAATCCCTAAAAATGGAATATTATTTTCACGGGCAAATTGAACGGCTTTGATCTTACCTTCAATTCCTCTGATACCAAAACCACCTGGCACCAGCACTGCGCTCATTTTACTCAAGCTTTCAGCGCCATTTTTTTCGACCTCTTCAGAATCAAAATAATGGATATTGACTTTTGTTTGAGTATGAACACCAGCATGGATGAGAGCCTCTGAAAGGGATTTATAAGATTCAGTTAAATCCATATATTTACCAACCATTGCAATATCAACGCTATGATTTGGTCTCTCCAACCTTGTAACAACATTTTTCCATTCTGACAAATCTGCCTTGCCACACTTTAATCCTAATTTTGAAACTACAACATCATCTAAGCCTTGACTATGAAGATCTTCAGGAACCTTATAAATAGTATCTTTGTCGAGCGAAATAAATACTGAATCTTCTGCAACATTTGTAAATAACGCAATCTTCTTGCGGTCTGAATCTTCTAACTGATGTTCTGATCGACAGATAAGAATATCTGGCTGAATTCCAATCCCTCTAAGCTCTTTGACTGAGTGCTGAGTTGGTTTTGTTTTAAGCTCCCCTGCAACCTTAATATAAGGAAGAAGCGTTAAATGGATGAATAAAGTATTTTCACGTCCCAACTCCAGGCTCATTTGCCTTATAGCTTCCAAGAATGGTAAAGACTCGATGTCACCAGCAGTTCCACCAATTTCAACAAGGGCAACATCAGCATCCTCAGCACCCTCTTTCATTAATTTTTTTATCTCATCTGTAATGTGAGGAATTATTTGAACAGTTGCGCCCAAATAGTCACCTTTTCTTTCACGTTCAATAACATTTTCATAAACTCTACCAGCCGTAAAGTTATTCTTTTTACCTAACTTAGTTCGAACAAACCTCTCATAGTGCCCTAAATCTAAATCAGTCTCTGCTCCATCATTAGTAACGAAGACCTCACCATGCTGAAAAGGACTCATCGTTCCAGGGTCAACATTTATGTAAGGATCTAACTTAAGAAGAGTGACATTTAGGCCACGAGTTTCAAGAATTGAAGCTAACGAAGCAGAGGCTATTCCCTTACCTAAAGAGGAAACTACACCGCCAGTTATAAAGATGTATTTTGTCATGTAAAACTAACAAAGTTTGAAATAGCTATGATACCTAAATTTGTGTAGAATATGGGCACATCCAAACAAACAAATAAAGATGGGCTATAGACAATTTGTAAAGAGGATCTTTCCATACCTCAAAAATCATTTAGGAAAATTAGTTTTCACATCGATAATGATGGTTTTTGCAACCTTATTAGAGACAGCTATACCTGAAATTACAGGCCAAATAGTTGATACATTATTTTCCTATAACCGTGCTAATACTGCAGCATTTTCTTATTCAGTTATCTTATTTTCAGTCATTGCACTAAGTTCATTATTTGCACTAATTTCTATCAGTGCAAGCTCCTGGATCTCCAATAAAGTAATTATGGATTTGAGAGTCAATATGTTTGCTAAATTACTTCGACTTCCAAAATCCTATTTTGATAAAAATACTACGGGAGAAACACTATCAAAACTTACTTTTGATGTCGAACAAATATCGGCAGCAGCCTCTACTATTTGGCTTCAATTTATTAAATCCTCCTTCACAGTTATTATTCTTACAGGTTACTTATTTTACAAAAGCTTTCTTTTAAGTCTTAGCTTGATAGTCCTTCTTCCACTAGTATATTTAGCTGTGAAATTTTCTACCTCCAGAATTAGAAAAGGCTCAGTAAGTGTTCAAAAATCAATGGGCAAAATGACCCACCTACTAGACGAAAATATTTCTGGCAATGATTTAATCAAAATATATCAAGCGCAAGAAACTGAAACGAATAAATTTTTTAGTATTATTAACACAATACGTCAGCAAAGGTTCAAAGTGGATATGGCTGGTGGTCTTAATACCTCCATTGTTAATGCCCTTATAGGCTTATCTTTGGCTTTTGTTGTTTTTTTCTCATCAACCTATTTGGTAATGAGTGCGGGTGACTTTTTAGCATACTTTACAGCAATGGGAATGCTTGTTAAACCAGCAAAAACACTTATCAATATAAACAAACCTCTGCAGCAGGCAATAGTAGCTGGGAAAAGTGTGTTTAGCCTGATTGATGAATCCCCAGAAAGCAACCCAAGCAAGAATCCAATTCATTCAATTTCTGGTGAGATATGTTTTGACAATGTTAGTTTTTCTTATGATAACGAAAAGCCTTCATTAACTAATGTTAATTTAACAATTAAAAAAGGCGAGACCATTGCATTAGTTGGATCAACTGGAAGCGGTAAAACTACGATGGTTAATTTATTAACTCGCTTTTATAATCCATCATCTGGACAAATATTAATCAATGGAAAAGATATTGTTTCTTATGAGCTAGAGTCTTATAGATCTAATTTCTCATATGTGGATCAAAATGTCCGTCTTTTTAATGACACCATTAGTGGAAATATTGCCTTTGGTCAAAAAGAGTCAATGTCAATAGATTTAATAAGGAATGCGGCAAAAGTATCTAATTCAATTGAGTTTATTGAAAAACTAGATAAGACGTTTGATTCTGATATTGGTGAAGATGGCGTAACTCTATCTGGCGGACAGCGTCAAAGACTTTCAATAGCAAGAGCAATTGCAAAAGATAGCCCTATATTGATTCTTGATGAAGCAACCTCTGCATTAGATTCAGCAACAGAAAAACTTGTTCAGTCGGCTATTAATAAAATGCAACAAGATAGAACTACTATTATTATTGCACATCGATTAACTACGATACAAAATGCTGATCGAATTATTGTTTTAAAAAATGGAGAAATCATTGAACAAGGAACTCATTCTGAACTTATAAAGACTTCAGGTGAGTATTCAAAGTTGAATCAGCAACAAACTTAAGGCTTGTTTCATAAGTCAAGTTAAATATTAAATCTAAAAAAGCGTCCAGATTCGATTACTATCAAGTTGCTCTCTGCATTGAGAAAGCTGCGACTTATAGGTATTTGACTTATTCTCAACTTTCTTTGCAATAGAGATCAGCCAATCTTTCTTTTCATAGCTTTTCTTGTTATATCCACCATGGCCCTCATGGTATGCCAGGTATTGACGATAGGCATCTGTTTTACTTATCTTAGACCTTAGGTTAGATTGATTAGCGTACCATCCAACAAAATCTATTGCGTCAGAAAAATTATCCCTCCTGGCATCTTTTTTTCCAGTTTTGAGTTGGTACCATTCCCATGTAGCTTTTTTAGCCTGGGTATATCCATAAGAGTCAGTAGGTCTCGCTCCTGGGATAAATCCAAAAATTTTATTACGTGGTGGTTTTGCTCTTGAAGCAAAGCGGGACTCTTGATGGATAATGGCTAGTTGCAAATGCATCGGCACCTTCCATTTCTCCTCACTAAGTTTAGCTGCGCGATACCAACTAACCTTTTCATCTAGCAAATTACATACGTTTGTTACTTCCCTTGCAGGTGTTGATAAGCATCCTGAAATTGTAACTGCAACAAGTAATCCTAATGCTAAAAGTCTTTTCATTTATCCAAAAAATACAAAGTAAGCAACAATCAGTTGAAAGGCCAACAAAACCCCAAACATTGCTTTAATGTCATTATCAGTCAATGGCTCAGACTCCTCAACCACTTTTTCTAATTTAACATCAACTGCAACTAGACCCTTATCAGAGCTTTCAACTTTAAATTTAACTCTTGTGTCACTTCTTAATCGGGATTTATTAAAAACATTTTTTTGATGAACAAAGTACTTTTCACCATCATCTCCTGTTATAAAACCATATCCCTTTGTACCAAATTGGGCTACTATGCCTGTCATTTTTTTTGCCATTACACTCTCACTTTTTGCAGTAAATACACTGCTTTTTCTACAAAATCTACACCAAGATTTTGAAACATTGGCTCATTTTCAATATCATTAATACACTCCAGCTCTCGACATTGAAAAGAAACTCTAAATAATTCATCGACCTCAAATTTGCTAACTGCAAAAGGTGGGCCAGATCTTTGATGCTGTGGATAATTCAAAGTTAACAATAAAATCCTCACATCAATGACTATTATATCATTTAAATGTTTAATGTATTTTTGTCTTAATTCACTATCAAGAGCGATCAATGATGCGCGGTCATAAACTGCCTTCACCTCCTGAAGATGATTTGCTTCTAAATCAAAATAATTACCGCAATAAATTCTTATTCCATCGCCTTCATAAAGTATGAATCCATCTGAATTTGATATTGAATAAGATAAGTTGTTTTCTGAAAAAAACTTTTCTGCTGCGATAATACTCATCTCTACACCAATCACATTTATTTGATTTTCAAGTAGAAATAACATGTCTTTAGTTTTTCCACACAAGGGAACAAAAATCGTATCCCCTGGAGACAGATTAAGCTGATCTAGATACTCAATGAGCTGTCTATTGATTTGGTCGGCATGCCAACCTATTCTATTGTTTTCCCACCTACTGATCCAATCAGTCATGCTTAATCCTTGTTATAATAAAACTAATCCTTGAAACGCTAAATAAATGCATGATTTGAAATCATTTTAAACCATAAAATATTTTTTACTATTTAAATGCAATCTAACTTCATTAATACAAATTCATTCGATCCTATGAACTTATCATGACTCAAAGTATTGGTGACTGGTCTGAATACCTCTCTAAAGAGAAAGAAAAGGATTACTTTATCTCGCTATACTCGTTTCTCAACTCTAGAATTGATAGTGAAATTTATCCACCCAGAGGAGAATGGTTCAAGGCCTTTGAATATTCAAGCTTTAACTCTACAAAAGTTATAATTCTTGGTCAAGACCCATATCATGGGGATGGTCAGGCAGAAGGACTTAGTTTCTCTGTGCCTAAAGGCACCGCCATACCTCCATCCCTCAGAAATATTTATAAAGAGCTGGAATCAAATAATGTAAATTTTGCGAATCCTGGTCATGGTAATCTTGTCACTTGGGCTACCCAAGGGGTCTTGCTGCTTAATAGTGTGCTAACTGTCGAAAGGCAATCTCCAGCGGCTCATGCGAACAAAGGGTGGGAGTTTTTTACTGATCATGTGATTAGACTCCTCAATGAGAAAAAAAATAATTTAGTTTTTTTACTCTGGGGCGCCTATGCTAATAAAAAAACTGAATTGATAGATAGCAGCAAACACTTAATACTCAGTGCTCCGCATCCATCACCCTTTTCTGCACATAAAGGCTTCTTTGGTAGTCAACATTTTTTAAAAGCTAATGAATACCTTGAATCAAACAATCAAAAGCCCATTGACTGGAGAATACCCAAATGAAACTAATGATTGATGATGCAGTTTGGGGATTTAACAAGATTTTTTCAGAGTTTGGAGAAGTTGTAACTCTTCCAGGCAGGGAAATTAATAGAGAGAGTTTGTTAGACTGCGATATGTTAATTGTGAGATCAAGAACACAGGTCAATCAAGAACTATTAGAGGGCACGAAAATTTCTTTTGTTGGTTCAACGGTTGCAGGCCTGGATCATATTGATGAAAGTTATTTATATAAAAACAATATAGCTTTCTCCTCTGCTCAAGGATGTAATGCTAATGCAGTTGCTGAGTACGTGATTAGTGCATTAGCAAATCTTGCGCATGATTATTGTTTCAAATTAGCTGAAAAGTCGCTCGGTATTATTGGAGTTGGCAATGTGGGTCGAAGACTTGACTTTAAAGCAAAGCAGCTTGGTATGACTACGCTTTTAAATGATCCACCACGAGAGGAAAAAGAGGGTGCTGATGGCTTTGTCAGTATAGAAAATGCTCTTAGTGCAGATATAGTAACCTTTCATACTCCTTTGACAAATAATGGGCCTTATCCAACTCATAATCTTCTTGGAAGTCAAAACTTTAATCTCATTACTCAGGATACAATTCTAATAAACGCGGCCAGAGGTGGAATCATTGATGAAGCCATTTGGGAAACAATCAATACCAAGGCTAATATTATTGATTGTTGGGAGAATGAGCCCAATATTAACCCGACTCTTCAAAAGTCAGCATACTGGTCTACTCCTCATATTGCAGGGCACTCTATCGATGCCAAGTTTATGGGAAGTTTTATGATCTATAAAGAGTTATGCAAATTCATACAAAAACCAATGAATAGTGAAATTGAAACGCTAATTAATCGTGAATCTATGGTGATTGAAGAAAAAACGCTTCATGCGACTCTAAATTCAATATATTCTTTTAAAGATGATGACGAGGTCATTTCAGATATTTCAAAATTTGAAGACTATCGACGAAATTACCCTGAACGCTTCGAATGGCATCACTTTAAAACTCAATTTGACTTACCTAGAAAAAATATAAATCAATACTAACTCAGCGAAAGCATATATTTAATAAGCATTGAAATCGAAATAATGACAATTAAAAACCTAATTATTAGTGGATTGGCTTTCAATAAATAATGAGTTCCAAAAAAAGCCCCAATCATTTGCCCCATCATCATTAGAATGCCAATTAAAAAAGCAATATGGCCAAAACTAAAAAAGACTATGAATCCAGCAATATTTGATGCAAAATTCAAAGGCTTTGCTAGGATTGTTGCTTGGATAATTTCAAGTTTCTTAAGCAT
This sequence comes from Candidatus Pseudothioglobus singularis PS1, assembly GCF_001281385.1. Classification (NCBI taxonomy): domain Bacteria; kingdom Pseudomonadati; phylum Pseudomonadota; class Gammaproteobacteria; family Pseudothioglobaceae (SeqCode); genus Pseudothioglobus (SeqCode); species Pseudothioglobus singularis (SeqCode). Next base: position 1,176,282 of record NZ_CP006911.1, read on the forward strand.
TACCCCTGTCATTGCAAAAAATGAACCAGCGCCAGGACCAAACATACCATCATAAAAACCGACTACTGGAACAGCAAACAATTCAAACTTTTTATTGGGCTTTGAATTACCAACAGTAGATTTAGGTTTGGGAGAAACAATAAAATAAATTGCTATAAAAATGAGAACGATTGGTATTACAAAAGAGAGGAACTGCGTATCAACAAATTGAATGATAACTCCGCCCACTATTGACCCTATAAAAGAAGCGAACATTAAATTTTTGACTGAATTCCAATCTAATTTTTTTTTCTTAAATAATAAAAAAGTAGCTATACCAGTGCCCATGCTACCCTGAAACTTGTTGGTTCCAAGAACATATATTGGAGGAATGCCGCTTAAGAGGAGCGCAGGAACAGCAAGCAATCCACCGCCGCCAACTAGTGTGTCTAGAAAGCCCGCCACAACTCCAACAAAAAATAAAAACGTTAGAATTTCAATTGAAAAGTTAGTAATATCCATATAGATTATTTACTTACAAGGGTCGGAAACCAATCTTCTCTTAGTCGCTCCCCATTTTTTTGATTAATGCCTGGGAAACTTGGTGATGTTCTTCCTGGTCTTTGCTTATAAACTGCATCATCACCCAACAATCTAAAAGATAAAGTTCTGCTGATTGTATTGGCGATATTTGCATTCGCTCCATGAATTGTTTTGAAATTAAAAGCGACGACATCACCTGGCTCCGTTTTCCATTCTTTCGTTGTAAATTCCTTAATATCGGGTAGATCCATAAAAGCCTCGCTGTCCTCGTAGAAACTTTCATTACTAGCCCAGCTTGTTGGACGTATCTCTTTATTAAGCTGATGACTCCCCGCTAATAATTTCAATGAAACACTCTTTTCTCTTGACTCTAATGGGAGCCAAAAACTAACAGTTTGTTGACCTGAAACGCAGTAATAAGGCATATCTTGATGCCATGGCGTTGGAACACCAGAGTTTGTCTCTTTATAAAAAAAATGATCATGAAACAACTGTACTGAGTTAGACTTCATCAAGCTTGAAGCCGTTGATGCTAAAGAAGAATTAAATATAAAATCGGAATACTCAGGAATGGCTCTCCAATTACAAAAATCTTCTAGAAATTGTCCTTTATATTTTTCATGATGATGGGTCAATGCTCTTTCACTTGGATTCTCAATATGTCTCTCTGCACCCTTTAAAAGAGTTTCAATCCATTCACTAAAAACACCTCTGAGAATAACAACTCCATCCTCATTAAAGCTTCGAATATCTGATTGATTAATTAACATTTTCATAATGCTTAAGTTCTTAGTTTTCTTCAACACACTTTAAATTCTAATTAATTTATGATTATCCCTAAAGTCTAAATCAGAGAGAATATATTTATATCTATAGTCTTTTTATAAACAAGTTCAAACAACTGTATTATTAACATAATTTTTTTCTTGGCTACCAATGAAACTTCTTCGAGAAACATTTACTGTTAAAGAAATACCTAAGACATCCTGGAGCTCAGAGGATTCATACAACATAAAACCAAAACCAACTACCTTTATTCTTTTAGTTTTTGGTTTATTTTTATTTGGATTAGGTGAGAGTCTTTTAATTACAAGCGGTGCTGGAGTTGGGCCCTATACAGTTTTGGCACAAGGGATATCTAATCTCACTGATTGGTCGCTAGGTTTTTCTACCTTTGTTATTAGTATATTTGTCTTACTATTATGGATACCTCTAAAACAAAAACCTGGAATGGGGACCATTTTAAATGCCTTTATTATTGCACTGACCATTGAATTTTCTGTTTTTTACCTGCCCTATCCTCAAACATATTTTTTACAGGTATTTCAGGTTGTAATAGGTGTTTTGATCATTGGCCTAGGTAGCGGATTTTATCTAATCTGTAACTTGGGAGCTGGGCCAAGAGATGGCTTGATGATTGGACTTCAAAAAGCAACCAATATGCGAATATACTCAATTCGAACAATAATTGAGATTAGTGTAGTTGTTATTGGATCCATTTGTCTTCTCAATAATATTGATAAGCTTCTAGGGGAGGTCGTTGGCCTTGGAACCATGATATTTGCGTTAGGAATTGGACCCTCTGTTGCATTGGGCATATCTCTTGTTGGCAGGCTATCAAAAGAGACCTAGTATCTAAGTTACATAGCTTCTTTTTTTAAATTGACCTGAATCCCATTCTCTAGATTCCATTATATTTTTCAAACACATGATTGCCTCCCAAATATCCTCAAACCTCATATAAAGAGGTGAGATACCAAATCTTAAAATATTAGGTTCGCGATAATCGCCAATAACGCCAAGTGATATTAAGGCCTGCATAATTGGGTATGCGTCATCATGCTTAAATGAGATCTGACTACCCCTCTGATCTGGATTTTTTGGTGATAAAAGCTCAAAACCAAACTCGGCGCATTCTTGCTCAATCAAAGCAATAAACGCTTCAGATAATTCAATACTTTTTTCACGAACCATTATCATTGATATTTCTTTAAAGATTTCAAGACCACTTTCTACTGCTTTATAGGAAAGGATAGGTGGAGTCCCACAAATATATTTTTTAATACCATTTGAAGCATTATATTTATCCTCGAAACCAAAAGGGTTAGCATGGCCCAACCAGCCAGTTAGAGGCTGTGAAACATGTTCTACAAGATCATGGCTAACATACAAAAATCCAGGTGCACCTGGACCTCCATTTAAATGCTTATAGGTGCAGCCAACTGCAAAGTCAACATTGTATTTATGTAAATCCATGGGCATTACGCCTACACTATGGCTTAAATCCCAAACAACCAAGGCACCTTTCTTGTGAGCATGCTCTGTAATTTTTTTCATATCACTGATTCGTCCAGTTTTATAATTGATATGTGAAAGCATCACTACAGCAGTAGAAGAGTCAATATATTTCTCAACATCAATTTCGCCCTCTTCGATTAAGCAGCTTTCAAAATTATTGCCAAACATTTCGTTTACACCTTCCAGGATATAAAGATCAGATGGAAAATTGGAAGCCTCACTCACGATTACTTTTCGGCTTTTGTTTAAAATTAACGCAGATGATAAAACCTTAAATAAGTTCACTGAGGTACTATCAACAACAATAACTTCACCAGGGTTAGCGCCCAGTAGTGGAGCAATTTTATCTCCAAGAGTTAGAGGCATATTGATCCAATTTGCATTATTCCAACTTCTTATTAACTCTTCACCCCACTCCTTATAAATTGTTTTTTCTAAGTTTTTAATGGTTCTTTTAGGCAATAACCCTAATGAGTTTCCATCAAAATAAATGATATTTTTTGGTAAATGAAACTCCTCTCTATATTTTGCTAATGGGTCAATATTATCAAGATTCTGAAAATAATCTAAGTTAAGTTTATTCATCGATTCAAAAGTGTTAAAAACATCATAAAATTATAATCCAAATAAAAAAATCAAAGGGTCATTCACTTCTTTATAAAAACGATAAAATCAACTCATGGATAAAATTATTGTTCAATCTGAGGACTTTGATTTAACGACTGAAGTTGCTCTGGCTAAAGCGAGTAACTCTAACATTGGGGCAATTGTTAGCTTTGTAGGAACTGTCAGAGATCTTGAGTCAAAAAATCTAAACACAATGACTCTGGAGCATTATCCAGGGATGACTGAAAAATCACTCAAGTCAATCGCTGATAAAGCAAAGAATAAATGGGAGCTCCAAAGCGTAACCATTATTCATCGAATTGGAAAACTTGATGTAAATGATCAAATTGTACTTGTGATTACTGCCAGTCGGCATCGTCAAGAAGCCTTTGACTCATGTAATTTTATTATGGACTTTTTAAAAACTGATGCCCCATTCTGGAAAAAAGAATCGACTTCAAAATCCGAGAACTGGGTGAAGTCAAGATTGCAGGATGAAGAGAAGAAAAAGCACTGGAAAAATGAAAATTAAAAATCTTCAGGACTATTGAGATTAGTCAAGACTTCTAAATGATTTGAAACATCTACTCTGTTAGTGTTTTGCTGTCGATACCACAATGCCATTTTACGACCACCACTGTCTAAAAATTTATCCAAACTGGTGCTAAGGTTCGATTTCATCAAAGCAAATGTTGCGTGCATTATCGACCCATCGTGTGCCACGCAAATATCTGAGTCACTCAAAGACATTGCAGCAATCATATCATCAATTAGCTTTGAATCAATATAAGGACTATCACAAGGAAGGACTAGTAAATATTTAGTTTCACAGGACTTTAGCGCCTTAGAAATGCCAGCCAAAGGCCCTTGAAAATCTTTCAAATCATCAATAATAACCTCTCCATAAAGAGAATATTGCTCAGTATTCCTATTAGCACTTATAAAGATACGACTAGCTTTATTTTTAACTACTTCATGAACATATGCAATTAAAGGGGCGCCATCAAGCTCAATAAGGCCTTTATCCTTTCCGCCCATCCTAGATGCTCTTCCGCCAGCTAAGATTACAACTGAAATTTCATTTTTTAATATTTTTTTCACTTATTAACTGTTCTTTTTTCAAGTTATTTGTAATTAGAAAAATGACTTGCAATTGTATAATACACTCAATAAATAATTATAACGATTCAACGGTATGAAGAATAAGGCGATCCCACCTGGCTCTGTAATGTTTAGTGATTCACTGATGAGTGCTGATGATGCTTTATCATTTCTGATTGACTCATCTATTCCTTCAAGCCAAACTGAAGCGGTTTCATTGGATGATTCTGTTGGAAGGATTTTAGCCAAAGATATTCACTCAACAATCAATGTGCCAGGCTTTGATAATAGTGCGATGGATGGTTATACGATTGCGCTAGATGACGATCATGTATCCAAAAAAAACCTTACTTTTAATGTAGTAGACAGGATAACTGCTGGATCAACTGGTAACAAACTTGAAACAGGCTACGCTGCCAGAATATTTACAGGTGCCCCTATTCCTGAGGGTGCGAATACTGTTATTATGCAGGAGGAATGTCAGCCTTCAGATGATGGGTCTCAAATTCTTGTAAAGAGATCAATTCAATTGGATGAAAATATTCGTCCAACTGGTAATGATATTCGTCAAGATGATGTGATTTTAATCTCCGGAAAAAAGATAGAACCCCAAGATGTTTCTCTTGCTGCATCTGTTGGTGTTGCTGAGATAATCGTTTTTAAAAAAATTAAAGTGGGTGTTTTCTTTACAGGAGATGAACTAGTTGAGCCTGGAAAACCCTTGTTACCAGGAAAAATTTACAACTCAAACCGCTATGCGCTTGTTGCATTACTTAATAGAATAGGTTGTGATGTTTTGAATCTAGGTAATATAGAAGACAAACTAGATTCGACTTGTGATGCCCTTGAATCACTTTCGAGTCAGTGTGATTTAATTATGACTACTGGCGGGGTTTCAGTAGGAGAGGAGGACCATGTTAAACCAGCTGTTGAAAAACTTGGTGAGCTTAACCTATGGAAAATTAGAATGAAGCCTGGCAAACCACTTGCATATGGCAAAGTAAAGCAAATACCATTTATTGGCCTTCCAGGTAACCCTGTATCAAGTTTTGTCACATTTTGTATTTTTGCGTTACCGTTTATAAAGAAAATGCAGGGAAACAATCAATTCGCATCTAAAAAATATAAAGTCAAGACAAATTTTAATTGCAATCGAGCTAAACCAAGGCGCGAATATGCTCGAGTTCGTATTGACTATTCTCATGAAACGCCTTCAGCAAATCTATATCCTAAACAAGGCTCAGATGTAATGAGTTCAGTGGTCTGGGCTGATGGAATTATTGAGATACCTGAAAATACTACTTTTGATAGTGGTACCATTCTCGATTATTATCCATTAAGTGAATTAATTCAATGAGTAAGCTAACCCACATTAATGAAAATGGTGATGCAGAAATGGTTGATGTTTCAGAAAAAGATATTACTGCGCGCGAAGCGAAAGCAAGCTCTAGAATTTTGATGAAGCCCGAAACACTTGAATTGATTATTTCAGGTTCTCATAAAAAAGGAGATGTTTTATCTGTTGCTAAAATAGCTGGAATTCAAGCCGCAAAAAAATGTTCCGAACTGATCCCGCTTTGCCATCCATTAATGCTCTCTAAAGTGAGTGTTGAACTCAAACCAAATATTGAAGATAGTTCTGTTGATATTATTGCTATAGCAAAACTTAATGGCAAAACAGGTGTTGAAATGGAAGCCTTGACTGCAGCAAGTATAGCCGCTCTGACGGTCTATGACATGTGTAAAGCAGTTGATCGGTTTATGACAATTGATCATGTCCAACTTCTTGAAAAGAAGGGTGGAAAATCAGGTCATTGGACTCTTTAGTTATGAATCAGATTATTGATCCATTTAATAGGCGTATTACTTATCTAAGGGTCTCTGTAACAGATCACTGTAATTATCGATGTCACTATTGTAGAGACGAAGATCATCAAACGCATACAAAAAAATCTCAGGTTCTTACTTTCGAAGAGATAGCAAAAATTGTTCGCTTGTTTGCTGAATTAGGCGTAACCAAAGTTAGGCTGACTGGTGGAGAGCCACTTCTTCGAAAAGACATTCTTGATTTAACAAAGATGCTGGGAGAAATACCTGGCCTCACTGACATTCCGTTATCAACTAATGCTCACCTCTTGCCTGGATTGGCATCAAAACTTAAAAATAATGGCATCAATAGGGCTAATATTTCAATTGACTCTCTTGATCCAGTTCGTTTTAAAGAGATTACAAGAGATGGCGATTTAGACAGAGTGATCAAAGGTATAGATGCTGCAATTTCTGTTGGCATTAAACCCATAAAGTTAAACATGGTTGTGATGAAAGGTATCAATGATGATGAAATTGAATCAATGACTGAATTTGCAATTAATCGAGGCTTAGATCTAAGATTTATTGAAACAATGCCTATTGGACTTGCCGGTATTGAAGCTGTAGACAGACATTACAGCGAAAGAGATATACTTTCCAGAGTGAGGGCTAGTTATGGTGATAAATTATTACCTATCCAGTCAAAACAAACTGATGGTCCTGCAAAGGCATTTAAGATTGAGGGAACACAGACCAGTATTGGAACTATTTCAGCTGTTTCTAATAATTTTTGTAGTAGCTGCAACCGTGTAAGGTTAACTGCTAAAGGGGAATTGATTTTATGCCTTGGTCAAAAAGACTCGGTCTCTTTAAGAGATGCACTAAGATCGGGAATGAGTGACTCAAAAATGAAACAGTTAATTCTTGATGCTATTACCAAAAAACCAGAAAAACATTTTTTTGATTCTGTAATTGATAATATTAGTAGTCGACAAATGGTGGAGATGGGTGGATGAAGATTCTTTACTTTGCCTCTCTTAAAGAAAATTTAAAAACATCTGAAGATGATATTCGTTTTGACTCTCCAGTAACTATCCTATTAATTAAAAAAGAATTAATAGATAGGTATGGAGATCAACACTTCCCTAAAAATATTTTATGTTCAGTGAATCATGAAATGGCCTCTGAAAACACTCTTGTTAAAGAGGAAGATGAAGTGGCTTTCTTTCCGCCTGTTACTGGAGGATAAATAAAATAAGTATGCCTACACCAAAAATAAAAATTGGCTTTCTAACGATTTCAGATAGAGCTGCTAGAGGAATTTATGAAGACATTAGTGGCCCTTCAATGCAAGAATGGATTTTAAAAGCAGTTCAAAGCCCTTATGAAATTGTATCTAAAGTAATTGAAGATGAACAGCCTCAGATTGAAAGAACACTTATTGAAATGAGTGACGAACTAGGTTGCAATCTAATTCTAACTACTGGTGGAACTGGTCCAACAACTCGTGATGTGACTCCAGAAGCTACCGAGGCTGTATGTGAGAGAATCTTTGATGGATTTGCAGAACAAATGAGAATTGTATCACTTCGAACAGTCCCCACTGCAATTCTTTCACGTCAGATAGCTGGAACTAGAGGAAACAGTTTGATCATTAATCTTCCAGGAAAGCCAGTGGCTATCGCGGTATGTCTTGGTGCTGTTTTTTTGGCTGTTCCTAAATGCCTAGAACTTCTGGATGGCTCGATAATTGAAATCGATAAGTCTTTTGTTTCTCAAATATTTGAGTAGTCATTCTAATATCTTATGTCTAATGTAAGAGATTTATCACTTGACCTAATAAGAGGTTTAGCCATCATTATGATGATTGCTTTTCACTTTATTTATGATCTAAACTCTTTTGGCTTTACCCAGATCCCCTTATTTACACATTGGCTTGGTATTGCTTGGCGCTGCTTAATTGTCTTTCTGTTCTTAAGTGCAGTAGGGATTAGTCTAGTTTTAGCGCATAAAGATCATCTAAAATTCAAAAAATTTTTGAAGCGTATATTTTATTTAGGATTGGCAGCCCTTCTAGTTTCTGCTGGAACTTTTGTAATATTTCCAGATGGATGGGTTTATTTTGGTATTCTTCATTTAATTTGGATTTCATCATTGATAGCAATATTATTTGTTAATCACCCGAAAACATCCCTATTAATTGCTGTAATAATTCTCATTGCTTCCATATTTGACCAGCCAGATTTAAGCTTTATTTCAAATATATTTGGGCCTTACCTGCCAATAGGAAGTGTAGACTACTACCCCCTATTTCCATGGCTATCCTTTGTCTTTATAGGGATTTACCTTGGACATCACCCTTATTATAAGACAGTCTTTTCAATGAGATCGCACTGGATTCAAATGATGGGAAGGCATGCTCTAGTAATCTATCTTTCCCATCAGATAATTTTATTTGGTTTAGTGGCTTCAGTGTTCTTCTTGTTAAACTGATAAGCCAAGATTTTTTTTCTTTTTAATTTGAATAGACTTGGTCAGCTTTGAAGAGACTGATACTGGCTGTTGATTTGAATAATCTTCATGATTTTTTGCTACTAAATCTAAATCATACAAGTAATTTACCATAACGCCCCAAGAATCATCCAAAGCATTCTGATTATCGTTTGCATGAGTATGAATATCAAAAAGATAAGCGCCATTCCCTAGATGAAAATGAGCAACAGGGTTTAAAGCAGCCCCTTTACTGTTCTTCTCTTGACTTAAGTAATGGTGTGTTAATCTGCGCAAAATTGCCATTCCTGGCGAAGAATTTCCAGCACATGACTGAATATCTTTGATTATCTGTTCAGGAATTTCATCAGCACCCGATAAGTTAACTTTTTCTACCCATTTTCTAAGTCCTGGAACAGGAGATAAAGTCACAAACTGATTAATTTGGTTAAACTCAAGCTGAATTTCGGAAACCACTTGCTTAATCAAGAAGCTGCCAAAAGAAACCCCTTTTAAGGCTATTTGGCAGTTTGAAATAGAATAAAAAACAGCAGTATTTGCATTTAATGGGTCGATAGGCTTTACAGAAGTATCAAGAATTGGCATTATTGAATTAGGCACTTCGTTCATAAGTGCTACTTCAATAAAAATTAGTGGCTCATTCGGCAGGGCAGGATGAAAAAAGCATACAATCTTCTATCTGAGGCGGCCACTCTATTTTGAAGATCTTCCCAATCAGAAATATCATGAACAGCCTCATACTCCATTATCTTTTCAAGAACCTGTGCACTTGTAGACCAATCAATTCGCTCTAATCTCAGAAAACCACGATTAAACCATGACTTGAATAAGTGAACAAAATCAAAGTCAAGAGACCTTAACTCAGGCAACTCCTTAATGAATGTTAATAGGGAACCCCTCATCTTTAATAAAGCTGGAGTTCCGTTTGGTATCTGGTTAAGCCTTCTAAGAAGATTTGACTCTTTGGCTCTATTATCCTATGTAAGTCTCTCAGTTGACGGTCATCATCAATATCAAGATCACTAATTGCTGATTTAAGTTGGTCACGATCAACACTAAACTCTTTTAATAGTTTAAGAAAAAAAACTTTCTTTTGTTCATCTGAAAGTTTTTCAAAATCCTCCAATACTAATTTTGCTAAGGAAAATAGAGTTGACTCGCCTCTCCTACTTATCAGTTGATGACAAAGATCAATAATGCCCTCAGGACTTGGTTGATTTTGGCTTACTCGACCTATTCCAATTCGCTGAATAATTGAATTTAAAAAATTCTGATGTTGTTTCATCTTGCTCCTGAAATTGAGCAACTATTGTAGATTAATTATTGTAATTATTCAATAGCACTAAAACGAAAGACATTGACTGCAATATAATCATTATAAGCAGCCCCTGACTGAAGCCAATTCCTAGCCTTGACTGAAGATATTTTTGAGTTCAGCTTATCTTCAAGTTGAAGGAATAAGCCATATTTAAAAATATAATCTTCATCTGTTAACATGCACAATTCGCCATCAGAAACAATAAGGCTTTTCTCTGGCATATCTCCTGGCTGAGCAGTAAATGAAGTCTCACCATTTTCATTCATCAAGTCTGATAATTTTGTTTCAAAATATTCTTTACTGAGTGGGCTATGTGTATAGTAATTTGTAAACAAATCTTCAGACTCAATCTCTAAGTAACCTCTCAAATCCTCAATAGAGGAAAACCTTTCATCTTCTATCCAAAAGATCACAAAGGCACCATTTGAGACCCCAAGACCTAACTCTTTATCCTGAATCATTACAAGGGCGGAGCCATTAAGGATCGACTTCAAGAGATTTTGATCTAACGTTTTTATTTTGTTTTTAAAGTCACTTAGGTTCATATTATTTAACGTGATTGATATAACATAGACTTAAGGGTTTGAAAGTTAGTAGCAATTTTTCTTAGCGAATCTTCACCATCATCATTACTAACACTCCCCTCTTCAATTTCCTTGACTTTATCAACATACATTTTCTTCAGTGTATTTGTTGTTGCCAAAATTTCGTATACAGTTGGGGCTGCCTTATCCTTCCAATTTTCAGGCAAAAGAAAAGGATAACTTGGATCAAAATCTATTAATTTATCATCTTTTTGAATTACCATCACTTTGTTAGCGATATAAATAGTTGAGGCAATCTTTCTGGTAATTTTTCAAGGTTATCAATCACCATAAAACGATTTTTTCCAAAAATCCTAGCCACATACTGGTCAGCATATGGATCTAAACTGATGCAAAATGTTACAATGCCATGACCTCTAAGCTCTTCAACTGCTTTTTTTGCGTCCATACGAAGATGTTGTGGGTCATCTACATCGATATCTGCGGGCTCACCATCTGTCAAAACTAATAAAATTTTCTTTGCAGAAGACTGCGTTAATAAATCGATACCAGCATGTCTGATCGCCGCCCCCATCCTTGTCGAAAGACCCCCTTTAATTCCAGCCAATCTGCCTTTTACTTCATCATTAAAACTAAAATGAAATGGCTTGAATCGATAATACTGGACATCATGCCTTGAGTCTGAGGCAAAACCTGAAATCGTTAAATTGTCTCCAATTTTATCGATTGCCCATGAAAGCAGCGAGGTGGCTTCTCTCATTAGCTCCAGGATTGTCTTTTCACTCCCAACAACCATGTCATTTGTCGACTCAGACAAATCCATAAGAAGGTTAACTGATACATCTCTAATGTGCTGAACCTTCTTAACATATATTCGATCTGAGGGTGTTGTTCCTACCCTGATATCCGACAGCGCTGTGACGCATGCGTCAATATCAAGCTCACTACCCTCTTGTTGCTTTTTTAACTTAACGAGTCCTTGGGGCTGCATCTGGTCAATCGCATTTTTGAGATTATTTGCAATCGGCTTATGCTCTTTAAGAATATTATTGATAACCTCAGAGTTACCCTTTCGTAATCTTCTTTCATAAAGCGTTGCCCAATTCGGACGATACAACTGTAATTGATAATCCCATTCATTGTAATGAAACGGCTCACTAACAGGCTCTTTACCCTCGATTTCATTAATGCTTACACCATCCAGCTCATCAGGAAAGTACTCTGTCTCAAGTGTCCAAATTTCCTGTGCATCATCGCCTGCAGTCTCTACATCAAGCTCATTATACATCTCCATGATGTTTGCTTTTCTTCTCACCTGTCGCTGACTTGCAGGAACATAATCATTCCCTTCTGAAACCCAGTCCAAGTCCTCATATTCCCATATATAGCGATTATCGTCTCTGTATGAAATGGGAGCAGCAACTAGTGCTGAGGCACTTATTTTGACATCAGTCTCTGATTTGATAATTTCATAATACTCCAAACCTAACTCAAAGCTTATGTCTGAAGAGTTAACGGATACTTTCATTTCTGTATTGAATAATTTTAAAAAATCTTTATTAAATGACTGCTTTGCTTTGTATTTCGAGTCAAGTGCCAACCTTGATAAATCTACTAAGTCAATAATAAATGGATTGAGATCTTTCAAATCCTCATCCTCAGGGTGCAATGCAATCCATAGCTTTTTCATCCCTGGGAACTTCTTAATAGTATTTAATTCAACTCTTAAGTCCTCTATCAAAGAGACACAAGCAACCTGCAATGGATTTAATTGGTCACCTTTAAAGGCTGAAGTTGTTTCCATGATATGCGCTGCTGCATGAGCACAGACTGCTCGATAACAATTTATACCTGGAACAATCCTACCTGAAGCGTGCTTATAATCATCATAAGCGTCTGGAATATGCATTACTCCATATTCAATGTATGGCTTCAAGCCTTTCTTTGTCTCATAGTCTCCAGAGGTTGGGCGCAGAAAAAAATCACGGTTGTAAAATGCTCTCAAATAAAACTGAAGCTTTCTCTGATTATCTATAAAAAGAGTGCCTCGCCTCTCCTGTTCAAGAATTTGCAGTGACTCGGCACTACTAAGCTCAAAATAAGCAATCTGAGCCTTAAAATCTCTATTGAAAGTTTCTGCTCCATACAGAACCCATCGCCTGAGCCCTCCCAAAGTCAGTTTACTTGTTAATAGATCAATGTTATTAAGCATTGGCCTCATTCCTCGAGGGGCAAGTGCAATCATCCTTTCTAATAATCGAAGGTACCCCTTCAACAGATCAAAATCACTCATTCGTCTTGCAACATTTGGGAGGCTTGAAATCATTAAAACAATTACGGCAGCTGAAGTTTGTGAGGACAATTTCATTATCGAAAAGACAATTTCACCAATGATAGACTCACCAACTTCTCTAACAACCATGGGGGTTTCTTCTAGGAATGAAATAACCATGTCCTCACCCTTTCCCATTGCATGAAGGGCGCCAGCACCATCTAGGTACACTTTAAGGCCATTAGGCGTCATCACTTTCGAGGCCTCTACAAAACTTCCAGTTAAAGCATCATGAAGGACGCTAGAGGGGTTTTGAAACTTATCCTCAAAATCCGATAGTTGAACCGAACTCATATCAGTTTTTTATTCAAAAAAAGTATCAATAGCGGCGTTCAAGGTGTCCACGATGTCCAAGTCATCGGTTATGGGATTAACCATAGCAATTTTGCAGGCTGATTTTTGATTCACCTTGTCTGCAATTAGTTGTCCTGCATATACGCACAATCGAGTTGAGATTCCTTCATCTAAACCATGGCCAACTAAGTTTCTTGCTCTTTGGGCCACTTGAACTAACTTGATAGCAGTTTCTTTATTGACACCAGACTCTTTTGCAATAATATGAGCCTCAGTTTTTTCATCAGGATAATGAAAATTAAAGCCGCAGAATCTTTGCTTTGTTGACTGTTTAAGGTCTTTCATTAAGTTTTGATAGCCTGGATTATATGAAATCACTAACTGAAAATCTGGATGTGCCTCAATCAACTCTCCCTTCTTATCAAGCGGCAAGGTTCTTCTATAGTCAGTAAGTGGATGAATTACAACAGTTGTATCTTGTCTTGCCTCTACCACTTCATCTAAATAACATATACCACCATAGCGAGCCGCCATTGCTAATGGACCATCTTGCCAAATAGTACCCTCTTTATCAAGCAAAAACCGCCCCACGAGATCACTCGCAGACATATCTTCATTGCAAGCAACAGTGATTAATGGTTTATCTAATTTATAAGCCATATATTCTACAAAGCGAGACTTGCCACAACCAGTTGGCCCTTTTAGCATTACTGGCATACGGTTCATGTAGGCAGCTGTATACATTTCAATTTCATCTTCTTGGGGCTGATAGAAGGGCTCTTCAGCAATTTTATATTGGTCTAATTCATTCATAATTTAATCCTTTCGAAAAAAAAACCCCTGCTGTTAGACAGGGGTTTATCCAATCAAGCTATCATGATTTTACTTGATTATTTAAAACCTTTGCCTCTGTAAATAACCATAGATGCACCTTGTGACTGAGCATAGTTATCATAACCAATTAAACGCACATGATTGTCAGGGTTAGCCTCATGACATGCTTTGCATTCATCAAGAATAGTATCAATATCTGTTTCTCCAAAAAGAGGTAATTTCCACATATACCAATAGTTTCCAGTTGCATTTTCTACCTCAGTATGCTCTACTCCTGGATTGTATCCCTGATCAACAATATATTGAACTTGCTCTCGGATTTGCTTGTCTGTCATTGCTGGTAAGTATGAAAATGTCTCAAATTTTCTACTCGAATTATCACTTAAGCGTGAAGGATAGTCTTGAACTTTACTCATAATAGTTTCCTTATATTTAATTTATTCTATACAGTCAATTTTATTTATGCTGTATATCTAATTTATCAACAGTATCAAACTCAAATTTAATTTCTTTCCATGTTTCCATCGCCACTTTAAGCTCTGGTGAATGTTTTGCAGCATTGGTGAGAATATCTTTAGATTCCTTCTCTAGCTCTCTTCCTGCATTTCGAGCTTCAACACATGCTTCAACAGCAACTCGGTTTGCAGCAGCGCCAGCAGCATTACCCCAGGGATGTCCTAGCGTACCACCTCCAAACTGAAGTACTGAATCATCACCAAAGATATTAACTAAAGCAGGCATATGCCATACGTGGATGCCACCAGATGCTACAGGTAACATCCCAGGCATTGAACCAAAATCTTGATCAAAGAAAATACCTCTTGAACGGTCCTCTTTAATAAAACTATCACGCATACAATCGATCCAACCTAATGTAGAATCGCGATCACCTTCAAGTTTACCTACAACAGTTCCTGAGTGCATATGATCACCGCCAGAAAGCCTTAGGCATTTTGCAAGAACCCTAAAGTGAATACCATGGTTAGGGTTCCTATCAACAACAGCATGCATAGCTCTGTGAATGTGAAGCAATAGTCCATTATCACGACACCAGTTTGCGAGGCCAGTATTTGCTGTAAAGCCAGCCGTAAAAAAGTCATGCATAATTATTGGTGTACCTAACTCTTTTGCATACTCAGCACGCTTATACATCTCTTCAGGAGTTGGCGCTGTCACGTTTAAATAGTGCCCTTTACGTTCACCTGTTTCTTTTTCAGCTCTCTCAATGGCATCTTGAACGAATCCAAAACGATCTCTCCAACGCATAAATGGTTGTGAATTTACGTTTTCATCATCTTTTGTAAAATCTAGACCGCCTCTAAGTCCTTCATAGCATGCACGACCATAATTCTTAGCCGAAAGACCTAATTTAGGCTTAATGGTGCAACCCAACATGGGGCGTCCATACTTATTCATTTTGTCTCTCTCAACTTGAATTCCGTTAGGTGGACCTCCACAAGTCATAACATAGGCAATTGGGAATCGAATATCTTCAAGTCTAAGGGCTCGCAGCGCTTTAAAACCAAATACATTTCCAACAAGGGATGTTAAGACATTAACAATAGACCCTTCCTCAAATAAATCAATTGGATAGGCAATAAATGCATAAATAGCATCATCCGAACCTGGAACGTCTTCAATTCTGTAGGCTCTACCCTTATAGTGATCAAGGTCTGTCAACAAATCTGTCCATACTGTTGTCCAAGTTCCAGTTGAAGATTCCGCAGCAACAGCTGCAGCAACTTCTTCTCTTGGCACACCCGGCTGAGGCGTTATTTTAAAACATGCAAGAATATCAGTATCTTTTGGCTCGTATTCGGGCATCCAATAGGTATCTCTATATTCTTTTACTCCAGCATCGTATCCTTTTTTTGCCATTCTATGTTCCCCTCTATGGTATTTGTATTAAAAATGAAAGTCATTATAAATGTCAATATAAATAATGTAAAATAATATTTATTTATATAATCATTAGTTTTACTTATGATTAATTATACTCTCAAACAACTCTATAGCTTTGAATCTGTAATCAGACTTGGAGGCTTTACAAGTGCCAGTAAAGAGCTACATATCACTCAGCCTGCTGTTTACATGCAGATTCAACAATTACAAGAAAATATTGGTACTAAATTGTTCGATATCAATGGAAAAAAAATTAGCCCAACCTTTGTAGGCAAAAAAATTTATAAAACTGCTCTTGACACCATTAGCTCTCTTGAAAGCTCTAAACTTGAAATTGATGAAATTTTAAAACCTGACTCTGGACACCTTCAAATAGCAGTTGCGACGACAGCAAATTCCTTTATTAGCGCCTTACTTGCAAAATTTAAAAAAGATTTTCCAAAAATGACCTTTTATATTGATGTAACCAATAGACAATCACTCCTTGATAATCTTAAAAATAATAATGCGGATCTTGTGATTATGGGCGAGCCACCAAAAAATATTCCCTTAACTTCTCAAGCTTTTATGCAAAACCCCTTGATTGCTATTGCTCATCCTGAGAATGAATTACTCAGTAAAAAAGATATATCAATTAAAGATTTGTCTCAGGAAACTCTTCTTACTAGAGAAATTGGATCAGGCACAAGAATTACAATTGAAAGATTTACAGGTCTAAATTTTAATTCTGATATTCAGATTAATTCTAATGAAGCAATTGTTGAAGCTGTTCAAGCTGGCTTAGGAATTGGGTTTGTGTCGATGCATTCTGTCAATCTGCAACTTAAAAATAAAATCATTAGACAGCTTGATGTAGAGCCATTCCCTATCATAAGACAATGGCACATTGTTCATAATGCCAAAGCTGAATTATCTCCAATTGCTAGAAGGTTTAAACAGTATATTATTGATAACACAAAGAATGAAAAATATCTTTAAGAATTAACTACGGTACTCTGCATTAATTTTTACATAGTCGTATGAAAGATCCGTTGTCCAAACACTTTCAGAAGTCTTTGCATCACCTAAAGCAACACTAATAGTAATCTCAGGTTTTTGCATTTCACTAGTGCCAGATGCCTCTGAATAGTCATTGCTAACCTCTCCAGAAGAAATAACTTGAAGATCATTTAAAAATATATCAATATTATTAATACTCAAGCCATCAATTTTTGATCGCCCTACTGCAGCCAGAATTCGGCCCCAATTTGCGTCACTTGCAAATAGTGCTGTCTTAACTAATGGTGAATGAGCAACCGTATATGCGACTTCTAAACAATCTTTATTAGAATCTAATCCACCCACTTTTACTTCTACAAACTTAGTTGCACCCTCTCCATCCCTAACAATCATTAAAGCTAACTCTTTTGTTAATTCATTAAGTGCCAATTGAAATTCATTTTTACAATCTTTGAGCTGGACATCAGATTTATTGGTAGCGCTCAGAGTACAGGCATCATTTGTTGACGTGTCGCCGTCTACTGTAATGCGATTAAATGATTGATTTACTGCAATTGTTAAACAATCTTGTAGTTCTTCTGAGGATGCATTAATATCACTCACTATAAAACTAAGCATTGTTGCCATGTCTGGCCTAATCATTCCAGAACCTTTTGCAATCCCAGAAAGAGTGACAGTATTCTCACCAACTCTAAAAGAAGTAGAATATGACTTTTCAACTAGGTCAGTTGTCAAAATTCCTTTGGCGACACTCCTAAGGCCGCCTTTAGAAAGAGAACTTACAAGAAGATTTGCATTATTTTTAAATGCATCTATAGGTAACAATTCACCAATTACGCCTGTTGAGAAAGGCAGTACCTGTTCAGGCTTAATAAGAAGTTCTCGGGCTAAAATTTCACATGATTCAAATGTGTGCTCCAGTCCTTTTTTACCGGTGCCAGCATTAGCATTTCCACTGTTAATTAAAAGCGCCTCTACATCAGAGTGTAAGTGGTTTTTTGCAACTATGACTGGTGCAGCACAAAAGATATTTTGCGTAAAAACAGCAGCAGTTTTACTTCCCTTTACAAGTGAGATTAAGGAAAGATCTAGTGCATTATTTTTCTTTATCCCTGAGTAAACGGAGGAGCATTTAACACCTTGAACTTCAAGTAAATCAATACTCATAAAAAGAATTTTAAAATGTAATTAAGATTATTTTACCTAATTCAATTAAAGCCTTCTCTTAATTAAATTTTCAGGTTACTGACTTAATATTTCTTGTTATCAAGTTTATTAAAAAGGAGCATAATAATTGCACCAAAAAATACCATCATTAGAGCTGGAATAGCAGCTCTCTCATATAGCCCTTCAGAGCTCAATTCAAAAACCCTTATGGCAAGCGTATCCCAACCAAAAGGCCTTAAAAGATAGGTAGCTGGAAGTTCTTTCATAACATCAACCGCGACTAACAAGCCTCCAGCTAAAATACCTGGCATCATCATAGGTAGATAAACATCTCTGATTAAACGAAGCCTAGAAGCGCCTAATAATCGAGCACTTTGTCCATATATGGGCTTGATTTGCTCACTGGAGGCACTAGTAGAATTAAAAGCAATTGCCATAAATCTTGATACATAAGCAAATAGCAGCAAAGAAACAGAGCCAAAAAGAATATGGTTTATTGATGAACCGCCAAGATAGATACTAATTAATGAGATGTTTTGAACACCATACAGCAAGCCAACTGCCATCACTGAACCTGGTAATGCATATCCAAGAGTTGAAAATCGAATCAGCAACTGCAAGCCTTTACTCTCTGACTTTCGTCGACTAGGAAGTGCCAATACTGTTGCAACAAAAACCGTTAAAACGGTTGCACTGAGTGTCAAAATTCCACTGGATACAAAATAGTCAAAATAGCGATGAGTCCATTCAATAGAGAATAATTCAGCACTCCAAATTAATATCTGAAGTAATGGCATTGCAAATGACAACATAAATACACCAAACACAAAAAAGAAGATTAGCCAACCAATAGCTCCTTTTGCATAATAAGCTTTAACATTAGATACATCAGAAGAATAATACTTAGCACTTCCTCTTGCTTTTCTTTCAAAATAGATAAGAAAAAAAGATACAAGAACCAACAATGAGGCTAATTGAGCGGCTACCTCAATTGAACGAAAATCCCCCCATGCTGAATATATTGCAGTTGTAAATGTTGAATAGTTAAATAATGAAACAACTCCAAAATCTGCTAATGTTTCCATCAAAGTTACCAATACGCCGGCAGCAATTGCAGGCCTTGCAAGTGGAACAGAAATTCGCCAAAAGACTCTTAAAGGTTTTGCTCCTAACATTTTACCAGCTTCGATCATTTGCATCTTTTGACGCTTAAATGAGGCTCTTGCCATCATATAAACATATGGATAAAAAACCAAGACAAAAGTCAAAATTATTGCCCAGTATCCTGAACGAATATCAAAACCTGGAATCCCTAAATACTCTCTCAACCATACCTGAGCGTAACCCGAATAGTCAAACACACCAAGATAAACGAAAGCTAAAACATATGCAGGGATTGCAAAAGGAAGAAATAGAGCCCACTCTAGCCAAGCCCGGCCAGGAAACTCCACCATAACAACAAGATATGCCAATATAGTTCCTAAAATACTCACCCCAATTCCAACACCAATCAACAGAATCAAAGTTGAAGTAACAAGGTCAGGTAGTAATGTCTGAGCAAAATGTGACCATAAATCTGTGCCAGGCAAAAGCCATGCTGAAGAAACTACAAATATGGGAAGAGCAACCGTTAAAGCAAGCAGACCTATTAAAAAATTTGATTTGATAAAAACCTTTTTCATTAAGACAAGGATCGAAAAAAGTATTCTATTTTAATAGAAATTATCCAGAGCTTAGATAAAGCCCTGGATAAAGTTAAAGTTCTTCTAGAGTTTTTATTTATATCCCAACCTTTGCATTAATTTAACTGCATCAGCTTGCAATATACCAGCTATGGAAAGATTCATCTTGTCCTGCTTAAAATCACCCCATGAAGAAACAATTTCATCAGAATCAATATTTTGATTTGCAGGATATTCTTTATTGAGAGAGCCATAAATTGCCTGAGCTTCAGCTGAAGACAACCATTCCAGTAATTGAGTTGCACCAGAAGGATTTGAGGCATGCTTAGTTATACCAGCGCCAGAGACATTAACATGAACGCCTGTAGTTTCTTGGTTTGCCCAAAAAAGCCTCACAGGAGCATCTGGAGTTTTCTCAATTAATCGCCCAAAGTAATAAGTATTGACTAATCCAACATCACACTGGCCTGCAATTATTGCATCCATAACATGAGAGTCTTTTGCATTTGGCACTGCTGCTAAATTATTTACCCAGCCACTAATTATTTCAGAAGCCTTATCCTCACCTTGATTATGAATAATTGAGGCAACCAAAGACTTTGTATAAATCTTTTTACTGGTTCTCAAACATAGCCTTTGATTCCAAATACTTGAAGCCAAGTCTCCATAAGTAGATAAATCAGCAGGCTTAACGCGATCAGTACTATAAACAATTGTTCTCGCTCTAACTGACAGTCCTGTCCATAGTCCATTTGGATCTCTTAAGTAAGATGGGATGTTGCTTTTAATAGTTTCAGTACTAACACTTTGAAAAATATCCTGAGTACCAGCATACCAAAGATCTCCAGCATCAACTGTCATAAACATATCTGCTGGCGTGTTATGCCCTTCCAACTTAAGTCTTTCTATTAGGTCACCCCCACTTCCAGTTAGATAATTTACTTCTATGCCTGTTTTTTTTGTGAATTGTTCAAAAAGAGGCTTTATCAAATGCTCTTTTCTTGAACTATAAACTGTGACCTCATCCGATGCAGCCTGAATCTGAGTGACAGTGCCCATTAAGATTGTTGAAAGAGTTAAAGAGAGAACGATGGAGCGCTTTATATTCATTGCTTTTTTTCCTTGGTTAATTAAAAGTAGTTGTTGTTTTTATTTCAAATGATAATCATTTATCATTTGCGAATGATACACAATATCAAACAACAAGCAACTGTTTTTTTTCAATTTTTCCAATTTTATCTGCAAATACTTCCGCTTCCTTTTCATCATGAGTTACAAGTATTGATGTGACTGACTTCTTCTTTAGTATATTTCTAACATCCCTAATAAGTTCATCACGATGAGATTTGTCAAGGCTAGAAAAAGGCTCATCAAGTAGTAAAAGTTTGGGTGAGTTAGCCAATGCCCTTGCTAGAGAAACACGCTGCTGCTCTCCACCAGACAGCTGATGGGGGTACTTCTTTTCTATTCCACTAAGACTTATTAGTTCTAAAAGTGAGGTAACTTTAAGACTTTTTTCATCTTTAGCAAGGTGATCTATTCCAAAACTAATATTTTGAAAAACATTCATGTGTGGAAATAGTGCGTAATCTTGAAATACCATTCCAATTTCCCTTTGTTCAGGCCTTACTGAATGAACGCCGCTCATACTAAGATCCTTCCCATCTAGAACTACAGAACCATCCTTAGCTTTCTCAAGGCCAGCAATAAATCTCAGCGCAGAGCTTTTTCCACTGCCGCTATCGCCTAATAGAGCAAAAATATCGCCACTTTCTAGATTAAGATTGAATCCATCTAGGACATGATTTACGTCAAATGTGATTGACAAATTACTTACACTTAGCATTTTTAAATACAAATAATAATGATTCTCATTATTATATAAGAGTAATTCTATAAATGTAGATAATATATCTAGACTTAAAGCCTACTGAATAATTGGTAATTCAGCCGCAGCTCGAATACTGAGCCACTCAGGTCCATCCTCAGTGATAACGATGTTTTCCTCATGAACCATCTCTTTTCCTGGAAGGAATGCCATACCTGGCTCGAGTGTTAGTACAACTCCAGGCTCAAGAATAGTATTATCAGTCTGCGTATTGGAGGGCCATTCTGTTAGCTGCATGCCTAATCCGTGACCTAACCTTCCAACAGTGTTTCCTAGTGCGCCGCCTTTTTGAAGAACATCATTCATTGCATTGAATATATCTGAGGTAGTATTACCTACTTGAGCAGCATTAAAGCCAGCCTCAGTCGCCTCATAGGTTACCCTGTATGCTTTTTTGGCTTCATCACTTATTGACCCAAAGGCATAATTTCTGTCAAAGTCACAATAATAACTATCAAATACTGAACCAGTATCAATGATAAATAAATCGCCCTCTTCTATGATCTTGTCCGTTGGACCCATAATGATTGAGCCATACCCTTCTTGTCCTGAACCAGAAACGATATAGGGCGAGTCATCGACCCCTAATGACAAAAGATGCTGTTTAAAGCGCCTACAATTTTCTTGCTCACTTTCACCAGCACGAAGAAAGCCCTCTAAATCAATAAAGCCTTGAGAAGTAATCTGACATATGTGTCTAATTTTAGCTATTTCTGCCTCTGACTTGACAAAACGAACTTTTCGCATGATTGTGTTAGCATCCTTGATTTCAATTCCTCTAAGATTGCTAATTAAAAACTCATAGTCTTCTAAAGGCATTCGTAAAGTACTTTCCAGAGTTTTTGGGACACCCAACGACTTATGATTCACCATTAATGATTTAATCGATGCCAGAAGAAGGCTAATGCCGTCATCATCAGGATTGGGAGACATCCAAGTCTGGATATCATCGATCCAAGTTCCCTTCATTCCAGACTCACCAATTGTTGGAATAATTGCTTTTGGCTTGCCAGTGCTTGGTATTAAAACGAACCAGGGCCTCGTTGGACTTTGAAAAAATTGAGATTTAAAGCCAGTGTAGTACTCTATATCGACCTGCGTAGTCAATAAAATTGCATCCATCTTTGCTTCAAACATTAACTTTTGAATCTTGCCAAGTCTATTCTCATATTCAGCAATTTCAAATCCTCTTTTAGGAATATTCATTTTTTCTCCATTTGAAACTAGGGGGCACTTAATACTTGTTCGGATGATCTTCCAACTAATTGTTCGTACATTTCCTCATCAGTATCACCCTCTGTTCCAAAAAAAAGAATTTTTGAATTTTCATTAATCATTAACTTTGATTTAAGGTCACTATCATTGCAAGCAATAAGAAAACCAGCTAAACCAGTTACAGCAGACTCACCTGCCACAATAGGCGTTTCTCTGTTAGCTAAAAGTTGCATTGTTTTAGGAATAGACTCATCTGTAATAGTCATAAAATGTGAGGTATAGCTTTCCAGTATAGACCAAGCCAAAACTGAAACTTCTCCGCAAGCAAGCCCTGCCATAATAGTATCTAATTCACCATGCACTGCAGTTGGCTCTCCATTAACAGCACTTTGAAACAAACAGTCCGCATTAACGGGCTCAACGACTATAAATATTGGGGGACACTCGAGACTTTCTACCAAAAAAGAGACTACGGCTGATGGAAAACCTCCAACGCCTCCCTGAAGAAACACATGGGTTGGAGTTTCACCCATTTGTTTGAGAGCCTCATCAACCATTACAGTGTAACCTTGCATCACATCCTTTGGGATGTCTGTGTAACCTTCATAAGAAGTATCAGAAACAACAGTATAGTTATTAGATTCAGCAACTTCAGCAGCAATTCGAACTGAGTCATCATAGTTTCCTTTAATTCGA